>JAHCAW010000053.1 GCA_019634695.1 Candidatus Sumerlaeia bacterium
CCTCCCCCTCGATCTGGCTCAGCCCGCTGCCGCGCGAGGAGGGCGACGTCGTCACCGGCCCCATCGTTGCTCAGGTCGCGTTCGACTACATGCCCGCGGGTGCCGAGGAGGCCTGGCGCGTGCGGCGCGACCGCGAGCATCGCCGCGTCTTTGTCTTCGACTCGGGCGTTCAGACCCGCGGGACCCAGCGCCTCGAACGTCTGCTTGAAGCGGCCCGCGTCATCCCCGAGCAGATTCTCGCCAGCGACACCGCCCTCGTCGAGCACATGGGCCGCCACGATCCGCAGCTCCTCAACTGGACGGCCGCCGAACTTCGCCACGTCGCCCGCATGGCCCGCGACGAACGCATCCGCAACCGCGCGCAGCTTGCGCTGGCCGAAGTCTACGACGACGACTTCTTCATCACGACGCCCGACTGGTCCCAATACACCAGCATCCGCGACACCTTCCGCGAGATCGTCGCGGCCGACCTGCCTCCCGGCTCCCAGCCCCGTGTCCGTCGGTTTCCCGAGGACACCGAGGTTCTGATTCGCAACCTCGTCTCCCTGCGACTGGGCGACCTGCTACGCGGACTCGCCGTCGCCGACGGCCAGCAGGTGCCCGACGGCGACGACATCGCCGTGCTCGACACCGATGTCGGCAAGACCGCCCTGCGCATGATCAGCATGTCCGTGCGGCCCAATTTGCGGTTCAATCAGGACCAGACGCGCCAGCGCTGGGAAAGCTTTCCGCGCGAGCGGCCCCGCGAGATCGCCGCCGGCACCGTGCTCGTCGGAGACAACGCCAACGGCTTCCCGCGCGAGCTGACCGCCACCGAGGCCCACCTGCTCGCCGCCTACGCCGGGCCACTCGCCCGCTTTCGCGCCCTGCGCCTCGGCGCCGAGGTGCTGTTCGTCCTCATCTCCCTGCTCATCATCTCCTTCTTCGTCATCAAGTTCAGCCGCGAGCTCAGCTTCAACACGCACTCCATCTTCCTTCTCAGTCTGCCGCTGCTGCTGGCGCTGGGGCTGGGCCGCATCTTCCTGCTGATCGCCGGCGAGGGCAGCACGCTCGCCGGCTATGCGTTCCCCGCCGGCGTCATCGGCATCCTCGGCGTGCTGCTGCTCGACGTTCGCATGGCGCTCATGCTGGTCACGCTCGGTTGTCTGCTCTTCGGCGTGGAGGCCAACCTGGAGTACGAGTTCGTCATCGTCGGCCTGTTCGGCGGCTACACGGCCGTCGCCGCCCTGTACACCTTCCGCGAGCGCCGCGAGGTGCTCTACGCCGGCCTGCTCATCGGCTTCGTCAACGCCGCAACCATCCTGATCCTGCACGCCATCGCCGGCAATCTCCACGAGGCGTGGACCGCCGCCGCCATCGGCGCCCTGTCCGGCATCATGTGCTCGCTCATCTCCTTCGCCGTGCTGCCTGTCTTTGAGGTCCTTTTCCAGATCACCACCGACATGCGCCTGCTCGAGTTGTGCGGCCTGCGCCATCCGCTCCTGCGCCGCATGGAAGAGGAGGCCCCCGGCACGCTCCAGCACACCCTCAACGTCGCCAAGCTCGCCGAGTCCGCCGCCACCGCCATCGGCGTCAACTATCTGCTCGTCCGCGCCGGCTGCATGTTCCACGACATCGGCAAGATGTCCAAGCCCGAGTACTTCACCGAGAACCAGGTGACGCCGGAGGACCGGCGCCGCCACGACGACCTGCGGCCCCAGATGTCCACCCTCATCATTCGCAATCACGTCAAGGAGGGCCTCGAACTCGCCCGCCAGTACAAGCTGCCCCGTGTCGTCGCGGACTTCATCCCCGAGCACCACGGCACCAGCCTGATCAGCTACTTCCACAACAAGGCCCTCAAGGCACACGCCGCCGGCACGCTCAAGGACCCGGTGCGCGAGGAGGACTATCGCTACACCGGCCCCAAGCCCCAGAGCATCGAGTCCGCCATCGTCATGCTCGCCGACACCGTCGAGGCCACCGCCACCGCCCGGCTCAGCGCCAAGACCGTGCGCGAGGCCGACATCGAACTCTTGGTCCGCAATGCCATCACCGAGAAGTTCAACGACGGTCAGTTTGACGACTGCAATCTGACGCTGCGCGATCTCAACATCATCCGCGAGTCCTTCGTCAAGACCCTGCGGAGCCGCTTCCACACCCGCATCGACTATCCCGGCGGCAAGCCACCCGAACAATCCATGCGCCGCGAGGACCGCAAGTCGGCCCAACGCATCTCGCGCGACCTGGACGCACCGCCCAGCGGTTCGCGCGAGGATGTCGAGAAGCTCACTGCCCGCATGGGCTGACGCATCGCAATCGCCCGGTCACGCGTCCAGCGCCAGCACTTCGCCTTCCATTTCCTCGACGGCCACCTGCACCTCGGCCCACTCGGCCTCCGCGGCCTCGAGTTCGGCCCGCGTGCTCGCGAGGCGTCGCGTCAGGTCCACCAGCCTCGCCGCGTCGGTCGCGTGCGCCGGGTTCCCCATGTCGTTCTCGATTGCCCGGCAGCGGTCGTCGAGTTCGCCGACGCGCTGCTCGAGCGCCGAGAGGCGCTTCTTCGTCTTGGCCAGTTCCTTGGTCAGTCGATTGCGTTCGGCGCTCAGGCGCTTGCGTTCGTCGCGGTCCAACTCGCGCGGCGCCGCGGCTGCCGTCACCGGCTCCGCCACCGGCACCACCACCGACGGTCCTGCCGTCCGCAGGCCCTTCATCCGCAGGTAGTCCTCATAGTTGCCCGGATACGAGTGCACCTCGCCCGCGGAAATCTCCACCACGCGCGTCACGACTTCGTTGAGGAAGTAGCGGTCGTGGGACACCAGCACCACGGCGCCGTCGTACTGCTTCAGCGCGCGCTCGAGCGTCAGGCGCGAACCGATGTCCAGATGGTTCGTCGGCTCGTCGAGCAGCAACAGGTTCGCCTTGCCGCACAGCATCCGCGCCAGCCGCAGCCGCGTCTTCTCGCCGCCCGACAGCACCCGCACGCGCTTCTCCACGTCGTCGCCCTGGAACAGGAAGGCCCCGAGGATGCCGCGCGCCCGCTCCGAAACTTCCAGCGGCGCGTCCGAAAGAAACTCGCCCAGCACCGTGTTGTCCGGGTGCAGGTCCTCGTGATCGTATTGCGCGAAGTAGGCCAGCTCGACGTTGCTGCCGACCTCGACGGATCCTTCCGACGCGTCCAGCCGACCCGACATCACCCGCATCAGCGTCGTCTTGCCGGCGCCGTTGACGCCCACCAGCGCGACCTTCTCGCCGCGGTAGAGCTGGAAGTCCACGCCCTCGAAGACGGTCTTCGCGCCAAAGCGCTTCGACAGCCCTTCCGTGACGATCACCTCCTTGCCCGAGCGCGGCGCCGGCGGGAACCGGAACGCGATGGTGCCCGCATCCTCGCCCGGCGGCTCGACGACCTCCATGCGCTCGAGCTGCTTGACGCGCGACTGCACCAGCGCCGCCTTGCTCGCCTGATACCGCCAGCGGTCGATGAAGCGCTGGATGTGCGCGATCTCGAGCTGCTGGTTCTCGTAGGCCCGCCGCTGCATCTCGCGGCGCTCCTCGCGCTTGCGCAGCGAATCCGTGTAATTGCCGCGGTAGACGATCACCCGCCCGTTGTCGATCTCGATCACCTTGTTGACCAGGCGGTCCATGAAGGCGCGCTCGTGGCTCACCATCAGCAGGCTGCCCTCGTGCGCGCTCAGCCAGTCGCCCAGCCACTCGATGCTCTCGATATCCAGGTGGTTCGTCGGTTCGTCGAGCAGCAGGATGTCGGGGTTGGACAGCAGAATCTTGCCGAGCGCGATGCGCATCTGCCAGCCGCCGGAGAACTCGCGGCACGGGCGCTTGAGGTCGGCGGCCGAGAAGCCCAGGCCGGCCATGACCTTGCCGATGTTGGAGTCCATCGAGTAGATGTCGCGCCGCATCGTCTCGTGCAGCAGGTAGTCGTAGCGGTCCGCGATGCGCGCGTAGGCGTCGCTGGCATGGTCCGTCGTCTCCGACATGCGGCGCTCGAGTTCGCGCATCTCCTGCTCGTGGTCCAGCACCTCCTGAAAGACCTTGCGCACCTCGTCCTCGACGCTGTGCGGCTCGTTGATGACGACTTCCTGGGGCAGGTAGCCGATCAGCGAACTCTTCGGATAGGTGACCGAGCCGGTCTCGGGGCTCATCAGGCCGGCGACCACCTTGAGCAGGGTGGACTTGCCGGCGCCGTTGGGGCCGATGATGGCGGCGCGCTCGCCGTCGTCCACCTTGACGGTGGCGTCGCGCAGGATGTGCCGCGCGCCGAAGTGCAGGTTCACGCCGGAGATGTCGAACATGGAACAGCCATTTCGGACGGATTGGGCGCCGGCACCGCCGGGCGCGCGTGTCTGTAGGCCCTCCCCCCGCCCCCGCGCAATCGGCAAGTGGCGCCGAATCTCCGGCGGCATCCCGCAATCCGCTTTGCCCCCCGCGAAACGTCATTGACCCCCCGCCAAACGGGAGGGCACTTGTCTCGATTGATGCGCATGCATCGCCTCAATCGCCCCGAGTTCGCGAAAGGACTCACACGCTGCCATGACCGACACCCAGTACTTTCTCGTCCGGCGGGTTCACTCCCTCCTGGGCGTCATTCCCCTTGGCGTCTTCCTCTTCGCCCACATGACCACCAACAGCATGGCCCTGTTCGGCCAGGAAGCCTTCGACCACAAGGTCGCCCTCATCCACTCGCTCGGGCCCCTGCTCCCCTTCGTCGAGGCCGCCGTCATCTTCATCCCCCTCGTCCTGCACATCATCATCGGCATCGTCATCGCCCACACCGGTGTCTCGAACACCTCGGACCTGGGCTATGGCCGCAACTGGGCCTACACGCTCCAGCGCTGGACCGGCTGGATCGCCCTCGCCTTCCTGCTCTACCACACGATCACCCTGCGCTTCCTCGACGTCGCCGGCGGCCGCGCCAACTTCTTCCCCTACATGTCCTACCTCTTCCGCTACGACTCGCTCTGGATGTTCTGGATCTTCGCGTACCTGGCCGGCGGCCTGGCCGTCATCTATCACTTCGCCAACGGCCTGTGCACCTTCTGCATGACCTGGGGCATCACGGTCGGGCCGAAGAGCCAGCGCGTCATGGCCGGCATCGCCGCCGTCGTCGGCCTTGGCCTCGTCGCCATGCTCGTCAGCTCCATCGTCGGCTTCTACGTCAACGCCCCGATCGAGGCCGCCAACTGGCAGAGCGGCATCATGCTCACCGGCCCCAACTGACATCCCCGATCGGCATCCGATCCGCAAGGCACCCATTCCAGGAGCATTCTCGATGTCGAAGAACATCATCATCGTGGGCGGCGGACTCGCCGGACTGGCCGCGGCCATCAAGGTTGCCGAGGCCGGCTGGCACGTCGATCTCTTCAGCCTCGTGCCCGTCAAGCGCTCGCACTCCGTCTGCGCCCAGGGCGGCATCAACTCGGCCAAGAACCTCAAGGGCGAGGGCGACCACCCCGATATCCACATCTCCGACTCCCTCTTCGGCGGCGAGTTCCTCGCCGACCAGGACCTCGTCAAGGAGATGTGCTACGACGGCCCCGCCATCATCGATCTGCTCGACCGCATGGGCGTGCCCTTCAATCGCACCGACGAGGGATACCTCGACTTCCGTCGCTTCGGCGGCACCCTGCACCATCGCACCGCCTACGCCGGCGCCACCACGGGCCAGCAGCTCATGTACGCCCTCGACGAGCAGGTCCGCCGCTACGAGGCCGAGGGCAAGGTCGACAAGTACGAGTACTGGGAGTTCCTCTCCGCGATCCTCGACGACGACGGCGTCTGCCGCGGCATCACCGCCATGAACCTGTGGGACCGCTCGGTTCACGTCTTCAAGGCCGGCGCCGTCTGCCTTGCCACCGGCGGGCCCGGCCTCGTCTTCGGCAAGTCCACCAACAGCGTCATCAACACCGGCGCCGCCAACGGCCGCGTCTACCAGCAGGGCGTCCACTACGCCAACGGCGAGTTCATCCAGGTCCACCCGACCTCGATCCCCGGCGCCGACAAGCTCCGCCTCATCTCCGAATCCGTCCGTGGCGAAGGCGGCCGCGTCTGGGTGCCCAAGGATCCGAAGGACCGCCGCCGTCCCTCCGACATCCCCGACTCCGAGCGCGACTACTTCCTCGAACGCAAGTACCCCCGCTACGGCAACCTCGTTCCCCGCGACGTCGCCACGCGCGAAATCTTCGCCATCTGCGTCAATGAGGGCCGTGGCGTCGACGGCCAGAATCAGGTCTACCTCGACATCACGCCCGAGCGCAGCGGCCAGCCCGCCGACGTCCTCGAGCGCAAGCTCGGCGGCGTCTTCGAGATCTACCGCAAGTTCTCCGGCACCGATCCGCTCGCCGAGCCGATGAAGATCTTCCCGGGCGTACACTACTCGATGGGCGGCCTGTGGGTCAGCCCCAAGGACGAGAACGGCCAGGTCAAGCAGATGACCAACATCCCGGGCCTGTTCGCCGCCGGCGAGGCCGACTTCCAGTACCACGGCGCCAACCGTCTCGGCGCCAACTCGCTGCTGAGCTGCATCTTCGGCGGCTTCATCGCCGGCCCGCGCATGTGCGAGTGGGCGTCCAGCCACTCGGCTCCGCCTCCCGAGTCCGTATACGAGCGCGAACTCAAGCGCCAGACGGAGATCAACGACCGTATCCTGGCCATGACCGGCGGCAACGAGAACACCTTTAAGATCCACCAGGAACTCGGCGACGCGATGACCCGCTCCTGCACGGTCGTGCGCGAGAACGACGACCTCGTCAAGCTCATGGCCAAGATCGCCGAGCTCGAGGAGCGCTGGCACCGCATCAACATCAACGACACGTCGAAGTCCGTGAACCAGAGCTTCGTCTGGACCCGCGCCGTGTGGGACATGATCCAGCTCGCCAAGGCCATCGCCAAGGGTGCCCTCCTGCGCGACGAGTGCCGCGGCGCCCACTACAAGCCCGCACACGATGTCGAGAAGCCCGAGAAGGAGAAGCTCGGCGAGGCCACGGACACCGACGCCTATCAGGACTACGTGCGCGAGCTCGCCGCCGCCAACAAGACCACCTACAAGGTGAAGCCCAAGTCCGGCAAGGAAGTCTCCCCGGAGTTCGTCGAGTACATTCGCCAGTGGGTGGAGCGCGAGAAGAAGTGGAACAAGACCACCATCGCCTCCTGGCGTCCCAACGCCGAACCCGAGATGTCCTTCCGCGACGTCAGCATGACCGTCGAACCCCCTCGTCCCCGCATCTACAAGTGATCCCGCAGGCCACGCACTCCAAGGAGCCCCACGCCCCATGACCAGCCCGAACGGCAACGGCCACAGCGCCCCCGAGCACGTCCTGCTCCGCATCAAGCGCCAGAAGGCGCCCGGCGAGCCCCCCTATTGGGAGAGTTTCCGCGTACCCTACGAGCCCGGTATGAACGTCATCTCCGCGCTCATGAAGATCCGCCTCAACCCCGTCACCGCCGAGGGACGCGCCACCACTCCCGTCACATGGGACTCCGGCTGCCTCGAAGAGGTCTGCGGCGCCTGCTCCATGCGCATCAACGGCATCCCGCGCCAGTCCTGCACGGCCCTGGTCGACAAGCTCGAGCAGCCCATCGTCCTCGAGCCCTTCTCCAAGTTCCCAGTCCTGCGCGACCTCATGGTCGACCGCACCCCGATGTTCGACGCCCTCAAGCGCATCAAGGCATGGGTGCCCCTCGACGGCACCTACGCCCTCGGGCCCGGCGACAAGATGGCGCCCGAACTCCAGCAGATCCGCTACAAGTACTCCGAGTGCATGACCTGCGGCTGTTGCCTCGAGGCCTGCCCCCAGTACAACAACCGCTCCTCCTTCATCGGCGCCTCCGCCATTGGTCAGGCCTACCTCTTCAACGAGCACCCGACAGGCCGGAACCTCAAGGGCGACCGCCTCGATGTCATGATGGGACCCGGCGGCGTGGTCGATTGCGGCAACGCCCAAAACTGCGTCCGAGTCTGCCCGAAGCACATTCCGCTCACCGACGCCATCGCGGCCATCGGCGGGCAGGTCACCGTCCACGCCATCAAGAAGATGCTGCGCTTCTGACGGGCGGTGTTCGTCTGCGTTTCGCGCCCCGGTCGCCCATGCGGTCGGGGCGCGCGTCTATTGTGCCAGCGTCTCCTGCACCTTCGCCGCCAAGTCCTTCATCACGAAGGGCTTCTGGATGAAGGCTACGCCTTCCTCGACGATGCCGTGATGGGCGATGACATCGGCGGTGTAGCCCGACATGAACAGCCGGCGAATGCCGGGAAAGCGCTGCGCGATGCTGGCGGCAAGATCGCGACCGTTCATCTCCGGCATGACGACGTCCGTCAGCAACAGGTCGATTCGCCCGGGATGCGTATCGGCCAGGCGCAATGCGTCGGTCGGCGATCCCGCCTGCAACACGCTGTAGCCCTGGCGCTCCAGCATCATCGTCGTCATCTTCAGAATCTGCGGCTCGTCCTCGACCAGCAGGATCGTCTCGCGGCGCGGCTTCGCGGCCGCCTCCTTCACCGGTTGCACGGCGCCTACCTCTGCCGGCTGGTCGTGGTGGGGGAGGAAGATCAGGAACTGCGTTCCGCGGTCGGGTTCACTGACCACATCGATGAAGCCCCCGTTCTGCTTCACGGTCCCGTAGACTGTTGCCAGTCCCAAGCCGGTGCCGCGGCCCAATTCCTTGGTTGTGAAGAAGGGTTCGAAGAGGCGCGCCATCGTCTCCTTGGACATCCCGCATCCTGTGTCGCTGACCGACAGTCGTGCATATTGTCCCGTGGTTGCCCAAGGGTGCGTTTGCCGATAGAGGTCGCCAATCTCCTCCACTGTCGTCGCGATCGAAATAGTGCCGACCCCGCCGATCGCGTCGCGCGCGTTCACGCACAAGTTCACCAGAATCTGGTCCACCTGCGAGGGATCAATCCGCACGCACGCGACCTCGCGACCGGGTCGCCACTCGAGCGCAACATCCTCGCCGATCAGCCGCCGCAGCATCCTCAGCATGCCCTCGACCGTTGCGTTCAGCTCCAGCAGGCGCGGCGTGACAGTCTGCTTGCGGGCGAACGCGAGAAGCTGGCGGGTGATATCGGCCGAGCGCTCGGCCGCACGACGAATCTCGCGGATGTCGGCCGCCAGGGGATCGTTCGACGGCAGACGCTCAAGCAGCAATTCCGCATGGCCCAGAATCACACTGAGCATGTTGTTGAAGTCGTGCGCCACGCCGCCGGCCAGGCGACCGACCGACTCCATCTTCTGCGCTTGCGTCAATTGCGACTGGAGGCGCTCCCGCTCCTCCTCCGCACGCTCGCGCTCGGCAACCTCCGCCTCCAGCCGGTCGCGTTGGTCCGCCACGCGCCGAAACAGACGCTCGTTTGCCAGCGCGATTGCCACGCTGTCCGCCACGATCTGCAAGTGCTGCACATCGAGTTCCGAGAACTCCCGCAAGCGGTCCGTCGTGTAGATGCCCAGGATGCCGATCACCTCATCCTGAACGGCGAGCGGGACCCCGGCGAATGAAAGGAACAGTCTGCCGGCGATCTGCTGGGGTGGTTGGTCGCGTGTGAGTTCGTGGTCCCGAACGTCCGGCACAATGAGTGCCTTGCGGGTTCGCAGGATCTCGGCTCCCAGACCGTAAACCGGCATGTGCTGGGGCAATGCCTGGTGCTCCACTCCTGCCGCTGCCAGCAGAACAAGATTCTCGCCGTCAAGCTCCCGCATCACGCACGCATCGGCCGCGAAGCAGTCTCGCACCATCCGGGTCAGGCTGTCGGCCACTTCCGCAACGGACGACTTGCCGACCACGCTGCCCGTCGTGCGTGCGATCAACTCCAGCCGCTCACTTGACAGGCGAACCGCCTCCTCCGCCCGTTTTCGTTCGGTAATCTCCACCACCGTTCCGCGCATCCGAACCGCACGGCCCGTCGAATCGAAGTCGAACTCGCCCGCCGCGGAGATCCAGTGGAGACTCCCGTCCGCCCAGACGACCCGAAACTCCTGGGAGAAGGAGCACCGGGCCGCCGTGCATCGCGCCACCTCTGCCTCCACCTTCGCCACATCATCGGTATGCAGTCGTTCCCTGAAGTCATCAAAAGTCCCTTTGAATTCCCCGACCTCGTAGCCCCAGAGTCGCTCGTGCCATTCCGACCACGTCAGCCGATTCTTCAGCATGTCCCAGTCGAAGATCCCCATTCGGGCCGCTTCAAGCGCCAACCGCAACCGCTCCTCGCCCTTGCGACTCGACACGGCAATCCCTTCGTGTCGCAGCCGGTTGGCCATCAGCAGCCCCAGCACCATCGTCGCCACCGGATAGATCACCATCACGGGCAAGCCGATTCCCGCCAGCACCTCCTTCGCGGTCTCCCACGGCAATGTCAGCGCCAGCAGCAACATGATCACATGCGCCACCACGCCGAAGCAGTATAGTTCCTTTCCCGTGACATTCTCCAGCGGACCCCGGCGACACTTCCTCCAGACGATACCCAGAGTCCCCGTTGCCAGGATCACCGACACTCCCATCACAGCCGCCGCACCCCCTTGTGAGGCCCGGAACACCACCGCCATCGCCATCGCGACCACCGTCGGAATCGTTCCTAGGAACAACCCCGAGATGCACAACAGCACGGATCGCGTGTCGAAGATGATCCCGGGACGCAGCACGAACGACGCCATCATCACGCCGATGCAGAAGGCACCCAGTACTACCCCGACCAAAGCCTGCTGCACCGGCTTGTTCACCAGGCGCTGGCGCGTCGTCATGATGTCGAATACTGCCACCATCGCCAGCAGCAGTGCGGCATTCTGGATCAGGGCGATCAGGGCGGGGTTGTTCATCGGATCTCCGCGACGCCGTGGCGACACTCAGAGCTCCACGCTGGCACGAACCGGCAGGCGTGCCAACAGGTTCCCGAGGGTCTTCAGCCCCGATTGTTCACCACACGGACCAGGCCTCCGGCGTCGGGGCGAGCGTCAGCGCACCCGACACGGCCGCGGGCCCCACCCGTCCCTGTCGGTCGCATGCCCGCACCGCCAGACGGAACGACAGGTTCGCCCAGCCCGCCGGCACGGGAATCGCCGCCTGTGTGTCCGCTCCCACCGAGCGCCAGGTCAGATTGCACTCCGTCGCGCTCAGGCAGTCCGACAACCGGACTTCGTAGTACAGGATGTCGTCCGCCGTCAGGCCATCTGGCGGCGCCCAATCCAGATACGCGTACCCTCCCCGATGGCCCGCCAGCACCGTCTCGATCACCGGTGGCCCCGGGCGCGAGTCCACGCTCCACGTCAGCGTGGATTGGTTTCCGACCGTATCCGAGGCCTGGATCGTCGCGTCGGCCAACGACGCTTGTCCGCCGAAGAACTCCGCCCGCCACGTCGCCTCATCGATTCGCGTGAAGCTCGCCGTGCGGTCTTCGCCGTCGATCTGCATCGAGAGCGATGCGGGATTCACGCCCGCCGGATCGAACGCTCTCACCTCCAGTCGCGTCCAACTCGGGCTCGCCGTCGAGAAGTACTCCGCCGAGTAACGCAGCTCCGGTCCCTCCTTGTCGATCGAGTCCGGACTCTCCGCCCATTGCCTTCCGACCTGACCCAGCTCCGTCACCTCCTGCCACTGACCGGCACCCACGGTCGCGAAAGGCACCGGATTGTCCGTCGGCATCACCACGATTGGATCCGCGAAGTCGTGCGTCACCCGCGACGAACCGTCATAGAACAGCGACAGGTCCATCCGCGCCGGACTTCCGCTCTTCAACGCCAACGACTTGCCACCGGAGCCGGAATTGAAGACCTTGTCGTACTGGTTCCCCGCCGCCGACTTCGCCGCGTACCGAATGGCAAAAGCCACAATCCCACTTCCAGGAACGGCATTCGACACCACACCCTTCACCACCATCTTTCCGGCCGCCTTTGCCCACTGCTCCGGCGTGCTTGGCAAGCCTGCAATCCTCTCGCACAACGCCCGCGACGCGCTCATCAACGGGGTGTTGCCCTCGACCACACTGACGTTGTCGATGCCGGAGCTCCCGATCACGATCATGTCGGCCAGGCAGGCGTTCGTGAACACGTCCTGGATCAGGCTCGCATCCGAACCGTTCACGAAGCGCAACCCGACCTGTGCCTTCTGACCCCAGCTCGCCCCCAGCGAGAGCACCTGCCCTGGATACAGAATATCGCCGACGCGTACGGTCCCCGAGCCCTCCATCACACGCACGGTCCCTTCCACCATGATCACTTCGCAGAAGTTCCCTGTGATGCTGTTCTCCGACATCAACTTCTTGTACCTCAGCCGCAGCGACCCTCCCGCCTTCGCCTTCGCCGGCTCCAGCAGCACGCCCTTCTCGTCGTACTTCGCATAGAACTGCGACGGATCCACAAACGCCAGCACGCCGAACTCGCCGTTCGAATCCGTCGTCACGGACTTCGGATCGAAGCGCACGTTCGTTCCTTCAATGTCCACCTTCTCGTTGGGCAGCGGAGTCGTGTCGATGCGGAATTCCTCCGGCCACGCGCTTCCGTCCGTGTATTCGCTTGGGAACCGACTGGCCTCCAGACGATACCAGCGATCCAGCGGGCCACCCTGCGTCTCCGCGATGGCGAAGCGATGCGGCGGATAGAGGGTGAGCCGCACATAGGCGTACGCAGTCCAACCGAATCCTCCCGTGCCCCACCAGAAGACCAACTTCACGTCTTGGCTGACCCACGGCGCCGCGACCGCATCCATTGTGTGCGTGAACTCGAACCACCCCGCCCCGCCCTCGCCGAGGTCGTGATCCGTCACGACCGCATCCCGGATCATGCCCCCTTCTTCCACCCAAATGTCACCCGATCCGGGCACGATCCCCGGCGTCGCCAAACCTTCAACCCGGAACCGCAGCGTCAGCGGCACCACGACACCCGCTTCCTCCGGAATCACCTGCAGGTTGCGCGCACCGCTCGCGTCGGGCTCCTCGCTCGTCTCCACCTCGAAGAACCCGCCCGAGTCCGAACGCAGCAGCACTCCATTGTCGTAAGCGATCACCGAGGCCGGTGTGTCCAGCGCCACCTTCAGCGTGGACGCATCGCCTCTGGCCGCCAGCGCGACGGCCCAGATCAACAACCACAACCACCTCCGGAAAACCCCAGCCGTTCCAAGTTCACTGCAACACGATCCCTCGCCGTCAGTCTCCATGGTCTCGTCCTCCGAATGGGTTGCTGTCCGTCCGCCGGGCAGCCCCGAACTCCTGAGAGAATCCACCCCACTCGAGGAACGGTGGTTCTGGCCCTGCCGCCGTTTGCCTTCGGCACAACCGCCTGCGGTTGCCTCTTGGATTACGCGGACTTTGTTTATCCAAATTGGGCTGGGCGGCAAGGCAAAACTCCTCGCCCTCTTGACGCAATGCCGCTCGCCCCCTCCACTGCCTGCCGACAGGAGGGAGCCCGCCGATGCCAGCGCAGGACGAACAACCGGTCAACCTGATCGCCGTGAGCGCCGTCGTCACGACGCTACTCACCCTGCTTGCCTGCGGCATCGTCTGGTATTGGGGGCATCCGGCCGGTGGATTCTTCGCGGCCGGCTGGGGGCTCGGCCCCCAGATTGCCGTCGGGCTCGCCATCGGTATCGGACTCGGTGTCCTCGTCGCCTTGGTCGAGCCCCACATCCGCCTGCTCGAGCCGATGCGTCACATCGTCCGCGACATCTTCGTCCAAGCCCGCCCAAGCCGCCTGGACCTCCTGCTCGTCTCCCTCGGCGCCGGCTGGGGAGAGGAGCTCCTCTTCCGCGGCGCTCTCCAGCCCCACATCGGCATCTGGCCTGCCGCCGTCCTTTTCGGCATTGGGCACTTTCTGCTGACCAAGATCACCTGGGGCCGACTCGGCTACACCGCGGTTCTGATTCTGGCTGGTGGGGGACTCGGCTACCTCGCCGAGTGGGCCGGCCTGCTTGCCGCTATGGTCTGCCATGCCTTCTATGACTTCGTCGTCCTGTTGGCCACCCACCGCGCCTTGCAGCGAATTCCGCCGACGCCCTGAAACCTTCGTCCCATCAACGCGGCGACCGCACTTTTTCTTGACCGTGTTCGCTCCCCGCCAGCAGGCCCTCGACGAAGGCGGCCGGTTCGGCTCCGTCGGCCTCGCCCGCCGCCCACTTCCCGGAGGATTCCCGTCCCATGAAAGTACGCCTTGTTGCCCCCGCGCTCCTGCTCGTCTTCGCCTTCGCCCTCACCGGTTGCGGCGTCATCTACTCGAAGCAGCACTACGGCTCGCCCGGCACCCGCAGCATCTCCGCCGACGCCACCAAGGCCGACGTCTTCGCCAACCTCGGCCAGCCCAACGCCATCTATCGCCACGGCGAGGACGAGGTCTTCGTCTACAAGTACGCCGAGGGCGAAAACATCCTCGGCCTCGTTTCCAAGATTCGCCGTGAGGACACCGTCGTCATCATGGACAACACCGGTGCCGTCCGCTGGGTCCAGAAGGTCCCCGTCGGCCGCGGCTTGACCATCCTGTCCGGCCCCGCCCTCGACGCCACCCACCCCGTCCGCACCTCCACCCTGCTCTTCGAGCCCGAAAACTACAGCGTCTCCGAAGAGAAGTAACCCCCCAGACACCAACGCATGGCCCGGCGGCCGGTCTCCTTCGTGGGACCGGCCGTCGCCATTTCCGGCCACCTGCCTTGACACCCCCGCCCCCGGTGCCGCAATTCCGTCACACTCACATCGCGCACGGGGTATCCCGGTTATGGCCGCCGAGCTCAAATGGCTCTTCTTCGACGTCGGAGGCACCCTCTTTGACGATGAGCCCGTCTACCACCACCAGGAGCAGGCCGTCTTCGAGCTGCTTGGCAAGTTCGGCTGCGACGTCACCGAAAAGGAATTCGCCACCGCCGTCCGCTCCGCACGCCGTCACTACCTGCCCCGCTACATCCATCACCTGATCTGGATATTCACCGAGGAACTTGAGCTCTTCGAGAAGGTCGCACTCGCCTACGAGAAGAAGGTCAACAAGACCTCCTACCCGGCCTACCGTCAACTCGTCCAGCTCCTGCCCGGCATCAAGGACATGCTGCTCGACCTGAGCCAGCGCTACGCCTTGGGCATCATCGGGAACCAGCCCGCCATGGTGCGCCAGCGCCTCGAGGAAGAAGGCATCATCGACCTCTTCCACGTCCACGCCATCAGTCAGGAGATGTCGCTCTTCAAGCCCGACCTGCGCTTCTTCCAAAGCGCCCTCGCCATGGCCCACTGCGCCCCCGACGAAGCCGCCATGATCGGCGACCGCCTCGACAACGATGTCCACCCGGCCAAGGCGCTCGGCATGACCACCGTGCGACTCAAGATCGGACCCCATCGCCACCAGCCGGTGCTTTCGCCCGAGTTCCTGCCGCACTACACCGTCAAGAGCACCCACGCCTTGGCCAAGCTGCTCCTGTCCAAGGACTTCAAGGCCCAGTGCAAGGGGCCCATGTCCGTCTGGTAGGCGAGGCGACGATACCCGCCGCTGCCTCCGCAGCATCCCGTCATTCGGCTTCTCGTGTGATGTTCCGTGGCGTTCGCGGTCGTGTGCCTCGCGGGCGGATCAGTTCGCCGCCGCGGACTCCGGTGCCGCTTCGCCCTCGGCACCCGGCTGCTCGCCGATCTGGCGCCCCACGCGCACCAGCTCCTCGCTCAGATGCCGCACCAGGTTCAGGTTCCGGCACTCCGCCGCCACCCGCAGCGCGTTCATGAAAGCTTTCTTGTTCGACCGCCCGTGCGCGATGATCGCCACGCCGTTCACGCCCAGCAGCGGCGCGCCGCCGTACTCGTCATAGTCGCAGCGCTTCTTGATCCGCCGCGCCGCCGGAATCACCGCCGCCGCGCCCATCATCGCCAACACGCTCTGCGTCACTTCCTTCTTCATCATCTTGAAGACCAGGCTCGCCAGCCCCTCCGCCGACTTCAGCAGCACGTTGCCCACGAACCCATCGCACACCACCACGTCCACGTCCCCGCTGAAGACGTCGTTGCCCTCCACGTTACCCAGGAAATTCAGGTCCGTCTGGCGCAGCAGTCCGTTCGTCTCCAGCACCGCCTCGTTGCCCTTCGTCTCCTCTTCGCCGTTCGACAGCAGCCCCACCCGCGGCGCCTCGCGCCGCAGCACGTACTTGCAGTACACCGACCCCATGATCGCGAAGTGCACGAGCTGGTGCGGCTTGCAGTCCACGTTCGCGCCCGCGTCGATCACGATCACGTCCGCCCCGAACGTCGGCAGGAACGCCGCGATCGCCGGCTTCTTGATGTTCGGCAGCGTCCGCCACGAGAACAGCGTGTGCGCCAGCACCGCCCCCGTGTTGCCCGCCGAAACCAGCGCGTCCGCCTCGCCCGACTTCACCAGGTCCGTCGCCACCGCCAACGACGACTGCCGCCGCGACAGCGTCTTGCGCGGCGACTCCTTCATCCCGATCACGTCCGGCGCGTCCACGATCGACAGCCGCGGATCGTCCACCTTCAGCGCGCTTAAAAGCCGTTCGAGGTGCCGCCGGCGTCCCACCAGCGCCACCTCGAGATTGTACCTCCGCGCGGCCAACACCGCGCCCTCCACCGCGGGCCGGGGGCCGTCATCACCCCCCATGGCTTCCAGAGCAATGCGCATCGCCGCGCCTCCAGAACCCTGTGCTCCCGCCCGTCACACCCCCGAGGAAGAACCCGCGTGCGCCCCAGGGCGCCCGCAGCTCCCCCTCAGCCGGCCGCCGGAGCACTCCCGGGCCGCTCCTTGTAAGCCACCTTCTTGTACGTCCCGCACGTCGGGCACACCCGATGCCGCAGCTTCGGTGTCCCGCACTGCTCGCACGGCACCGTCTGGTGCACCCGTGCTCTCACATGAGTCCGCCGCTTCGCTTGGCGCGAGGGGCAGTGTCGTCGTCTTGGAACCGGCATGGCGTCAAAACCTCCGAAATCAAAGGCCCCGGACGCTGCCCACTCCCCCCCCCACGCGTCAAGAGCGAACTCGCGCTCTTGATTCTCCTTGATTCATCCCCCCCGACCGCCCCATACCCACCCCGCTTTGAGCGGGAATAGCTCAGTTGGTAGAGCATCAGCTTCCCAAGCTGAGGGTCGCGGGTTCGAACCCCGTTTCCCGCTCCATCTAAACCAAACAATCCCAAGCATCGGCAATTGGCTAGCCCACGCTGCGTAAGAACGTGGTCACATGCGCCAGCACGTCGCTCTCGATCGCATCGTTCCGGCGGCCTTCGATGAACTCGGCGACTTGGGCGCGGCCGGCGTCGCTGGCAATGAAATCCTGATGGAGAAGCTGCAAGGCGCGAGTGGCGGCCGGATGCCCGGGCGGGAACATTCGGAAATCCGCCTGCAGTTCCACGCGATCGACCTCGCGCAGGATGTAGAACAGGTCGTAGGCGTCCTTGTTCTCCCCGCGCTGGTGGAAGGCAATCGCCTTCAGGACAACGAACGCACCGGGAGCGGCAACATTGACGCCTCTCGTGAGGGTGGTCCCGTTCGGCATCTGGTCGGTTACAAGGATCTTGCGTTGGCCCCGAAAAGCCAGATCGAGGCCCTCCACCGTTATCGCGGCGAGGTCGTGCTCGATGTTGGTAACTCTCCCGGGTCGGGATTGCTTGCTGTTCGGCTGGATCAGGAAGTCGACACGGATCTTCTCCGCATCGTTTCCCACAACCCAAGTCTGCCGGTGAATCCGCCCCCCGGATTTCTGCTCCGCCCGAAAGCCCTCCGCCCTGAGTCGCTCCGCGATCTCCTGGTACCTTCCATCGTCGAGGATCGCGAGCGATAACCCGAGATCGAGATCCATTGTGCCGACATGTCGACGAGGCCCCGGGAGCGCCTGCTGCTGCACGAGCAGGTAGGGCACAAGGCCCCCGACGACCACGATCTCCTCCATCAGGTCGCCAAGCTTCGATGCGACAAACAGCAATGTGCGCCGAACCCGAAATACGGATTCAGGCTGATATCCACCTGCTTGTCTGGGCTTAGGCTCCATCCGTCTGCTCCGGCTTCAGGACATGCTCCCGCAAGTGTGCGGCCGCATCGACGGCGCGTTCGGGGTGGATTGCCAGGTCGACGTATGTGAACCACGGGCTGGCCACGCAGATTCCATTGCGCCTCTCCGAGCCCAGAAAGGCCACATCGTCGGTCTCTTGCATGAACCAGACGTTCGCTCCACGGTCTGTTTCGATAAAGCCTATTTCCTTCCGGAACTGCGGACTTACGATTCCACGCAGGTAGCAGGTCGAAATTCGGAAGTCCGCAAAGCCATTCCACATCCAGGCCGACGCAAGGCCGCCGATCACATACTCTTCCTCCCCGGCAAGCAGAGCACCCGCGAGGGTCGCCACCGAATCCTGCCCGGATCGCGACGGGATCACTCCCTTCAGAACGCTCCGGCAAGGCGGTTGATAAGCCTCCCGCCATGCGTCCAGTATCAGGGAGGGCTTCGCCAGGCGCACCCCCTCCTCGCTGCGCCGAATCAGGCGCAGTTCCTCCAGTCGCGCGAGGATACGGCTCAAGTGCCCCTTGTCCAAGCGCGTCGCATCCACGAGCTGTTGGTGAGTGTGCGCTTGGCCTTGTCGCAACAACAGCCAGTGCGCGAGGCGCGAACTCTTTGTCGCGAAGACGTTGCTCTTCCTGCCTCGCGGACGAGCAGCGGGTGGCCTCCCCTCGATGATGATCCTTGTGCGCGGAAGGCGTGTGATGTGTGCGTTGCCTGCCAGGTCCAACCAGTCGAAACCTGCTCGGTCGCAGAAGGCGCGGCCTGTGGGTCCCATGTGAGCAACCACAAGCAGGGGGTGAACTCCGCTCGGCATGTCCTTGAGGCGTTGTCGCATCTGATCCACCGCAGACGCGATCGAGGCCGTGTCGGATCGCACCTTGTACTCCACCGCAACCCGGTGACCGGCACAATCGAGCACGTCGTCCCACTTCCCTGCCCATGGTAGATGGCTCAGGCCAGCGCCTGTGACCGTGTCCCCGAGGTTCGCCTGGAGCAGACCACGCCAGATGCTTCGGGCTTCCGACTCGGAAGGGCTGCTCATTGTGGCCTCATTGACTCGCGGATCAACCATGCGGATTCAGGCAACTGTGCCCGCCGTATGTCAAGGAACTTGTTGTTCAATTCAGCCAAGTTGCCGCGCGGGTCAACATGATCAATTTAGGCAAGCAAAAGCCGATGCGCCGCCATTCGGGGGGGAGCCCGCTGAGAGGTGGACGACCGCCCCCCTCACGGCGTCATCGCCAGCGCGTTTGCCGCGGCGCGGGCGGCTTGCCAGAAGGCGTTCGGCGCGGTGCCCATCCAGACCACCACGATGCACGAGAGCGCCGCGGCGGCGGTGGCCAGCGGGGCGAGCGGCACGCGGCCGGCGGCGTCGTCGGCCGGCGGCACAAGGTAGGCCTGCCGAATCAGGCGCAGGTAGTAGTACAGCGCCACGACCGAGTTGAGCGCGGCGATCAGGACGGCGAGGAACTGGCCGCGCTCCAGGGCAGCGGAGAAGAGGAACCACTTGCCGATGAACCCGACGGTGGGGGGGAGGCCCGTCAGGCCGAAGACACCGATCAGCAGGCACAGGCCGAGGAAGGGCGAGCGGCGACCGAGGCCTGACAACGCGTCGATGCCGACCAGATCGCGCTCGCGCGCCACGGTGCACACGACGAAGAAGACAAGGTAGCTCATCGCGAAGTAGCCAAGAACGTAGAAGAGAGCCGACGTGACGCCCAGAGGGCTGAATGCCTGGAGGGCGATCAACAGGTAGCCGGCGTGAGCTGCGGCCGAGTAGCCGAGCAGGCGCTTGAGATCCTTCTGCACGAGGGCGGCCAGGTTGCCGATCGTCATGGCGGCCAGCGCGCAGAAGAGCAGCGCCGTGCGCAGGCTCTCGCCGGTGCCGCCGTCGGCATGGTCTGCCAGCAGCGTGATGACGCGGCACAGCACGGCGACTGTGGCGACCTTCGACGACGTCGCGATGAACGTGACGACGGTGTGCGGGGCGCCCTGATAGGTGTCCGGAGCCCAGAAGTGGAACGGGAAGGTGGCGAGCTTGAAGAGGAAGCCGGCGAGCGTCAGCGCCATGCCGAACCAGAAGAGTGGCTGGTCGGCGACCTCGGGCAGGCGCGCGGCGATGTCGGCCAGATACGTCGATTGCGCGAAGCCGAACAGGAAGCTCATGCCGTAGATCGTCATGGCGGAGGCGACCATGCCCTGCAGCATGTATTTGGCGGCGCTTTCGCTGCCGGTGCGCACCTGTCGGTTGAGCGCGACCAGCACGTAGAGCGGATACGCGGAGAGCTCGAGCGCGATGTAGAGCGTCAGCAGCTCGGTGGCACTGACGAGCATCATCATGCCGACCGTCGAGAAGAGCAGGAACAGGGGATACTCGGGCCATGCGCCGCGGCGGATGGTGGGCGGATCGCCGCCGAGCATCAACACAAGCACCAGGCCGGCCGAGAAGATCACCTTCATCGCCTGCGAGAAAAAGTCCACGTGGTAGATGCCCGGGAAGAAGGGCTCGCCGGTCATCGAAAGCGTCGCCGTCGCGGCGACCAGCATCGCCAAGCCGCCACCGATTGCCGTGCCCCACGCTGCGCGGTGCGACGCGCCAGCGATCGGCAGCAGGAACACGGCCAGCGCCGTCAGCAGAGCAAGCGTCTCGGGCAGGAAGAGGACGAAGTTGTCCATGAATCAGAACCCCGCCGCCAGGAGTTGGGTGGTCGAGCCGATCAGGTCGAGCATCGCCCGCGGGTAGAAGCCAAAGAACAGCAGCACGGCCACCAGCAGCCCGCGCGGCAGCAGCTCCCATCCGCGCAGGTCTGGCAGGTCCTTCCAGCGCGGATTCGGCGGGCCGAAGAAAGCCGTCTCGAATACGCGCAGCACATACAGCGCGGTGAGCACCAGACCCGCGATCACGCAGACGCCAACCAGCGGCATCGTCTTCATCGCGGCCAGGAAGACCAGCATCTCGGGCCAGAAGCTCGCCAGACCCGGCAACCCCGCGCCACACAGCCCGGCGACGATGAAAATCGAAACCGCCCGCGGCATTTGCGAGCCGAGCCCGCCGAAGTCCGCGATCGTCTTCGAGTGCGCACGGTCGTAGATGAAGCCCACCGTGCTGAAGAACAGCGCGGTCATGATGCCGTGCGCGAACATCTGGAATACGGCGCCATTGAACGCGTCCGCCGCCGCCACGCCCATCACGCCAAGGTTCAGGCCCAGCAGCACCACGCCCATGTGCGAGACCGACGAGAAGCCGATGACGAACTTGAAGTCCGTCTGTTTCAGTGCGACGAATGCGCCGTACACCACGCCGACCGCGGCGAATCCCGCGAACAGAGGCGCCCAGTACACCGCGCCCTCCGGCAGCAATCGCACGCCCACCGCCAGCACGCCAAATGCCCCGAGTTTCATCAGCACGCCCGCGTGCAGCATCGACACTGCAGACGGCGCCGCCACGTGACCGGTCGGAGACCAGCCATGGAACGGGAACATGCCCGCCAGCACGCCGAAGCCGATGTAGACGAACGGATAGACGAAGAGCTGGAAGTCGCGGTCGAAGGTGTGGGCGGCCAGTTCGACGAGGCTGAACGTGCCCAAGCCCGCCTCGTGATAGATCGCCAGCAGCGCCGGGAACAGCAGCGCGCTGCCCGCCAGCAGGAACAGCATCAGCTTCATCGCCGCATATTCCTTGCGCGTGCTGCCCCACACCAGGATCAGCGGATACATCGGCACGACGGCGATCTCGTAGAAGAAGAACAGCAGGAACAGGTCCTGTGTCATGAACACGCCGTACACGCCGATCACCAGCAGGATCATGAAGGCGAAGTACTCCTTCACGCGCTCGGCAAGGTCCCACATCGTCAGCACGCCGGCGAAGTAGACCAGCGAGTTCAGCATCAGCAGCGCCACGCCATAGCCATCCACGGCCATGTGCCATGTGATGCCGACGTCGGGCAGCCAGGGGACGAGTTCGGTGAACTGGAGTCCGCCGGCCCCCGCATCGTAGCGTGCCCACAGAAGCGCCGACAGCACCAGCGCCACGGCGCTCGAAACCAGCGACGTCCATCGGACGAACCCGGCCCGCGCCGGCGGCGTCGCCAGGATCACCAGCAACGCCAGCGTCGGGCAGAGCAGCAGCGAGGTCAGCAACGGAAAGCCCATCGTGCGACGCGTCCTTTACCGGAGTCCCAGGTAGATGCCGAACAGCGCGAACATGACGACGGCCGTGCCGGCGTAGGATTGCACCCAGCCGCTCTGGAGCCGTGCGGTCAGCCAGCCACTCTCAACGAAGCCACGCGCCGCGCCGTCGAAGCCGTCGTCCAGTCCCTTGTTCTCGACGGTGTGGAAGAAGCTGGCGAGCAGATCGGTCAGCCGCGCCACCACCGCCGCATAGAAGGCATCGATGTACCATTTGTTGACGAACAGCGTGTGCAGCGGACGGACGCGCGCGACCAGACCGGTGCGCGCCGCGCTGCGCCGGCCGAAGTCCCACCAGGCCCATGCAATGCCCAGCGCCACCACGCCGATTGCCGGCAGCATCGCCAGCAGGGTGTGGTGCTCGCGCTCGACATCAAGCAGCCGCGCCAGCCAGCCGCCGCCAAAGCCCGCCAGCACCGCGCCCGCCGCCAGCAGCATCATCGGTCCCAGCATCACGGCCGGCGAATCGTGTCCATGGCCGTGCGCGTCGCCGTGGTGCTCCTCGCTCGCGGGGAGCAGAATCAGGAAGATCATGCGGAAGGTGTAGTAAGCCGTCAGCAGCGCGGCCAGGAACGCCGCCGCCACAAACACCATCGCGCCATTGTGCGACAGCGCCGCGAAGATCTCCTCCTTGCTCCAGAAGCCCGCCAGCGGCGGGATGCCCGCCAGCGCGCCGCCGCCGATCAGCAGCCCCGCCGTTGTCCAGCGCATCTTGCGACCGCCGCGCCGACCGATCTCCTCGATCTCCATCGAATCGCAGTGGTGGATGTACGAGCCCGCACACAGGAACAGCAGCGCCTTGAACAGCGCGTGCGTGATCAGGTGGAACACGCCGGCGAAGAACCCGCCCGCCGCCAGCGCCATCAGCATGAAGCCAAGCTGGCTGATCGACGAGTAGGCCAGGACCTTCTTGATGTCGCGTTCGACCATCGCAATCGTCGAGGAAAGCAGCGCCGTCACCGTCGAGATGCACAGGACGGTGAGCAGCGTCGCCTCCGACGCCATGAACAGCGGGTTCAGCCGCGCGAACAGGTAGACGCCGGCGGCCACCATCGTCGCCGAGTGCAGCAACGCGCTCACCGGAGTCGGGCCCTGCATTGCGTCGGGCAGCCACGTGTGCAGCGGGAACTGCGCACTCTTGCCCATGATGCCCACGAAGACCAGCACCATCACGAGCGTCAGCATCCCGGGCGACACCTGCGCGCGCAGGCCCGTCTCCGGGTCCAGCAGCCCCGGGATGTCGAACATCCCCACCGTGTTCAGGATGATCAGGATGCCGATGAACAGGCCGACGTCGCCGACGCGCGTCATGATGAAGGCCTTCTTCGCCGCCGCCGCCGCCGCGGGCTTCTCGTACCAGAACCCGATCAGGAAGAACGAGGCCAGCCCCACCAACTCCCAGAAAATGAAACTCTGCAGAAGATCGACCGCGTACACGAAGCTCAACATCGCCCAGCCGAACAGGCCCAGCATCGCGAAGAAGCGCGTCTGCGCCGGGTCCTTCGCCATGTAGCCGACCGAGTACGTCTGGATGCACAGCGTGATCAGGGCGACGACCGCCCCGAACGCCAGCGACAGGCCGTCGTAGATGAAGCCAAAGTGCAACGTCACGTCGCCGCTGGAGAACCAGAGGAAGCGGACGGGCTCGCGCGGACCGCCCGCAAGCAGCACCAGAGAACCGGCGACCGACACCAGTCCGCCCGCCAGCACGATGGCTTTCGCCACGACGGGCTGGCGCATGAAGAACAGCAGGGCGACGGCAAAGGCAAGGAACGGGACGAACGTGGTGGCCAGCGTAATCGCGGTCGGGTCCATATGATCGGGTCAGCCTTTGAGTTCGCGCATCTCTTCCACGTCGATGCTGTGACGGGAGCGGTAGAGCACCATCAGGATCGAGAGGAAGATGCTGACTTCGGCGGCCGCCAGGCCGATGATCACCAGCACCACGATCTGTCCCACGACCGGGTCCAGCGCCGTAAAGCGATTGAAGGCCAGGAAGTTCAGGCTCGCCGCGGTCATCATCAGCTCGGTGCCCACGAGGATCGCGATCTGGTTGCGGCGCGAGAGCACCGTGATCAGCCCGAGGCTGAAGAGCAGCAGTCCGGTCAGCAGGTACGCGGTCAGCGTCATTTCTTCCGGCCCTCCTTCTTGGCAACGATCACCGCCCCGATGATCGCCAGCAGCAGCACCAGCGACAGGCCCTCGAAGACCAGATTGTACGTCGTCAGGAAGGCGTGCCCGATGCGGCGAACCTCCCACATCTCCGGTGTCGTCGGCTCCGCAACGGGATAGGTGGCCGTCACGATCAGGAAACCCGCTGTCGCGAAGAACACGACGCCGCACAGCGACGCCGCCGACCATTTCACCACCGAATGCTGGCGCCGCTTGGCCAGCGACACCGACAGCATCATCGCGAAGACCATCGCGATCGAGATGCCGCCGATGTAGATCAGCACCTGCATCGCCGCCACGAACGGCGTCCCGAGATGCAGGAACAGCCCCGCCGAGCCCAGCAGCGCCAGGCCCAGTCCGATGATGCAGTAGAGCACGTTGTGGGCGAATGCGGCCATCGATCCGCCGGTGGCGATCAATGCCAGCATGATCGTCAGGGCCAGGATTTCGGCGGTCATGATGCTCCTCCCTCCCGCGGGCGTCTGCTCATTGGGCGTCGCCGGCCTCCTTGGCTTTGGCCTCGGCCTCGGCCTTGCGCTTGGCCTCGCGTTCCGCCTTCTTGCGGCGGTCCGCTTCGCGCAGGTGCTCGACCACCTGTTCCTCGGTCTCGCGATACTCCTCCAGCAGGTCGTGGAAGAAGTCCGCCCGCGTGTATCCCGCCTTGTCGTACACCTTGGTGTATCCCAGGGTGGCGGTGGGGCAGACGTCGAGGCACAGGCCGCATTCGCTGCACAGCGCGAAGTTCAGGTCGAAGGTCTCGGGCCGCTTCATCGCCAGCCCCTCGGGGCGGTAGCCCGTGATCGAGATACAGTTCGACGGGCAGATCTTCTCGCATTGCAGGCAGGCGATGCAGTTATGCGAGCCCGGCGTCTCCTCCTTCTCGATCAGGCGGATCGCATTGCGCTGCAGGGGCGAGATGGGCGCGCGCTCGGCCGGGTACTCGACGGTTACCGGCTCGTCCTTCAGGTGCTTGAGCGTCACCCCCATGCTGCCGATCAGCGAGCGGGCTCCCTTGGCGATTTCCTTGATTCGGCCCATCACGGGGCTCCTTCACACGAGCTTGCTTACCACCGCCGTCACGAACAGGTTCGCGATCGCGATCGGCGTCAGCACCAGCCACGAGAACGACAGCAACTGGTCGAACCGGATGCGCGGGAACGTCCACCGGAACCACATCATCACGAAGATCAGCGCGTAAACCTTGATGAAGAACCACAGAATGCCGGGCAGAAGGGGCCCGTGCCAGCCGCCCAGAAAGAGCACCGTCGCGAGCGAGCAGGCGATGATCATGTTCGAGTACTCGGCGAAGAAGAACAGGCCGAACCGCATGCCCGAGTATTCCGTGTGGAAACCGCCGATCAGTTCCGACTCCGCTTCCGGGATGTCGAAGGGCGCGCGGTTCGTCTCCGCCGTCGCCGAGATCAGGAAGATCACCGCCGCGACCGGCTGGAGCACGATGTTCCAGAGCCCCTCCTGCTTCGCCACGATCTGGTACAGGTTCAGTTCCTTCGCCATCATCACGACGGCCAGCGCCGAAAGGATCAGCGGAATCTCGTAGGCGATCGTCTGCGAGACCGAACGCACCGCGCCCATCAGCGAGTACTTGTTGTTCGATCCCCACCCGGCCGAAAAGATGCCGATCACGGCCAGGCCGCTGAATGCCAGCAGCAGCACCAGCGCGATGTCGTAGTCGTGGAACACCCACGACTGCGACACCGGGATCAGCGAGCACAGCGCCAGCACCGGCGCGAACACCAGCACCGGCGCCGCAAGGTACAGCCCCTTGTTCACGTGCGTCGGCGTGATCAGCTCCTTGCCGATCAGCTTGCCCATGTCGTAGATGCTCTGCAGCAGCCCGAACTTGCCGCGCTCCGTCGGGCCCAGGCGCCGCTGCATCCGTGCGGCCACCTTGCGCTCCATCCAGATGATCATCAGGGCGTTCACCGTCAGGTAGCCCATGATGACGGTCGTCGCGGCCAGCACCGCAAGGTACGGATTGCCGAAGATGTCGTTGAAGGTGCGCGGCGTCACTAGCGATCGATCTCCGGAAGGACGATGTCGATGCTGCCCAGAATGGAGACGGTGTCGGCGAGCAACGTGCCGGGCAGCACCGTGCGCATGGTCGACAGGTTCGCAAACGACGGTGTCCGCAGGTGGATGCGGTAGGGGATCTCGCTGCCGTCGCTGACGATGAACATGCCGAAGTGCCCGCGCGCGGACTCGACGGCGAAGTAGTACTCTCCCTTGGCGGGCGCGATCTTGCGCGGAATCTTCTTCGCCATGATCGGGCCGTCCGGCAGCTTCGCCAGCGCCTGCTCCACAATCCGCATGCTCTGTTCCATCTCCGCGATGCGCACCAGGTAGCGGTCGAAGCAATCGCTCGCCGTGCGCGTCGGGATGTCGAACTCGAAGCGGTCGTAGATGCCGTAGGGTTCGTCGCGCCGCACGTCGCGGGCCATCCCCATCGCACGCAGGCAGGGGCCGGTGATCCCGAACTGCTGCGCCAGCTCCGGGCGCATCACGCCGACGCCGATCGTGCGGTTGCGGAAGATCACGTTCTGCGTGACCAGGCGGTCGTACTCGCGCAGCCGTTCCCGGAACGCTGTGCAGAAGCGCGCCGTGCCTTCCAGGAAGTCGTCCGTCACGTCGTTCACCAACCCGCCGAACCGGCCGTAGCAGTACGTCAGGCGCGAGCCCGACACCAGGTCCAGCAGGTCCAGAATCTTCTCGCGATCGTCGAAGCAGTACAGGAACGGCGTCACGCCCCCGAGATCCAGCAGGAACGTGCCGAACCACAGCAGGTGGCTCGAGATCCGGTTCAGCTCGTTGCAGATCACCCGGATGTACTCGGCCCGCTCGGGCACCTCCAGGCCGATTGCCTTCTCGATCGCCTGGCAGTACCCGATGCTGTAGATCATGCCCGACAGGTAGTCCACGCGGCTCGGGTTCGGCAGGAACTGGATGTAATTGCGGTTCTCCGCCATCTTCTCGTGGGCGCGGTGCGAGTATCCGATGATCGGCTCGGCGGACAGGATGCGCTCGCCCTTCAGGTGCAGACGCAACCTCAGCACCCCGTGCGTCGACGGATGCTGCGGTCCCATGTTCAGGTAGAAAGTATCGCGGTCCTCGTCGCTCGCGATCTGGATCAACTCAGCCACCGGCGGCCTCCTCTGCCGCGGCAGGCGCCACGCCGAAGTCCTTCAGCAGCGGATGGTAGTCCGCGCCCTCCTCCGTCAGGATCCGCACCAGGTACGGATGCCCGTCGAACCGCACTCCCAGCATGTCGAACGCCTCGCGCTCGTACCAGTTTGCCGACCCGAAAAGGTCGGCCAGACTCGGCACCGCTTCTCCTGCCGGCACCACCACGCGCACCCGGTGACGATCCGGCGCGCCAAAACGATTGAACTGATACACCACGTGCATCGCCTGTTCGGCGGCCCTCATGTCCAGCGCCGTCAACATCTCCAGCATGTATCCCGCCTCGCGGAACACGCGCCCCACCTCGACGATCGCCTCCCGGCCCACGGTGTGGAGCCCCTGGCAGCCCGACTTCGCATCGGGCGCCTCCGCCGTTTTCAGCGAGGCGATGCCTGCCAGCGCCGCCGCCAGTCCACTCGCCTCAGACATGGAACTTCTTCCCCGCCTTGATCTTCTGCTCCAGCATCAACAACCCGTTGATCAACGCCTCCGGCCGCGGCGGGCACCCCGGGATGTAGACGTCCACCGGGATGATCTTGTCCGCTCCCTCGACGATCGCGTACTGGCCCGGATACTTGAACGGCCCGCCGTCGATCGTGCAGCCCCCCATCGCAATCGCCCACTTCGGCGAGGGCATCTGGTCCCACAGCGCCTTCACCACCGGCCCCATCTTGCGCGAGATCGTCCCCGCCAGAATCATCACGTCGGCCTGACGCGCGCTCGGCCGGAACACCCCGGACCCGAACCGGTCCATGTCGAATCGCGACGCGCCGGCTGCCATCATCTCAATCGCGCAGCACGCAAGGCCGAACGTCAGCGGCCACAGCGAGCGCGCCCGCGCCTGGTTCAGCAGGTTCTCCAATACGTCCAGATGCACCAGCGGCCCGAGTTGCGTCAGCAGCTCCTCGGTCGTCGCGTTCGCCGGCGGCGGGGGAGTCTCCTTCATGACGTGCTCCGCGATTCGGATGTCTCCGTCCCATTCCCCGCATTGTCCGACGGGCTCTGCCCCGGATCGGACAGGAACACTCCCTTGTGCCACGCGTACACGATCGCCAGAGACAGGATCCCCACGAACAGGCTGATCTCGATCAGGTCACGCCACGCGTACGTCCCGTCATTGTACACCATCAGCACCGGCATCAGGTAAAGGACGTCCACCTCGAAGGCGACGAAAATCAACGCGAACAGGTAGAACCCGATCCCGAAGCGCACCCACGCGCTGCCGATCGTGTCCATGCCGCACTCGTACGTCTCGGCCGTCTTGCCCCCGCGCGACCGCGGCGTGATCAGCAACGGCACCAGAATCGGCCCCAGCCCCAGCAGCAC
>JAHCAW010000054.1 GCA_019634695.1 Candidatus Sumerlaeia bacterium
GAATAATCACGTCACCCGGCTTGCTGAGGAACAACTCAGTAGCCGGAACCTTTGTGCGTGATACCGCTTCTCTAATTATCTCAGCGTAGCGGGTATAGAGTTCGCCGTAGCGAATGCACGCCTGTGCCCCGGTCGGATCAAGATCGGCTTTAGAGATTCCCCTGCCTTTTAGAATAGCGGCTCTTTCCCCGAGTTTTGTAGTCTCCCACCCGGGCTTCCCCTGAAACTCCGGAAACCGGAGCCTCGGCACGGTTTCGCCTTCGCGGGGGAAGAGTTGTTGGAGGAGTCCCTTCTTGTAGGCTCGCAGGCTGTCGAGCTTCTGCGCGTGCGCGGCAGTCAACTCGTCCAGCGAGGAAAGACAGTCGGCGATGCGGCGTTGCTCGGCAGGAGAAGAGGGTAGGCACACGTTGATCCCTGCCAGTCGCTTGGCCGAAATCTGGTAAACCTTGGCACCCTGCGCCTCTTTCCTGATTTGCTTCCTGATTCGCTCCGAACGAAAAAGGTGCCCGCCAAACCCAAGTACTGGAGAACTGCCCTTCCGCCGTGCAAACAGAGTATGGGTTCCAGACAAAAGACTCTCACCATGAAGAGCGACGATTTCGATGCTCTTACCAACATCCTCCAAGTCTTCTGAAGCGTCCGCGAATATCATGTCACCTTCGGCGCATAGGCACATAGATTCGGGACCGTGCGTTATCTCCGACGGATTGGCGAATGGCACAACTTCCTTGGCGATATCAAAGAGCGTTTGAAAGCGTGTGTGAATGTCTCCGTAATGGATGTTCCTAACGTTGCCGGCCTCGTAGTTGAGCTTGTCTCGCGAGAGTGTGTTCGTTGGTCCGTCCGCGTAGAGATCGGAGAAACGGTACTCTTCCCACCCCGGCTCCCCGCGAAACTCTGGAAAGCGCAGCTTGGGCGTGAGCCGTTTCTTCCCGGCGTCCACCGTCTTCTTCACTCCCGGCTTACTGTTCATAAGCGTTGAGCCCCGAGATGTCGCGGCCGTTGGCGCGCCTTTTCAGGAGTGGCAGCAGGTCGTCCATGAGGGCGAGTTCGCGCACGCGGCGTTCCCGCCAGCCAAGGTCGAAGGGGGCGAGCAGGTCGGTAAGCTGCTCGCCATCGAAAATCATGCGAACGAGGATATGGTCCACAAAGGCTTGCAGGTCGGCGGTGGGGAGGCCGTGTTTGTCGGCGATGTCGGCGAGTTCCTTGGCGGCCTTCTCTGCCTTGAAGTGGCGATAGCCTTCGCGGATGGCCCGCTCGTCGAGGGCCTTCCCGGCCTCGAGCGAGCGAACGTATTCGGTGATGTCCTCCCGCTCGTCGATGAACTTGGCATCGGAGGCGATGAGGCCGATGAGTTGCTCGCGGCTCATCTTCTGCTTCTTGGGGTCCTGCCCGGTGAACCGGGCAATGAGGCCAATGATATAGTCGTAGTCGATGATGGCGGAGGCAAAGAGGACGAACTCGAAATCGAGTTGCTGGACCTCGGGGCTGAGGTCGGGGCCCCCCTTGGCCTGCTGCTCGCGCAAGCGTTGGGCGGTTTCGAGGTAGGCGCCGCGGAAGCTGCGGAGGTCCTCCGGCGGGAGAATGGCCTCGATGGCGGCGCGGTTCTCCTCGCCGAGGTCGGTGTATTGGTCGAGCTGGGTCTGGAGGCGCTGGACCTCCTTGAACTGCTTGATGAACTGTGCGCGGGCGTCGTCGCCCTTGAGGTTGGAGACCTCCTCGGGGCGGGCGTCGAGGCCCTGGGACTTCATAAAGTCGGCGAGGTTGCGGACGGCCTCCTCGAGCTTCTTGATGACGACGGGTGCCTTGTCCACGAGCCAGATTTCGCGGGCGGCCTCCCGCTTGGCGCCGGAGAACATGGCGATGGCCTCGTCCACGGCGTCGCGTTGGTTGCGGAAGTCGAGGACATTGCCATAGGGCTTGGTGGCGTTGAGGATGCGGTTGGTGCGCGAGAAGGCCTGGATGAGGCCGTGGTGCTTGAGGTTCTTGTCGACGTAGAGCGTGTTGAGATACTTGGAATCGAAGCCGGTGAGGAGCATATCGACGACGATCACCAGGTCCGCCTTGTGGTGGGGCGCACCCGGGTTCGCCTTGCGCAGGTCGGCTTCGGGCCACTGCTGATCCTTGATGCGCTTCTGCACGTCCTGATAATAGAGGTCGAACTCGCCGATGGTGTGGTTGGTGCCGAAGCGGCGGTTGTAGTCGGCGATGATGGCCTTGAGGGCGGCCTGCTTCTTGTCGGGCTCGACCTTGTTGTCTTCCTTTTCCTGCTGGAGGTCTTCGGTGAGTTGCTCGATGTCCTTCTTGGCATCCGCATTGTCGGCGAGTTGAGCAGGCGGCGAGAAGACGCAGGCCACGTTGAGGGGGACGAAAGCCGGTTCGGCGGCCTGGCGCTCACGCTGGATCGCCTCGAACAGGGCATGGTACTCGATGGCGTCGTTGATGGAGGCGGTAGCGAGCAGGGCGTTGAAGCGGCGCTGGCCCGTGGCGGCGTCGTGCTTGTCGAGGATGGCCTCGACGACGGCGCGCTTGGCGAGGGACTCGCCGGGCTTCGGGGCGTTGGGGCCCTCGGGCTTGTAGAAGTCCACATGGAAGCGCAGGACGTTCCGGTCCTCGATGGCGTGGGTGATGGTGTAGGCGTGGAGTTCCTGTTGGAACAGGTCCTCGGTGGTGCGCATGGATGCCTGCTCGCCCTCGATCTGCTGGCGGCTGGCGTTCTCCTCGAAGATGGGGGTGCCCGTGAAGCCGAAGAGCTGGGCGTTGGGGAAGAACTCCTTGATGGCCTTGTGGTTCTCGCCGAACTGGGAGCGGTGGCATTCGTCGAAGATGAAGACCATGCGCTTGTTGCGGAGGGGTTTGAGCAGTTCCTTGTAGGTGGGCTTGTCGTCCTTCTTGCGCTGTGTGTTGCGCTTGCTGTTCTCGTCGAGGGCGAGGCCGAGCTTCTGGATCGTGGTCACGATCACCTTGTCGGCGTAGTCGTCGGACAGGAGGCGACGCACGAGGCTGGCAGTGTTGGTGTTCTCCTCGACGCAGCCTTCCTGGAAGCGGTTGAACTCCTCGCGGGTCTGGCGGTCGAGGTCCTTGCGGTCCACGACGAAGAGACATTTTTCGATGGCGTCGTTGGCCTTGAGCAGGGTGGACGCCTTGAAGGAGGTGAGGGTCTTGCCGCTGCCGGTGGTGTGCCAGATGTAGCCGTTGCCGTTGTTGTCTTCGATGCACTTGACAATATGTTTGACGGCGTAAATCTGATACGGCCGCATCATGAGGAGCTTTTGCTCGCTGGCAATCAGGACCATGTAACGGCTGATCATCTGGCCGAGCGTGCACTTGGCCAGGAAGGCCTTGGCAAAGTCGTCGAGACGAGTGATCTTCGCGTTGTCCTCGGCGGCGAACTGGTAGACCGGGAGGAAGCGCTCGTCGGCGTTGAAGGCGAAGTGGCGGGCGTTGTTGTTGGCGAAGTACCAAGTGTCGGACTGGTTGCTGACGATGAAGAGCTGGACGAAGCAGAGCAGGGTGCGCGTGTACCCATTGCCGGGGTCGTTCTTGTAGTCGACGATCTGCTCCATGGCGCGGCTGGGACTGATGCCAAGGGTCTTGAGTTCGATCTGGACGACGGGCACGCCGTTGATGAGCAGCATGACGTCGTAGCGGTGGTAGGCGTAGTCGGTGTTGATGCGGAGCTGGTTGACGACCTCGAAGTCGTTCTTGCACCAGTCCTTGATGTTGACCAGCGTGTAGTTCAGTGGCGTGCCGTCGTCGCGGGTGAAGGCGTTGCGCTCGCGCAGGGTGCGGGCGGCGGTGTAGACGTCGGCGGTGACGATCTCGTCGAGGAGGCGCTGGAACTCGCCGTCGGTAAGGCGGACGCGGTTGAGGGCCTCGAACTTCTGGCGGAAGTTGAGTTCGAGGGAGGCGCGGTCGCGGATGTCGGGTCGGTGAGTGTACTTGAGCCCGACGAGTTTCTCGACAAACTGGGTTTCGAGTTGGGTTTCGGTGAGCGTCATGGCCAACCTCCCGCCGAAGTGGGGAGATTTTGGGAGGGCCTGACGGTTGTTCTGGCGGTCGGACGCATGAGCGGCGGGGCTCTGACAGGGGGCGGCAGGATCGGATCGCCGTGCGTGGGAATTCCCGGCCGGCGGGGTTGCCTCCACTGGGGAGGACAGACCTCGGAAGTTCGTGCACGAGTGCGGCCCGGTGCGCAAGTGTGACGATAGCGAATTCGCCCCTCGCGTGGGCGTTCCGCTCGCACGGCTTTGCGGGCAGGATGCCCGTGCTCCCTTCTGTTTGGGTTCGGCGAAGTGGCCGGGGGATGCGCGTTCTCCCGCGGCCGGTTCATCCGTTGCGCAGGGAGGCCATGTCGATGCAGAAGCGGTAGCGGACGTCGGAGCGCAGGAGGCGGTCGTAGGCTTCGTTGACTTGTTGGATGGCGATGACTTCGACGTCGGCGGTGATGGCGTGGGCGGCGCAGAAGTCGAGCATTTCCTGGGTCTGGGGGATGCCGCCGATGTTGGAGCCGGAGAGGTTGCGGTTGCCGAAGATGAGGGAGAAGGCGGAGAGGGCGAGGGGGCGGGGGGGCGCGCCGACGAGGGTCAGGTTGCCCTGGAGGCGCAGCAGGGCCATGTACTGGTTGAGGTCGTGATCGGCCGAGACGGTGTCGAGGATGAAGTCGAACGTGCCGGCGTGGGCGCGCATCTGGTTCGCGTCGCGCGAGATGACGACCTCGTCGGCGCCGAGGCGGCGGGCGTCGTCGGCCTTGGCGGGGGTGGTGGTGAAGACGACGACGTGGGCGCCGAGGGCGCGGGCGATCTTGGTGCCCATGTGGCCGAGGCCGCCGAGGCCGACGATGCCGACCTTGCGGCCGGGGCCGACGCCGAAGCGGCGCAGGGGCGAGTACGTCGTGATGCCGGCGCACAGCAGGGGCGCGGTGCCGGCAAGGTCCAGTCCCGGCGGCACGCGCAGGACGAAGTGTTCGTGCACGACGATGGTTTCCGAGTAGCCGCCGTAGGTGGTGGGCGCCGTGCCGAAGCTGTCCACCGATCCGAAGGTCATCGTGGCGTTGGCGCAGAAGTTCTCCAGCCCGGCCTGGCAGGCGGGACAGGTCATGTCCGACCCGACGAGGCAGCCGACGGCGACGATGTCGCCCACTTTGTGCTTTGTCACTTCGGGGCCGATGCGGGCGACGCGGCCGAGAATCTCGTGTCCCGGCACGGCGGGATAGGTGGCGGGGAAGACGTCGCTCCATTCGTTGCGGACAAAGTGCATATCGGAGTGGCAGATGCCGCAGAAGAGGATGTCGATCTGGACATCGTGCGGTCCGGGTTCGCGGCGGTTGATCGTGTCGAGCGCGAGGGGGGACGTGGCGCTGGCGGCGGCGAAGGCTTTCGAGGCGAACATGGCGGTGGCTCCTGGGGGGCACGGCGCTGCGTGCGGAATCATGGTGGCGCCGGGGGCGGCGGAAGTAAAGGGGGAGTGCACGGCGTGGCGCCGTGGGTGCGGGCGAGGTCGGCAAGGGAAGGCGGGAAGTAGGCGATCAGATGGCAGTGCAGGCCGGTGGTGGATTCGACGCGCGTGATGGGGGCGTCGGTCGAGCCTGCGGCGCGCAGGGCGGCGAGCAGTTCGTCGAGCGCGGCGGCGGCGAAGTCGAGGTCGCCGAGGTCGATCCGATGCCATGGGCCGTCGTGCGGGGTGGGAGGGGGTGAGTGTGCCATCACGTGGGCTTTCGCGTGTGCCGTGCGTTCGGTGGCCTGGATGCAATCGGTGGGGATGGCGAGGAGTAATGGGTGGGCGGAGGGTTGCCGACTCGCTCACGCGCGCGGTTCCGATTGTTGTTGGGCGAGCGCGTTGCGGATCGTGTCGCAGGTCAGGGGCGAGAAGCCTTCGTAGTGGTTGTTGGCGAGGATGTAGGAGAGGCCGAGGGGTCCGCGCGGTCGGACGCGTGGGATCCACTGGGCGAGATCGTCGGCGCGATCGAAGAGTAGCTCGCCATAGCGATGCACGCGCGCGCCGGTGGCGTTGTCGTACTTGGTGGAGGTGTCGCCGAGCAGGCGCAGGAAGAGGAAGGGGCCCGTGGCGGCGTTGGCGAGCGGGTCGTCGGGTCGGGCCTTGCGCGTGGGATCGAGATAGTGGTCCACCCATGCGCGTGCGAAGCCGCGTTCGACGAGCCATGCGTTGACGGCGGGCGCGTTCCACGAGCGATGGCGGAACTCGACGGCGACGTGCATGGCGGGCGGGACGGTGTCGCCGAGGCGCTGGAGGCGGTCGAACGCGTAGTCGGTGACGCGGGGGCCGAGCTGCACGAGGACGACGCCGAGCTTTGGCCCGAGGCGGGCGACGACGTCGAGGAAGGCGTTCCAGTCGCGGCGTGCGGTCTCGTCGTCGAGCGACAGGGCGGCGTCGTGCGTCAGCGTGCGGGGGGCCTTCAGGCAGAAGCGAAAGGCGTCGGGCGTTTCGTCGCGCCAGCGGTCGACGCTGGCGGGGGAGGGGACGCGGTAGAAGCTGGAATCGACCTCGACGGCGTTGTGAAAGCGGGCGTAGTAGGCCAGTTGCCTTGCCTTGGGCAGGCCGGGGGGATAGAAGTGGCCGTCCCAGTCGGCGTGCTGCCAGGCGCACGTGCCGATCCATGCGCCGGGCGGATGGGCCGTCGGCGGCAGGAGCCCGCAGGGCGATGGGGCGCGGAGCGGATCGTCGGACGGTGCGTTGTCGAGGAGGTCCAGTTGCATGGCCGGCATTCTGGCTGCGAAGCGCCCGGCGACTCAAGGGAGCAGTTGCCGCCTGCGGGGCCGGGGCAAGTGGGCTGCAATTGGACTTGGCCTGTTGTCCCATGATTTGCCGGCCACTCCGCCGAGCCGGGTCGCCCCGGCGGACGCCGCGTGTCCGGTGATTGGGCGAATGCACTTCGCGCGGGAGAGCGCATCATGATTCCATTCGAGGTTGGACCGGGACTGCACCTGGAACTGGTGGAGGAGCGCCACGAGGAGGAGCTGTTCAAACTGGTGGACCGGAACCGCGGCCACCTGCGCCCGTGGATGAACTGGGTGGACGAGAAGGCCGATCAGCACGACACGGGGCGGTTCATCTACAATTCGATCGGCCAGCACAGCGCGGGCGAGGGCTTCCAGACGGTGATCCGTTTCGAGGGGAATCTGGTTGGGGTTCTGGGCCATCAAGGATGGAACAAGACCAACCGGCGCGCGGAGATTGGCTACTGGTTGGGGCGACGGGCGCAGGGGCGCGGCATCATGACGGCCTGTGTGCGTGCGCATGTGGATCACCTGCTGGGCATCGGGGGGCTGAACCGCCTGGAGATTCGGTGCGCGGTGGGCAACCGGCGCAGCCGCGCGGTTGCGGAGCGACTGGGCTTCACGCTGGAGGGCGTCGCGCGCGAGGCGGAGTGGATGCACGATCACTTCGTGGACCACGCGGTGTACGCGATGCTGGTGTCGGAGTGGGCGGCCCTGCCGGCCGACGTGCGGCGGCAGAAGTGGCAGCCGCGCGAGTGAGGCGGGGCCGACTTGCACAAACCCGATTGCGCCGCGGCGGACGCGTGCCGGCAGATGGCGCCACCCGAGCAACGAGGTGATGCCATGAAGCTGTTGGTGCTGGGCGCGTCGGGGGGATGTGGAGCCTGGGCGGTGCGGTTGGCGGCGGAGCGCGGACACGACGTGACGGCGCTCGTGCGCGCGTCGTCGGCGTTTCAGCCGCCGGCGGGCGTGCGCGTGGTGCGGGGCGAGGTGCTGGAGGACGGCGTGCTCGACGCGGCCGTGGGCGGCGCGGAGGCGGTGCTGTCGTGCCTTGGTCTGCGGCGCGCGGGGCGAAGTCCTTGGGCGCCGTTGCGCTCGCCGGCGGACCTGACCGAGCGCGCGACGGGGTTGTTGGTGGCGGCGATGCGTCGGCATGGCCTCCGTCGCGTTGTCGCGATCAGCGCGGGCGGCGTCGGCGACAGCGCGGCGCGCCTGACGCCCGGCGTGCGGTGGCTGGTCACACGCGGCAACATCGCCGTGGCCTATCGCGATCTGGAGCGGATGGAGCGGGTGTTGGCATCGAGCGACCTCGACTGGCTGGCGGTGCGTCCGGTGACGTTGCGCGGCGGATCGCCGACGGGGCGCGCGCGTGTGGTGGAGCGCTACGGCATGTTCTCGATGATCCGCCGCGCGGACGTCGCGGAGTTCATGGTGCGGCGAGTGACGGACGCAGCGCCATCGCTCGACCCGCGGACCGTGCTGTTGGGATGATGAGTGCATGGCCGTGCGGCGCTTTGGCTTGCCTCGAACGGGTGGGGACCGGTTGCATCCGGCGGTTGAGCTGACGGGCCAGGAAGCGACTTGGTTTCGGCGATGAACCCTCGACAGGCATGGGATCGGTTGCGCACGCGGACGTTCCGCAAACGTCGGCATCTGGCGGCGCTGTGGCGCTATGGCACGGGGCGTAAGATGGCGAACATCGCGCGCGTGGAGTGGGAACGGGTGCGCGGGCGCGACCGATTGTCCGGCAAGCCCTACATCCTGATCGTCGATCCGCTGAACGTGTGCAACCTCAAGTGCCCGCTCTGCCCGACGGGCCGCGGGGAGTTGCCGCTGAAGAACGGCAAGATGGAGCTGGAGGCGTTCCGGCGCCTGGTGGACACGATCGCGCCGCACACCGTCAAGATCATGCTGTACAACTGGGGCGAGCCGTTCCTGCACAAGGATATCCTGGAGATCATCGCGCACGCGCACGGGCGCGGCATCGCGACGGCCCTGAGTTCGAACCTGAACCTGCTGCCACGCGGCGGCGCCGAGGCGGTCGTGCGCTCGGGACTCGACGATCTGATCGTCAGTTGCGACGGGCTGACGCAGGAGACCTACGAAATCTATCGCAAGGGCGGCCGCGTCGAGACCGTGTTCGCGAACCTCGAGGAGCTGGCGCAGGCGCGGCGACGTCTCGGCAGCCGCACGCCGAAGATCGAATTCCAGTTTCTCGTCTTCGAGCACAACGAGCACGAGGTGCCGCACGTCGAGGAGCGCGCCCGGGCGCTGGGCGCGGACTTCGTGCGCATCATGCCGCCGTACATCGGGCCGAACAGCGCAGGCATCCGGCCCGCACGCGGCGACGCGTTCCGCAAGGAGGAGGACCCGGCCGACGACGACGGCAAGAGCGTCTTCGATCCGGGCTCGGATCCGGACGAGTTGGCCGCGCGCCATCCGCCGCCGCTGCAATGCTTCTGGCCCTGGCGCAGCATGGTGATCAACTGGAACGGCAGCGTGGACCCGTGCTGCTTCAAGAACTACCATGGGGACTTTGGCAACATCGTAGACGCGGGATTCGAGGCGATCTGGAACAGCGACGTCTATCGGTACGCGCGGCGCTGGATCGCCGGCCGCGCGAAGGACGAAGTGGCCCCCTTCAAGATCGTGTGCCGCGGTTGCCCGGGGTATCGGTGAGGGCGCGGTTCGTCGTTCGTGTTTGGAGCTGTGCGGGCAACCTCCCTTGTGGAAACAGTTGCGTCGCGATGGGCGTGGGGCCAGCGTGCCGGGCGATGGGTGCCGAATCGCCCTGCCGGAAGGATCCAGCCCGATGTCCACCGCACACACGCGAGCCCGCGCCGACAAACGCGCCATGCAGCACCGATTGTTCACGGAACTGTCGGCGATGTTCGGCCGCGAGGTGCCGCTGTACGACAAGTCGCTGCTGGTGAACCGCGTGGTGAACGAGGCGGCGTGCGACCTGCTGGGGCGGCGCCATCGGGGTTTCGGACTCAGCGCCGAACAACTGGAGAAGACGAGCGGCGAACGCCACGGCGCCATCCGCATCGGCACGCCGGAGGAGTATCGCTGGATTGCCGGGTTCTTCGATGCGTTCGCGATGCGGCCGCACAGTTTCTACGACATGACGGCTCTGGGTGCCAAGAGCCAGCCGATCATCGCGACGGCCTTTCGGTCCGTGCTCGGCCCGGAGCATCGCGTCTTCACGTCGCTGCTGATGCTCGATTGCTTCGCGCCGGCGACGGCGGCGCGGGTCGGCGAGGCGCTGGCGCAGCGGCGCGTCTTCACGGACCGCGCGCGTGAGCTCGTCCTGAAGAACGAACGCGACGGCGGGCTCGCCGAGGACGAGAGCGAGGAGCTGATCCGCGAGGGCACGACGCGCATCTTCAAGTGGACCGGTCGCGCGCGCGATCACCAACTCTACACCGAACTGTCCGACGCCGGCTTCAAGATCGCCGCCGACATCGCCTGCTTCGACAGCCACCACCTGAACCACCTGACGCCGAACACGCTGTGCATGGACCTGTACACGGCGGCGATGAAGCACTGCCTGGGCGAGCTGGATCGCGCCACGTTCGTGCGCCGGGCCGAACGCGCCCTTGCATGGTTGCGCGCAACGGCAGACCGCCACTATATGCTCCTCCACTTCCGGCATCTGGACGCGGACACGATCGACGCCTTCGAGCCCGGCGACGTGTCCGACCAGGCGATTGGCGGGATTGCCGGCGCGCTCGCCGAACGGCTCGGCGAGGCCGACCTCGACCTGCGCGGCCTGCGGCATTCGGGCTTCAAGGACTTCACCGAGGGCCCGCCCGCCGACACGCCGGTGTTGCTGCGTCAGGATTCGTACAAGGCGTTGACCGAGCCCGTCGTCTTCCACGAGGCGGACGGCTCGACCGTTCCGAGTGTGCACACCGCGCGCTTCGGCGAGATTGAGCAGCGCTTCTACGCGACGACGCCCGAAGGGCGCGCGATGTACGACCGATGCCTGGCCGACGCCGAGGCCGCCCGCGCGAAGGACCCGGGACTTGTCCAGCGCGACTTCGAGGCGTACGAAGCGCGCTTCGCCGCCGGATTCGCGGAGTTCCCCAAGACGCTGCCAGGACTGCTGCGGGCGCGTCTGGTCTTCGGGCGCTATCGGGCGACGCGAGCGGGCCTCGCCGCGGCCGGCACGATCGGCACGACGGACGTCGCCGAACTCGCTTCAAAAGGGTTTGTCGATTTCGAGGGGCTGCGCTACGAGGACTTCCTGCCCTTCAGCGCCGCGGGCATCTTCGCCAGCAACCTGGGCCAGTACGGCACGCAGGCCGCCGGCGCCGAGCGGCGCACGTACAGTGCCGCGGTGCTGGAGGAGATCATGGGCCGCGCGATCGTGGATCCGAACGTCATCAACCGCGGGTTGGAGGCGGAATCGCTGCTGGAGACGTATCGCGACCTTGGACTTCTGGAGCGACTGAATACCGAGGATCGCGCCGGGCTGGAGGTGGCTGTCGCGGAGCTGCGGCAGGTGCTGGGGGATGGCTGAGAAATTGGCACGGACGAACACGGACCCATTCGGCGGCGGGACTGCCCGACATTGGGCAGTCCCGCAGATGAATCCGCTCAGGTGCGCATGACGAAGTAGGCGTTCTGCACGTCGTGCTCGAAGCGATGGATCGCGATCTCCTCGAAGCCCGCCTCGCGCAGCATGCGCTCGGCGAGTTGCACGCCCCACATCGCGCCCAGCCCCAGGCCGCCCTGCGCCAGCGACACCGTCATGCAGTGCATCAGCGACACGCCGTAGAGCAGGCTGCCCAGCGGATGGCCGATGTTGTCGACCGGCTCGCTCGAGGCGTCGATGTCCTGCATCAGGAAGACGCCGCCCGGCCGCAGCGCCCGGCGCACGGCGGCGAGCACCTTGTCCGGCGCGGCCTGGTCGTGGATCGCATCAAGCGCCGTGATCCAGTCGAACGCGGCCGGCTCGTTCCAGTCGGTCAGGTCGCGGACAAGGAAACGGACATTGTGGAGATTCTCCTCTGCGGCAGCGCGGCGTGCGTGCGCGATGGCCTCGAGGCTGAAGTCGTAGCCGACGAAGCGGCTGTTGGGATAGGCGCGGGCGAGCTGGCGCAACGCCCGGCCGCGGCCGCACCCGATGTCCAGCACGTCGATGCCGGCGACGAGCCGCTCGTGCAGCCCCTCGACCAGCGGCACGACCTGGTCCACGATGATCGGCACGATCGACTGGCCGCTGTCCTCCTCCATCACGTCGTGGAATCGGGGATAGGCCTCGTAGGGCACGCCGCCGCCGCGGCGAAAGCATTCGAGCAGCCGGTCCTCCACGGCGGCCAGGCTGGAGACGTACTGGGCGAAGATGGCCAGATTGGCGGTCGGCGACCGCCGCGACAGCCAGTGCGCGTGCTCGGCCGGCAGCCACCACGAGCCGGCGTCCGGGTCCCGCTCGACGATGCGGGCGGCCACCATGCCGCCGAGCCACTCGCGCACATAGCGTTCGTCGAGACCGGTCTGACAGGCCAGCGCGTCGCTGGTCCGCGGTGCGCCGTCGGCCAGCGCGTCGAAGAGGCCGGCGCGATGGCCCAGGGCGATCATCAGGGCCGACATGCCGCCGTTGAGCATGTCGAGAAAGCGGTCGGCAAACGCATCGCGCTTGGCCGGATCGAGGGAAACGTCACAGGCAACACACATAGGGGAGGGACTCCTTGTGAATGGGTATCTTCCCGAGGGAGGGAATCGAACAGACTGGTCTGTTCTATTGGAGGAAAAATCGTCAGTCGGCTTCCAGGATCACCTCCAGCGTCTGGATGGCCCGGCGCACCGGCCAGGCGTCGCGATAGGCCACCGAGACCGCGATGGCGCCCTCGTAGAGCACCAGATACAGGTCGGCCAGTTCGGTCGGGTCCAGACCCCGCGGGTTCGGGTGCTCCTGCAAGAGATCGAACGAGACCTCGCGCAGCAGGGCGCGGAAGTTCTCGCGGTGTTGGCGTGCGGCCTCGCGCACCCGGGGATCGTCGGGCGGGCACTCGGCCACGATGTTCTGGAACGGGCAGCCGCGGAACTGGCTGGCCTCGAACCACGGTTGCAGGATGCCGAAGGGGGCGAAGAAGCGTTCGCGCGCCGTCGTCTTGGGCACGACGGCCTGCCGCATCTCGGCAATTTCCCGGCGTGCCATCTCGCGTACGCACGCCGCCAGCAGGTCGTCCTTGGAGGGGAAGTGCTCGTAGAGCGTGGCCTTGGCGACGCCGGACTCGGCGATCACCAGGTTGATGCCCGTGGCCCGGTATCCCTGCCGGTAGAACAGGTCGATGGCGGTATCGAGGATGCGTTGTCGTGCGGCGCCGGCGGCCATGGCGGTGTCTCCCGGGGCCAAGGGGGCAACAAGACAGACTTGTCTGTCAAGGCGGAAAGTGCGCGGGGCTGGGCGGCAGTCCCTCGAAGAAGAGAAGGGAGTGCGGGCATCCCTGCCCGCAAGGGCGCGAGAGGCGGCGCCCTACTCCTTCCAACGTGCCACGATCGCGTTGCCGACCAGGGTGACCGCGCCGAAGATTGCCAGTCCCAGAAACGTCGAAGCCAGGATTGCCGCGAACAGCGTCGCCGTGTCCAGCAGCCCGCTGGTGGCCTGGATCAGGTAACCGAGTCCGAAGCGGTCGCGCCCGTAGGAGGCGAAGAATTCGCCCACGATGGCCCCGATTACGGACAGGCCGCTGGAAATCCGCACGCCGTTCACGAGATACGGCACGGAGTTGGGCACGCGCAGCTTCCACAGCACCTGCGCGCGCGAGGCGTTGTGAATCTCGAACAACTCGAGCAGGTTCGGGTCCACGTCGGTCAGCCCCGCCGTGCCGTTCGTCACGATCGGGAAGAGCGAAATGACGAATGCCACGAGGACGACGCTCAGATAGCCCTGTCCGAACCAGATGATGATGAGCGGCGCGATTGCCACGACGGGGACGGTCTGCAGGAAGATCGCGTAGGGATAGAAGCATCGCTGGACCAGGCGGGACTGTGAGAAGGCGAAGGCGACGAGGACGCCGACGACGAAGCTGAGCGCGAGGCCGCCGAGCGCGCCGAGCGCCGTCAGCCCCGTGGCGCGCAGCAGCATGCCCGCATTCGCGCGTGCCGATTCGGCCACCAGCAGCGGACTCGGCACCAGGTACGCCGGCAGGCGCAGCATCGTGACGGCGGCGTGCCAGAGCAGCACGACGACGCCGAAGACGAGCAGCGGCGGCAGGGCGCCGAGGGCCAGGGTGCGCAGGCGGGCCGGGGTCATCGGTGCGCCTCCTGCAGCTCGCGCGAGACGGCGCCGCAGAACGCGGCGAACTCCGGCCGCGCCCGCAGCGCCGGCGTCCGCTCGCTCTCGAACGGCACGGCCAGTTCACACGCGATTCGTCCCGGCCGCGGCGACATCACGACGACGCGCTGCGCCAGGAAGGCCGCCTCGAAGACATTGTGCGTCACGAACAGGGCGGTGAATCCCTGACTGGCCCACAGGCGCCTCAGCTCCTCGTTCAGGCGCTGGCGCGTGATCTCGTCGAGCGCCCCGAACGGCTCGTCCAGCAGCAGCAGGCCGGGCCGGCCGACCAGCGCGCGCGCCAGCGACACGCGCATGCGCATGCCGCCGGAGAGCTGGTGCGGGTGGGTGCGGGCGAACTCGCGCAGGCCGACGAGGTCGAGCAGTTCGTCGATGCGTTCGCGGCGGGCGGCGCGTCCCTGGCCGTCGAGCTCGAGCGGCAGGCCGACATTGTCTGCCACCGTGCGCCATGGCAGCAGGGCGGGCTGCTGGAAGACGAAGGCCATGTCGTGGCGCTCGCGGCGGGCCTGGCGCGGCGCAAGGCCGTCGACTGCCAGCTCGCCGCCTGTCGGCGCGATCAGTCCGGCCACCAGGCGCAGCAGCGTGGACTTGCCGCAGCCCGACGGCCCGACGAGCGCCACGAAGTCGCCACGCGCCACGTCCAGCGTGACGTCGCGCAGCGCCTCGATGCCGCCGCGGAAGACCATGCCAAGGCCGCGCGCGCTCACGAACGCGGGAGCGGCCGGAGCGGATGCGGGGGAGTCGGGCATGAGTCGGGGCGGGCCGCCGGTCGCCGGATCAGAGTTCGCGGAACGTGCCCATGCGGCGGTACTTCTCGAAGCGCGTCTCGAGCAGCTCGGCCTCGTCGAACTGCTGGACGGCGTCGAGGTGCTCGGCGAGCGCGATGCCGACGGCCTCGAAGGTTTCCTTGGCGTGGCGGTGGGCGCCGCCCAGCGGCTCGGGCACGATGGCGTCGATGACGCCCAGCTCCATGAGGTCGGCGGCGGTCAGCTTCAGGGCCTCGGCGGCGCGCGACGCCTCGGAGGCGCTCTTGTACAGGATCGCCGCGCAGCCCTCCGGCGAGATCACGCAGTACCAGGCATTCTCGAGCATCAGGACGCGGTCCGCCAGACCGACGCCGAGCGCGCCGCCGCTGGCGCCTTCGCCAATCACCACCGCCACGATCGGCACGCGCAGGCCGAACATCTCCTGCATGTTGCGGGCGATTGCCTCGGCTTGGCCGCGCTCCTCGGCGCCCACGCCCGGGTAGGCGCCCGGCGTGTCGATGAAGATCAGGATCGGCCAGCGGAATTTCTCCGCCAGGCGCATCACGCGCAGCGCCTTGCGATAGCCCTCCGGGTGCATCATCCCGAAGTTGCGCGCGACGTTCTCCTTGGTGTCCTTGCCCTTCTGTTGGCCGATGACGGCGACGGGGGTGCCGTTGAAGCGGGCCGAGCCGCAGACGACGGCCTTGTCGTCGGCGAAGCCGCGGTCGCCATGCAGCTCGACGAACTCGGTCGTCAGGGCCTTGATGTAGTCGAGCGCACGGGGGCGGTCCTTGTGACGGGCGAAGAGGACGCGCTCCCAGGGGGTGAGCTTGCGATAGACCTCGCGGCGCGTCTTGTCGAGTTCGGCCTCGAGGCGTGGCAGGCGCTCGCGGGCGCGTTCGTCGCCCTCCTCGGCGCGGCGGCGGATTTCGGCGAGCCGCTCCTCGAGATCGACGATCGGTTTTTCGAAGTCGAAGGCTTGAACGGCCAAGGGCGTGTCCTTGCGCACTCGGGATGTCGGCGTCGGGGCGGAACCCGCCGCGCTGTACGCCCCAGCCCTAACGACCAACCCCCTCCGGCGCCAAGCGCTTTGTCATGTCTGGGAGGCGTGGGACAGGGCAAACGGCGGAGGGCAGAGGGCGGACGGCGGTCTTCACGCCGCGTGGCGGGGGCATCTTGGCGCCATCCGCATCCTCCCGTGCGGGGACGCGATGCAGTCCGTCCATGGGGTCCATCCGGTCCATTCCGTCCATTCCCATCTGCGCGGGGGGCGATCCACTGCCTTCTGCCTTCCTCCCCTTGCCCTGCTCTTGAATAGCCCCCCGGGCCCGCCCGTACGGGAGGCAACATCCCGGCGCTGCCCGCCGCTCGGCCGTTTCTCCTTGCCGACTTTCGCGGGCGGGTGACACAAGCGGGCGCGTGCAGCGATTCGGGGAGAAACGGTCCACTCTGAGGGGAGCCGTCCACCGCACATGCTCGACTTCCTTACAAGTCTGCCACTGACTGCCGAATCGATCTTTTGGTCCTGCCTGCTGCTGGGCGCGGCGCTGGGAATCATCAGCATCGTCGTCGGCGACATCTTGGACTTCGCGTTCGATGCCGGCGACTTCGGCCCCTTCTCGGGCCCCATAATTGCCTCCTTCCTGATCTTGTTCGGGGGAACCGGGCTCGTTTGTCGGGCAATGATCGGACTCAGCGCGCTGGCAAGCACAGGGGTTGCAAGTGTGGTGGCTTTCATCGGGTCGAGCCTCCTGTACCTGCTGATTGCCAAGCTGATCATCAGTCAGGAAGGCAGCACAACCTACGTTCCGCAGGATTGGGTGGGAACCGAAGCGGAGGTAATCACCGAAATCCCACCCGATGGCGTGGGCGAGATCACGTTCGACACGGACTCGGGGCGGGTGAGCGGGCCGGCGCGCTCAGCCGACGCCGTGCGAATTCGACAGGGTGTCGTGGTCCGGATCGAGAAGCATCTGGCAGGCACCTTCACTGTTCGCGACCCAAAGGTGCCGTCAGCCGCGAATAAACCGCACAATGATTCCGTAGCGCACGAGAGCACAACCACGGCCTGACTTGGTCAGAGCCGGGAGCCCATTCAGAGCAATCGAATCCCAAGGGGGTACTGCAATGCACAATTCGTCTCTGCTTCTGTTGGCCCAATCCTACTCGATGGCGGACATCGTTGGCCCCATCGTCATTACGGGGGCCGCGCTGGCTCTCGTCGTTATCGGCTTCTTCGCCTCGCGGTACAAGAAGGTCGGCCCGAACGAGGTGCTGGTGATTTCCGGTCGCGTCATGGGCAAGAAGGGCTTCCGGACGATCCGCGGCGGTGGCGCGTTCGTCTGGCCGTTCTTCGAGCGCGTCGACCGCTTGTCGCTCAACATCATGACGCTGATCGTGCGCACACCCGAGGTCTACACGATCCAGGGCGTGCCGGTGGTCGTGGACGGCGTGGCGCAGTGCAAGATCGACAACGACCAGCCGTCGATCGACACGGCGGCCGAGCAGTTCCTCGGCATGGCCGACCAGGAAATCCAGCGCGTCGCCCTGGAGACCATCGAAGGCCACCTGCGCGCCGTGCTCGGCACGATGACCGTCGAGGAAATCTACAAGGAACGCGACAAGTTCGCCCAGAAGGTGCAGGAGATCGCCGCCCCCGACATGCGCAACATGGGTATGCGGATCGTCTCCTTCACGGTGAAGAACATCTCGGACAACAATGGCTACCTGGACGCGTTGGGCAAGCCCCGCACGGCACAGGTCAAGCGCGACGCCATCATCGGCCAGGCCGAGGCGGACCGCGACGCGACCGCCCGCAGCGCCGCCGCCAACCAGGAAGGGCAGATCGCCCGACTGGCCGCCGAGACCCGCATCGCCGAGGCCGACCGCGATTACCGCATGAAGGTGCAGGAGTACGAGGCGAGCGTTAACAAAAAGCGCGCCGAGGCCGAACTGGCCTACGACATCCAGCGCAACACGACGATGCAGATATCGAAGGCCGAGGAGGTCAAGATCGACGTCGTCGAGCGCGAGGGCCTCATCAACGTCCAGCAGAAGGAAATCGAGCGCAAGGAGCGCGAGCTCGACGCGACGGTGCGCAAGCCCGCCGAGGCCGAGCGCTTCCGCATCGAGACGCTCGCCGAGGCCACGTCGAAGAAGCTCGAGCGCGAGGCCTTCGGTGAATCCGAGGCCGAGAAGAAGCGCGGCTTTGCCAACGCCGACGTCGTGCGCGCAGCCGGTCTCGCCGAGGCCGAAGCGAACAAGGCCAAGGGTCTCGCCACCGCCGAGGTCACTCGCGCGCAGGGTCTCGCCGAAGCCGACGCCATCCGCGCCCGCGGTCTGGCCGAAGCCGAAGCCAACCGCAAGAAGGCCGAAGCCTGGAAGGAATACAACGAGGCGGCCATCGCGCAGATCGTCATCGAGAAGCTGCCCGAGATCGCCGAGAAGATCGCCGCCCCGATGGCCCGCATGGACCGCATGACGGTGGTCAGCTTGGGAGGCGACGGCTCCACCGGCGCGCAGAAGGTGACGAAGGACGTCGCCCAGGTCATCGCCGGCCTGCCGCCCGTCGTCGAATCGCTCACCGGTCTGGACCTGACCGAACTCGTCCGCCGCGTCCCCGCCATCAAGTCCGCCCTCGACAAGGACAACAAGGGGAAGGCGGAGGGATGAGGCGGAAGTCGGAGTGATGAAGGCGGAATGCTGAAGGATCAACAGGGGGCCCTCGGTGATCGCGCCGAGGGCCCCTTCGCTTGTGCGCACGGCGGCGCCTGAGCGGAATCAACAATCAGAACCCGGAGCGTGAGCGACGGGCGGCTCAACAATCAGAACCCAGAGCGTGAGCGACGGGCAGGCTCAACAATCAGAACCCGGAGCGTCAGCGACGGGCAGGCCCTGTGTTGATCTCATGCGATCTCGGAAGACAAACTTCACCACCCCCGGCTGTGCGCCGGAGAGCTTCGGAGGCCGGGGGCTGAATGGGCTTCCCCGCTTGTGGCCACAAACAACAAGGCCGCCGTCGAGGGGGACTCGGCAGCGGCCCGTTCTGCTGGCGACGCTTGCTGCGGTGTCGGCCTACTGCTCGACGGGGCGCGGGACGATGGCGCCGCGTTCGCGCAGTTCGTCGAGGCTGATGCGCTGCACGGCGCCGGTGGAGACTCCGGGCTGCACGGGCACGGCCGGCCGGGGCTGCTGGCCCGGGGCCTGCACGAGCAGGCGGAACGGAATCTCGACGTCGAGTTTGCGGCCGACGTCGGTGTGTCCCTTCATCAGCACCACGCCGTCGAACGCGCCGGGTATCTCGTGCGCCTGAAGCATCAGCGCCACATTCTGCAAGCCGGTGTCGCGATCGGGCGTTGTCACCTCGACGTCGAGCTTGGGCAGCTCGGCGACATCCTGCGAGCCCTCGCCGCGCAGCACCTCGAACGAGTCGAGGAAGTACTGCTCGCCGTTGGTGACCTTCAGGCGGGCAACGCGTTTGGCCGACGTGCCCGGCCGCATCATGCCGAAGTAGGCCTGGGCCGGCTCGACCACGATGTCGCCGACCACGCGCCCGGTGATCGTGGCGCTGAACGTCGGGATCGGCTCGTAGTTCGTGCGGATCGTCAGCGACCCGCGCAGGTTCTGGCGCGGCATGTCGCGCGGCACCACCAGTTCGAGGATCGTGCGCTGGCCGTTCTTGCCGCTGGTCGGATCCTGGTAGGGCTGCGGGCGTTGGACGCTGACCGTCAGGCCGCGCACCGACGAGGTTGCCGAGACGATCTCGACGCCCTCGGCCGTCGTGTCGATCAGCTCGACAGTCTGGCGTCGGCCGACGCCTTCCTCGACGTCGCCAAAATTCACCATGCCCGACGACAGGTAAACGTCGGAGACGATCATGCCGCCGAGCGTCAGGACGTAGTTGTGCTCCTCCGGCGCGGCGGTCTTGACGTTGACCGTCTTGGAGTCGCGTCCGCGGCGTCCGGCCGAGTTGTACGTCGCCTCGATGGTTCCCTGCTCACCCGGTTGGTACACCTTCTGGAACACCGAAGGCGTCGTGCAGCCGCAGGCCGCGCGGATCGATTCGATTTCGACCGGCTTGTCCGAGATGTTGCGGAAGGCGAAGGTCACCTTCACCTGCTCGCCCTCGCGGATGCGGCCGAAGTCGAACATCTTGCTCTCGAACTGGAACGGGCCGTCGGCGTCGACGGGGGGCTCGAAGGCGCGCGGCGCGGCGCCCGGGTCGAAGTCGGCGCGCTTGAAGACAGGGGCGGCGGGCTCCGGCGATTGGGCCGGCAGCATCGGCGTCGCGAGCAATCCCGCCACCAGCAGGGCGGCGGTGCAGAACGTGCTGTTACGAATTACGGACATGGTTCTTTCTCCCGCCGGGACGGGCTTGGCGTGCCCGCCTCCGACGCCTGAGTGTGCTCCCGGCGTGCGCCGGGTGTCAAAACGCGATTGAGGCTGCCGCTGCGGAATCCCTCGACGTCGAGCGCCACCCACTGGAACCCGGTGGCGCGCACTCCGGCGGCGATGGCTTCGCGGCATTCCACCGCGCGCGGCCATTCCGCTTCGGCGATTTCCAGCCGGGCCACTTCGCCGTGGTGGCGACAGCGGAACTCGACAAAGCCCAAGGATCGAAGATGGCGCTCGGCCGCTGCCACCTGCTCGAGCTTCTCCCGCGTCACCGCCGAGCCATACGGAATCCGCGACGACAGGCAGGGGCTGGCCGGCCGGTCGTGATTCGGCAGCCCGTAATGGCGCGCCAAGGCGCGCACGTCCGCCTTGCGCAGACCGACCTCGCGCAGCGGCGAGCGCACCCCGTGCTCGGCAACCGCCTGCAAGCCCGGGCGGAAGTCCCCGACGTCGTCGGCGTTCGAGCCGTCGCACACGTGCGCGACGCCCCGCCGACGCGCTTCGGCCGACAGGCGCTCGTAGAGTGCGTTCTTGCAGAAGTAGCACCGGTTCGCCGGGTTGGCGGCATACCTTTCGATCGCCAACTCGCTGTAGGCGACGACCTCGAGCGCGAGCCCGTGGGCCGCGGCCAGCGCGCGCGCCTGCGCCACGTCCTCGTCGGTGTTCGATTCCGTGTCGGCCAGCACCCCGAGCGCCCGCGTGCCCAGCGCCTGCGTCGCGGCCTTCAGCACCACCGCGCTGTCCACGCCGCCGCTGTACGCCACCAGGACGCTGTCCAGCGCTCGCAGGTGCCCCTCGAGGCGTTCCGCCAAGGCGACCTCCGATCCTTCGACAGCGGGCAGGCTCATGGCGGCAACGACAGCCTCGGTGGAACTCGGGCACACACCGCCCGGCAAGCGAACATCGTGCGCAACCCTCAGCGCACCCCGACCGGCTCCCACATCGGGCGCAGCATTTCGTAGAGTTGCTGGTTGTCCGGCACTCCCTCGAAGGCGCCGACCGGGCGCCCGTCGAAGGTCAGCAGGCCCACCGCGGGCATCGCGGAGACGCCGAGCAGGCGCATCACCTCGGCGCGGTCGGCCTCCGCCACGCGCGACAGGATGCAGTCCTCGAGCATGACCCGCATGTTGCGGTTGGTGTGGATGCGGGTGCGCAGCGTCTCGCTGGCCGGCCCGTCATCCAGCAGGAAGACCACATGGAAGCGTTCCTGATTGAGGGCACGGACGAGCCCGGCGCGGTAGTCGGTGGCCAGGCGGTTCTCCGCCACCGGCCCCGTGGCGGACTGGTTCGCCTCCTGGCGAACGAGCCCCGGGGTGGCCGGGAAGGTGAACGCGCGCACCTGCTGGTTGGGCTGGCCGGTCGCGGCCACCACGCCGCCTGTCAGCAGCACCTGATGAGTCGCCGGGTTCGTGGCCAGAATCGGGTCGCGCGTGGGAGGCATCTGGATCGGGATCGGGCGCCAGGCGGACAGATATTGCCCGTCGCGCAGGAAGGCGATCGTGACAGATTGGCTCGTCGAGGCGTCCTCGACCTGTGGCGTGCGTGGCACGACGGCGAACAGTTCGTTCGTCTCGGCGGCACGCACCGGGCCGATGCCGTCGGGCAGGCGTCGCCCGACCAGCGTCCACGAGGTCGGCTTGCCTTCGGCGTCGTACTCGGCGCGGTAGATCGTCGAGGGCGTAATGCGATGGCCCTGGATGTGGGCCTCGCCGCCGCCGGCCAGAATGTAGGCGTCGGTCGTCATGACCACGCCGCCGACGCGCTCCTCGGGCAGGGGCTGGCCGCTCAGCCAGCCGCCTTCCTGCGCCGGCCGATCCTGACGCCGGCCCAGCAGCCAGGACTTGCCGTCCTTGCGGCCCAACACGAACAGCACCCCGCGGCGCACGTCCACGTCGTCGATGGCCTCGAGCGGCACCTCCAGAACCTCCGGCGCCGCAGCCGTCTCCTGCCCGGCCGGCAGGCGCCGCAGCGCCCGCCCGTCCGCCGGCGCCACATACCAAGCGCCGCCCGTGGCATGCACCGCACGGGCGTCCCCGAGCGCGGCGGGCTCGACCCGCCCATGCGTCCACTCCCCGCCAACCGGTCCGCCCGGAGCGACCGCGATCGATGCCGTCACCAGCGCGCCGCCCTCCAGCCGCGCCAGATGCAGGCGGCCGTCGTGCACCATCGCGGCGTCGGCCACGAACGGCGCCTCGGCCACCCAGTCCGTCAGGATGCCGCCGGTCTCGAAGTCCACCCGGGGCGTTGGCTGGGCCCATGCCCCCACCACCGCCCAACCGGCCAGCAGCACCGCGCCCAGCATCGCCCGCAACCCGCCAACACCCATGATCCCCGAAGTCACTCGCATGCCCATTCCCATGGTGAAAGGTATCCCGTCCAAATCCGACACCCCGCCGCGCGGCACGGTTTGTCGCGCCCACCGGTCCGATTGCCCGACGTGGGCGGCCTTGCGTCAACGCCGATGGCGAAATGGGGGCCAGTCACCCCAAACGGTCTCGATTGTCCCTGATGACGCATTTCGCCCCGCGAGGCGCCGCCCTTTCCGCTTGCCTGTGCAGCCGGCAGCGGCCGCAGGATTGCCCCTCAAGGTGAGCGTGCGCCGCCCCCTGTGACGGTGCCACGGGCTGCCAGCCCCGGGACCAATCCAGCCGTACGCCTTTGGCCCGGAACCTGCATCTCCTACCCGGCAAGTAGGAATTCGAAGGAGTATCACCTGTCATGTCCGTCGAAACCCCCTCGCAGGGACCAGCCAAGGCCACCCAGGACATCAGCAGTGCCACCGTGCGTTTCGCCGGCGACTCCGGCGACGGCATGCAGTTGACCGGTATGCAGTTCACGAACACGTCGGCCGTCTTCGGCAACGACGTCAGCACCCTGCCGGACTTCCCGGCCGAAATTCGCGCGCCCGCGGGCACCGTCTACGGTGTCTCCGGCTTCCAGCTCCACTTCAGCAGCGACGACATCTTCACGCCGGGCGACGAGCTCGACACCTTGTTCGCGATGAACCCGGCGGCGTTGAAGACCAACATCGGCGACCTGAAGAAGGGCGGCATCCTGATCGTGAACCTCGACGCGTTCACGGACCAGAACCTGAAGCTGGCCGGCTACGAGAAGAGCCCGCTGAAGGATGGCTCGCTCGACAACTTCCGGCTGCATCCGGTGCGGATGACCGAGGCGACGCTGAAGGCGGTCGATGAGGTCGAGGCGGCCTGGAAGGCCGAGGGGCGCGAGTTCTCGCTGAACAAGAAGGAAGCGGCGCGCTGCAAGAACTTCTTCGCGCTGGGGCTGGCCTGCTGGCTCTACGGGCGCCAGCTCGACACGGTCGGGCAGTTCATCGAGGACAAGTTCGGCAAGGAACCCGACGTGCGCGAGGCGAACCTGCGCGTGCTGCGCGCGGGCTTCGACTACGGCGAGACGGCCGAGATTTTCCAGAACAACTTCAAGGTCAGGAAGGCCAAGCTGCCCCCGGGCATGTATCGCGAGATTCGCGGCAACGAGGCGCTGGCGCTGGGCCTGACGGCTGCGAGCCATCTGGCCGGCAAGCCGCTGTTCTACGGCACCTACCCGATCACCCCCGCCACCGACATCCTGCACGATCTGGCCAAGCACAAGTCCTTCGGCGTGCGCACGTTCCAAGCCGAGGACGAGATCGCCGCGATGGCGTCGGTGATCGGCGCCTCGTTCGCGGGCGCGCTGGCGGCGACGGCCTCGTCGGGCCCCGGCATTGCCCTGAAGGGCGAGGCGATGGGTCTGGCCGTGATGCTGGAGCTGCCGGTGATCATCGTCAACGTGCAGCGTGGCGGGCCCTCGACCGGTCTGCCCACCAAGACCGAGCAGGCCGACCTGTTCCAGGCCGTGCTCGGCCGCAACGGCGAGTGCCCGCTCGTGGTGCTGGCCCCCGCGCGGCCCATCGAGTGCTTCGACCTCGCCATCGAGGCGGCTCGCATCGCGTTCCGCAGCATGACCCCCGTCGTCATTCTCACCGACGGCTTCCTGGCTAACAGCACCGAGCCCTGGATGGTGCCCGACGTCTCGAAGCTGGAAGCGATCGAGATCGAGCATCCCACCGAGCCCAACGGTCCCAACGGCACCTACCTGCCGTACAAGCGCGACGAGTGGCTGGCGCGCCCGTGGGTGCTGCCCGGCACGCCCGGCCTGCAGCACCGCATCGGCGGCCTCGAGAAGAAGCATGAGACCGGCAACGTCTGCTACGAGCCCGACAACCACGGGCTGATGGTCTCCCTGCGCCAGGCCAAGGTGGACAAGGTCGCCGAGTACCTGCCCGAGCAGGAAGTCTTCGGCGAAGAGGACGCCGACGTTCTGGCGATCGGCTGGGGCGGCACCTACGGCGCCCTGCGCGAGGCCTGCACGACGCTGCGCCGCAAGGGCCACAAGATCGCCCATGCCCACGTGCGCTACCTCAATCCCTTCCCGCGCAACCTCGGCACGGTGCTGCGCCGCTACAAGCACGTGCTCGTTCCCGAGCTCAACGGCGGCCAGCTCTGCACGCTGCTGCGCGCCAAGTACCTGGTCGATGCCCAGCCGATCTCGAAGGTCAAGGGCCGCCCGTTCATGGTGCACGAACTCGTCGAACGGCTCGAGTCGTGGATGACCACGAACGCCGCGCACTGACGCCACCGACCCGCGAACCATCGCCCCTTCCGCGCAAGAAAGGCCCCTCCAGATGACCACCGCCACCGAAGACCGCAAGTTCACCGTCGCCGACTTCGCCAGCAACCAGGACGTGCGCTGGTGCCCGGGCTGCGGCGACTACTCTGTGCTCGCCGCCGTCAAGAAGGTGCTCGCCGACGAGGGCATCCCGCCCGAGCAGTACGCCTTCATCTCCGGCATCGGCTGCTCCAGCCGCTTTCCCTACTACATGGACACCTACGGCATGCACTCGATCCATGGCCGCGCCACCGCCGTGGCCACCGGCTTCAAGATCATGCGTCCCGACATGCAGACCTGGATCATCACCGGCGACGGCGATGCGCTGTCGATCGGCGGCAACCACACGATCCACCTCATCCGCCGCAACCTCGACGTCAAGATCCTGCTGTTCAACAACGAGATCTACGGCCTGACCAAGGGGCAGTACTCGCCCACCTCGCCGTTCGGCAAGGTGACCAAGTCCACGCCCTACGGCTCGGTCGACGAGCCGCTGCACCCGCTGTCGATGGCGCTGGCCGCCAGCGCCAGCTTCGTCGGCCGCACCGTTGACATGCACCCCAAGCACCTGATGGAAGTGATTCGCCGCGCGCATCACCACAAGGGCACCGCGTTCGTCGAGATCTACCAGAACTGCAACATCTTCAACGACGGTGCGTTCAACCATGCGCAGGACCGCAAGCTGCGCCCCGACAACGTGATCGAGCTCGAGGACGGCAAGCCGATGATTTTCGGCAGCAAGCAGGACAAGGGCATCGTGCTCGACGGCCAGACGCTCAAGGTCGTGACCCTGGGCGAGAACGGCGTTACCGCCGACGACCTGCTCGTGCATGACGAGAAGGCCGACCTGTCGATCCATTTCCGCATCGCGCGCATGCGCAGCCCGGAATTCCCGGACGCCATCGGCGTGCTGCGGGCCGTCGAGCGCGACACCTACGACGGCATGATCAACCGGCAGATCGAGACCGTGATCGCCAAGCGCGGTCCGGGCGACTTGCAGAAGCTCATCACCGGCCGCTCGACATGGGTCGTCGGCAACGGCGACGAGGACTGACACGACTGCGGAGAATGGACTGCAGTGCCCGGCCCGTTACGGCGTTTGTCCGAATGCCGTGGCCACCTCGATTCACGGCTTTCCTGATTACGTTCAGGATCGTCTGTCGCCCAATACTCCGGGCTGCTGCATAGAAGAATAACTGTCCAAGTAATCAACCCCAACGGGGTTGCGTCGATTAGCCCGGGGTTGCGAGGAACGAGCTACCCCGGGTGGCAGACGCAAACGCCCCCAACCCCAACGGGGTTGCGTCAGGAAGTCACCGCCTTCCGAACGGAGATACACGCTCCATGGGATGCACCTTCCCGTCAATGGTGAGCGCGCACCAGCCGGGGATTCATCGCCGACACAACCCCTTTGGGGTTGTCATGATATTGCTGCTTTCCCGGGGTAGCCTCGTCCCTCGGCAACCCCGGGCTAATCGACGGAACCTCTTCGAGGTTCTTCTCGCGTTCGACCGTCGATCGCGGTGTCACTGCGGCTCGGCAAGCACACAAGCCACAGGAAGCACGGTTCCGGGGAAATGGAAACAGTCGGCAAGGACGCCAAGCACGGGTCGGCGGTGGCGAGACGCACGGGAGGGCGTGGACCTGCCGCCTCGCTCACGCTCGGGGTGCTGAAGTTGATCTTCCGAAGTCGTACAGGGAGCCTCGGCGCGCGCCATTTTGCACTGCAACTGCCAGCAGCCTTCCGAAGCCGTAACGCAGGTCAGCGAGCGCCGTTGGATCCCCCGCGGCGAGTCCGCGTTCCCGTTTGCGCTCCTTGCGGCGAAGAGCCCTTCCGCCGCGGATGCCGCCCTAATCGAGTGCCTCGTAGGCGGAGATGTCTTCGATGAGCAGGCCGCTTTCGGGATCCACGACAAGGTCGTCGGGAGTGCGCATGTCGCCGTCCATGCCGCCCGAGCGGATGGTGCCCGACGTGGCGCTGTAGAGCAGCAAGTTGTCCCAGCCGTCGATCGGCGTGCCGTTACCGGATTGCACGTAGGGCTCGACGGTGTAGCCTTCCTGAATCAGCACGCCAAGGCGCGGCGGATACTCGCCCTTGGCGGCGTAGTAGGTGGCGAGCCCGCGGCCGAGGTCGTCGAGGATGGCGCGCGTATACTGATAGCGGACGAGGTCCGGGTGCGGCGGCGGCGGAGTTGGTCCGCCGCCGGATGCCGGCGGGGGAGCCATGAAGCGCTCGAGCAGCGCGGCCACCGTTGCCGCCGTTGCCTGCGATTGCGGCGACGAGGTCTGTTCCTTCTTCGGGCCGAAGACCATCAGCGCGCCGATGCCGACGATCACCAGCACCGCGCCGGCGATCAGCGCAAAGCGCCACAGCGGCACCTTCTCCTCGTGCTCCTCGTGAAGAACGACCGGCTGGCGCGCCGACGAGGGGCGCCGGTTCGCAACGGCCGAGGCCCCGGGCGGCGGCGGGAAGGTGTCGTTGCCGACGCCGGGCAGGCCATGGATCGAGTTGATGATCGATCCGCGCTCGCGCGCCATCCACTGCAGCTTGACGTGCGAGAGGTCCGACACCAGATCCGCATAGTCCTGATAGCGGTCGTTCGGGTCCTTCGCCATGCACTTGCGGATGATGTCGTCGAACTCCATCGGCACGTCGGGGTTGATGCTGCGGATGGGCACGAGCGGGCTGGTGACGTGCTTGAGCATGATCTGGGTGGGACTGTCGCCATCATAGGGCGCGCGGCCGGCCAGATAGTGGTAGAACGTCGCGCCGAGCGCGTAGACGTCGGAGCGGAAATCGACTTCG
>JAHCAW010000055.1 GCA_019634695.1 Candidatus Sumerlaeia bacterium
ATCAACTCAAGAGGTGAAACGGGAGGCTCGATCGCGGCCCAGCCGTGCGAGGGGATGCGTAGTGAGGTTCGAGGGGCATCCCTCGATGAACCTTGCCTGCGTTGCGACGATTGCAGGAATGGCTGGGGCAGAGGCCGGCGACGCTGGCGCGCGGCGTCGAGCATGTCCCACAAGCGGGCGGCATCCTTTACGTCAAGCGGCATAGACCACCTCGCGCGTTCTCAGGATCTCATAGCGCCGCCATGGATTCCGAAGCGCCTCCTTCTCCACCAGATCCACGGGGCGGGCGAAGTGGGCTTCCAGTTCCTCTTTCATCCCCAGCAACATGTCGATATCCAGCCGCGCCTCCGGCTCGAAGCTCACCAGGAAGTCCAGGTCGCTCTCCGGACCGAAATCGTCGCGCAGCGCAGAGCCGAAGAGCGACAGCTCGCGCACCTGCCACTTGCGACAGAAGGCCGCCAGCACGTCCCGATCGAGTTGAACCTGCGCGTTCACGATTCGGCCTCCATGGCACAGTCGGTCTACGAAAAGCCGCCGCCGATGTCGTCCTGCACTCCGCGGTGCCCTGCACCTCCTGCGGGCGCCCGGAAACTCGGGCTCGTTCGGGAGTATCATGAAGCCGCGGGGTGCCGGCTGGCAAGGTCTATGGAACCGCCGCTGGCGGGACGCCCGCGCTCCCTTCAGGCCACTGCGGCGGGATGCGGCCGCGGGGTTGGGGTGAGCTGATTGGCTCGACAAGAGGCTTGATCGCGGCACCGGCCGCGCGGTGGGATGGGTCTTCTGGTGGCGGCGGTGCGGCTGGGAATCTTGGGCGAGTTGGTGACGGCGATGCGGCGACGGTTGCGGGAATGGCTGGGGCAGAGGCCGGAGACGCTGGCGCGCGACGCCGGGCGGTATTGGTCGGCCAGCGAGGCGAGCGCGCCGATTCGCGACCTGTCGCACTGGCGCGGGCAGGGGCGATGGGCCGACGAGGAGGCGTGGCTGCGGATCGGGCGCGGGCACCGGGCGCGCTTCGAGGCGTTGCGCCGGCTGGCGCAGGCGACGGGGCCGTTTTGCGCGATGGCCGAGTGGGGGCCCGGCGGCGGGTCGAACGCGTTGGCGCACGCGGACCTGTTCGAGCGCTTCCACGGCATCGACATTTCGGCGGCGAACCTGGAGGAGTGCGGCCGGCAACTGGCCGCGACGGGCTATGGCGGGTTCCGGCCGGTGGCGATCGACCCGAACCGGCCCGAGGCGGCGCGCGAGGGGGTCGGCGAACCGGTCGATTTCTTCCTCAGCACCGCCGTGTTCCAGCACTTTCCGGGCAAGGAGTACGGCGTGCGGGTGCTGGGCGAGGCGTTTGCGATGCTGCGGCCGGGGGGGCTGGCGCTGATCCAGACGCGGTATGACGACGGGACGGAGCGCTATCGGCCGCGGCGGGCGAACTACGGCGCGCACGCGATCACGTTCACGTCCTACGCGATCCAGGAGTTTTGGCGGCTTGCCGAGGAGGCGGGCTTCCGGCCGCTGGCGGTGGAGCTGGCGCCGGCGACGAACTACGCGTACTATGGGATGGAGCGATAGAGCGTGGTTCGTGGTTTGATGAACGTGGTTCGTGGTTCGTGGTTTGTGGTTCGTAACGGCGGAAGGCGGAGGCGGTGGGGGCTGCCCCGTGGCTTCCGCGCCGCGCGGCTCGAAGAACGAACCACGCGCCACGACCCACGGCTTTTCCCCGGGATCGCGCTTGACTTGGGACCGGCGGTCGGTACCGTTGGCCTCCCTTGCGGGGAGCCGGCCGACGCCGCCCCCCGAACACAGGTTTCCGACCCCTTCGTCTAGGCTGGTCTAGGACAGCGCCCTTTCACGGCGCAAACACGGGTTCAAATCCCGTAGGGGTCACCAAGTATTCTTGAGAGCGTGGTTCGTGGTGCGTGGTTCGAGTCCGGGGGACTCGGGCCGGACGCGGGGTTCTGATCCGACTTCGGGGAATCGATATCAGCACCGGATCCTTTAACTGTGGCTTGGGCGTCTCGCCCAAGTTCGGGGGATGTCGCCAAGCAAATGGGGCTCCAAGCCCGAGACGGCGGCTGAACGGTGCATTCGAGCAGACCGGTCCAAGCTCAAGAATCCCAACCATGCGCATGACTTGACTGAACTTGGGCGAGACGCCCAAGCCACAGTTAACAGCCTCGCCACGCGACAAGTTGCAGGCCAGCCTTCATCAGTCTTCCGAAACGAACTGATCAGGTCAGGCGCATGCCGATTTTGATGAGGCCGCCGTTGATGGCCGAGTCGGCGTCCATGTCGCGCTTGCCGGGGGGCTGGAGGCGGGTGACGAGGACGAGGCCGTCGTTGCCCGTCTTGACGATGAAGCCGCGGCCCTTGACGACGTCGACGACGGCGCCGGCCGGGATGGCCTTGTTGCGCCAGTCGATCGAAACCCATTCGGGGGCGACGGCCTCGGCGCCCAGCACTTTGATCTCCGCGCCGTCGTGTTCGCAGAAGGCCCCGGGCCACAGAACGAAGCCGCGAATGCGCCAGATGATGCGGTCGGCGGGCAGGGTCCAGTCGATGCGCGCGTCCTGGCGCCGGATCAGCGGCGCGTGCGTGGCGTGCGCGTCGTCCTGCGGCGTGGACTCGATGCGGCCGGCCGCCTCGATGCGGTCCAACGTTGTGATCATCAGGTCGGCGCCGACGACGCTGAGCATGTCGTGCAGGCTGCGGGCGTCGTCGTCGTCGAGGATGTCGATTTCGGCGCGCTCGACGATCGGGCCGCTGTCGAGCCCTTCCTCGACCTGCATGATCGTCACGCCGGTCGTGCGCTCGCCGTTGGCGACGGCCCACTGGATGGGGGCGGCGCCGCGATAGCGCGGCAGCAGCGAGCCGTGCACGTTGAGGAATCCGAAGCGCGGCACGGCGAGCAGGCGCGCGGGCAGAATCTGGCCGTAGGCCACGACGACGGCGACGTCGGCGCCCGAGGCGCTCAACGTGTCGTCGAACGGCGGGCGCTTGATGGATTCGGGCTGGTGCACCGGGACGCCGGCGCGTTCGGCGACTTGCTTCACCGGGGGTGGTTGCAGCGCCCGGCCGCGGCCCCGCGGACGGTCCGGTTGCGTGACGACGCAGACCACTTCGTGGCGCGACTCGAGCAGGCGCTCGAGTGTGACGGTGGCGAACTGCGGTGTTCCGAAAAAGGCGACCTTCATTCCGGCACGGCCCCCGGCACGGTCTCTTCCTGTCGGAAGGAGCCGCAACCCGACCAGACCGACCCGGCCCGAGGAAAGCGGAAACCGCGCCGGCGATCGCGCGCCGGCCGGGGCGGGCACTCGGATTGGTGGAACTGATGACCACTGTGCGGCAACGAAAGGCGTGCCGAGGCAATTAACTGTGGCTTGGGCGTCTCGCCCAAGATCAGCGACGCCTCGCGCGTGGTTGAAATCCTTGCGCTTGTACCAAGCCGCTCGAAGGCAACGAGCGGCAGCCCCCCTCGAGCTTGGAACGCCCTGCTGTTGGCCATATCCTCCGAACTTGGGCGAGACGCCCAAGCCACAGTTAACGGGTCCGGCGCTGCTGTTACTCCCCCGCCGCGCGGCCGAGGACGTTGGCCCATGTGAGCGCGCCGTCACCTTCGCCGGCGACCCAGCGCAGGGCACTCTGGAAGAGCGGCTCGAGGCCGGGCGTGAGTTCCGGGTGCGGGCCGAAGAGCACGACGCGGCCCTTGCCGAACGGCGCGGCGATGATGGCGTCCTTGCCGACGATGGACTCGCGACCGGTCGGGTCGGCGACGAGGTCGCTGGCGAAGGTGGCGAGCGTGCCGTAGGGGGGCAGGCCGAGGTCGCGCGTGGCGGGGGCGAAGACGGGGGCGTTCTCGAACTGGATCGGGATGGAGTCGCTGGTGCCGGCGGGTTGAATCTGGACGGTGCCGGCGCCGCGGGCCCAGTGCTCGAGATCCCACAGGTGCGCGTTGATGAGTTCGAGGCGGCGGGTGTCGTCGCTGTAGCCCTGCGTCAGCAGGTAACCGCCGGCGCAGACACCGATGACGCCGCCGCCGGTTTCGGCGAAGGCGCGCACGGCGGCGCTGGCCTCGACGCCGAGCGACTTGGCCTGGCCGCTGCCCGTGCCGCCGGGAAAGACGATGGCGTCCTGCGCATCGAGCGCGCCGGCCGCGATGTCCGCCGCGGTGACGCGGGCCACGGTCATGCCGGCCGACGTCGCCGCGTCGGCAGCCTTGGAAATGTACGGCTCCATCGCCCCGCCGTCGGCGTAGATGGCGATGCGAAGCGGAGAGGCGAAGGCGGCGAGAGGTAGCATCAGCAACGAGAGGAAGCAGAGGAGTTGAGCGAGTTCCCTCATCCGAGTGCAGGTGCGCAGCGCGAGTCGGCGCAACACGGAACACGGGATAGTCATGTTTGGCGTCTCTCCTCGATTGTGGCGATGGCCTGTTCGGAAATGCCCACTGGCCTCAGCAGCACCAACATCATGACGCGACATGTATCGGCAGGGCCTCTCGCAGAACATCCTGAACGAAGTACCGGCTCAGATCGTCGGGTGTGACCAAGTCCACTCGGCGGGCGAACAGCGCGGCCAATTCACGCTCCATGCCGGCGAAACGGATCAGTCCCACTCCGTGCCCGGGTTCGAACTCGATCAGAATGTCGAGGTCGCTGTCCGGGCCGAAGTCGTCCCGGAGGACCGATCCGAAAAGAGCGAGTCGGGCGATGCGATGCCGCCGGCAGTAGTCGGCGAGTGCATCCGAGGGGATAGAGATGGGCAGCGACTTCATGGGTGCTCGGCTCCCGACAAGGCCTGAACGGGAACTACGATGCGACGCGTCGCCCCGGCAAGGGAGGAATCGCGCGCCTCACCGCCGGCCGTGGTAGCGCCAGTGCCAGGGTTCGGAGATGTAGCCGGTCTCGGCGACGTTCTCCGGGTAGTACGAGCGGCGGAAGCCCCAGCGCGCGGCGTGCTGCTCGAGCCAGGCCGAGTGCGGTGTGTTCTTGAACTCGTCGACGAGGACGAACTTTTCCTCGGAATCGAGCAGGTCCACGCAGGTGCCGAGTTGGTGCTCGCTGTGGCCGGGCGGGGCGCTGTAGCGCTGGCGCGGGCCGTCGCGATCCACCGCGCGCGTGTAGAGCCCGACCTGATAAGGCCCCGAGCGATACGCCGATCCGACGCGGATATCGAGTCCCTCGGCGCGCGCGGCTCGCAGCATGTCGAGCAGCGCGTCGATCGCCCTGGAGCGCAGGCGGTACTCCTTGGGATCCGAATCGCAGAACTCCTTCGGCACCACCACAAGGTCGTCCGGTTCGTACTCGATCGGCAGGCCCCACCAGCGATCCACGATCTCGTGGCCGTAGGGAAGGTTGCCGACCACCTGATTGTCGGGATGAATGCGGTGCAGGTTCCAGCGGGGAACGTAGGCGCGCTCGCCGTCGATGTCGGCGAGAATCCACTCCTCGTCGGTGGCGTGCTCGACGTGGCAGGGCCCGACGACCTGGTCGCCGCTGCCGAGTCGGCGGACAACCGGGGCGTCCGTGCGGGGATGCTCGCGCGCGATGCAGGCCTCGGTGAAGACGATCCACGGGGCGTCTGCGGGTCCGGTGTGTCGGGTCATGGCGACGGGCCTTGGAGGGTGGAAGTGGCTAGTAGGTGAGGCGACGCAGGTGGGTGACGAGGCGCTGGTTGGAGCGGCGCAGGCGGGCGGCCAGAATGCCGGCGGCATTGCGATAGAGCAGGCGGGCGACTTCGGGCTCGCGGTCGCACAGTTCGCGCAGCAACGCGGCGGGAATCTGGAGCAGCACGGCCGGCTCGCTGGCGACGACGGTCACGTGCCGCGGTCCGTCGTCGAACAACAATGTCTCTCCAACGATCTCTCCGGGGGCGACCTTGTTGATCGCGATCTCCATGTTGGGCGAGATCGACTCGACGCGCACCTCGAGCCTCCCGCGAACCACCTGCATGATGTGCGGGCAGGACTCGCCCTCCTCCATCAGCGTCTGGCCCTTGTAGGCGGTGACGACGTCGGCGGCGCGAACGAGTTCCTCGAGGAACGGACGCGCAAGCCCGACCAGCAGCGGGCAGCCGGCCAGCAACAGGCCCTTGTCCTGGGTGTCGAGCAGCCGCTCCTGCAGGGTGTTGGTGCGGGCGGCGCTTTCCTCGAAAGGCACGATGGTACTCTCCGGAGGCGTTGCGTCGGCCTACAGGCCGAGAAACGCGAGGCACTCGCGCATCATCGCCGGCAGGTCCGGCGGCGTGCGCGAGGTGATGAGATTGCCGTCGACGACGACCTCGCGGTCGAGGAAGCGCCCGCCGGCATTGATGCAATCGGTCTTGATGGCGCCCACGCAGGTGAACTGGCGGTCGCGCAGGATGTCGGCCTCGCACATCAGCCAGGGGCCGTGACAGATCGAGGCGACCAGGCCGCCGTCGCGGAAGATGTCGCGGACGAACTTGACCATCGCCTTGTCGCGGCGCATCTTGTCCGGCGCATAGCCGCCCGGAATGATCACGCCGGCGAAGTCCTTCGCCCGCGCCTTGTCGCTCGCCAAGTCCGACTTCAGCGGGTAGCCGTGCTTGCTGGTGTAGACGACACCCTTCTCCGGCCCGATCACGACCACTTCCGCGCCCGCCTCGCGCAGGCGCAGGATGGGGTACCAGGCCTCAAGGTCCTCGTAAATGTTCTCCGCCAGAACGGCCACGCGCACGGCCTTCCGGCCACCGGACTTCCCGCCGCCTTTGCGCTTGCTCATTCCGCTGCCTCCCGGACACCCCCGGTTGTCACCCCGTCATCTACAGCCCCAACTCGGCGCTGTCGAGCCAGATTGTGACCGGTCCGTCGTTGACCAGCCGCACCTGCATCATGGCCCCGAAAACCCCCGACTCGACCGGTCCGGTGGTGTAGGCGGCCCGGACGCGTTCGACGAAGGTCTCGTAGAGCTGGCGCGCGGGCTCCGGCGCCAGGCTGCGCGTGAACGACGGCCGCCGCCCCTTGCGCACGTCGGCGTACAGCGTGAACTGCGACACCAGCAGAATCCCCCCGCCGACGTCGCCGAGCGCCAGGTTCGTGTTCCCGCCCGCGTCGGCAAAGATCCGCAATCCGATCAGCTTGTCCGCCACCTTCGCCAGCAGCGCCTCGGTGTCCCCCTCGCCGAACCCGACCAGCACCACCACCCCCCGCCCGATGCGCCCGTGCGAGACGCCGTCGATGACGACCTCGCCCTCCGAAACCCGCTGAATGACCAGCCGCATGCGCGCCTCCCGCAAGAGCCTCCCCGCTCGGCGATGTCGGGCCGGAGGGCAAGGCGGAAGGGGGGTTCAGCTATCGAGCAGCAGTCTCATGTGCCGGTTGAGGGCAGGGGCTCGATGTGCTCTTGGCCGATGATCCTTCGGGCGTACTCGAGGCAGGCATGGATGTCCTCGCGCTCGAGCCACGGGTACTCGGCCAGAAGCGTCTCCGGCGTGTCGCCCGCGGCCAAGAGTCCCAGGACGTGCTCGACGGCCAACCGATGGCCCCGGATGATCGGCTTTCCGCCGAAGATCTCGGGGTCACAAGTGATGCGCTTCAGGATGTCCGCCGCCACAGCCATGCTTCGACCTCCGAACTTGCCGCAGATTGCCTCGGCAAGAGCTGCACGTCAACCCCGCGTGCGCCTGATACCGACTGGAATCGCAATCCCGGTTGGCGAAACCGCGCGGCCTGTGGTGCAGTCGGCCGGCTCTTGGAGGGCCGTTCGGTGCAGCCGCCGCGCACGATCCTGCATGTGGACATGGACTGCTTCTACGTTTCGGTGGAGCGGTTGCACGACCCGTCGCTCGTCGGGCGACCGGTCATCGTGGGCGGTCCGCCGAACAGCCGGGGCGTCGTGGCCTCGGCCAGCTACGAGGCACGGGCCTTCGGCGTGCGGTCGGCAATGCCCTGTTCGCAGGCGCACCGGCTTTGCCCCGACGCGGTCTTCGTCTCGAGCGGTCACGGCCGTTACTCGGAGTACTCGCGCAAGGTGGCCGAGGCGCTGCGCACGATGAGCCCGCTTGTCGAGATGGCCAGCCAGGACGAAGCCTATCTGGACATGACCGGAACGGAGCGGCTCTGGGGTTCGCCCGTCCAGATGGGCGAGCGCACCCGCGAGGCCGTGCGGCGGGAGACCGGCCTGCCGTGCTCGATCGGCATCGGTCCCAACCGGATGGTGGCGAAGATCGCCTCGGGGCTATGCAAGCCGGCCGGGATGCTGTGGGTGCCGGCGGGCTGCGAGGCGGAGTTCCTGCGGCCGCTGGCGCCGGGCGAGATGCCGGGGGTGGGGACGAAGGCGCAGGAGCGGTTGCGGGCCTTGGGAATCGGAACGATCGGTCAGATTCAGGACCTTGGCGCGGAGGGCTGCCGGCAACTCTTCGGCCCGCACGGCGAGGAGCTCTGGCGGCGCGCCTGCGGCGAATCCTCCGCCGTCGTCGGCCACGACGAGGCGGTCAAGTCCGTCAGCAACGAGACGACCTTCGACCGCGACAGCGCCGACGCGGAATTCCTGGCCGGCGTCGTGGCGCACCTGAGCGAGAAGGTCGGCGGGCGCTTGCGGGCCGCGGGGCTGCTGGCGCGGACGGTGACGCTGAAGTATCGCTACGCGGGCTTCGAGACGCACACGGCGGCGCGGACGCTCGACGCGCCGACCTGCGACGACCGGGTGCTGCGGCGCACGGCGCTGGAACTGCTCGAGTCGCGCCGCACGCCGGACAGGCCGCTGCGCCTGCTCGGCGTCGGCGGCACGAACCTGCTGGCGGAAGGCGAGGGGCAGCTCGACCTGTTGGGCGCGCCGGCCGACGACGAGAAGCGCCGCAAGCTGCTGGGCGCCATCGACGCCGTCCGCGATAAACACGGCTTCTCGGCGGTGCAAACGGCGGCGAGCCGGAGGGAAGAGGAGCGCGGGTAGCAGCTGTCAGGGATCGGGCTCGGGAGCGACGACTTCGATTTCGATCCAGTCGGAGCGATACTCGATGAGATCTCGGATGCTGTTGCCCGGGAAGTGGTCGAACGTCGTCGCGGGCCACGCACAGAAGACCGCGCGAACCTCGTAGCATCCCGGATGCTCGAATCGGAAGTAGTGATCGAGTGGCGCGTTGATCGTGATCGTATCCTGAACAAGCTTCGTTCCACGTCGCTCATCCGCTCCGCGAGGAGTGGGCTGAGTCCCATGCCAGAACGCGCGCTCCACAGTCTCCGCCGAAGAGACCCCGTCATCCTCAATCGCCCGATACGGCTTGTGGATGAAGGTCTTGCGCCCGCGCCTGTAGGCCCGTTCCACGAGCTGACGATACACGACATCCGTGGTCAGATGATCGCCGGCGAACACAGTCGCTGCCATTCGGGGAGAGTCCTGCCGGGGCACAAAGGGAATGCCGTATTCCCTTTCAGTTTCCCGCAGCCGAATCCGTTCGAAGTCCCTCGGAGCCCGACTGACTGCTGCATTGGGAGAGCAAGGCCGCACCTCGAAGTACAACTCGTCACTCGGCACCGGGTAGACCTGTCGCAAGGGGCAGCTACCAGTATACTTGATGGTCACCGGCCAATCCACGGGCTCGCCCAGAACGAATCGCCCATCGACGGCACCCGACTCGACAAGAAAACTATCCGGCGTCAAGGTCTCGACACAGAACTCCGGAAGTTTCCGCTCGTTGATCCGGGCGATGATCTCTTCCCGCGTGGGGATCTCGACCTCTCCCCAGTCGGAGGGAATCTCCACAGCGGACGAGTTCTCCCGCGACATCCGGTCGAAGCCCACATCGGGGTAGAGCAGAAATACCGCCTGAACGCGATAGCGCCCCGGATCGGTGATCAGGAAGTAGTTGCTCAAGTCCACCTCCAGGACGCGAGTTCGCGCAACAAAGTGCTTCCGCGTGAAGGAGAGGAAGCGCATCGTCTCAGCCGCCAGGCCTTCGATGAGGGACTGTGGTGCCTTTTCCCACCCATCGGGAGTAGCCATCATCACCTCGGCACGGGCGGCTCGCAGCACCATCGCGTGACAGAGCGTTGCCGTCGTGATCGTGTCGCCGGAGTAGATCGCTGCGTGAACCCCCGCGTCGGGCGCAACATAGCCAGCCCACGGAAGTTTGGCGAGACGTTCCAATCTCTCAAGACGCTGCTGTTCCAAGGGACCGGGTTCCGGGGCGGCTTGACCGTCCAGAGGCAAGATCCGAAAGTATACCTCATCCACCGGAACCTCATGGTGTCTGCCCTGATGAATCTGGAAGACGGGGCAGACACCCATGTAGTTGATGTTCACCTCCACCCCGAGCCTTTCGACCCCAAATCGGGTCCTCTTCGTGAAGTTCAATTCCACCTCGAAGTCCTCCGGCCGGGGAGGTTCCTCGCAGAACGCGGGAATCTCCTGCCCTTCCCAGCACTGGATGACCGCAGGAACACTTGAGGGAAAACTAACGCAATCCCGTGCCGGCACAGGGCTGTCTCCAGGCAACATCGCCCAAGCGAGAAGCGAAAGGACTCCACAGACCGCCGACACCATCATCTCCTCCGAACTACGGTCAGTTTCCGTGTCAGGCACATGGCGGCACTACTGAATGACATGCCTCGCCGGTCGGTGGCGCACCTGTGATCTGTCCCCGATGTGTGCAGAAATGACTGTGGGAAGTGGCGAAGGGGTTTGCTCGGGTCATGAAGGGCCCCGCGACAGGCATCCCGGCGGAGCGGAGACGGGCCGGACTGGCCCCAAAGTTGCCATGGACAGGGCGCTGGGGCTCGTGCGAGCCTTGGTCGAATTGCGTGCAACCCCGCGAGGTATTGAATCATGCCGGTTTACGAGTATCACTGCGATGCCTGCGGCAAGGACTTCGAGGCCCAGCAGCGGATGTCGGATGCGCCGCTGACCGAGTGTTCGTGTGGCGAAAAGGGACAGGTGCGCCGCCTGATCGGCAGCGGCGCGGGGCTGATCTTCAAGGGCAGCGGCTTCTACATCACGGACTACAAGAACGGCGGCTCGAAGGCCGGCGAGGCGAAGGAGAGCGCGCCGAAGTCGGAGAGCAAGTCCGAGTCCTCCAGCCCGGCGCCGACGTGCGGCGCGGGCGCCTGCCCGGCCTGCCAGTAGCACCGCCTCCCCGCGCTCCCGTGCCACTCCCCGATTGACCCCTCGCGCCCGGGCGCGAGAGCCCAACGCACTCATTTGCCGCGGGCCGTCGCCGGCCCGGAACTGGCGCCGGGAGGGCGCACGCCATGCTCGACATCCGACTCGTTCGCGACAACCCCGAGGCGGTGCGCGCCGGGCTGTCGGCCAAGAAGGCCGACCCGGCAGCGGTCGACCGCCTGCTGGCGCTCGACGCCGAACGGCGCCGGCTAACCACCGAGACCGACGAGCAGAAGCGCCGCAAGAACGAGCTGTCGCGCGAGATCCCCGCCCGCGCCAAGGCCGGCGAGGACATCGCCGCCCTGAAGGAAGAATCCCGCCGCATCGGCGAGCAGATGAAGGAGGGCGAAGAGCGCCTCAAGGCGCTCAATGCCGAGCAGCACGACCTGCTGCTGCGCCTGCCCAACATTCCGCACGAGACCGCCCCGCGCGGCATCTGCGAGACCGACAACCAGACCGTGCGCACCTGGGGCGAGAAACCCGCCTACGACTTCCAGCCCCGCACGCACTGGGACCTGGGCGCCGCGCTGGGCATCCTGGACCTCGAGCGCGGGGCCAAGATTTCCGGCAGCGGTTTCTACGTCCTGAAGGGCGCCGGCGCCCGCCTCGAGCGCGCTCTCGTCGCTTGGATGCTCGACACCCACACGCGGGCCAACGGCTACACCGAGATCGCTCCTCCCTTCGTCGTCAATCGCCCGACGATGACCGGCACCGGTCAGCTTCCCAAGATGGAAGAGGACATGTACCGCATCGACGAGGAGGACCTGTTCCTGATCCCGACGGCCGAGGTGCCGGTGACGAACCTGCACGCGGGCGAGATTCTGGACGGCGCGCAATTGCCCGTGCGCTATGCTGCCTTCAGCCCCTGTTTCCGCCGCGAGGCGGGCAGCTACGGCAAGGAGGTGCGCGGCATCACGCGGGTGCACCAATTCACGAAGGTCGAGCTCGTCCAGTTCACGCGGCCGGAGAAGAGCTACGAGGCGCATGAGGAGCTGACCGGCCATGCGACGCGGCTGCTCGAGGCGCTCGGGCTGCACTATCGCGTGGTGGCCCTATGCACGGGCGACCTGTCGTTCGCGGCGGCGAAGTGCTTCGACCTCGAAATCTGGGCGCCGGGCATGGGCCTGTGGCTCGAGGTCAGCTCGTGCTCGAACTTCGAGGACTTCCAGGCGCGCCGGGCCAACATCCGTTTCCGGCGCGAGTCGGGCGACAAGCCCGAGTTCGTGCACACGCTCAACGGCAGCGCCCTGGCCCTTCCGCGCCTGATGATCGCGCTGCTCGAGACCTGCCAGCAGGCCGACGGATCGATCGTGCTGCCGCCGGTGTTGCATTCGTGGTTCGGCGCCGAGCGGATCGGGCCGTGACCCCGACCGGCGCGCTGCGGGATTGGCGCGTGGTGCTGGTGTCGCCCCAGACGCCGGAGAACGTCGGCGCGGTGGCTCGGCTGGTGGCCAACTTCGGAGCTGCCGGCCTGACGGTTGTCGATCCCCGCTGCGCGATCACCCTCGACGGACCTGCCGGCAATCTTGCCACGCGCCACGCGCACGCCATCCTGCACGATCGCCGCGAGGCAGCGTCGCTGGCCGAGGCGCTCGCCGACTGTCACGGGTCGATTGCCTTGACGATGCAGTCGAGCGCGGACCGGCCGGCGGAGTTCTGCGGCTTCGTTCCGGCGGCGCTGGTCGCCGCGGCGCGACCGGGGCAGCACTGGGCGCTGGTGCTGGGGCGAGAGGACCGCGGATTGACCAACGAGGAGTGCGCGCGCTGCACGGCGCGTTGGTCGCTGCCGACCGATCCGGACTCGCCTTCGCTCAATGTCGCGCAGGCGGCCGCGATTGCGCTGGCGGGCGTGGCCGGGGCGCTCGCCGCGGCGGACCGCTCCCCCGCCGCCGAAGCCGACTCCGAGGAACCGGCCACGCAGGCCGAGATCGACGGCCTGATTGGGCATCTGGATCAGGTCTTGGTTGCGGCCGACTATGAGCGGGGCGTTCCGATGGAGTTGCCGCTGAGGTTGCTGCGGCGCGCGGCAGGGCGAGCGGGTTTGCGCCCGAGCGAAGTGCGCGTCCTGCGCGGCGTCTGCCGGCGGGTGCTGAACGCGATTCTGGGCCACGAGAGAAGACCGTAGGCGGTCGGAGCAGAAGTGGAACTCGTTCTCGAACGACTGGGTATCGTGATCGTTGCGGCCGGCAGCGGGTCGCGGTTTGGCGGGCGAAAGCAATTCGCTCGGCTGGCCGGGCGGCCGTTGCTGGGCTGGTGCCTTGCCGCGCTGGATCGGCTGGGGCCGTTGGCCGGACGGGTGGTGGTGCTGCCGGCCGGAGCGGAGAACGAACCTGAATGGGCAGAGTGCGTGGCCGGGCTGACGCAGCCGGTGCGCGTGGTGGCCGGGGGCGCGACGCGGGCCAAGTCCGTGCGCGCCGGCGTGTCCGCCCTGGGCGAGGCGTGCGAGTTCGTCGCCGTGCACGACGGGGCCCGTCCGCTGGTCGAGCCCGCGTGGGCGCTGGCGTGCGCGGCGTGCCTGGAGGCCGACGCCGGGCTGGGAGCGACGATCGTGGCGCGCGCGGCGACGGATACGCTCAAGCAGCTCGACGCCTCGGGCACGGAGATCGACCGCACACTGGACCGCACGCGCGTGGCGTGCGCGGAGACGCCTCAGGTCTGCCGACGCGCGGCGCTGCTTGCGGCGCTGGCCGATCCGGCGGCCGTGCGCTTCACCGACGAAGCACAAGCGCTGGAAGCCAACGGCTGGCGAACCGCCGTGCATCTGATCGATCGACCGAATCCCAAGGTGACGCACGCGCCGGACCTCGCCATCGTCGAGGCCTTGATGCGGGCACGGGAGGAGCAGAGGTGACACCGCTGCCGGACTTGCGCGTGGGCCAGGGCTACGACGTGCACCGCTTCGCCGAGGGGCGACGCCTGGTGCTGGGCGGCGTCGAGATCGCACACCCGCGCGGGCTCGATGGCCACAGCGACGCCGACGTGCTGCTGCACGCGATCATGGACGCGCTGCTGGGCGCCGCGGGGCTGCCCGACATCGGCCATCTGTTTCCGAACCGCGACGAACGCTGGCGCGGAGCGGACAGCCGCGACCTGCTGCGCGAAGTGATGCGGCGCGTGGCCGACGAAGGCTGGATCGTCGTCAACGTGGACGCGACCGTCATCGCCGAGGAGCCACGCATCGGGCCGCATGTGACCGCAATGCGCGCGAACATCGCAGCCGACCTTGGGATCGAGCCGACCCGCGTCGGCATCAAGGCGACGACGAACGAGGGCATGGGCTTCGTCGGCCGGGGCGAGGGTATCGCGACCCTGGCGACGGCGCTGCTCGCCGGGAGGTCCGCCGCGCCATGAGCAACCGCCGCCTGCCGCTGACGTTCGACGAGGTGGTCGAGGCCCTGTGCGGCTTCGAGGTGTTCGGCATCGACGCCTGGCTGGATGCCGACTCGGGGCGGGTGCTGGAGATTCCGCAGGATGTGCTCGACTATTGCGCCGGCCGGGTGGAAGGAACCGACTTGCAGTTGAGCGACTCGTTCGACCTGCCGGCGGCGCAGGCGGTGGCGGACGAGTTGCGCTGGCTGGAGCAGGGCTTCGACGAGGAAGGGCTTCCGTTCGGGCCGGGGGACCGGCGCTTCTTTCCCCTTCCCCGCCTCGGCGACCAGGACGACAAGGAACGAGCGCGCGCGGCCACCGAGTGGCTGGCGCAGCAGGGTCTGCAACCCGCGGAGTGATCCGCGCACCGTCGCCAGGAGGTCACGCCATGACGCAGGAATCCGTGCAGAAGGTGCGCTGGGGCATTCTGGGCTGCGGACAGATCGCCACGCATGCGGTCAGCCCCTCGATCCGCTGGTCGGAAATCGCCGACCTGGTGGCGGTGGCGAGTCGCACGGAGGCGACCGCGGCAACCAAGGCGGCCGAGATCCAGGCCCCGCGGTCCTACGGCAACTACGCCGCCCTGCTGGCCGATCCGGAAATCGACGCGGTCTACATCGGCCTGCCCAACGGACTGCACGAGGAGTGGGCCATCCGCGCGGCCGAGGCCGGCAAGCATGTGCTGTGCGAGAAGAGCCTGACGCTGAACGCGGCGTCGGCGCTGCGCGTCGTGCAGGCATGCGAGAAGGCCGGCGTGCGCCTGATGGAAGCCTACATGTACCGCCATCACCCGCAGTGGGACGTCGTGCGCAGCGCGATCCGCGACGGCAAGCTGGGCGACGTACGCATCGTGCGCGCCGGCCTGTGCGGCCAGCTCACCGACACAGAGAATCACCGCTGGTCGGCCCTGCTGGGCGGCGGAGCGCTCTACGACGTGACGTGCTACGGGCTGAACCTGGCGCGCATGATCTACAACGCCGAACCGCTGACCGTCGTGGCGCTGGCCGACCGCAACACGCGCGAGCAGGTGGACCGCACGTCGGTCGCATTGCTCGATTTCGGGCACGGACGTCTGGCCCAGGTCTCCGGCAGCCTGTCCACCTACAATCACCAATTCTGCGAAATCGAAGGCAACCGCGGCCGCATCACGCTGCCCCACCCGTTCATCCCGGGCTGGGAGAAGACCCACGTCGTCGTCGAGTACGGCATGAACCGCGACGTCATCGAGGTGAGCGGCGCGAACCACTTCTTCCACATGATCGAGCACTTCTCGCTGTGCGTGGTGGACAAGGCGCGCCCGCTCGAGCCCGGCGAGGACGGCCTGCGCCAGTCGCTGGTCAACGAGGCAATCGAGCAGTCCTGGCTGTCCGGAAAGCTGGCCGAGGTGGCGGATTTGTGAGGGGGGGGCGTGGTTCGTTGTTCGTGGTTCGTAGTTCGAACGGACCGAGGGCCCGCTGCATTTGCTCGGACTGATCTGTCCGATCCGTCGGATCGGTCCGCATCTGTTCTGGCCGGACTTGAATTGCCTGAAGTGACAGCAGGTGTGTGGGAGAACAAATGCCGCTGAAAGTGCGTTGAGTCCGGGAGGGTGCCCGTCGCTCGCGCTCCGGGTTCTGATTGTGGTAACGCGCAAGTTGCGAAGCGGTTCCTTCCGGCCTTCCCCCACGAACCACAAACCACGAACAACGAACAACGCATCCTCTTCACTTCTCGTGCGGCAGGCGTTTCTTGATGCGTGAGCGGCGCTTGCGTTTCTTGCGCGCCTCTTTTTCGGGATCGGGGATTTCGTAGGCGGGGCGGACCTTGCCCGTACGCGTGAAGGGCGATTCCTTCTTTCCGTCGCCGAGGGGACGCGTGTTGAAGGCGGCCGGCTTGTGGCGTCGATTGCGCGGTGCGGGGCCGGACTGGCGCTCGGTGATGTAGGCGAAGTCTTCGAGGCGACTGGGCGGGCGGCGCGTGGCGGTGAACTGCTCGATCGCCGCGACGTGCACCTCCTCGGTGGGAGCCATGAGCGTGAGGACCGTGCCCGACAACCCCGCGCGCCCGGTGCGCCCTGCGCGATGGATGTAGGCCTCGGGATTCGTCGGCACGTCGTAGTTGAGCACCCAGCGGATGCCGGCGATGTCGAGCCCGCGGGCCGCAAGGTCGGTGGCCACAAGCAGGTCGCACTCGCCCTCGCGGAAGGCGGCGAGCGCACGGCGACGCTCGTCCATCGTGCGCTCGGCGTGCAGCACGTCGGCGCGATGGCCGGCCGCGACGAGTTTGCGCACCAGCGCATCGGCGCGCTGGCGCGTGCGGGCAAAGACGAGCATTCCCTCGATGCCGCGTCGGCGCACCAGCTCGACGAGCAGGTCGAACTTCTGCCGGGCGGCGACGGGCCAGAACTCCTCGGCGACGGGCGCCGGTGGAGCGGTCTCGCCGATGTCCAGCCGGGCCGGGTTGTCGAGCAACTCGCGCGCGAGCCCCGCCATCGCCGAGGGCAGCGTCGCCGAGAAGAGCATCGTCTGGCGCCGCGCCGGCAGGTAGCCGACGATCTCCTGCAACTCGGGCAGAAAGCCGATCTCCATCAGACGGTCGGCCTCGTCGAGCACGAACACCTCGAGCGCGCCGAGGTCCATGTACGTGCGTCGCAGATGGGCGAGCAGCCGGCCGGGGGTGGCGACCAACCAGTCCGCGCCGCGCCGCAGGGCGTCCTCCTGGGCGCGCGTCTCCTCGCCGCCGACGATGCACAGCCCCCGCAGCGGCGTGTGCCGCGCGAGCGACTCGATGTGGGCGTGGACCTGCCGGGCGAGCTCGCGCGTGGGCGCCAGAATCAGCGCCCGCGGACGACGGCCCGGGGCGGCGAGCAGGCGGTGGAGCAACGGCAGCCCGAACGCGGCGGTCTTGCCGGTGCCGGTCGGCGCGCGCACCAGCAGGTCGCGCCGGTCGAGCGCGAGCGGAATGGCCTGCTGCTGCACGGGCATGGGGCACGCGAACCCCATGTCGGAGACGGCGCGCAGCAGGGTGGAATCGAGTGAAAGTTCGTCGAAGGCGGACATGGCCGCAGGGGATGCCCGCGCCGGGGACGGCAGGCAATCGAAACATGGCCGCGCCGGGCAGGGGCGGGCGGGCACGTCGGTCCGGGGGACGGGTTGGTAAATCCCTTGCGCGCGGCCCTGCAGGCGGCTGGCGGCCGGCGCTGCGATGCGGCCGCGCCGGAATCGGCATTGACCCTATGGGCAGGTCGGCCCCGATTCGGTAACTGTCAGGACACGAGTCCTGCGAATCGGACGTCGGGAGTGTTGCGACGTGAGCGGACCGGCTTCATCGTTCCTTCATGAGATGCTTGGCAAGAACGCGCTGTATCGCACGATGAAGGCCGGCTACGGCCGGGGCCACTTTCTGGCGGATCTGGGCGCGGGGCTCACGGTCGGCATCGTCGCATTGCCGCTGTCGATGGCGTTGGCCATCGCCTCGGGCGTGCCGCCGCAGTACGGCATCTACACGGCGATTGTGGCCGGTGTGTTGGTCGCGCTGCTGGGCGGGGCTCCCCTGAGCGTCACGGGCCCGACGGCCGCGTTCGTGGTGTTGCTGTTCCCGATTGCCGCGCGGTTCGGACTGGGTGGGTTGCTCGTGGCCACGGTGATGGCCGGGTTCTTCCAACTCGTCATGGGCGCGGCGAAACTGGGCCGCCTGATCAGCTTCATCCCGCATCCGGTGACGACCGGTTTCACGGCCGGCATCGCGCTGACGATCGCCGTGCTCCAGCTCAAGGATTTCTTCGGCATGACGCTGGCACACTCGCCGGACCACATGCTCGACAAGCTGGCGGCGCTGTCCGAGGCGATCCACACCTTCCACTGGCAGGATGCCGCCATCGGGGTGTTCACGCTGCTGGTGCTCGTGATCTGCCCGCGGTTGGAGCGTCGCATTCCGGCGCCGCTGGTCGCGGTGGCGCTGGCGGCGGCAGTGGCATACGGACTGCATCGCGTGTGGCCCACGTTCGATGTGGCGACGATCGGCACGCGGTTCGAGTACACGCTCGACGGCGTCGTGGGACGCGGGGTGCCGCCGCGGCTGCCGCATTTCGAGTGGCCATGGAACGCCCCGGGGCCGGATGGCAAACCGCTCGGGTTCTCGTACGCCCTCCTGACGGCGCTGGCTCCTTCGGCGCTGGCGATCGCGGCGCTTGGCGCCATCGAATCGTTGCTTTGCGCCGTGGTCGCCAACGGTATGAAGGGCCTGCCGTACGATCCCGATGCGGAGTTGATGGCGCACGGGGTCGGCAACATGGTGGTGCCGTTCTTCGGGGGCTTTGCGGCGACCGCGGCCATTGCACGCACGGCGGCCGGCATTCGTGCCGGCGCGCATTCGCCCATTGCGGCGATCGTGCACGGCTTGTTCCTGCTCGCGGCGCTGCCGCTACTGACGCCCTTGCTGGCCTACCTGCCGATGGCGGCGCTGGCGGCGCTGCTGTTGCTGGTGGCGTGGAACATGAGCGACCTGAAGCACTTCGCCCACATCGTCGCCGTGGCCCCGCGCAGCGACACACTCGTGCTGGTCTCGTGCTTCGGGCTGACCTTCTTCTTCGACATGGTCGTGGCGGTCGGGGCCGGCGTGGTGCTCGCCTCGCTGCTGTTCATGCGGCGCATGGCCGAAATCGCCGACGGCCACGTGATCGACGCGCAGGCCGCGTTCCCCGAAATCGAGCCCCCGGCCGGCGTGCATGTCTACAACATCGCCGGACCGCTCTGCTTCGGCGCGGCCGAGAAGGCCCTCTCCTCGTCCGCGCACCTGCACCTGCATGGCGAGGCGCGCACCGTCATCATCAACATGGCCGCCGTGCCCGCGATGGACGTCACCGGCCTCGTGGCGCTCGAGACGGTGTGCGACCGCCTGCGGCGCCGCCATGTGCGTATCATCCTGGCCAGCGTCTCCCGGCAGCCGCGCGCGCTGATCGAGCGCACCCTGGCGCGTCACCCGGAACTGGGCGTCGAATTCGCGCCCGACGTCGAACTGGCGCTGCTGATGCTCGCCTCGGAGCACAAAGCCGCCTGACGCCGCGCGAGCCGTTGCGGCTCACGTCATGCCGAAGCGCTGGCGGAACTTGGGCGGCACGACGTGCGCCGTGCACTGGATCTCCTGGCCTTCGACAAACAGGCGCCCGTCGCCCGGACAACGCCCCGGCAACTTCGCGGCCGTCTGCGCCATCTGCTGCGGCGACAGGTGATGGCCCAGCGTGACCTGGTCGCTGTAGAGCTGCGTCAGCGCGTTGCGCCGATTCGTGTCGCACACGACGCTGCGCGTGCGGTCGGTCTGCTGGAGCATCCACGGAATGTTCGTCGCCCCCCCGCCGCCGCCCGGCCCGGGGCCAAGGTACATGCCGTACAGGATGAACATGATCACGAGTCCCATGAGCAGCGACATGACCGCTGCCCCCCGACTGCGCCCGCGAAAGACCAGCATCGGACCAACCTCCCGGGAGAACTCGCCAACAGCATCGGCCGCCACGGGGCGGATGTCAAAAGGAAGAATCGGCCGGGCGGCTTGCGGAGAGACGCTTTCCGCGCTGGACGCCCAAGCTCCACTGATGGAGTACAACCGCAGGGGAACGCACGAGAATGCCGTCCGTAACCGAGCATCTTGACCTCACCACCGACGTCTGCCCGATGACGGTGGTGCGCACGCGGCTGGCGTTGGAGGACATGGCCGCCGGGGCGCTGCTCGAGGTGCGGCTGCTCGAGGGCGAATCGCTCGACAATGTGGCGGCCTACTGCCTTGAGGATGGACACGGGATCGTGGCGCGCGAGGCGCTCGGCGGGCGGACGTGGCGGCTGGTGGTGCGGAGGGGCGATGATGACTGAGCGGCCCGCTGCGTTCACCCCCGAGCAGATGGAGCGCTACAGCCGCCACCTGCTGCTGCGCGAGGTCGGGCCCCGCGGCCAGCGGCGCCTGCTGGCGTCGCGGGTGATGGTCGTCGGCGCCGGCGGGCTCGGCTGCCCCGTGCTGGCTTATCTGGCCGCCGCCGGAGTCGGGACGCTCGACGTCGTGGATTCCGATGTGGTGGAGCCCTCCAACCTCCAGCGCCAGATTCTCCATGGCACGCCGGACATCGGGCGGCCCAAGACGGATTCGGCGCGCGAGGCGCTCGCGGCGCTCAATCCCGATGTCCGCGTCGTCCCCCACGCTGTGCGTCTGGACGAAACCAACGCGGCCGACCTGATGGCGTCGGTGGATGTGGTGGTGGATGGCAGCGACAACTTCGCGACGCGCTATCTGGTCAGCGACACGGCCCGTCGGCTGCGCAAGCCGCTCGTGGCCGCCGCGCTCTTTCGCTTCGAGGGACAGGTGACCGTCTTCCCCAACGACGGTCTGCCGGACAGCGCGTGCTATCGCTGCCTGTTCCCCACGCCGCCGCCGCCGGGCTTCCTGCCGTCGTGCCAGGAGGCCGGCATTCTCGGAGCGGTGCCGGGGTTGCTGGGATCGATCCAGGCGGCCGAGACGCTGAAGGTGCTGCTGGGCATCGGCGAGTCGCTCGCCGGGCGCCTGCTGCTGGTGGATGTGCTGGCGATGGAGTTCCGCACGGTGCGGCTGCATCGCAATCCCGCCTGCCGGCACGAGGAGTGAGCGCGATTTGGCCTTGTGGGCGGGGGGCGTGCCCCCGTGGCCTCGCCCGCGTGTCCCGCCCCGAGCCGCCGACCCCATGCCCCTGATCAGCCTTCGCCTCGAGCAGTTCCGCCCCCTGGCCGCGGCACAGGTCGACTTGGCCGAGGGCATCAACCTGTTCTGGGGCGACAATGCGCAGGGCAAGACGTCGGTGCTCGAGGCGGTCGGGCTGCTGTCGACGGGGCGCAGTTTCCGGACGACGCGCGAGCGCGACTGCATTCGCTGGCAGGCGCCGGAGGAGACGCGGGTCGCGGCCGTGGAGGGCACGTTCACGGTCGGCGCCACGCGGCACACGGTGCGGCTGGCGCTGGAAGGCAATCGCAAGGCGGTCTGGCGCGACGGCAAGCCGCTGCGAACATTGTCCGAGCTGTGGGGTCTGCTGCGCACCGTGCTGTTCGTGCCCGCGGATCTGGGTCTGGTGCAGGGCCCGCCGCAGCAACGCCGCGTGGCGCTCGACGCCCTGCTGGGCCAGTGTCAACCCGCGCACCTGAAGACGCTGGCCGCGGCGAACCGGGCGCTGGCCAGCCGCAATCATCTGCTGCGCCGGCGCGTGCCGGCCGACGACCCGCAATACGATGCCTTCGAGAGTGCGCTGGCGCCGGCGGCGGCCCGCACGATGCTGGCGCGGGCGCGGTTGGCGGCGCGCCTGTCGGGGCTGGCCGGCGAGACGCTGCAAGCGATCGGCGCCGGTGGCGAGGCGCTGCGGCTGACCTACGAGCCGGGCTTCGCACCGGCCACGGGGCTGGCGGCGCTGGTGCTGGCCGGGGCGCCGGCCGACGAGCTGGCCGCCGAGCTGCGCGCCTGCTGGCGGCGCGCGCGCACCGGCGACCTCGACCGCGGCGTCACCCGCGAGGGCCCGCACCGCGACGACGTCGCCTTCGAGCTCGACGGCCGCGACGCCCGCGCGTACGCCAGTCAGGGGCAGGCGCGCTCGTGCGTGTTGGCCCTGCGGCTTGCCGAGCTCGATCTGCTCGCCGCCCTCGACCCCGCCCGCCCCCCGGTGCTCCTGCTCGACGACGTGCTGGGCGAACTCGACGCCGGCCGCGCCCGGCGGTTTCTGGACCTCGTGGCCCAGCGCCGCGTCCAGACCCTGATGACGAGCACCGACCCGGCCGGGGCTCCCGGGCCGGAGTTCGCGGTCCGACGCTTCCGTCTCGCCGGCGGGCAAGTGGTGGAAGCGGGTGGCGAAATCCCCTCCTAAGTCCACCATATTCAAATATCCGGATGGCCTCTTGGGGATTTCTGCAAAATAATACTTGTCGGACAATAACCGGGCCGTGGTACAAACGAGGTCGCACTTCTCGGCCTTGTGCCTGGCGGGAAGGCGCTTTCCACGGAGCGACCTGGGCGGTGGGTAAGAAAGCGGGGAAGACGGCTGGCAGCGCGGGCGCGGTGGAGGTGATGCCGCCGCCACGTCGCAAGACCGTGAAAGCGACGAACCGACTCCACCCGGTACAGGTGGAATTCAGTTATCCCATTGGCTCGCGGGTGGACATGATCGACCACCTGCCGCCGGACCTCGGCGACGAGGACACGGCCGAGTTGATCGAGCGCTTCTCCTCGCCGCGCGAGTACGAGGAGCGCCTGGCGCCCGTCTCCATCACGTTCAACCAGGAGACGATGGCGGGCAAGAACGGCACGGAGCTGCAGGTCAAGTTCATCCGCACGCTGGGCAAGCGGCTCGAGCGCGTGGCCGAGGTGCTCGAGCGCGCCAACCGCGAGACCTTCGGAGAGAAGGGCCCGGTGCCCTTCTTCGGCTTCGGGCTCGACCCGGCGACGATCAACCGCATCATCGAGCTCGACTACGAGACCGCCGACAACGTCTACAGTCGCATCGTGCACCTGTGGGACAACGGGCATGCCACGCCGGTGGCCACGATCCCGTTCCATCCGCTGATGCCGCTGCACCAGAACGAGTTCGAGCTGCGCCTGCTGGCGCGCATCGCCCTGGAGTTCTACTGGGGCCCCATCCTGAAGCATAACCGCCGCATCGCGCGCACGCATGGCGAGGAGCTCTTCACCTGCGTGCTCTGGCTGCCCGAGGGCGCCTTCACGAAGAAGGTGCTCGAGGTGTTCCACCAGGAGTTCGTCAAGCGCTGCGAGGAGGAGCAGATCGCCAACCCGCATCTGGTGCTGCTGCTCGACACGGAGCAGTCGCGCGAGCGCGAGACCGACCTGCTGATGAAGCGGTGGAACACGCTGCGCCCGTCGCCGACCACGCGCGACATCGTCACGATCATCTACAAGGAACGCCTGTTCAGCGACTGGGTGGTGCAGGGCCACCCGTCGACCAAGAAGCAGCTCGACCGCACGATCGCGAAGGTGGATGCCGTGTTGCGCGACCGGCAGATCGACCACCTGTGGTCGCACTTCGAGCCGCTCATGACGCTGGTATCGACGTTCAAGACCTGCGTGAACTTCGAGCAGAAGCTGATCAAGCTGACGGAACTCGGCTACCAGCCGTGCGGGCCGGACGTCTTCGTGCGGCGCAAGATGCAGCGGCGCTACGGCATGGAAGAGGACGAGCCGCGGCGCACGGTGCTCGAGGACAACACCTGCTGGGCGGCGTATCCGGACACGCCGGGCTCGCTGGTCCGGTTCCTGGGCACGGAGGATTCGAACGGCCGGCGGGGAGCGCTGGGCGCCGAGCGCCCCTATGCGCGCCGCATGCCCGACGGCATCGTGCGCAAGTCCCGCGGCAACCCCTGCTGGAAGCCCGCCCTGTGGGCCGCACTGACGAATGTCCACCGCGCCATCGTCGGCGACCCGAAGACCTTCATGGGCGGCATGCTGGGCCTGCTGCGCGAAATCCTGCCCATCCGCCGCGTGCCTGTCGCCCGCCGAAACATCGAGGACTTCCTCGTCCGCCACGCCCGCATCCATTGGAAGGAACACTTCATCCACCACCTGCACAGCGAGGCCGACATCCGGCTGGATGAGTTTGTGCGCGAGTGTCTGCTGGCCAACCGCGACGCCGACACGCCCGACCTCGCCGACGAGGACATCGTCGTCTGCGGCGTCGCCGCCGAGGCCATCTACCACGCCTACTCCGGCATGGCTTCCACCACCTTCGCCTGGGAGCACATCGACCATCGTGCGGCCTACAACAACGTTGCCATGATGTGCCTCGGCGCCGTCTTCGGCATCTATGCGCTGAAGTGGACCGGTCGCGACGCCGAGGCCGACGCGCTGTTCGAGGTCTACAAGACCGAGCTCCTCGACTTCCGCAACGCCTTCACGCGCCATGGCATCGACAAGCTCGGCGTCGAGGAGAAGCTCTGGCGCGCCACCATCAAGTCCCAGGTGGCCGATTCGGACCTCAACCTCGTCGAGCGCGTCGCCCGCCGCATCGGCGCCAACCACCTGCGCCTCGTCGGCTATCGCAACGACTTCGACCGCCGCGACTCGGCGATCTCCACCTCCTGCGGCCACATCTGGAGCCACGAGATCGGCCACCTGAACTTCAAGTGGGAGAACGAACTCTTCTGCGGCCTGGCCGAGGAGTAAGGACCCACCCATGTCCACAAGACAAGAGCCCGCACTCGAAGCGCGCGTCCGCGACATCCTCGAACAACTGCGCCCCTACCTCGAGACCGACGGCGTCGCGTGCAGCCTCGTCCGCTTGCATGACGGCATCGCGCACGTGCGCCTGGCAGGCTCCTTCGCCGGCTGCGCCACGATCCTCATGACCCTGCGCATGGGCATCGAGAAGCGCCTGATGGAAGAACTGCCCGACGCCATCCATGGCGTCGAGATCGCCCCGGACTAGCAGCGGGCACGCGCCGAGATGATCGACCTGCACAACCACACGCCGCTCTGCCACCACGCCGTCGGCGAACCCGAGGAGTATCTCGCCCGCGCCCGCACGCTCGGCCTGCGCGAGTACGGCTTCAGCGAGCACTCGCCCTGGATGCTCCAGTACGACGGCGAGCAGATCGCCCCGACCGACGCCGAGTTCGACCAATACCTCGACCGCATGCAGGCCCTGCGCGAACGCCACGACGGCACCGACGGGCCCGTCCTTCGCATCGGCATCGAGATGGACTTCCGCCCCGAGCACGCCGCCCGCGCCCGCGCCATGGCCGCCGCCTTCCCCTTCGACCATCACATCGGCTCGGTGCACAATCTGGGCGACTGGATCTTCGATCATCCGGATCGCCTGCACGAGTGGGCCGGGCGCGACGTCGGACAGGTCTACCGCGAGTACTTCGCCGCGATTCGCGCGATGCTGGACTGGAACCTGATCGACATCGTCGGGCACCTGGACCTGCCGAAGAAGTTCGGCCATCTGCCACCGGAGGGCATCGAGAGCTTCGTCGAGGAGTTGCTGCCGGACCTTGTCGCGGCGGGCGTGGCGGTGGAGATCAACACCGCGGGGCGCGACAAGCCGGTCGGCGAGTTCTATCCGGGCCCGGCCGTCGTGGCACGACTGGCGCGCGCGGGCGTGCCGTTCACGCTGGGCAGCGACGCGCACAAGCCCTCCGAGGTCGGCCGCCACATCGGCGACGCGCTGGAGTTGCTGCGCGGCTGCGGTGTCCGCGAAGTGATGACCTTCTCGCAACGGCAGCGCGTTGGAGTGAGGATCTAGTTTTTCGTTGTTCGTGGTTCGTGGTTCGTCGAGTGATGCCGAGGCAAGCGGGCGGAAGGGGATGTGATGCAGATGGCAAGCACGCGAAGTGGAAGACGACTTGCCCGTCGGTCACGCTTCCGCCTTCGTGCGGCTTCGGCGGATAGGATGGGTGTTGCTTGGCGAGGGCTGCCCGTCGCTCACGCTCCGGGTTCTGATTGGAAGGACCTGCCCGTCGCTCACGCTCCGGGTTCTGATTGGAAGGACCTGCCCGTCGCTCACGCTCCGGGTTCTGATTGGCGGGCTCTGGTGCTGCTCGAACCACGAACAACGAACCACGAACCACGATGAAAATCCAGGTCCTGCCGCAGACACTCATCAACCAGATCGCCGCCGGCGAGGTGGTGGTGAATCTGGCGTGTGCGGTGAAGGAGCTTGTCGAGAACTCGATCGACGCGGGCGCCACACACATCGAGGTCGAGCTGGGCAACGACATGCGCAACGTTGTCGTGGTGGACGATGGCTGCGGCATGGGGCGCGAGGACGCCGAGCTGTGCCTGCAACGGCATGCGACCTCGAAGATTCGCACGCCGGACGACCTGTTCCGGCTGACAACGCGGGGCTTTCGCGGCGAGGCGCTGCCGTCGATCGCCTCGGTCAGCCGCATGGAGATTCGCACGCGTCCGGCCGAGGAGCTTGCCGGCACGCGCATCGTCGTCGAGGGCGGCACCATCGAGGCCATCGAGCCGGTCGGCTGCCCCGTCGGGACGCGCATCGCCGTGCGCGACCTGTTTCACAACACGCCGGCGCGCCGCAAGTTCCTGAAGAGCGACACGGCCGAGGCCAACGCGCTCATGCACACGCTGGTGCGCCAGGCGCTGGCGGTGCCACGTGTCGGCCTGCGCGTCGTGCGCGACGGCCAGGTGCGGCTGGACCTGCCGACCGGTCAGTCGCTCGCCGAGCGCTTTCTCGGCGTGATCGGCTCGCGTGCCGACGAGGGCGCCCTGCTCGAACTCGTCTACGAACGCGAGGGCGTTCGCGTCACCGGCCTGCTGGTCCAGCCGCAGACCGGACGCGGCGACCGACG
>JAHCAW010000056.1 GCA_019634695.1 Candidatus Sumerlaeia bacterium
TCGTTCTTCCATCGAAAATTCTATGGCTCGCTAGTTGCATTGGCGCTCGCCGCGCGAAGTGTCGTTGTTCGCACCACGTTCTTCGGTTCGCCGAAAGTGTGCGAGTGCATAGAGGTCCGGAACGACAAGGCCAGGGTCGGACCGAGAAGCGGTGCTCGCGCGCGCTTGCACCACGAAAGCACCATCAGGCGGAACGATACCAACTCAGCAGGACATCTCAACCAGAGGCTCCTCGAAGAATGCGCTCTCCATTCCGGCCCAAGAATCTTCTCACCGGTCTGACCACCTCGCTTCTGGCGTTCGGCCTGACAGCGGCCAGTTCCGTTCAGGCTTCAGCGCCGACGGTGAATGGGCTGTTCTACGGCGACGGCGACTACCTGCGCTATCCTTCGACGCCCTACGCCGTCTCCTTCGGCGGCAGCGAGATCTACGTCACGTTGGTCGACAAGACCCTCTACGTGGCGTTGATCGTGAATCGTCGGGTGAACGACAACGTCTTCAGCAGCGTGTCCGCCTACCGCCAGAGCGTCGGCTGGAACCCCCCGCGCACCGCCAACCGGCTGATCGACAGCGAGTTCGCCGAGTTCACCCTTACCGTCGGCTCGGGTGCGGCCGCACAGTCGTGGAACTGGCAGCAGGGCTACGCCGGCGGCAAAGGGGCTCTGGGCAACAACTTCACCAACGAAAACTGGGTCTCCGACACCACTGTCAGCGGCGGCGCCGGCACCGCGCCTCCGGGGATGCTCTCTGGCAGCTCGATGGCCTGGAACATGAAGAACTACGCCTACCGCGTGAACAATAGCATCGCGACCGGTTGGAACATGGGAACGGCCGGTACGCCCAGCTCCTGGACCTCCCCCATCACCAACCCGAGCACCCCGAACGTCGTCATCAATGCGGACGAAGGCTATCCCGGCCCCACGGGCAATCCTCCGGTCGGCTCCGCCAAGATCACCTATAGCCCCACCTACGAGTGGGAGTGGGCCATGGTCTACGAGTGGTCCGTCGATCTCGGCCAATTCAGCGACATCCCGGCCTTTGTGCTGACGGGGCGGTCGCACCACTCCCCCTCCAAGAACGGCGGCGAGGACGATCCCTTCCCCGATTTTGGCCCCGATGGCCCGCCGCCCTTGAGCGACTTCGGCGACCTGCCCTCGCCCTACCCCACGCTGTGGGCCGACGGCGGCCCCCGCCACGCGGCGGATCCGAACGGCGTTCGCTTGGGCACTCAGATCGACACCGAAAACGATGGCCAGCCCCACGCGCAGGCACTCGGCGACGATCTGGCCGGCGTCGATGACGACGACGGCGTCGTCTTCCTGACGCCGCTGTTGCCCGGCAAACCCGCCAAGGTGCGGGTCACGCTCTCAAACAAGGCGGGCCACCTGAGTGCCTTCGCCGACTTCAATGGCGACGGCACGCTCACACCGGTGACGCTGCTCTCGGCAACCGGCCCGGCCAGCGTGACCACCGGGACGCTTGGCGACCGCAGCCTTGGCGCGGTCGGCACCTACGTCCTGACGATCGACGTTCCCTCCAACGCGACGGGCACCGTGCCCTCGCGCTGGCGCGTCACCAACAATGCCGGCCAAGGCGGCAACGCCGTTGGCGGCGCCGCGATCTCCGGCGAGGTCGAGGACTACATGCTCGCGGGCCTGGGGAACCTGGTCTGGAGCGACACGAACAAGAACGGCATCCGCGACGCGGGCGAACCGGGCCTGAACGGCGTCACGGTCCGGCTGCTCGATGCCAGCGGCAACGCGGTGCTGGATGGCAACGGCGACCCCGTGACGGCCACCACGGCCGCCGGTGGGCTGTATTCGTTCCCGGGCCTGCCGACGACGAGCGGCTATCGGGTCGAGGTCGTCGCGCCGGCGGGCTACGCCTTCTCGCCGAAGAACGCCGACGGGCAGGGACTCAACGGCGCGAGCAACAGCGACGTGGACCCGACCACCGGGCGCACCGACGTCGTCACGCTCAGCCCCGGCCAGATCAACAACAACGTCGCCGCCGGTCTCTATCAGGCCTTCGGGACGGTCAGCGGACATGTCTTCTTCGACCTGAATGGCAACGCCGTTCAGGATGCCGGCGAGCCCAACCTGCCGAACGTCGAGGTCGTCATCACGGATGCCTTTGGCAACCAGACGACCGTTTCGACGGACTCCGATGGCGACTACTCGGCCACGGTGGCGATCGGCTCCACCACCGCCTCGGTGGACCTCAACGATACTGCCATCCCGGCCGGCTCGGTGCTGACCACCGCCAATGCGCTCCAGTCGGTCACCGTCCTCGACGGACAGAACACGGACACGACGGACGTCGGCTTCCAACCTCGCGGCCGTGTCACCGGCCACGTCTTCCTCGACATCAACGGCAACGCCGTCCATGACGCCGGCGAACCGAACCTGCCCAACGTCGACGTGATCGTCACCGACCCCCACGGAGTCGAAGTGACCGTCTCAACCGACAGCGAGGGCGACTACGCCACATGGGTGGCCATCGGCGATGTGACCGCTTCGGTCGTCACGACCGACCCCGACATCCCGGCCGGCGCTGTGCTGACCACCGCCAATGCCGTGCAGACGGTCAACGTGCTCGCGGGTGAGACCACCGACACGACCGACGTCGGCTTCCAGCCGCGCACCGCCTCGCTTGCCGGCCTTGTCTGGCGCGATATGGACGGCAGCCAGGCTCGTGAACTCGGCGAAGGCATCTTCGAGGGCGTCCTCGTGCAGCTCGACTACGCCGGGCCCGACGGCATCTTCGGCACGCCCGACGACTCGACCTGGGCAAGCACCACGACGGACGCCGACGGCCGCTACTCGTTCACCGAGCTGCCCGCCGGCGAGTGGCGCGTCGTTCTGCCCAATGGCTCGCCCGCCGTTGAGTACATCCTGACGACTTCGGCTCTGACGCTGTCGGCATCCCTGGCCGTCGGCCAGCACATCGACGATCTCGACTTCGGCTTCGGGCCTCCCGTACTCGTCAAGTCCGACGCCATCCTGCTGCACGACAACAACGGCAACGGCCAGCTCGACGGCGGCGACGTCGTCTATTACACCATCACGCTGACCAACGTCTCGACCACGACCGGCTTCACGACCGATCTGTTCGACCTCATCCCGCCGGGCTTCTCGCTCCACGAAATCCTGACCGCCCCGGACGCCAACCGCTCGCTGACCACCAGCAGCGCGCTCGCGCTCGAAGGCATCGACGTCCCGCCGGCCGGCACGATCACCGTCATCTACACGCTGACGCCCTGCCCTGACGTTCCCGACGGCACCTTCGAGACGACGTCGGCCTGCATCGACATGGACGGCGACTCGGGCTACGAACTCTGCGACGCGGGCTCGATCGGACCGATCTCCGGCACGACACCCGTCATCGCGACCATCCCGTCGTTCTGCAGCGAGTCGGCCCTGATCTCGACCATTTCGGGCAACGGCTGGGGCGGCTACACCGGCGACAGCATCCCGGCCACGACCGCCCAGCACTTCTTCCCGCTGCAAGCCTCGGCCGACGCCTTCGGCAACCTCTACGTCGCCGACACGTCGAACCACATCGTGCGTCGCATCGACGTCGCCACAGGCATCCTGACCACCGTGGCCGGCACGCCGAACACTTCGGGCTACGCGGGCGACGGTGCGGCCGCCACGGCCGCCCTGTTGCGCCTGCCCGCCGACGTGCACGTCCAGGGCGAGCGACTCTACATCGCCGACAAGGGCAACTCGGTCATCCGCCTCGTCGATCTCGACACGGGCATCATCACGACCGTTGCCGGCAACGGCACGCAGGGCGCAACGGGCGATGGTGGCCCCGCGACCTCGGCACAGCTCGACCGCCCCAACGCCGTGCTGGCCGACGCCGCGGGCAACATCACCATCGCCGACACGTTCAACTTCGCCATCCGTCGCGTGGACGCCAACACTGGGATCATCTCGACGATCGCGGGCACGCTGGGCGTGCATGGTCACGGACCCGACGGCAGCGTCGCGGCGGGCTCGCCGCTCGAGTGGGTCATGGACCTCGCGCTGACGCCGGGCTGCGACACCCCGACGCTCTACTTCAGCGAGCAGAATGGCTATAACCTGATCCGCCGCATCGTCGACGGCAAGTACGAGACGATCATCGGCCAGGCCGGCTCGTCGAACTTCGGCGACTGCGGTCCCGGCGCGCTGGCACAACTCAAGCGCCCCGTCGGCATCGCCTTCGATTCCAACGGCGACCTCTACATCGCCGATCGCGACAACCACAAGGTCCGCAAGGTCAACATGGCAACCGGCCTCGTGGCGACCTTCGCCGGCACCGGCGTGGCCGGCTTCTCCGGCGACGGCGGCCTCGGCATCGACGCCCGCCTCAACACACCGACCGGTCTCGCCGTCGGTCCCAACAATGTCCTCTACATTGTCGATTCGGCCAACCACCGCATCCGGCGCATGGACCTTAACGCCCCCGAGCAGCCCGTCCTGCCCGACTTCCCCGACGCCCAGCCCGGCCTGATCAACATCGTCGCCGGCACCGGCGCCAGCGGCTACAACGGCGACGGCACCTTCGGCTGGAACGCCCGGCTCAACCACCCGGCCCGCTTCGCCGTCGCCCCCAACGGCGACGTCATCGTGGCCGACTTCTCGAACCACCGCATCCGCCGCATCTACGCATCGAACTGGATGATCGCCACCATCGGCGGCACCGGCGAGCGTGGCCTCTCCGGCGACGGCGGCTCGGCGCGCACCGCCCGCATCGCGTTCCCGGTCGATGTAGCTCTCGATACGAACGGCAACATCTACTTCACCGATCAGGGCAACAACATGGTGCGCCGCATCGATGCAGTCGCGGGCACGATCAGCCGCGTGGCCGGCACGGGCACGAACGCCAGCACCGGCGACGGCGGCCCGGCTCTGGATGCCGCGCTGGCCCAGCCCGACGGCATCGCGTTCCGCAACGGCGCCCTCTTCGTCTCCGAGCGCGGCTCGGGCAACATCCGCCGGATCGACCTCGCCACCGGCACCATCTCGACGGTCGGCGCCGGGTTGATCTCGCCGCGCGGCATCGACGTCGATGCGGCAGGCAACATCCTCGTCGCCGAACTCGGCACGCACCGCGTGCGGCTCGTCTCGGCGGCCGACGGCAGCCTCACGACGCTGGCCGGCCATGGCTTGGCGCGCTACGAAGGTGACGGCGGCCCGGCTCTGTGGGCCGGACTGTTCCAGCCGATGGACGTCGCGTTCGACGGACTCGGCGGCTTCTTCATCGCCGACTCGCGCAACCACGTCATCCGCCACGTCGATGCTCTCGGCACGATCACCACGACGGCCGGCGCGGGCATCGCCGGCAAGTTCCAACCCGAGGGCCCCGCCCTCGAGACGCACCTGAGCGAGCCCTGGGGCGTGGGCCTCACACCGGCCGGCGACCTGCTGATCTCCGACCGCTTCAACCACCGCATCCGCGCCGTGGGCATCTCCCCCGCCGGCTCCGGCTCGACGTTCGGCAAGGTCGTCAAGTAACGCAGCCCTCTCACGCAACCCCGCGCTTCACCCTCCGACGGCCCCCTCCCGGGGGCCGTCGGGCGTTTGGGGACACGGGTCCAGAACCCACAATGTCGTGGGCGAGCAACGCCTTCGCGGAAAGCCATCATCAACCAAGTCTTGAGCATTATGCAGTATGCATGGCCGAACACCAACAGTCCACCCTCAGAAGACAACGGATCGGCGCCGAGCATGTGCCTTTCGCCGCGGGAGCGGCGGCACAGTAGTAGCCCCGGAGTTCACTCCGGGGACCAAAACTCATTTATATCTTTCGACCCCGGCAGGGGTCGCACAGGAGGCCGGGACGGCGCTTGTGCGACTCCTGCCGGGGTCGATTCTTCAATTGATCCATACCTCCCCGGAATGAATTCCGGGGCTACGATTGTATCGTCCCTACCGGGACGAAAACCGCGCGGCAGCTATCAGATTGAGCGCCCCGCTCACTTGATCGTCACAGAGTCAGGCCAGTCTGGACTCCAGCTCTTCGACCGCTTGGTGCCATTCGCCGCGACTCTCGGTCTCGTCCCACAACTCCTGCAGTTCGGACTGTGTCCGAATGCGCTTGAGCGCCTTCAATGCGGATGAGACCAACTCGCAGGACGGAGGCGCGTCGACGCGCGCGACAAAAGCGCAAACTTCGTCGGGCAGATTGGCGGCAGGGCACCCGCGAAGTGCGGCCACTCTCGTCCTTCCGGAGAGTCGCTTATCGGATTGTGACCTCCTGCTGATCGATTGGGGTACAAATGGACTTGGTTGCCGAGTGCCGACGATTCGCGCGTTCACTTCCGCCCGCGAATTGGATACGCCCGCACGATGCTTGAGCACTGGCGGATGATGTCCGGCAGGTAACTCTGGTCGATCTCGAACTCGAACCGGTGCGCCTGCGCCATATTATCCGGAGTGATGTCCACTTGCACGCGGATGTGGCCAAGCCGATCCGTCACTTCTAGAGCGATCCGAAGCTCGGGCTCGAGAGGATCCAGAGTGGCCGACTGGGCTTCGCCACCGAGCACCGCAGCACACCTGTCCCCAAGCCACGCGATGTCCGTCACCATGAGAATCGGGCCCTCGGCCCAGACACTGGCACCCGACGCACCACAATGCGCAGTCACCTGGAGCCAGTTGCCGTCGTCGTGATCCTCCGCCGCTGGGCGCTCGCGCCCATGGACCCAGAGTTGGAAGCCGGCGACCTTGAGGTGGGGCTCTCCGAGACCCGCGGGCGTCGGTCCTTGGTTCATCGTTTCGTGCGTCCGGCGATGGGATGGGCTTCTGACTGGAATGAAGTCGTATTCAGAGCAACTCAACCCGCTTGCTCGACCCTCTCGATTGTCCAGAGCCCATTCGGATTCCTGAAGAAGTCACCCGCTTCATGCCTGAAATCCGCAACAAGAGTGAGCCGATAGGACGGCGAGTCGGGGGTCATACTGAAAGTGTGGCCTGACTCCAGTGTTGGCTTCCCAACGATCTGGTAGTAGTTGAACCGATTCATTGTGTCTGCAGCTTCCTCGATTGGGATTTCCCGACTGATCTGACAGTCCGGCAGGCCAAAATGATGCATACCGCAGGAGTAGTACAGGGTGTCATCCCAGATGAGGATTACAAAGCAGCGATACTGGTCGAATGGATTCTCCGACGAGACGAGTTCGTGCCACGCTTCCCACGTGTGGGCAATTCCAGTTGATTCGACCCGGACAGCGAACCCTCCCAAGTCACGCAATAGCGACGAGTACTTGAGCATGCGCTCCCTTTGGCCGATGGCGTCCAAAGGAAAGCGCATGTAGGCAACGCTCTTGTGGGAGGCGATCTGATCCAGGATGTCACCTGGGAGCTGCCCTTGACCTGCGATCTCAAACGCGTGCCGCATCCCGTCGTACGCTCCGCAGAAGTCAAGGGGCACATGATCCTTCGCCCTTGCGTTTGCCAGTATTGCCCCAGCAAACATGAACAAGCCCTTGGTATGAGTCGCGACGCGTTGGACAAATTCCGTTCGATCCTTCCACGGTCCGGGGATGCAGAGAATGGCCTCCTGCTCGATCCCCTCTCTCTCAATCTGATTCACTGCGTCTCCCCTCCCTTCAACTCGTGGTTCACGGCACCCCAAGGACGGCCCGCCAGACGGGATACTCGGAGTTGATCGCATGAAGCAGACTTCATAATCAGGGCTCTGGTGGATCGCCAGCGGAATCAGCTCAGTGACCAGACTGACTTGTTCCACGACGGCCGGCGCGGGCATCGCGGGCAAGTTCCAGCCCGAAGGCCCCGCCCTCGAAACCCACCTCAGCGAACCCTGGGGCGTGGGCCTCACGCCGGCCGGCGATCTGCTGATCTCCGACCGCTTCAACCACCGCTTCCGCGCCGTGGGCATCTCCCCCGCCGACGCCGGCTCGACGTTCGGCAAGGTCGTCAAGTAACGCAGCCCGCTCACCCAACCCCGCGCTTCACCCTCCGACGGCCCCCTCCCGGGGGCCGTCGGGCGTTGTTATGCCATTCCAGAAGACCAACGACAGTCGCGCGGCAACAGGGCTCGTGCCGAGGCCCTTGACTGTGGCTTGGGTGCTTGCCGAGCCGCTCGAAGGCACCTCTCGACAAGCCGCCTCGGGCTCGGAACGCTTTCCCCTGGGCGAGATCCTCCGAACTTGGGCGAGCCGCCCAAGCCACAGTTAACGGATCGGCCACTGCTATCAATTCCCCGAAGTCGTGCTACCGCCCCCCGGCCAACTCGATGAAGGTGCCGGTCGTGTAGGAGGCCGCGTCGGACAGCAGCCAGAGGATGGCTTGCGCGACTTCCTCGGGCTGGCCCCCGCGCTTCATGGGCAGGGAGTCCTTGATGCGGTCCACGCGCCCGGGCTCGCCGCCGCTGGCGTGAATGTCCGTGTAGATGAAGGCCGGTCGGACAGCATTGACGCGGATGCCCTCTCCGGCCACTTCCCGAGACAGGCCGATCGTGAAGGAATCGATCGCCCCTTTGGAGGCCGCATAGTCGACGTACTCCCCCGCCGATCCCAGCCGGGACGCCGCGGAGGAGACGTTGACGATCGCGCCGCCTCGCCCTCCATGTTTCAGCGACATGCGCCTGACGGCCTCGCGCGCGCACAGGAAGGGGCCGATCACGTTGGCGGCCAGCACCCGGCCGAGGCGGGCGGCATCGACGTCCTCGACGCGAATCTGCTGCTCCAAAATCCCGGCATTGTTGACCAGCGCCGTCACGACGCCCAGTTCGGAATCGACAACCCGGAACAGGTGCTCGACCTCCGGTTCCAGGGAGACATCGGCCTGCAGGGCGATCGCCTGGCCACCGCTTCCGTTGATTTCACCCACGACGGCCAGGGCGGCGTCGCGGCTGCTGCGATAGTTCACGCAGACGGAGTAGCCGTGCGACGCGGCGAGCTTTGCGGTGGCGGCGCCGATTCCGCGGCTCGCGCCCGTAACCACCAGCACCTTGGACATCCGCGGGACCTCCGGCCTGCTATGTGGGCGCCCGGGGATTCCTCAGGTGCCTTTGCCCAAGACGCCGTCGCCGGGCCAATGGATCAACTCGAAACCGCCCCGCCGGCACAAGACGGGTCAGCCGCGCGGGCGGAAGGCTTCGCCAATCGTCCGTCGCCGCGGATTTTTTGTGACACTTGCCGGAACGTGTCCGACACTTGCGTTGCTCAGTCGGGTTGACGCGGCACGGGGGGGCGGGTGAAGCCATCCCGTGCCTCGGTGGCGTAACCGGCAGCCGCATCGGACTTAAAATCCGAGGTCCGCAAGGGCGTGGGGGTTCGAATCCCCCCCGAGGCACCACTGCAAACCGGCCAGGAGCGAGCGACACCAACAGGGGAAATGGGGCAAAGACATGAGGCACACTTGGGCAATCGGCCTGTTCATGGCGGCCGGACTGGCGGCCGCGGCCACGATTCACGTGCCCGACACGGGCATCAGTAACCTGAGCGACGCGCTGGCGATCGCCCAGCCGGGCGACACGATCCTGATCGCGGCCGGCAACTACTCCGGCGCGGCGACGGTGACCGTGGCCAATCTGACCATCGAGGGGCAGGGCGACGTGCTGCTCGCAGGTGTTGCCGGGAGCTGCTCATCCTCGCTGCCGCCGATCCATGTCGAGAATGCCAGCGGCGTCGTGCTGCGGAACCTGACATTGGTGGGCGGAGGCCGCGGGGTCTGCGGCGGCCCCAGCTCCATTCCGGGACCGGCAAGTTCCGCGCTCCTCGTCGAGAACAGCGGCCTGACCCTCGATGCCTGCGTCCTTACGGGGGGGCCGGGCTCGGATGCCGTGCATGCCACCGACTCGACGATCAGCTTCGTCGATTGCACGGCCACAGGCAACCACGGTCGCGACGCCTTCATCCCGATCATCGGACCGGCCTTCGTGCCGTCACAATCCGGTGGTGCGGGGGTGCGGTTGGTGAGCAGCCATCTCGATGCTTTCAACAGCTCCTTCACGGGCGGCAAGGGGGGCGCGGGGCGCTTCGTCAGCATCCTCGAGTCGGCCATGCCGTCCGGTGGCGGGCCTGGAATCGCCGCCACGGATCCCGGTTCCGTCTCCTTGGTCGACTGTGAGGTCACCGGCGGAACCGGCGGTGACCGCGGCACGGCCCTGTACGGTGCCAGCGGCAACGGCGGGTGCGGCGTCGCGGGCTATATGGGGCTGCCCGTCACGCAGGAATCTTCAATCATTGTCGGAGGCGCGGCAGGCGAGGGAGGTGGCGGATCGGCCGGGGAGCCCATCTGCCCCGCGCCCTCGAGCAACGTCGGCGACTGGCTGGTGCTGGGCCGCGAGTGAGCGTGCGGCTCACTCGGCCCCGCGCAGCTCGCGCAGCATCACGTCCGGCACGTCGGTGGTGATGCCGGCGGCGCCCATCGCCACAAGGCGGCGGGCCTCCTCGGGATCGTTCACCGTCCAGACGAACAGTTCCGTGTCGGCCTCGCGGCAGGCCTCGACCAGTTCGGGCGTCACGCCGCGCCACGAGACGTTGATGCCCGCAAAGCCGGCGTCGAGCGCCTTGCGCACGTTGGCCGGATCGATGGGCTGGAAGGTGCCGTCGTCGTTCTTCGACGAACCGATGAGCCACAGGATCGGCACGTCGGGCATCGCCGCGTGGGCCTCCACCATCGTCTCGAACTCGAAGCCAATGATGGTCACCTGCTTGCGGCGGGGCGAAGCGGCCAGAATCTCCGCGATGTAGGGCACGATCCCGGGACTGTGCTTGATTTCGAGGAAGAAGCCTTTGCCCTCGGGGGTCAGCGCCAGGACCTCCTCGAGCAGCGGCACGGGCTCGCCGGTCCACCGCTCGCCCTTCCACGAACCCGCGTCCAGGACTCGCACCTCGTCCCACGTCATCTCGGCGATCGGGCGGTCCACGCCGGTTGTGCGCTTCAGCGTCGCATCGTGCAGGCAGACGACCTTCTTGTCCTTTGTCAGGTAGACGTCCACCTCGGCGGCGTCGGAGTTCATCTCCCACGCCAGCCGATAGGCCGCCGCGGTGTTCTCCGGCGCCACGGCCGAAGCCCCCCGATGCGCAATGATCAGCGGGCGCACGTCCTGCGCCATCGCACCCACCGCCCAGCACAAGAACCCCATCACTCCCAGGAACCGCAACGCCATGACCCACCTCCGTCCGGAGAACTGCCGCAAGGCTCCCCCGCCCCCCGCGCCGCGGCAACCGCAAAGCGCCCGGCGTGCGTTTCCCTGTGGACGGCCAGACTGCCCGTGGGTAGAGTACCCTAAGCATGAGGATCGGGGCCGAGTCGCGCGGACGACTTCAATTGGATGTGATGCCTGTGGGTGCTGACCTGTTCTTCCCGTTCGGTGAGCCCGATCTGCCGGATGCGTTGGTTGCCGACCTGCGACGGGCCAACCCGTGGTGGGAGGGCCGGGCGGGCGTCACTCTGCCGCGGACGCGAAGGCATCTTGTGGGACAGATTCGACGACGGCTCGAGCAGCGGATCGCTCCCATCGTCGTCGTGCGCGGACCTCGGCAGATCGGCAAGACGATCGCCCAGCAGCAGTACATCTCGGACCTCCTGGCTGCCGGCTGTTCCCCCACCCGCATCCTTCGCGTGCAGTTCGATGAACTGCCCTCCTTGCGCGGCGTGCAGGAGCCGATTCTGCGAATCGTCGATTGGTTCGAGCGCACCATCCTGGGGCGGACGCTGAACGAAGCGGCGCATGCGGGCGCGCCCGCCCAATTGTTCCTGGACGAAATCCAGAACCTGCCGGACTGGGCACCGCAACTCAAGAGCCTCGTCGATTCGACGACGGTGCAGGTCGTCGTGACGGGCAGTTCAGCCCTGAGAATCGAGGCCGGGCGGGACAGCCTCGCGGGCAGAATCACGACCATCGAGGCCGGAACTCTGTCCTTGTCGGAGATCGCCGGATTCCGCGGCATCGAGTTCCCGGCCCCCTTTCTCGGGGACAACGGACTCGACAGGATGCTCGAGCAGAGCTTCTGGACCGACCTGCGCGACCACGGACGACGCCATGCCGCTGCCCGTGACGAGACCTTTCGCGCCTTCTCCGATCGCGGTTCGTACCCGATCGCGCACGAACGACAAGACCTCCCTTGGCAGGTGGTCGCAGATCACCTGAACGAGACCGTCGTGCGCCGCGTCATCCGTCACGACCTGCGCATGGGCGAGCGCGGGCGCAAGCGCGACGAGGCTTTGCTCGAGGAGGTGTTCCGGATCGCCTGTCGCTATGCCGGGCAGTCGCCCGCGCTGGCACTCATCGCGGACGAAGCCCGACGGGCCTTGCAGGCCAACGTCGGCGGCCAGCGCACGAACCAGTATTTGCGCTTTCTCGGCGGTTCGCTGCTGCTCCGGCTCATCGAGCCGCTGGAGATTCGCCTCAAGCGCAAGCGCGGAGCACCGAAGTTGTGCCTGACCGATCACGGGCTCCGGGCGGCATGGTTGCAGGAGCTGGTGCCTCTGGCGCCGGACGCTCTTGCCCGCGAGCCCTCGCTGTCGGATCTCGCAGGACATGTGGCCGAGAGTGTCGTGGGGGCGACGTTGTGCACGATCGGCGGGCTGGACGTCGCTCACTTCCCTGAGCGCGGTGGCGAGCCCGAAGTGGACTTCGTGCTGACCATCGGGACGCGTCGCATTCCACTCGAGGTCAAGTACCAACGCCGCATCGACCCGCTGCGCCACACCGTCGGCCTGCGCAGCTTCATGGAGAAGGCCGTCTACAACGCGCCGTTCGGAATCCTCGCAACGCAAGCCGACACCGATGCGGTCACCGACCCGCGCATCGTAACGCTGCCGGTATCCAGCCTGCTCATGTTGCGATAGCCGTACGCCTCAGATCACCGTCTCCTCGCCGTTCTGCGTGAAGCGCACCTGGTACAGGTCCTTGCGGCGATCGAGCCAGTTGTGGGTCGAGCCCTTGTAGCGATGGCGGCGCAGGAGTTCGAGGTCGAGGTCCTGCATGACGAGGGTCTCGACGTTGGCGTTGCACTCGGCGGCGATGGCGTCGCGGCTGAAGCAGATGTCGGCCGGCGTGAAGATGCCCGACTGCGCGTAGTGGATGTCGGCGACGGGCACCTGCGGCAGGTTGCCCGTGCAGCCCGACAGAACGGCGTACAGGTGGTTCTCGACGCAGCGGGCCATCGCACACGAGCGCACGCGCAGGTACGCGTTCCGCTCGTCGGCGTTGAACGGGACGAAGAGAATCTGCGCCCCGCGGCGGGCGGCAAGGCGTGCGAGCTCGGGGAACTCCACGTCGTAGCAGATCTGAATGCAGACGCGACCGCAGTCGGTGTCGAAGACATCGAGGCGGTCGCCGCCGTTGACGCCCCACCACTTCCATTCGGCGGGCGTGGAGTGGAGCTTGTACTGGCGCTCGATCGAGCCGTCGCGCCGGAACAGGTACGCCGCGTTGTAGAGCGTGCTGTCCTCGAGCACGAAGTGCGAGCCGCCCACGATGTTGATGTGATGGCGGATGGCCAGGGTGGCGAACATCTCGATGATGCGCGGGGTGTAACCGGCAAGGCGTCGGGCGGCCGCGGCCGGCTGGTCGCACCGGTCGAACGACAGCAGTTGCAGGCTGAACAGCTCCGGGAAGACGACGAAGTCGCACCGGTAGTCGCCGCTGGTGTCCACGAAGTAGGCGACTTGACGCTCGAATTCCTCGAAGCTCGCGATGGGCCGCATCTGGTACTGCACGGTGGCGATGCGCACCATCTGCACGGGCTGGACCGTGCGCTTCTTGTAGGGGCGGAAGTCGATGTTCGTCCACTCCAGGTGCGTCGCCCAACCGGCGCTGTCCTCGTCCGAGGGCAGGTAGTCGGGCAGGAGCTGCTTGATCTCGAAGCCGTTCGCGAGCTGTGTTGTCAGCACCGGGTCGTAGATGTTCTTCTCCTCCACCTGGGCGACGTACTCGTGGACGCTCATGCGATCCTTGTGCGCGTTGTATCCGGGCAGTCGTCCGCCGATCACAATGCCCCGAAGATTCAAGTGCCGCACGAGCTGCTTGCGCGCCTCGTAGAGGCGCCGGGCCAGGCGCATCCCGCGATAGTCCGGGTGCACCATGATCTCGATGCCGTAGAGCATGTCGCCGGCGGGGTTGTGGTTCGCGATCGTGCCGCCGCTGGAGATGGTCTTCCAGTCGTGCCATTCCGAATAGAGATCGTAATCGACGATCAGCGCCGAGGAGGAGGCGATCACCTCGCCGTCGAACTCGATGCAGAGCTGGCCCTCGGGGAAGCGCTCGAGCAGGGCGGCGTACTGCTCGGCGGTCCACGGCTTGAGCTTCGGGAAGCAGAGTTGCTGAAGCGCGACGATGCGTTCGAAGTCGTCGGTCGTCAGGGGGCGGACGTGGATCTTGCTGCTGAACTCGGACAGGTCGATCTGCATCGGGTGATGCCTCCCGGGAATGCTGGGCTCAGGATGCCGATTGTGCGGGATGGGTCAAGCGCCGTGCCGGTCGTCGAGCATCCCGTGCCGACGCAGGAAGGCGATGGCGAGGTCCCACAGTTCGTCGCGGCGGTCGGTCAGCCGGTGGTCGCCGTCGCCGAACAGGTGGACATCGACGCAGCGACTGGGACAGGCGGCGGCGAAGCGGGCGGAGCTGCGCCACGGGATCGTCTCGTCGTGACACCCGTGCAGCAGCAGCGTCGGCGTGCGGGTGGCCTGGGCAAGCTGGTCCTCGCGCCACTCGCGCAGGTCGCGCATCCACTGCCAGTCGAGTTCGATGTCGAGTTCGCCGGTGCGGAACTGCCGCACGCCGTCGCGTTCCCACTGCGCCGCGCCTTCGGCACCGACGGCCAGCAGAAACCCGCGGTACATGTCGAATCCGGGCGCGATATGACAGGCGGCCGCGATCGCGCCGGGATGGCGCGCGGCATACCACAGGCCGGCGAAGGCGCCCATCGACGAGCCGAACAGCACGAACCTCCGGAAGCCCCGCGTGCGCAGGAACGCCAGCACGCGGCCGATGTCCTCGAGGTTCCGCGTGGTTGTCAGCTCGCGCAGCTTGCCGCCCGAGACGCCGTGGCCCTGGAAGTCGAACGTGCAGAACGCGAGCCCGTGCATGGCGGCCCGCTCGCGAAAGGTTTGCGCCTTCGTGCCTTCCTGCACGGAGCCGAGCCCATGCAGGAAGACCAGACACAGGTCCGGCACGCGGGCGTCCACCGGGTGCAGCAGGCGTGCGGTCAGGTGGGACACTTCGTGCCCGTCGACTTCGATGGGGAGCCGGTGCTCGGTCAACATGGGCGCATGGGGGCACGGCCCGGGGTTGGGCACAAGCGGAAGGCGCCTGCCGCCGGTTGACAGCACCCGGCCGGCTGGCGGACGCTCGCGTCCCAATGCCCGGGCGCCCTTCGCCGCGCCCGCCCGAGGACACGCGATGACCCTTGCCGAATCGGCCCCGCCCCGCCCCGACGCCTCCGGCCACTACGGACGCTTCGGCGGCCGCTATGTCCCCGAGACGCTCATGCAGACGCTCGTGGACCTGGAGCGCGAGTACGCCGCCGTCGCGCAGGACGCGGCCTTCCAGCGCGAACTCCAGTTCCTGCTCGCCGAATACGCCGGGCGGCCGACGCCGCTGTGGCGCGCGCGCCGATTCGAGGAATCGCTCGGCGGACGCTTCCAGATCTGGCTCAAGCGCGAGGATCTGCTGCACACCGGCGCGCACAAGATCAACAACACGCTCGGGCAGGCGTTGCTCGCGCAGCGACTCGGCAAGCGCCGCATCATCGCCGAGACCGGCGCCGGCCAGCACGGCGTCGCCACCGCCACCGCCTGTGCGCTCATGAACATGCAGTGCATCGTCTACATGGGCGCCGAGGACATGGAGCGCCAAGCGCTCAACGTCTTCCGCATGCGCCTGATGGGCGCCGAGGTCCGCCGCGTCACCAGCGGCACCGCCACCCTGAAGGACGCCACCAACGAGGCCATGCGCGACTGGATGGCCAACTGCGACGACACGCACTACATCATCGGATCCGTCGTCGGCCCGCATCCCTTCCCGATGATGGTGCGCGACTTCCAGTCCGTGATCGGCCGCGAAACGCGCCAGCAGATTCTGGCCGCCGAAGGACGCCTGCCGGACCACCTCGTCGCGTGCGTCGGCGGCGGATCGAACTCGATCGGCATGTTCCACCCCTTCTTCGCCGACGACTCCGTGCGCTTCTGGGGCGTCGAGGCCGAAGGCAGCGGCCTTGCCACCGGCCTGCATGCGGCCACGATCACGGCCGGCCTCGTCGGGGTCTTCCAGGGATCGATGAGCTACGTCCTGCAGGACGACGACGGCCAAATCCAGCCCGCGCATTCCATCAGCGCCGGGCTCGATTATCCGGGCACCGGACCCGAACACAGCTTCTACGCCGACACGGGCCGCGGCCACTACGTTGCCATCACCGACACGCAGGCCCTCGACGCCCTGCAACGCCTGTCGCGTCTGGAGGGCATCGTGCCCGCGCTCGAAACCGCGCACGCCATCGCGCAGGTCATCCGCATGGCGCCCGATGTCGCCGATGGCGCCATCGTGATCGTGTGCTTCAGCGGTCGCGGGGACAAGGACGTCTTCAGCCTGCAGCGGCACATTCAGCTCGAGGACGAGAGCCCGACGGCGGGGTAAGCCGCGTCGTGCCACGATTTCAGCGCAAGGCCTCGATGACCCGCTGGCGCCAAGCCGCGGCGGGTTCCTCCCAGTCGACGTCGCACAGGGCGCGATCCGCCAGCTTGCCGGCGCCGAGGGCCTCGAGGCGTCGGTCCAGATCGCAGCCGAACCGGCAGAACTGCGGGTAGGCGGAATCGCCCAGCGCGAGCACCGAGTAGCGCAGCTTCGACAGGTCCAGCCCGTCTGCCTTGCGCAGGATGTCCCAGAATCGATAGGCCGAGTCGGGCGGATCGCCGTTGCCGAAGGTCGAGGTGACGAGCAGCGCGCAGCTCTCGCCGGTCAACTGGCGCGGGTCGAATTCGCGCATCGGCAGGTTGCGCGCCGCATGGCCGGCGGCGGCAAGTTCGCGTGCCAACAACTCGGCGGCCTCGCCGGCGTTGCCCGTCATCGTTGCGTGCAGGATCAGGATCGAAGGCGAAGTCATGGAGGGCCGGGCGGGAGGAGGATGCGTGCTGCCTGGGGGATGCGGCGTGCCGCAAGATGCGGTCCAGCGGACCGGGACACCGGGGGACTTTGGGCTGGACAACCCGGAGCGGGGCCAGCCTGATTTCCGGGAAGGCCGCGTATCAGCCATTTCCGTGCAACGAACCTTATGCCCGCATCCGCCCTGAGCAAGACCGAACGCTTCCTCCTGACGATCCGCGGCGAGCAGACCGACCGGCCCCCCGTCTGGATCATGCGGCAAGCCGGCCGCTATATGCCCGAGTACATGCGCCTACGCGAGGCCCACTCCTTCCGCGACCTGTGCCTCGACCCCGAAGTCTCGTCTTCCGCCGCGCTGCTGCCCCTCGAGCTCCTCGACGTCGATATCCTCATCATTTTCAACGACATCCTCATCCCGCTCGAGGCGATGGGGCTCACGGTCGACTTCCCCGACGGCGGGCCCCGCATCGCCGATCCGCCCCGCACGGAAGCCGATCTGGAGCGCTTTCGCGCCGTCACTTTCCAGAACCCGCCGGTCGCGCACGCCCTGCGCCGCCTGCGCGAACGCTCCGGGGGCGAACTCCCGATCCTTGGCTTCGCCGGCTCGCCCTTCACGCTGCTCGGCTATGCCGTCGAGGGGCGCCTGTCGAAGAACTGCGACGTCATCCGCGGCCTGATGCTCGAGCAGCCCGCCCTCGCGCATGCGATGCTCGACCGCATCGCCGACACCGTGGTCTCGTACCTGGTGGCGCAGGTGGCCGACGGCGGCGCGACGGCCGTTCAGGTCTTCGAGTCGCTCGGCCACATCCTGTCGCCGTGGGACCTCGAGGAATTCGCCACCGCCTACACGCGCCGCGTCATCCAGCGCTTCCGCGCCGCCTGTCCCGACACGCCGGTGATCGCCTTCGCGCGCTCGTCGGCCGCCAGCATCGAAGCCATGGAGCGTACCGGTGCCGACGTGCTTGGCATCGACTGGTCGATTCGTCTGGCGGATGCGCGCGCGCGCACAACGCGGCCGCTGCAAGGCAACCTGGATCCCCTCGTCATGATAGCCCCGGACGCCGTCGAGCGCGAGTTCGAGCGCATGATCGAGGGCTTCGACTGGCGCCGCGGATGGATCGCCAACCTCGGCCACGGCATCACGCCGCAGGCCAAGGTCGAGGCCGCCCGCCGACTCGTCCAGTGCGTCCAGCGCCTGGCCGACCGATGATGGAGCGACGCCCCATGGACGGCACCTCGCAAACCTTCGCGCGCCTGGGCATCACCGCCGAGACCCTGCGCGCCTACGACAAGCGCATCCCGCGCTACACCAGCTATCCCACGGCGCCGGTCTGGACCGACGCCTTCCGCGGTCCCGAGTGGGCCGCGCACCTCGAAGCCACCGCCAGCACCGGCCGTCCCCTCTCGCTCTACGCCCACATTCCGTTCTGCCAGAAGCGCTGCCTCTTCTGCGCGTGCAACGTGATCGCCACGCGCCGCGAGGGCATTGCCGATGCCTATCTCGACGACGTCGAGCGCGAGGTCGCCCTGGCGGCCCGCCATGCCCGCGGCGTCGGGCACGCCATCCAGCTCCACCTCGGCGGCGGCACGCCGAACTACCTCACGGGCCCCGAGATGGACCGCCTCATCGCGATCGTCGAGCGCCACTTCGACTTTGCGCCCGACGCCGAACGCAGCATCGAGGTCGATCCCCGCACCGCCACGCGCGAGGACATCTTTCGCCTCCGGCAAGTCAATCGCTTCGACCGCATCAGCTTCGGCGTGCAGGACTTTTCCGACGACACGCAGGAGGCGATCGGCCGCGAACAGAGCGGCCAGTTGGCCTTCGACAGCGTGCTGGCCGCCCGCGACGCAGGCTTCGCCAGCATCAACATCGACCTCATCTACGGCCTGCCCCGCCAGACGCCAAAATCATGGAAGCGCACCCTCGACGACGTGTGCGCGCTCCAGCCCGACCGGCTCGCGCTCTACAACTTCGCCTGGCTGCCGTCGAAGGTGCCCAACCAGCGCGGCATCGAGGAGAGCGAACTTCCCGAGCCCGCCACCAAGCTCGACATGTTCATCGAGGCCCACGACCGCCTCACCTCGCACGGCTGGCGCTTCCTCGGAATGGACCACTATGCCCGCGAGCAGGACTCTCTCACCCGCGCCTTCGAGGCCGGCACCATGCGCCGCAACTTCATGGGCTACACCACCCTGCGCGGCACCGACCTGCTAGGCTTCGGCGTTTCCGCCATTGGAGATTTCGGGGGCGCCTTTGCCCAGAACACGAAGAAGCTCACCGAGTACGCCGCCTCCCTCGACGAAGGCGTCCTGCCCGTTGAACGCGGCATGAAGCTCTCCGAGGACGACCTCGTGCGACGCGACTGCATCGAGAGCCTCATGTGCCAAGGGCGCCTGGACCTCGCCAAGCCCTGGCTCGCCGCCCTTGTGCAGGAGGCCCGCGCCGAACTCGAGGACCTCGAGCGCCAAGGCCTGCTGACGCTCTCCCCCGCCGCCCTCGATGTCACCCTCAAGGGCCGCGTCTTCCTCCGCAACATCGCCGTCGTCTTCGACGCCAGCATGCGCGCCATGAAGGACAAGCACCTCTTCTCGAGGGCCGTATGAGCGGAATCATCCACCCCCGATTCAAGCAGCGCTCAGTCCATCGTTGTTCCACGATTCCAACGCTTGTTCGTGAACAGGCATCACCGAAGTTGCGCGGCACTCCCGAGCAATAACCAACGACCCCGCCCTTCGCAAAGCCCCTCCCTCCAACCACCAACAACCAAACACTAACAACTAACCACCAACAACTTCCATCCCCTCCCGAGCCCTCCGCCATCCTCACCCATCCCTCGAACCACGAATCCCGAACCACGAACCACGACACTCTCGTCGTCGGCGGTGGCATCTCCGGCCTCAGCATCGCCTGGCGCCTGGCGCGGGCGGGTCGGGGCGTGCAGCTCGTGTGCAACGCCGATCGCCTTGGCGGTGTCATCGCCAGCACCCGCGATGGCGAGTGGTTGCTCGAAAACGGGCCCAACAGCTACGCCTCCTTTGGCGCCGACGAGGAGCAGTTCCTCGACGACCTTGGCCTGCGCGAACGCGCCCTGCGCCGCTCCATTCGCCAGACCGACCGATTCATCTTCCACTCCGGACGCCTGCACCGCGTCCCCACCGGCCCGCTCTCATTCCTGACCGGTTCGATCCTTCCGCCCGCCGCGCGCCTGCGCATCCTGCGCGGCGTGTTTGGGCGCTACCAGCCCCCCGTCCACGACGTCGCGATTGGTGCCTTCTTCCGGCAAGTGCTCGGCGATGTGGCGGTCGATACGCTGCTGAAGCCCGCACTCGCCGGCATCTATGCCGCCGACGCGGATCGCATCGGACTCGAGGGCGCCTTTCCGAAGCTCGCCCGCGCGCTGGCCGAAAACAACCGACTCATCCCGGCGCTCAAGAGCATGCGCGGCCCCTCCCCCGCCGGCGCCAAGCGCACCCCGCGCAGCCTGACGACCTTCTCCGAGGGTTTGGAGGAATTGCCGCGCGCGCTCGAGCAGGCCCTGCGCGGCGCCGGCGTGGCGCTTCACACCGGCGCGCAACCCCGCCTGCAACCCGGCACCGAGCGGCGCTGGCGCGTGGAATGGCAGGACGGCGCCGCCGAGGCCGACCATGTGGTGCTCGCCGTGCCGCCGCCGGCCGCCGGCGATCTGCTCGCCCCCGTCTGTCCCGAGGCCCGCCAGCCCCTCGCCGCCATCGAGGGCGCCCCGCTCACCGTCGCCCACGTCGGCATCCGCGCCGAAGACATGCCGGGCGACTGGAACGGATTTGGTTTCCTGGTCCGTCGCGGCGAACCGGTCCGGATGCTCGGCGCCATCTGGAGCAGTTCCATCTTCGCCGGACGCGCCCCGCGCGGACACCATCTGCTGACGTGCTTCTATGGCGGCGACATCGACCCGGAAGTGACCGAATGGCCCGACAGCCGGCTGGAGCAACAGGTGCAGGCCGACCTTGCCGCCACGATGGGCTGGCAGGGAGAGACGTTTGCGCTGCTGCGATTCCGGCACTGGCGCCCGGCCCTGCCGCTGTTCCGCGTCGGCCATGCCGGCCGCGTGCGCTCCGTCGAATCCACCCTGCCCGAGGGGCTGCACCTCGCGGGCAACTGGCTCGGCGGCATCTCGATACCCGACTGCATCCGGAGGGGATGGGACGTCGCGGATCGCATCGACGCGGCCCTGCCGCGGGAAACCTGAAAGCAACCCCTCCATGACACCTGCCCCGCCGAACCAGTCCAAACGCCGCGTGCTCGTGCTCTGCCTCACCTACGGCGAACCCGCCGAGAACGAGTTCGCGCCGCAGTACGAGTATTCGCTGCTGATTCTCAACCGCCTGACGCGGCGCGTGGCGCCGATTCCGCGCTTCGTCACGCCGTTGCTCGCCGCCCGCCGCGCCCGCAAACGCATCGCCACCTTCCGCGAAAAGAACTGGAGCTCGCCGCTCGAAGGCATCAGCGCCCGCCAGGCCGCCGTCCTCGCCGAACTGCTCGCCGAGGCCCGCCCCGACACCGACTTCGACGTGCGCGTGATCCGCGAGTTCCGCCCGCCCCTGCTGCCCAAGGTCCTCGCCGACATCGAACGCGATCCCCCCGACGATCTGCTTATCGTCCCCCTCTACGTCTGCGAAAGCGACTTCACCAGCGGCATCAGCCGCACCGACTTCGAGACCTTCCACCGCGCCCGCAAGGGAGCCCATCGCCTGCCCGGGCCGAAGTACGTCCTCGGGCTCGGATTCGACGAACGCTTCGCCCGCGCCACCGCCGACTTCATCTGGAACACCTGCCGCGAGCAGGGCTGGGACGAGGCGCGCTGCCGCGACGCCGCGCTCATCCTCGGCGCGCACGGCACGGTCGTCACCCTGCCGCCGGGCATGAACTCCGGCGCGCAGGAAACCGGCAACCTGTTCCGACTCATCCGCCGCGAACTCAAGGACCGCTTCGGCTGGGTCCGCATCGGCTGGCTGAATCATCAACTCGGCGGCATGTGGACCAAACCCTCCGCCGAAGAGGCCGCCCGCGAAGCCCACGAGCGCGGCCATCGCAAAGTCGTCTACTTCCCCTTCGGCTTCATCGCCGACAACGGCGAGTCCATGCTCGAGGGACGCGACCAACTCGCCGTCGTGCCCTGGGACGAGATGCTCTATCTGCCCTGCCCGAACGACAATCGGGCCTACCTGCGCGTGCTGGCCGACCTGGCGCTCGAACGTCTCGACGCCCCCCCCGAGGAGTGGCCGGCCGTCGGCCGCGGCAATCCCGCCTACGAGCGCCCCGAAATGCCCGCCGAGCGTGCGACGCCCGGGCCGCTCAAGTTCGGCGGCGTCGGCCTCGCAGTGCTCGCCTGCGCCTTCTGGACGATGGTCGGCACGATGCTCACGGTGCGCGGCATTCGCGTCGCGCTCGACGTGCACACGCCCATGGCGCTGATCCTTTCGGCCGCCGTCGCCCTGCCGCTCATCTGGATCAAGGGCACGCGCGTCCTCGGCCGCCTGGCGCTCAAGAACCTGCGCCGCCTGCGTGCCCTGCCCCAGCCCAGCCCCTTCTATCGCATGTTCACGCCGGCCATCTGGACCGTGATCTGCTGCATGAGCGGCCTGGGCATGCTGCTGCGCATCACGCCCATCGCCCCCACCCTGCGCGCCGGCATCCTGCTCGGCGTCGGCGGCGCCATGCTCGTCGGCGCCGGCTACTACCTCGCCAACCTCCGCCAAGCCCGGCCGCTCACGTCGTAGTCGCTGGGGCCTTTGCGGCCCCTCATCGCCGCCACCTTCCGACCCATGCCTGCCAGGGGCCTGCGGGGTGGTGGGCGAAGCCGGTCCAGCCGAGGTGCTGGGGGGCCGATCAGGTTGCCGGACTGCCGTGGCGTGCGAGGAATGGTCATTTTGGCTCCACGAAGAAACGCCTGTAAAACGGGCTCTCCTCCCTCATCGGAGGATCGGGCGCGTAAGTGCTCATGAAGACTTGGCCGATCCAGCGGGGCCGCTCTACCTGCGATTCGGGTCCGGTCACGGGATTGACGTGATAGACGAAGACCAGCGGACGAGTACGTGCCGTCTCGTTCTTGTGGGCAAGCAAGACCATCAATAGATCTCGTGCTGTCCAGTCAGCGCGCTCCTCTCCTCCGGGCCAAACGATCTCCTCAACCTCTTCGTCGGGTGTGCGGACCTGATGGAACGTCGAGGGCTCCGATCGATTCGATATCGGCAAGCTGGTGGAAGGCTCAAGGCCCGAGCCGTACTTCCGACTCAGCAGTCTCCAAGCCTGTCGTGAGGTCATCGGCTCGGTTCCGTCGCTTCCGAGCTTCCTGTTGAGCGGCCATTCGTCGCCACCGCCAAGGTCAGTGTGCCGAATGGCCAAGCCGGCCGCGTGCGTGGGAACTACGCACGCGATGCCTTCCTCCTGAAGCCGCTGAACGCTCTCGGCAAACGAGAGCGGACGCCGGGGCCGAGCCAACGTGATATCCTTCCAGCTCTCGTCCGAAACCAAGATCATAGCTTTCGCCACTCCGGCTGGCGGCAGTTCCGGAAATCGTTCGCGCACTTCCTCCCGTGACAATCTCCGGAGCGACCCAGAGGCCAGCAGACCCTCGTAGAGAATCGGGCCTCGCATTTGCTCCGCACCGGCCATCCTGCCGACCTCTCGGAGATAAGCACGCAGTGAGATCGTGTCGCTCGTCGAGTGGTCCAGTGCATTGGGAACAGGTGGGACAGTGCCAAAGCCTTGACTCGGTCGAGCCAGAATAAGTGCACAAATGAGGAAGCACGCCAGCGCGGTGGCGTTGCCGCTACGCCGGCAAGCCGTCGCAATGGCCAAACTCACGATGTACTTGGGAAGACCTGGGCAGATCATGAGAGGCTCCCGCCTTTCGCAGTCAAGGATAGCCGCGTGGAATACAGAATAAACAAACTATTCCTGCAAATATGGCTCCAAGAGTGGGTAGCAGCATGTGTACGGATCGTCTAGCGACTCGCCAAGACAGCAGTCATCCTCTTCCGGGTCATAGACATCCACACTGGTCAAGAGGCCGTCTTCAGGATAGGTGATCCAGACCTCGCAATTCTCATCAATAAACACCTTGACCAAGTACTGGACTATTACGGTATAAGCATCCAACACCAACACAGGGACACTATGCTCACAAGGGACAAAATCAATCATGACTTCCTGCGGGCCGAATTTCGCGATAAACTGAACTGCGTAGTACTCGACCCTGTTGCAAAGGTTGCCGTTGGAATCCCGGGAAGCCCTCGCGTGTTGCTCTATGAACGCCTCATCGATCGGCGGACTGAGGCTTAGGAGAAAGTAATGCGTATCAACCCATCCGGCCCCAACTAATGCGTCTGGCGGTTCGCAGCCGTTCAACATACATCCGATTTCGGATTGATTCTGTTCCCAAGAGTCATAAGAGCAGCTTGGCTGAGAAGACACGAGGGCCTGAAGCGCGTTGCCTTCGAATTCTTGTGGTATACCCCATTCCGGATCGCCAAAGTTCTTGATCCACCACAGCCTCGCTACAGCACGATACTTTACTCGCTCTCCCCCCCACCTCGAGTGGCCCTGGTCCACCGAATCAAGCTTGTAATTAAAGAAGTGCGTCTTCATATATGCCGCCCACGGAAGCCCGCCGCCGGCGCTCAAGCTGATCCCCTTGTCTGAGTCACACCAATCAAAATGGCAATTATACCTGTCGCACACCATCTCGGCAAGTTCCGGCTTGCACGGCCCACAATCGCACGCGACGACCTCCAGCGTGATTGTCGTCGTGGGTCCCGGAATGTGTGCGGTGAAACCCGGCGGTTGAACCCAAAGCGTCAATATCACCTCGTATGTGCCGGGCGCGTCGAACTGGGTTTGACTGGCCTCCACAATAGGCAAGCCGCAGTGTTGGTAGTCGATATCCAAGCCTGGTGTGGCAACACTACCGAAGAGCACCAGCGCGAGCGGGCAGCACTGCGGCGTGATCGAGGCCGTGATCCACGGTGCCGGAACGCATTCGTGCCACGGCGGCGGGTCGTCGGCGGCTTGGAGGGCACTGACGGTCATGAAAAAAGACCATCCCACAAGAGCAACGAGAGCACGGAGACGGTCCGAAAGAAAGCGGATCATCGGTTTGCTCCTTCCGGGAAGAAGACCTTGCCAGTGCGGATCAGGTCGTCGAGTGTCGGGGTGGCGATCTCGCGTGCGATTCGAGTCTCGGACCGGTCGGGAAACCAAATTTCCATTTCAGCGGCGCGGTGGTCGAGTTCATCCCGCATGGCGCCGAGCTTCTCGCGTGCCCGGAAGGCCTCGAAGTACGCCCGCGGCAGGCCCTGATGGGTCGGCCAGATCCAGTCGGTCGGCTCGTAAGTTCCGATCACCCACTCGGCGTGATCGAGCGCCTCGGCGTGCCGGCCGAGGTGGTTGAACGCGATCGCCCCAAAGATGCGCGCAGTGGCGACCTCGCGGCGGTCGGCCACGTCGTCGTAGTCGGCCAGGAACGCTTCGAGTTCGGCGACGACCTGCTCGCGCTGGCGTTGCCACGACCAGGACTCCAGATGCATCAGGCGAGCAATCTTCGCCTCCTGATGCGAAACGCCCTCGGCGGTCTGCGCAACCGTCAGCATCTGCCGCAGCTCGTCCCATTGTTCGTCGGTGACGCCTTGACGGAGCGCGCGCCGTTGCAGAATCTCGAAATACACTCCCGAGCCTTGCAGCAGCGCGTTGGCGCGCGTTCTGGCTGTGAGGCCCTCGCTTTCGGCAATGTCGAGATAGGTTCGGAGCGCCAAGTCGCGGTCGTTGAGCGCGTGATGCAGCGCGGCGACGCGGGTGGCGGCGATTTCCGAGATGCGGGCGTTCGGCGCGGCCGACAGCGTGGCTTCAAGAATGCGCAGGAAGGGGACGAGCGCCTCGTCGAAGCGGCGGTTGCGGGTGAGGATGTGGCCTTCGGCGTCCAAGGCGCGCAGAGCGGCGGCGCTGCCGGGGAACTCGGCCGGGACGCGGCGCAGGTCGGCGAGCGCCTCCTCGTCGGCGCGCGCTTTGCTCTTCGCCATGCCGGCGTCGTAGACGGCGGCGGCGGCGAGTTCGCGCTCGAGAGCGGCCTCGGCCGCGGCGGTGCTGCGGCCGTCGAGTTCGGCCTCGAGCACGGCCGCGCGCGCGACGTAGGACGAGTCCGGGTGCTCGGCGCGCAGACGCGCGATGGCCGCGCGGGCGTCGGGCTCGCGGGCGCCTTCCTTGCAGAAACGTGCTTTGTAGAATAGGGCGACCGGTGCCCATTCGCCTTGCGGGTCGGCCGCGAGGGCGCGGTCGTAGGATTCGAGCGCCTCGGCGCGCTTGCCCTGGCGCTCCTG
>JAHCAW010000057.1 GCA_019634695.1 Candidatus Sumerlaeia bacterium
GTGAGGAATGCGGGAGGCGCCGAACGCAGGGCAACGAAATCGGAACGCCCGGCTTCACGCGTGGATCAACTGCATGCGGGTGAGCATCGAGTAGAGATCGAAGGTCTCCTCGTCGCTTTCGCTGACGACGCGGCGGCTGTCGAGGTGCGAACCGACGCTGGCCAGCCCGGCATAGCGGAACTCGGCGCTCTGGGCCGCGATCTGCCACGACTGCCCCAGCACGTCGCCCGCGCGCCCGAACTCGTCCCACACCGTCGCCATCGGGAAGGCGCGGTGCATCTGGCGGAAGACCTCCTGCATCAGCAGGTCGCTGCCCATCGGTCGGTCCGGAAACAGCCGGTCGAACGCGAGTCGGCCCTGCGACAGGCGAAAGATCAGCGCCACTTGCGCCAGATGGATGTCGATGCGCGTGTCGCGCCGCACGCGCAACGTCTCCTGCCGGCGCAGCGCGCCGCCGCCGAACAGGTCGCCCGACGTCGTTTCGACCACCTCGCGCGACCGCACCGAACCGAATGCCATGCACAGCACCTCGTTGGCGCGCACCGTCTCGCGGCGCCCGTTCTCCAGCTCGAACGTCACCCCGGTCTTGTCCACGCCGAACCAGACGACCGGCACCGGGTGGAACTGGTTGAACGCCCGTTCGGAGAGCCGATAGCCCTTCAGCCCGAGGGCGTGCAGCCAGGAGACCCAGCGGTCGGCGCGCTCGCGGGTTTCCTCGCGCCGCAGGATGCGCGGCGTCGGGGCGATCAGCCGCAGGCGCGCCGTGAAGGCGTCCAGCTCGAGCCCCTTGGCGAATGCCTCGATGACGCGCGGCTCGGGCTCGCTCTCCTGCTGGCCGAGCACCACGAACTGGCCGGCGTCGCGGGCCGACTGCGATGTCGCCTCCATCAACCCGGCGTAGGCTTCCGGGCTCAGCGTGGCCTTGAAGCGTTCGGCGTCGATATGGCCAAGGGGTCTGTCGGTCATCTGGGATCCCCGCGGGTCGTTCCGGAACGGCTCCTTGGTGGTCCCTGCCGACCCGAAAAGTCAACTCCAGTCCGGCCAGTGGCGTTCCCCGACCCTTTTGGCTCGACACCCCAGCGGCCCGTTCCGCGAATGGGGCCCCCGCAGGGGTGCCGGCACGATACCCGCGCCGGCATGGACGACCATCAGCAGCCAAGTGGAGAGATCATGAACGTTTGCGTCATCGGCACCGGCTACGTCGGCCTCGTCACGGGGGCCGTCTTTTCCGATATGGGCAACGACGTCGTGTGCGTCGACAAGGACGCCCGCAAGATCGAGATGCTGCGGCGCAACGTCATGCCGATCTACGAGCCCGGCCTCGAGGAGATGGTTGCCCGCAACCAGGCCGACGGCCGGCTGACATTCACCACCTCCGTCACCGACGGTGTCCGTGGCGCCAAGGTTGTCTTCATCGCCGTCGGCACCCCGCCGGCCGCCGACGGGTCGACCGATCTGTCCTACGTCGCCGGCGCCGCGCGCGAAATCGCCGAGGCGATGGAAGACTACACCATCGTCGTCAACAAGTCCACCGTACCGGTCGGCACCGGCGGCTTCGTGCGCCAGATCATCGAGAAGCACAAGAAAGCCGGCGTCGAGTTCGACGTCGTCTCGAACCCCGAGTTCCTGAAGGAAGGCGACGCGATCAAGGACAGCTTCGAGCCCGACCGCATCGTCGTCGGCGCACCGACCCAGAACGTCGCGATGGCGCTGCTCGAGCTCTACGCCCCGCTCGAACGTCCCATGCTCGTCACCGACGTCGCCAGCGCCGAGCTCATCAAGTACGCCAGCAACGCCTTCCTGGCCACGAAGATCTCGTTCATCAACGCCATCGCCAACATCTGCGAGCGCACCGGCGCCGACGTCACGCTCGTCGCCAAGGGCATGGGCTTCGACCATCGCATCGGCAAGGAGTTCCTCAACGCCGGCCTGGGCTACGGTGGCTCGTGCTTCCCCAAGGACGTGGACTCGCTCAACTTCAAGGCCAAGGAACTCGGCGAGGACACGCTGATTCTGGATGCCGTGGCGAAGGTGAACCAGGACCGCACGCCGCGCTTCATCCGCCGCATCCGCGAGGTCATGGGCAACGTGTCCGGCAAGCGCATCGGCGTGCTCGGCCTCGCCTTCAAGCCCAACACCGACGACATGCGCGAGGCCAAGAGTGTCGAGGTCATCAATGCCCTGCTGGCCGACGGCGCCCGCATCGTGGCCTACGATCCCGTCGCGATGGAGAAGGCCAAGGAAGTTCTGCCGGCCGGCGTCGAGTACGCCGCCAACGCCTACGCCTGCGCCGAGGGCGCCGACGCCCTGGTCGTCATGACCGAGTGGAACGAGTTCAAGCTGCTCAACTACGAGAAGGTGCGCGTGGCGATGAAGCGTCCGCTCGTCTTCGACGGCCGCAACATCCAGAGCCTGGAGCGCATGAAGCGCTTGGGCATTGAGTACGTCAGCATCGGCCGCCCGGTGCTCGCGCCCGGCAACGGCAACGGCGCCTGACGCCTCACCCGACCGGTTGCGGTGCCGGCAGCCGACCGCTTTCCTTGCGGCCGGCATCGCTTGCCGGCGCGTAGATGCGGTAGTCGAGGTCGTCGAAGATGTTGTCGCGCGACTCGATGACGGCCAGCGCCGCCTCGTCGATGCGGCGCGCCTGGATCATCTCCCACAACTTCAGGAACTGCCCGAGGTGCGTCTCGGTGCGACGGCGGGCGTAGTCCACCACGGTGTTCGTCTTCATGATGAAGGCCCAGTCGCTGGCCTGCGCGAGGAGCAACTCGCGCGCGCACTGGTTGAGCGCCCGCCGCGTCAGCGGGTCCGGGCTCTCGTGCTCGCGCGCCAGGGCGATCATCCGCTCGGTCGCCTTCTCCAAGTGACGGTAGATCCAGTCGTTGGACCCTTCGAGCCACACCTCGCTGTAGCCGCCGTAGCCCCACGAGCTCATGCTCGGCATGGACTCCTGGGCGTCGGGATGCGCGGCAAGGTACTCGCCCGGCGTGATCAGCGCGATGTCCTGCTGGTCGAAGTGAATCTTGCGCACCAGTTGGTCGAGGAAGTCCGGGCCCTCGTACCACCAGTGGCCGAACAGCTCGGCGTCGTAGGGCGAGACGATGATCGGCGGCTTGCCGCCCATCAGGCTGTCGAGATGCAGAATCTGCTGCTGGCGCGAGAACAGGAAGTGCCCGGCGTGCTGTCCGGCCGCCTCGCGCGCCTCCTTCTCGACGTAGGGCTCCTTGTCGTGCAGCTCCTTGTGATCCGCCGAAATGCGATGGTACTTGATGCCCGTGGCCGTGCGCGTCTCGCCGTCGCCCATCGTCGGGCGCAGATAGTTGAGGTCCAGGTCGAAACCAATGTCGCGATAGAACTCGCGGTAGCGCGGATCGCCGGGATAGCCGAGCTTGGCGCTCCAGACGGCCCGCGACGACTCCTGGTCGCGGCCAAAGGCATACGGCCCCGACGGCGTGCGCAGCGGCGCGAAGACGCCGTAGCGCGGACGCTTCGTGCCGAACAGCAGCCCGTGGCTGTCGACGAAGAAGTAACGGACCCCCTCGCGTTGCAGGATCGCATCCAGCCCCGGGAAGAAGCCGCACTCGGCATTCCAGATGCCCGCCGGGTCGCGCCGGAAGGTCTTGCGATACTGGGCCACCCCCAGCGCCACCTGCGCGCGCACCGCCTCCGGGTGGTTCTGCATCAGCGGCAGGAACCCGTGCGTCGCTCCACAGGTGATGATCTCGAGGTTGCCCGCTTCCATGTGGCGGCGGAAGGCGCCGGTCAGGTCGCGCTTGTGCCGCTCCACGAAGTCCTGGCGGCAATCGCGGAAGGCGCGTTGGTACATCAGCGCGCTGCTGTGGAACTCGGGCAGCGGCCGCGTGCGCTCGACCTCCTGCTCGGCCAGCAGTTGCAGCCGCCCGATGTGCTGGACGTAGCGCTCGCGCAGCAACTCGTCGTCGAGCATCGAGCACAGCGTCGGCGTCAGCGACATCGTCAGTCGCCACCGCACGCCGTCGCGGTTCCAGCCATCCATGACCCTCAGCAGCGGGAGATAGGTCTCCGTGATGGCCTCGAAGAGCCAGGTTTCCTCGAGGAACCGTTCGTGTTCGGGGTGGCGCACAAAGGGCAGGTGCGCGTGCAGGACGAGTGCGAGAAAGCCTTTTGGGGCCATGGGGTCCCTTCCTGGGCGGCCACGGGACTGCGAGGCACCCGCCGCCCGCGGCGACGAATGCGTCTCCGGAATCGATTCGACCCTAGGAATGGGTCGGCGCCGCTGCAAGCCGGAACGGCCCGAGGGGGGCCCCGGGGCCGACGGGCGTTTTATAGGGTCATGCCACTGTCGCCAAAAGAGTTGCGGCGGCTCGGGACCGGTCGGCGGCACCTGCATCAAACAGGTCCTGCATCCCCCTGCCGGGCCCGCACCTTCATCGCCAGACTTGATCGAACGGCCTCGTCGGCTTACGCAATCCTTGAGTGGTTGTGGTCGGAGGAGCAAAGCGTGCCAGCCATCTCCATGTTCTGCGGCAGTGTAGTCTACATGTACTTCATGGATAATCGCCAGCACCAACGGCCACATATCCATGTGAGGTATCAGGAGGACGAGGTCGTGGTTTCGATTCCGGAAGGAGAAGTGCTGGACGGGCACATCCCCGATTCCCGGATGAAGCTGCTTTAGGCGTGGGTGGAGTTGCACAAGACTGAATTGATGGAGAACTGGAGTCTGGCAGTTTCGGGCCAGCATCCGCGCAAGATCGATCCGTTGAGGTGAGTGTCGTGAATCCGAGAGTCTCGCAGGTCCACCCGGGGGCGAACTACTGTTTGGCGCTGCGCTTCACAAACGGCGAGAGCGGTATCTACGATTGTTCCGGCCTGCTCGAAATCGGCGTCTTTCGGGAACTCACGGACGAAGAGTACTTCCGGCAGGCCAGCGTGCTGGACGGGACAGTGGCGTGGCCCAACGGTCAGGACATCTGTCCCGACACCCTCTATCTGGACTCCCTCCGTCCCGCCTCCGCTCACCCCTGCTCGATGTAGCGCTCGAACAGGTCGTCCAGCGAGCCGTAGCGCGAGTAGAATCGCTTCAGGCGCCAGGTCTGCCACCAGCGCAGCGGCCAGCGGCTCAGGAACCAGGTGCCCAGGATCGACAGCAGGAACACGTTGTCCGTGCCCAGCGCCAAACCGAGCAGGCTCGACCCGATTGCGATGCCGAACAGCAGTCCGAAATACAGCCCGAACCAGATCGCCAGCGGCACAACGACCGCCAGTGCCACGAACGCCAGCGTCAGCGGGTTGCGCTTGCGCAGGTAGCTCTCCGCGTCGGGCAGGTACAGGAACGGCGGGCGGAACAATGCCATCAGGTGAATGGCCATGAACAGCACCAGGACAACCCGGATGGTGGTGCTGTCCGTGCTGAGGAGGAACCAAAGCAGCACGGCGGCCACGGCGACGCGCTCGGAAATCTCGGCCGGGTAGATGACGCCGATCGCCACGTCGGCCCGCGTCATGCCCGAATTCAGGTAGTCGTCGAGCGTCCCCGTCGCCGTCAGGCTGCTTAGCTCTATCCAGCAGAACACCCGCTGCATCGCGTGAATCAGGAACCAGAACACCAGCGCCCCCGCAATCACCGGCCAAAACGAAAGGAACGAGCGGCTCATCGTCTCGAACAGCCAGACGGCGATCAGCGTCAGCCCCAGAGCCCGCGGCATCGGGCTGCGCAGCAGCACCCGCATGCCGCGCGGCACCATCGCGCGGCGGAAGATCGGGTTCGCCCGCAGGTCCTGCCACGAGGCGTGAATTCCCACAACGTCGGCGACGGCCATGGGGCGAGCGGGCTCCGGTTGATCGAGGATGTTTCGGCAGGGCCGCCCGAAATCCTTCTGGCCCCGCCCGGCTGGCGCAACCCAACTCGCGCCATGCAACGCAGCCTTCCCAAGACCCCCAAGCACGACGACCTGCGAGCGCACCTCCTCGAGCTCGTCGCCCGCCTGCTGGCGGCCCCCGCGCCGCCCGATCAGGTGATCGCCCGCTTCTTCCGCCTGCGGCACGACCAGTTGCCGCCCGCCCCGCGCGGCTTCCTCGCCGCCACGGCCTACGCCCTGCTCCGCCGCCGCCTGCGCACCATGTTGCTGTACCAATGGGCCTGGCGCGATGCGCCGCTGTTCCCCTGGCCCGAGCCCGGCGCCGTGCCCACCGTCCTCACCTCCGTCGAGGAGGCCGCCGCGGGGCTCTGCCGCTGGATGATCGAGGATCTGGGCGCCAGTGCCGACGAGGCCCGTCGCCTTGCCGACGCCGCGCTCTCGCGTCTGCGCCGTCGCGAGTACCCCGAGGGCGAGTTTCCCCTGCCCCCGCTGGGCAGCCCCGAGAAGATCGTCGCCGATCTGGCCAACCGCCTGCCCGCAGACCCGACGCTGGCGCGCGCGCCGGAGCCCCTGCGCCGCGCCGCCCGCCTCTCGCTGCCCGCCGACATCGTGGACCGGTGGGCCGCCCGTTTCGGCGACGTTGAGGCCGAGGCGCTCGGCTTGGCCCTGGGCCAGCCCGCCCCACTCGACCTGCGCGTCAACACGCTGCGCGGCACGCGCGAGGAATGCCTGGCACAGTTGCTGGCCGAGGAGCTGCCCGCCGGCGCTCCCTCGAGTCTCTCCCCCCACGGCCTGCGCTTGGCCGACAAGGCCAACGTCTTCCGCTCGAAGGCCTTCGACGATGGCTGGTTCGAAGTCCAGGACGAGGCCAGCCAGATCGTGGCGTTCGCCCTCGACCCCAAGCCCACCTGGCGGGTGCTCGACGCCTGCTCGGGCGGCGGCGGCAAGTCGCTGCATCTGGCCGCGCTCATGCGCAACCGCGGCGAGGTCTTTGCCCACGACACCGACGCCGCGCGTCTCGAGCCCCAGCGCAAGCGCCTGCGCCGCGCCGGGGTCCACAACGTCCGCTTCCTCGAACCGGGCACCGCCGCGGCCTCGGCCCCCTACGACGCCGTCCTCATTGACGCCCCCTGCATGGGGCTGGGGACGCTGCGGCGAAACCCCGACCTTGCCTGGCGCGGGCCGCTGCCCGAGCGCATCGCCCAGGTCGGCGCTCTCCAGCGCGACTGCCTGCGCGCCTACGCCCCCCTCGTGCGGCCCGGCGGTGTCCTCGTCTACGCCACGTGCAGCTTCGAGCCCGAGGAGACGACGCTGCTCCTCGACGAGTTCCTGGCCGCCTCGCCTGACTTCCGGCCAGAACCCCTCGCCCAGCCGCTCGAGCGCCACGGCATCGGCTTCCTGCTGCCGGCGCCGTTGGATTCCACGCTGACCCTGCTGCCGCATCGCCACGGCACGGATGGCTTCTTCATCGCCCGCCTGCGTCGCGCGTGAGGCTTGATCGGAACGCTCACCGTCCGACGAGGCGCTTGAGTCGGCCCAGCAGGCCGCCGCCTGCCGAGGGGATGTCGGGGCGCTTCACCGTGTCCGACGACAGGCTCAGGCGCGCCTTGACCGCCGGGTAGGGCGGCAGCGCGTCGATCTTGCGAAACTCGGCCTCGTAGAACGCGGTCACGCGCTCGAAGAAGAGCGCCGGATTGTCCCCCGGCAGGCCAATCAGCAGTGCGGCTGCGGCGGCCGCTTCCGTCATCTCTCCCAACTTCTTGGCCGCCTTGCGTGCCCGTTTGCGGTCGTCCGGGTGGCAGTACGGGACGAACGGGCAGATGCGCTCCAACGGCGAGACGTACTGCGGGATGTTCTCGATTCGGTTGATGTTGACCATGTTGACGTAGTTCTCGGCGTAGGCCGGCGTCTGGCTGGTCTTGGCGGTGATCTCGGGGGTTTCGAAGGCCCAGGCCGCGTCGAGTTGCAGGAAGCCCGCCTTCGCCTTGGACTTCAGGCGCCGGCGCAGGATCTCCATCGAGGCGAACCAGACCCACAGGTGCGGGCTGTCGCGCAGGCTCGACATGGCGTTGAGCAGCCGGGCGTCGGCCACCTCGATCGGCGTCTCGAAACGCTGGCGCTCGCTGGCGGCCCCGCCGCGCTCGCCCACGTGCTCGTCCGGCTCCCAGTAGTTGCGTCCGCCGAACAGGAAGATCCACCCCATCGGGACTCCCTCAAGGCTGACCGACAGCACCTCGCCCGGTTCGTTGGCGTCCCCGCCGGTCGGGCGGGGCAGGTACAGCAACCGGGATTCGCGTGCCATCTTTGGGCCTCGGGGGCGTTCTCGGGTCCAGCGCGTCGCAAGCTGACGGGAGGCTAGGGCCGGGCCTCGAAACGGTCAACACACTTTGACACGGCGGCATCCCGGCGCGTATCGCGTGGGCAGGAGACGCTCATGCCCTGCGACGACGTGACGGAAGTCCTGCGCATCGAACTCGACCCCGACGATCGGGTGCGCGCCTACGAGTTGAGCAAGCGTACCTGCGGCCGGGCGGTGGGGGAGCGGTCCCTGCTGGCCGAGTGGACGGCCGGTCGTGCCGCGACCGAGGTGCTTGCCGCCGACATCGACGCCTTCCTGCAAGCCTTGGCGCCGACCGACGAGGCCGAGGAGTTTCTCGTGCTCAAGCACTTCTTCGCGCTGCGGATGGGGCTGGCGGTGCTGGTCGGCCGCGAACCGGGCGGCGCAACGGACCCGTGCGCAGTCGCGTCGCTGGCGCACGGGCCCGAGGGTATCGAGTTGATCGCTCACTTGCGCGTCGAGGTTCTCACCGAGCAGATCCGCTCCTGCGGCCGATGCGGCAAGGGCTGCGGCACCCGCCGCCCCGCCGCGACCGCTCACCAGTGATGCTTGCGCAGGACGAACCGGAACGACTCGCGCCGACCTTCCTTCAGGTTCACCTCGGTCCGCCAGGGCGCGTAGCCGCTCTTGACGACCGTCACCTCATGGTAGCCGGGCGGCAACTGCACCTCGAGCGGCGTGCGGCCGTAGTAGTAGCCGTCGATGTAGACGTCGGCGCGGCTGGGCGAGGAACTCAGGAAGATCTGCGCCGCGGCGACCGGCGGTTGGTAGATCGGCGGATGCGGCATGGGCGGCGGCACGATGATCGGCGGGGGAGGCACCACGACCGGCGGCGTGTAGTAGGTCCGCGCCCGCACGCGCACCTGGTGGATGGTCTCGCCATAACCCGGCACGATCCACACGGGGGGACTCGGCAGGCGCGGCGGAGGTCCAGGCACCACGGCAATGCGTTCGGAGGGCACGCCCTCGTTGCGCGGGGTGGCCACCGGGCCTTGCGGTGCCGGCTGCCGGCGCGCCTGTGCCTCGGCGCTGCGCTTGACGTCGGAGTAGAACTCGACCGGCGGCCGCGGCACGATCGGGAATGGATCGTCGAAGCGGATCTCATGGTAGCCGCGCACGATCCAGTCGTAGCGTTCCGTCGTCGCGATCAGATGCAGCGTATCCACGCCGCTCGGCCCGGTCGCCACCATGCGGTAGTGCCGGTCCGGCAGGCGATACGTGCGCCCGGCCCGGGCGAAGTTGTTCATGTCGTAGCGGTTCGGGAAGATCATGCGGGTGATGCCCGCCGGGTCCGTACTGAAAATGTAGACGAACGCGTCGCGGTTGACCCGGTACGAAATCTCCACGTCGTCGCCTTCCCAGTAGCTGCTGCGGTTCGTCCACAGGGAGGTGCCGATGATCTCGGGATAGATCACGACGGGGGGATGATAGACGGGCGGCTGGTAGACCGGTGGTGCCGGCACGACCTCGATCGAGGGATGCGCCTGAGGCTCGCGGCGCTCCAGGGCCCGGTCCTGCGCCCCGGCCGAGGTGGCGACGAACAAGATCGCCAGGCCCAGTGTCCAAATCGCCAGACGGTTCATCGCGTCACCTCCTGCGGGCATCCGGCCCGACTCGGGAGTCGTCCTGAACCATCGGACAAGCGAGAGTGGTGCCGGGTTCCGGGCGGGTGGCTCAACGGCCCAGCGCACGCGCGGCCGCGGCGAGGAAGCGTTCCGTTGCGGCGCGCTGCGTGAAGTCCCGTCGGGCCTTCGCGCGCCCGGCTTCGCCCATCCGGCGGGCACGCTCCGGATCGTCCAGCAGCGTCGCGATCGCCCGCGCCAGCGAGTCCGCGTCCTGCGCCAGCAAACCGTCCTCGCCCTCGGCCACCAGCGACGCCGCCGGGCCGCAAATTGCATTGGCGATTACGGGCCGGCCGCGAAGCCATGCCTCCGCCAGCACCATCCCGAAGCTCTCGCTGTCCGACATCAGCGCGAACAGGTCGCAGCACCGATACGCCCGGTCCAGCGCCGCATCGTCGATGCGACCGAGATACAATGTCGTCGGCGGCACCACCCGGCAGTCCATGTCCGGGCCGGCCAGCACGAAACGCACGCGGCGGCCCGCGGCGTTCAGCCGCTCGACCGCCTCGGCAATCACGTCGTAGCGCTTCTCGGGGCTCTTGCGGCTCACCGACAGCACCACCGCCTCGTCCTCCGCGATGCCCAGCTCACGCTTCCAGACACGCGCGTCGGGCGGCTCGGCGGGCTCCGTCGGCAACGGCACGCCGGGGCCGACGAACTCCGCGCGAATGTCTCGCGGCGCAAAGAAGCGCTCCGCCGAATACGGCGTGTTCGCCAGCACCACGCGTGCCCGACGCAAGGCCTCCACGTACTGCGGCCAGTAGTAGAAATCGTCCTCGATGTGCCACAGCGCCATCGCCAGCAGCGGCAGCGGGCACTCGCGCGCCACCATCGGGAGCACCGACCACGGCAGGTTCGCCGCCAGCACGGCGTCGAACGACGCGTCCGGCGTGCGCAGCGCCTTCGCCAGCGCCGACGACCGCGGCCCCCGCAACCAGTCGAACAACTTCGCGTAGCGCCCCGGCCGATCCATCGACCGGCGCCACAGGATGTCCCACCACGCCTCCGGGTGACGACGCCCGATCGCGCGGTGATCGCTCCACAGGTTCGCATCCACCGGCGAGTCGCTTCCCGCCGGCATCCAGCGCACCGACTGCACGTACACGCCCAGCGTGCGATGGTCGGTCAGCGGTCGCCACGGACTCTCCACCACGACGCTGAACACGTCGGGGCCGCCATCCGCGCGACGACGCACCAGGAACTTCTCCTCGAAGTCGCCGACCACCTCGCGCCACTGCAACTCGCCGGAGCCGTTCTGCACGCCCATCAGCACGTTGTGGTGCGCCTTGCCCGCGATCCACAACTCGCCGTGCACGCCCGTCGGAAACGCCGTCAGGTGCGCTGCGCGAAACGTCCACCGCGCCAGCGTCCCGTCGTGGCACAACTCGACCGGGTGCCAGCCCTCGAGCAGATGCACCCACGGCGCCTGCGCCTCGGGCAGCACGGCGGCAAGACGCGCCAGCTCCATCGGGTCCGCCGCCGCCCACTCGCGTTCGATCTGGCGTTGCAGGTACTTCGCCGACACCTGCAGCAGGCGCCGGTTGCCCGCATCCATGCGGAACCGACGCACCGGCACGCCTGCCTCGACGCGCATCCCTTCGGGATACCCTGCCGTCCACTCGACGGCCCAGTGCGCGGCCGGCGCAATCTCGCGCCCCGTCGTCGTCCACACCTCGACGTCGTGCCCCAACTCGATCAGGTCGTGCACGAGCCGTCGATGATGAATCTCGGCGCCGCCGACGAGGTCTTCCCCCCAGCGATACGTGACGACCAGCAGCTTCACGCGCCGCCTCCCGCGCGCCGCCGCGTCTGCTCGAGCCGCGCGATCAGCGCCTCCATGCGCGCGACGAGCGACTCCCACGAGTTGCCCGCCGCGAACGCCTGTCGCTCGGCACGCTGCTCCGGCGAATCCTCCGCCAGCATCCGCGCGATCGCCTCGGGCCACGCATCCGGCCGCGCGATCACGACGGGCGGCACGTAGAAGCGCTTCACGTCGGGGATCGGCGTCGAGATCACCGGCAGGCCACACGAGAGATACTCGAGCGTCTTCACCGGATTGATCGCGCGCGCGGCCGCGTTGTCCGCGAACGGCATCAGCCCCAGATCGCAATGCTGATAGTAGCCCGCCAGCGCCTCGTGCGGCTTCAGGCCGAGCTCGACCACGTTGGAGGGAAACGCCGGCGCGGAGAAGGTCTGACGTCGCGGACCGACGAGGACGACGCTCGCCTGCGGAAACGCCCGAGCGACGCGGTCGATCAGGTGGCCGTCCAACCGATCGTTCAGCGTCCCGACGTAGAGCAGGCGCGGGTGCGGCAGGAACTGGATGTCGCCGGGCTCGAGTGCCGGCGCCGTCAGCTTCGGGATATCCACACCGCTGGGCAGGAACTCGATGGCCGGGAAGCGCGGGCGGGCGCGCTCGAACAGCGCCCACGTGCCGGCGGTCGCGAAGTCGCACCGGCCCAGCAGGCGCCTCTCGCGTCGGCGCCCGTCCGGCGGCGCCCAGTCGAACGCGCAAAAGTCGTCGATCAGATCGTAACCGACAAGCTCCGGCCCCAGCCGGTCCACCAGATCGTCCACGAAGGGCGTGTTCGTCAGAAAGACAAAGCGCCGGCCCCGCAAGTAGGGTGCGAGCGCGCGCGCCAGAATGGCGCGGTTCAGCGCCCGGATCGCGCCCGACCGGTACTCGCCGGTCAGCAGCAGCGGCGAGACCACCAGCAGGCGTCCGCCCTCGAGCACGCGCACCGCCTCCCAGCGACCGTGCAGCGGACCGGCCGACTGGTGCACCTGCACCGGCGAGCAGAACAGCACGGGCCGGTGGCGGGCCATACCGCGGGCCAACTCCTGCGGCCGTTGCCAGACATCATCCCAAGCCACTTGCGAGTAGAGCAGCAGCGGCGCCGGCGCTCCGGCCGCGCCTGCCGGCAGACGGCCGGCGCGCTCGGGGAAGCCACGCATCACCTGACGCGCGAGCCGGCGATGCTCAAGCGTCCATCGGATGAGAAACTCGGGTGAGGTCCACACGGTTCGCGATTCCTTCGCCCCGGCGCGGGGGCCCACTCATGTCCCCCCTTGCCGGGCGGCACAAGGGTTGTTAGGCAGGGGGCAGCGGAGACGTCGCGCCCCTCGCGGGCCGGCCCTCCCCAGCGCCCCGAAGACGGAGTCCCGCGCCCATGGCGCCCGAACCCCACAGCCGGCGTCCACCCCGTCGTCCCGACTGGCTCCACGCGCTGCTCACCACGCGCGTCCGCACGCTGCTGATGGCCACCGGAACCTTCCTGCTCTTCGGCACCATCATCGTTCTGCTGTCGGCCTACTTCGTCAACTCGATGAAGGACCACCTGGTTGAGCTGGCCCACGAGGAAGTGGACCGGCTGGCCCGCGAGTCCGTTTCCGAAATCGAGCGCATTGTCGCCGAGTACGAACGCACCGAGGGGCGCGCCCTCGCGAGCCTCGGCGAAGTCGCCAACGATCCCACCATCAAGGCCCAACTGCGCATCATGACGGCCAGCGGCGCCGTCGTCATGTCGGCCATGATGGACAGCGAAGGCAATTGCTTCTACCAACAGTTCGGCCCCGGCGGCGCCTCAGAGCACTGCCCGTTGCGCAAGGGTCGTCGCCTGGCCGGCATCCTGCCCGCCAGCGACGAGCCGATGACCTGGGAGATGGAGTTTCGCGACTATCCCGAAGGCGTCGTCGCCCAGCAGCTCCCGGTGCGCGGCGACGACGGCCGCACGCTCGGCTACATTGCCTACGGCATGGAGAAGAATCTCACCCTCGAGAGCCTCGATCCCGTCAGTCACCGCATCACCGGCAGCCTCGTCTGGATGGTCACCGGCGTCCTGCTTTGCCTCGGTCTTGCCATGGGCATGCTTCATCTTGTCTGGAACCGGCATCACGACCTCCAGCAGCGCCACCACGACGCCCAGCACCTCGCCAACATCGGTACGCTCGCCAGCGGCCTCGCGCACGAGATCCGCAATCCGCTGCATGCGATGAACCTGCACCTCGACGCCGTGCGCGAGGAGTTGCAGGAGCCCCGCTCCGACTCGGTTGACTTCGCCACCACCACGCTCGCCAACGTGCAAACGCAGATTCAGAGCCTCAACGCGATCGTCTCCAACTTCATGAACTACGCGCTGCCCGAGCGGCTCGAGCGCGAGCCCATGCGGCTCGCCGCGGTGCTCGGCGAAGTTTCCACCCTGATCGAACCCGAGTTCATCGAGCGCGGTGCCCGCCTGCTGCGCGACGTGTCCGAGAAGGCCTGGATCGTCGCCGACGCCACCGCCGTGCGGCAGGTGCTCACCAACGTGCTCCTGAATGCCGCGCAGGCGGTCGAGAACTCCCCGGTGCGCGAGGTGCACGTGCGGGCGCTGGCCGTCGAGGGTGGGCGCTGGCGCCTGATCGTCGAGGACACCGGCCCGGGCCTGCCGCCCGGACGCGAGGAGGACATCTTTCAGGTCTTCTTCACCGCGCGCAAGGGCGGCACCGGATTCGGTCTGCCCATCGCCCGGCGCATCATGCAGGCCCACGGCGGCCGTCTCGTCGGCGAGACCCGCCCCGAGGGCGGCGCGCGCTTCATCCTCGACTTCCCCGCCGCCGACGTTCCCCAGGACGCCCCCGCCGTCGCCGGCTCCCCCCGCGCCAACGCCCCCGCCATCGGCTGATTTATGGCTATTGGCACTAACAACCAGATCCTATTAACTAATAACGATCTACCCCCTCATCCACCACCCATCCGGATACTCATAGCACTCCTCGATCACCGCCGCGGCCCGGTTGCGGTAGAATCGCAGGATCCACATCGGCACGAAGACCAGCGTCGCCGGCAGCAGGAAGAGCCCCACCACCCCGAGCACCAGGCACAGCGTCGGCAGCAGCACCATCAGCACCGCGCCCCCCAGCGCCACCGCCGGCACGAGTCGCAACACGTCGCGCAACGCCCGCAGCATCGCCATCGCCTGGTCCTTCACCGCCAGATGCGCCCGCAGGCCGTACGCCCCGCCCAGCTCGTGGGCCCCGCGCACCAGCAGCCACGCCAGCGGGCCCCACAACGCCACGTAGACGAACACGCCAAGTCCGGCCTTACCCGTCCCCGCCGCCAGGATGGCCAGCGCCAGCACCGCGTTCGTCACGAAGAACCCCACCTGCGCCACCGCCTGGATCGCCAGCGGCCGTAGCGACAGGCCCTGCACGATGTCCACCGGTGTCAGCCGCGTCACCAGCAACTCCTCGAACGTCACCCCCAGCAGCATCTGCCGCAGGTGTCCCCCGGTCAGCATCGCACTGGCGATCGCCGCGAAGATCGGTAGCAGCACCAACTCCACTGCGCCGAGAAGCAGAATCACCCAGACCTCGCGCGCCGACAGAACCAGAATCGTCAGGTGCACCAGCAGCAGACCGGCCCATGGGGCCAGCCCCATCATGTCCTCGGGCAGCCGCCCGCGCGTGCGCCCCGAGCAGTAGACCACCAGCGGGTTCGCGTGCGCGACCTTTGGCCACAGCTCCGTATAGACGAGGTCGGCCCCGAATCGCCGCCAGCCCCGCAGCGGGTGGTCCGAGGTCGGCACCACCGGGTCATCGAGGTAATCGGTCCGCAATCCTGCCGACGAATGCAGGGGCGGGTCCGGGTAGTTCGGCACAGGACTCATGGCGGCAACAGTCGCGGTGGCGCTTCGCAGGAACCGGGTTCCATCCCACATGTGGCATGCGGGGGCAAGGCCCGCGCAGCTTGGGCCCGAAACCGGAGCGGGTCGCTTGAGAAAAAAATCACAAACTTTGGGCTTGTGTCGGCCCCCTGTGGTGACTACATCCCCCGCCATCTTTGGCGCGGAGCCGCGAGGACGAGGGGCTCAGGCCCGGCTTGCGCGTCGGAGAACGTGTCGTGAGTGCTCCGAATCCGTGGACCAAACGGGGCGAAGCGGTCCGACACGCCAGCGTGGCACTTGCGATTGCCGGCCTGTTCGTGGGAGGACCGCTCGGTGTTGGGGCGGTCGGTTACTATTTGGGGCGGTGGCTGGGCCATCCGGCGCTGGGTGCGCTGGTGGGAGGCTTGGCCGGGTTTGCCGCCGCCACGTTTGAAGCAGTCCGGATGGTTCGCTCCCTTTCGCGCAATCCCAGCAAACGGAACCAGTAGGCCCCTCGGTGCCCCAGCAACGCCCCATCCTCTGGCTGTACCTGAAGACCGGTATCGCGACCGCGCTCGTCGCGGCGATCGTGACGCTGCGTGTGGCGCCGATGTGGGGGATGATCTTCGCGCTCGGCGGCCTGGTCGGGCTGGTCAACTGGGCGGCCCTCGGGCTGCTGCTCGTGTCGGTGCTGCGCCGCCGCCCGCTGGTTGTGCTCCAGTGCCTTGTCGTCAAGACGCTGGCCCTTGGTGTGACGTTCTTTGTTCTGCTTCCGCAGGTGGCGCCGCACGTTGGCGCGTTCCTGTGCGGCTTCTCGATGTTTCTGCTGATGAGCGTCGTCGAGGCGGGCGGCATGGCAGTCCATGCCGCGCTGGTTGCCCGCTCCGGCGGCGACCGACCGCTGCCGCGCGACTGGCGCGCACTGATCCTGGGGACGTCCCGCAATGGCTGAGACACACGGCGACATTGCCACGCAGGCGCACGACCTCGTCCACGCGGCGGCCGATCACCCCCACGACGCGGCGCATGCCCATACCGACGCCCATCATGAGTCGCCGCGCCACGTCAGCCATCCGCCCGAGCTGCCCCACTTCATCCAGCTCTGGTGGCTCAGCGAATACAAGGAGTTCAAGAGCGAAGGCCGCGATCCGTATGGCGAGCCCGGCGGCCCGTACACGCTGGCCCAGACGCTGCACATCGGGCGCCGCGAGACCAAGGCCCCCTTCGTTGCCTACGCGCCGTGGGAGAACAACGTCTTCGCCGCCATCGCGGCCTTTGGCCTGCTCACGATCTTCTGGCTGCTGACACGTCCGCTGCGCCGCAGCCGCGAGGATGTCCTGCGTCGCCCCACCCGCGCCCAGGTCGCCATCGAGGCCCTGGTCGAGGGCGTCGACAACTTCTGCAAGGGCATCCTCGGCGAGACCAACGGCCGCATCTACCTGCCCTTCGTCGCCGGGCTCTTCTTCTTCGTCCTGGCCCTCAACTTCATGGGCATGATCCCGCTCATGAAGGCGCCCAGCTCCTCGATCCTCATCACCGGCAGTCTGGCGTTCTGCACCTTCTGCTACTACATGTACGCCGCCCTGACCCGTTCCGGTCCGCGCAAGTTCTTCTTCCACATGCTCGGCGAGCCTCGCAGCTTCCCCCAGTGGCTGCTCGCGCCGCTGATCCTGTTCATGGAACTGATCAGCTGGTTGATCGCCAAGCCTCTGTCGCTTGCCCTGCGTCTGTTCGGCAACATCCTGGGCAAGGACATCCTGTTCGGTGTCATGTTGATCCTGGGCGTCATGCTCACCAGCGGCCTTCCCGCGCCGCTCAACAAGATGGGCTTCCCGCTTACGTATCCCTTCTACTTCCTTGGTCTCCTGCTGTCGGCCGTCCAGGCGCTCATCTTCGCCCTGCTGTCGGCCATCTACATCCTGCTGGTGCTGCCGCACGACGATCACGACCACGAGCACGAGGCGGAGCACGCACACTGACGTACGGTGGACCTCCCGTCCCTTGGGGGCGGGTTCACGATAAAACTCCCGGTACCCGGAGGCATGTTCGATGGACGCACAAACCGCATTCAGTTTCGTCTACCCGATCGGTCTGGCGATCGCCGCGTTCGGCGCCGCGCTCGGCCTGGGCCGCGCGGTCGGTTCCGCCATGGAGGCAACGGGCCGTCAGCCCGAGGCCAGCGGCAAGATCATGATCTCGATGATCATCGGCGGCGCCCTCATCGAGGCGTTGGCCATCTACGCGCTCGCGTCGCCGTTCGTCGCCGGCGCGGCCGGCCTGTTCGGCGGCTGAGCCCCCCGCGCAGGTGCGGAGGGCAAGGCGCGCCGGCACCCGTTCCGGTGACGGCGCGTGATGGCGTCGGTCCGCCCCCGTGCGGACGACGACACTCCCGACTCGGGTCCGAAGGATGGCAGTCATGAGTCCCATTCTCCTCGTGGGAGCGGCGGGCGAACTCGACATCGCCGCACAGGTCATCACCACCGTCGTCACCTTCCTGTTGGTGGTGCTGACGCTGAAGATGCTGGCTTGGAAGCCGGCTCTTTCGGCGATCGACGAGCGTCGTCGGCAGGTTGCCGAGCAGTGGGCCGAGATCGACTCCGAGAAGGCCCGCGCCGAGGCGCTCCGCAAGGAGTACGAAGAGAAGCTGCGCCACATCGACGACGAGCGGCGCGAGATCCTCAACAAGGCCGTCGACGAGGGCAACCGCCTCTCCGAGAGTCTGGTCGCCAAGGCGCGCGCCGAGGCCGAGGAGATCGCCGAGAAGTCCCGCCTCGCCCTCGAACTCGAGGTCGACAAGGCACGACTTCAGCTCCGCCGCGAAGTCGTCGAGCTCTCGCTCGCCGCCACCGGCAAGCTCCTTGACGTCACCCTCGACGATCCGCGTCACCGCCAGCTCGTCGAGAGCTTCGTCACCGACCTCCAGAAGCGGGAAGCCTGATGAAAGTCGACCTTCAAGCAGCCGGCAACTGGGGCGACGCCCTCTTCGCGGCCACGCGGGACGCGGGCGTCGTTGCCCGTGTCCTTGAGGAGTCCGGTTCCCTGATCGCCGCACTCGATGCCGTGCCGCGCTTCTCGGCCTTTCTCGAGGCCCCGCACGTCAAGCTCGAGGAGAAGCTCGCGCTCGCCGGCAAGGTCCTCGACGACCGCTTCCACCGCCTGCTGCGCAACTTCGTCCTGCTGCTCATCCGTCGTGGTCGCATCCTGCTGCTGCGCGAGGCCATCGACGCCTTCCGCCTGCACGCCGAGCGCGACCAGGGGCTCTGGCGCGGCACCGTCCGCAGCGCCGTCGCCCTCGACGACGCCCAGCGCCAGCGCCTCCAGCAGGCGCTCGAAGCCCACACCCGCCACCGCCTCGTCCTCGACTGGAAGACCGACCCCACCCTGCTCGGCGGCGTCGTCTTCAAGAGCGGCGACCTGCTGATCGACAACAGCCTCAAGACCCGATTGGGGCACATCCGCGAGCGGCTCGAAGCCGTCCGCATCCACTGAGGACCTGTCCGCCCGCGGACCACCCGCAACCCCAGGACCACCCTTTCGGAGAACGTGTAGCCCATGGCCATTCGAGCGGAAGAAATCGCCTCGATTCTCAAGACCGAGCTCGAGAGCTTCGATCGCAGCCTCGACGTCGATAACGTCGGAACCGTGCTGCGCGTCGGCGACTCCATCGCCACCATCTACGGCCTGAACCAGGCGCGCATGGGCGAACTGCTCGAGTTCCCCCACGGCTTGCGTGGCATGGTCCTCAACCTCGAGGAAAACTCTGTCGGCGCCGCCCTCTTCGGTCAGGACACGCTCATCAAGGAAGGCGACACCGTCAAGAGCACCGGCCAGATCGCCGCCGTCCCCGTCGGCGAGGCCCTCGTCGGCCGCGTCGTCAACGCGCTCGGCGAGCCCATCGACGGCAAGGGCCCCATCGCCGCCCGCGAAGAGCGTCGCATCGAGATCAAGGCCCCCGGCGTGCTCGCCCGTCAGTCCGTTCACGAGCCCCTGATGACCGGGCTCAAGGCCATCGACTCGATGATCCCCATCGGTCGCGGCCAGCGCGAGCTCATCATCGGCGACCGTCAGACCGGCAAGACCACCATCGCCATCGACACCATCATCAACCAGAAGGGCCAGAACGTCTTCTGCTTCTACGTCGCCATCGGCCAGAAGCAGTCCTCCGTCGCCGCCGTCGTCGAGCTGCTCCAGAAGCACGGCGCCATGGAGTACACCACGATCATCTCCGCCTCGGCCGACGACCCTGCCTCGATGCAGTTCATCGCGCCCTACACCGGCTGCACGATGGCCGAGTACTTCCGCGACTCCGGCCGCCACGCCCTCATCATCTACGACGATCTGAGCAAGCAGGCCGCCGCCTATCGCACGCTGTCGCTGCTGCTGCGTCGTCCACCCGGCCGCGAAGCCTATCCCGGCGACGTCTTCTACCTGCACTCGCGCCTGCTCGAACGCGCCGCCAAGCTCTCCGAAGATCCCGAGATCATCGCCACCGCCGTCGCCTCCGGCTACGCCTATCCCGGCACGAAGCCCGGCGGCTCCCTCACCGCCCTGCCCATCATCGAAACCCAGGCCGGCGACGTCTCCGCCTACATTCCCACCAACGTGATCTCGATCACCGACGGCCAGATCTATCTCGAGCCCGACCTGTTCTACCGTGGCGTCCGCCCGGCCGTGAACGTCGGTCTCTCCGTCTCGCGCGTCGGTGGCGCCGCCCAGACCAAGGCCATGAAGAAGGTCGGCGGCAAGCTCCGCCTCGAACTCGCCCAGTACCGCGAGCTCGAAGCCTTCGCCCAGTTCGGCTCCGACCTCGACGCGACCACGCAGGCGCAGCTCACCCGCGGCGCCCGCCTCGTCGAAATCCTCAAGCAGAAGCAGAACCAGCCCCTCGTCCTCGCCGAGCAGGTCGTCCAGATCTTCGCCGGCACCAACGGCTTCTGCGACAAGGTCGAGATCGCCCGCACCCTCGAGTTCGTCCTCGGCCTCGTCGGCTACGTGAAGGAGAAGTACCCCGACGTCCTCGCCATCATCGGCGAGCAGAAACTTCTGGGCGACGAAACCGAGAAGACGCTGCGCAAGGCCTGTCAGGAGTACCTCGAGAAGTTCCAGCAGAAGGCCTGAGCTCCAACACGATCCGCGTCCCGAGCACCTGAACCATGGCAAAAGGCATCAAGGAACTCCGCCTCCGCATCCGGTCCATCCGGAACACGAAGAAGATCACCCGCGCCATGGAGATGGTCTCGGCGGCGAAGCTCCGGCGCACCCAGGGGCTGATGGAGGCCGCGCGCCCCTTCGCCCGAAAGCTCGAGATGCTGCTCGGCCGCCTGGCCCTCAGCCCCAAGGCCCGCGAACACCACCTCTTCGAGAAGCGCGACACCGCACAGCTCCCCGTCCTCTACATCCTCTTCACGTCGGACCGCGGCCTGTGCGGCGCCTTCAACGCCAACCTCATCAAGACCGCCGAGCGCGCCCTGCGCCAGAACCCCGACGCCCTGCTCTACTGCGTTGGCCGCAAGAGCCGTGACCACTTCCGCAAGCGCCTCGGCGACCGCGTCATCGGCCAGCTCATCGACCTCGGCGGGAAGCTCGACGGCGGCACCACCGACAGCATCGCCAACAAGCTCCTCGAACTCTGGAACGACAAGCGCGTCTCCGAGATCAACATCATCGCCCCGCACTTCATCTCCACCGCGGCGAACCGCCCGCAGGTCTCGCGCTACCTGCCGCTCGAGGCCGAGGCGTTCGGACTCACCGCCGACGAGGCGGAGCACCCGATCGACTACCTGCTCGAGCCCACACCCGAGCGCGTCTTCGACGCCCTGCTGCCCCGCTACCTGCGGTCCAAGATTTTCCTCACCCTCGCCGAAACCTTCACCAGCGAACACGCCTCCCGCATGCTCGCCATGAACAACGCCACCAAGAACTGCGACGAACTGGGCAGCCAGTTGACCCTGCAGATGAACAAGGCGCGCCAAGCCGCCATCACCACCGAAATCGTCGAAATCGTCAGTGGCGCCGAAGCCCTGAACGGATAACACCCCGCGGACCAACCGAGGACTCCCATGAACGAAGGCACCATCAAGCAGGTGATCGGACCAACGGTCGACGTCGAGTTCCACTCCGACCAGTTGCCCGCCATCTACAACGCCCTGTTCGTCGACCGCGGCGCCGGCGAAAAGCAGCTCACCATCGAGGTTGCCTCCCACATCGGCAACAACCTCGTCCGCTGCGTCGCCATGGACTCGACCGACGGTCTCGTCCGCGGCATGAAGGTCCGCGACACCGGCGGCCCGATCACCGTCCCCGTCGGCGACCAGGTCCTCGGCCACATCTTCAACCTGCAAGGCGAGCCCCTCGACGACCGCGGCGCGCTCCCCGAACCCAACAAGCGGCTGCCCATTCACCGCAAGGCCCCCGAGTTCAAGGACACCCTGCCCGCCACCGAGGTTCTCGAGACCGGCATCAAGGTCATCGACCTGCTCTGCCCCTACGCCAAGGGCGGCAAGATCGGCCTGTTCGGCGGCGCCGGCGTCGGCAAGACCGTCGTCATCATGGAACTCATCAATAACATCGCCAAGGGCCACGGCGGCTTCTCCGTCTTCGCCGGCGTCGGCGAGCGTACCCGTGAAGGCAACGACCTCTGGCACGAGATGAACGAGTCGGGCGTCATCGTCGACCCCACCGACCCCAAGAACGCCGGCAAGACCTCCAAAGCCGCTCTCGTCTTCGGCCAGATGAACGAGCCCCCCGGCGCCCGTCTCCGCGTCGCCCTCTCCGCGCTCACCATGACCGAGTACTTCCGCGATGAACTCGGCCAGGACGTGCTCCTGTTCGTCGACAACATCTTCCGCTTCTCGCAGGCGGGCTCCGAAGTGTCCGCCCTCCTCGGCCGCATGCCCAGCGCCGTCGGTTACCAGCCCACCCTCCAGACCGAGATGGGCAACCTCCAGGAGCGTATCACCTCCACCCGCAAGGGCTCGATCACCTCCGTGCAGGCCGTCTACGTGCCCGCCGACGACTTGACCGATCCCGCACCCGCCAACACCTTCGCGCACCTCGACGCCACCACCGTGCTCAGCCGCGCCATCTCCGAGCTCGGCATCTATCCGGCCGTCGATCCGCTCGACTCCACGTCGCGCCTCAAGGACCCCAACATCGTCGGCGAGCGCCACTACCGCGTCGCCACCGAGACCCAGCTCCTGCTCCAGCGCTACAAGGACCTTCAGGACATCATCGCCATCCTGGGCATGGACGAGCTCTCCGAAACCGACAAGCTCGTCGTCAATCGCGCCCGCAAGGCCCAGCGCTTCCTCAGCCAGCCCTTCCACGTCGCCGAGCAGTTCACCGGCCGCGCCGGCGCCTACGTCAAGCTCGAGCAAACCCTCGTCGCCTTCGAACGCATCCTCTCCGGCGAATTCGACGACAACGAGCGCTACCCCGAGCAGGCCTTCTACATGTGCGGCACCATCGACGACATGATCGCCAACGCCGAACGCATGACCAAGGTCACCGCCTGACCCACACCCTGCGAGCACGCCCGACATGGCCGACTTCCGACTCCAGATCGTCACCGCCCAGAAGACCGTCTTCGACGAGAAGGTCACGGCCCTGACGTTGCCCGGCGAGTACCCGCCCGTCGAAGGCACCGGCGCCGCCTCCAGCGACCCGTCCTACTTCGGCATCCTGGCCAATCACGCCCCGATTGTCGCCGTGCTGCAGGAGGGTCAGGTCGTCATCCGCCGCGGCACCCGCGAGGAAACCGTCCGCATCACCGGCGGCTTCATCGAAATGGCCAACAACGAAGCCACCCTGCTCGTCGACGCCATGGAAGGCCTCGAAACCCTCGTCGGCGTCTCGGGCTCCGAGGCCTGATTCGCCCGAAATCGCGCCGTCATTGCATCCGTCGGACCGGTCGGACATGTCTGACCGGTCCGACTTCTTTTTCGGCCCGATACTCCGGCACCTCTTCGTGCCGCGTTGAAGCCACGGGGAAACGCCCCGCGCCAGTGGGCAGTCTTGTCCATTGCCCCTCACACGACGACCCGCTGATTGAAACCGGAACGTCCCGGGAGGCCCGGTCTCCGGCTGCGCCGGATCGTCCCGGGCTTGGGCGAGCGATATGCATAGGAAAGCCCGTTTTCCTATACATGTCCGCCCGGACTCGTATAGAAGTCCGCCGATTTCTATGCATGTCCCGGAAAGCGAGGCACGGCGAATGACCCCCATCGCCCCACTGGCCCAGAGCCTCTCGCCGCGGTCTCTGGAGACAGTCCCGATCCTGAAGAGCCTCAGCGCCGCCAGCCGGCAGTTGGCGGAACTCAAGGGCTTGGCGGCAACGATTCCGCGCCCCGAAATCCTGATCAACACCCTGGTCCTTCAGGAGGCGAAGGACAGCAGCGCCATCGAAAGTATCGTCACCACACACGACGAACTTTATCGGGACGACCTGTTTCCCGACGAGATGGCCAATGCTGCCGCCAAAGAGGTTCTACGCTACCGCGAGGCGCTCAAGGTCGGCCATGATCTGGTGCGCTCGACCGGCCTCCTGACGTGCAACCACATCCTTGCCATCCAGAAGGAACTGGAACGAAACGACGCCGGTTTCCGCAGATTGCCCGGGACTACCCTCCAAGACGGTTTCGGCAAGGTCGTCTACACCCCACCCCAGAACTCCCAAGAGGTCCTCGCCTTGATGGCAGACCTCGAGAAGGCGATCAACGAGCCCGAACTCCTCCCGGTGGACCCACTCATCAAGATGGCCGTCATCCACCACCGATTCGAAACCATCCATCCCTTCTACGACGGCAACGGGCGAACCGGACGCATCATCAATGTCCTCTACCTCGTCAAAGAGGGCTTGCTCGACATCCCAATCCTCTACCTCAGTCGCTACATCGTCACGCACAAGGCCGACTACTACCGCCTCCTTCAGGCCGTGCGGGAAACTGGCGAATGGGCAGACTGGGTCGTCTACATGCTCACTGCCGTGGAGCAAACCGCCGCCCAATCCTGCCAGACGGTCAACGCCATCAAGGAAGCCCTGCTGGACTGCAAGCATCGCATCCGCGCCAAGCGCCCGCGAATCTACAGCCAAGACCTGATCAACTCGCTCTTCAACCATCCCTATACCAGGATTGCCTTCATCGAACGCGACCTGCAAGTCACCCGCTTGACCGCCACCAAGTACCTGGACCAACTCGCTGAAGACGGTGTGCTGAGCAAACAGAAGGTCGGACGGAACAACTACTACATCAATGCCGCCCTGATGGAGATCCTGGCCGGAACGGCCATGAGGGAGGGCGGTGAATGAGGCTTGCCACCGAGCCAGGGAAACAGTTGGAGCGTGTCGCGACCCTCCACACCGGCGGCTTCATCGAAATGGCCGACAACGAAGCCACCCTGCTCGTCGATGCGCTGGAAGGCCTCGAAACCCTCGTCGGCGTCTCGGGCTCCGAGGCCTGATTCGCCCGGAATCGCGCCGTCACTGCATCCGTCGGACCGGTCGGACATGTCTGACCGGTCCGACTTTGTTTTTCGGCCCGACACTCCGGTGCCGTTTCGTGCCGCACACGCCCTACCGCGCGAGTCGCGGCGTTTGCGTGGAGCCCGGGATTGCTGGTGCTGCGGCCGAGAGCTGCGGGATCGAGCGTAGAGAATGCTTGCGACCGGAGGCGGACTCCCCCCACTTCAAGCACTTGAAGCGAGGAGAAGGTTCGTGAACCTCAGAACATATGGTTCCCTGCGTGTATTCTCGGACAAGATGACACCCGAGGACATTGACGAAGCGCTTGGGATCGTTGCCACGGATCGGGTGCCCATCGATCCCGGCTCCAAGTATCGTGATCGTCGCGAGTACCACTACTGGAGCTGGAGCACCGAGAACCGGTTGGAATCGCTCGACAATCTTGACCATGTCCATGAGCTGCTCAAACTGCTCGAGGGGAAGAAACCGGCGCTGGATTATCTGAAAGCCAGAGGATGCGACATCGATGTGTGGTGTTTGATGGTGACATCGGGTCAGGGCGGCCCGTTTCTCGATGTCGCGGCTCTGACCGCTCTTGCGCACTTCGAGCTGGAGATTGCTTGGGACATCTACTTCGCTAGGGAGGACGAGTTCAACGAGGCCCAGTGAAGTGGTGTGCCCCCCCAACATCGGTTCTTGACTGAACCAACCAGCACCCGCCGCTTGCTCAACCAGCATTCTTCTTATCGAGCTTGAGTCGGAATGTCCCGCCATTCACTCCACGCGATTGCGTCTCGCTTGTTGCAGAAGCTGAACAATCCCGCGATGTCCGCGTTCTTGAGCGATTCGCTCGGCCGTGTACTCGCCACCACCAAGTGTCACGCTCGCGTTGACGTCCGCGCCCTTGCTCAGGAGCAGCTCGACGATCTCCAGATAGCCGTTCTGGGAAGCCAAGTACAAGGGGGCGGCGCCGTCAGCCGTTACCTGGTGGACGTCGGCGCCTCTGTCCAGCAGCAGCCTGACCATCTCCCTGTGGCCGTAGTCTGTGGCGACCAGTAGCGGAGTAACGCCGTTTGCGCTACTTGCGTTCACTTCGGCGCCCTCGTCCAGCAGCAGCTTCGCCACCGTCACATGATTGTTCTGAGAGGCCATCGACAAGGGCGTGATGCCGTCCGTGGTCGCCGCATTGACATTCGCACCATTGGCCAAGAGCAGCCTGACCACTCTCGTGCGGCCCTGCTGACAGGCGATCCACAAGGGTGCGGCGCCGTCGCTGGGGTGCGTCGCATTGACGTCTGCGCCTTCGTCCAGCAGAAGTTGGACAATTTCCGAATG
>JAHCAW010000058.1 GCA_019634695.1 Candidatus Sumerlaeia bacterium
GGCGCTCCTCGAATTCACCCCGGAACTTGGCGCCCGCGACGAGCGAGCCCATGTCCAGCGCGAAGACGGTCCGGTCTTTCAGCCCCTCGGGCACGTCGCCGCGCACGATGCGCTGCGCCAGCCCCTCGGCGATTGCCGTCTTGCCGACGCCCGGCTCGCCGATCAGCACCGGGTTGTTCTTCGTCTTGCGGCTCAGGATGCGGATTACGCGGCGGATTTCCTCGTCGCGTCCGATCACGGGATCCAGCTTGCCGTCGCGCGCCATCCGCACCAGGTCGCGGCCGTAGCGCTCCAGTGCCTCGTACGTCGCCTCCGGCGTCGCGCTCTGCACCCGTTGGTTGCCGCGCACCTGCGTCAGCGCGTCGAGGAACGTGCCTGCCTCCACTCCGTGTTGCTTCAGCAGCTTGCCTACCTTCTCGTCTTCGAGCAGCGCCATGAACAGGTGCTCGACCGAGACGTACTCATCCTTGAGCCGCTTGGCCTGCTTCTCGGCCGCGAGCAGCACCTTCGAGAGCCGCTGCGTCAGGAAGATCTTCGTCGGGTCGTAGCCCGGGCCCGACACGCGCGGGCGCGTGTGCAGCAGCGCCTCGCCGGCATCGCGAATCGACTCGACCGATCCCCCGACGCGCGCCAGCAACTTCGGGATCAGTCCCTCGTCCTGGGCCAGCAGCGCCACCAGCAGATGCTCCGCATCCACTTCCTGGTGGCCGTACTCGACGGCAAGGTTCTGGGCCGCGCCCAGCGCCTCCTGCGACTTCTGCGTCAGCCGGTTCATGTCCATCGTCGTATCGCCCGATGCTCAGGGATGCGCCGCCGCAAGCGGCAGCGGGGGCGCAGCGACTCGGTCGCTACGCGTCCTGATCGTCAGTGTGCACATCCCGTGCCGGCGCGCCGGGGGCATCGGGCCGTTGCTGCGCCTCGGCGGCGACGTCGCGTGCGACGTCCTGCAGGGCGAACGGCAACGCCGCACCACAATTCGGGCATCCGCCCTCCGCGCCGTGCGTCAGGATCGTGCCGGCCAACCCGCGACGCACCAGCAGCCGCCCGCACTCCCGGCAGGCCGTGTCCATGAAGCCCAGCTCGGGATCGTGAATGTAGACCGAACGCAGGTGCCCGAGCAACAGGTCGCGCACCTCGAAAAGCGACTCGCGCGAAGTCTGCTCGCCCTTCCAGGCGAAGGCCGGCTCGATGCCGAGCAACACCGCCGGAATCTCCGTGTCGATGCCGGCCAGCCACTTGCCGAACTCGCCGGCCTGCTCGCGCCAATTCGCCTGACCGTCCATCACGAGCAGCGTGGCTTCCACATGGCGCCCGTGTCGGACGGCGGTCGCCAGGTTCTGCATCGCGAACTCCAAGTGCCCGCCGCACTCGCCGAGCAGATAGCCGCCGTCGAAGCCCTTGAACCCGAACGTCAGGGCATCGGTCACCTCGACGATCTCGCGGTAGGGATCGAGACACCAGGTGCCGCTCGTCGCGATGTGCGTGTGCAGGCCGCGTTGGCGCGCCAGGCGAAAGACGTCCACGACAAACTCGTGCGAAACGAGCGGCTCGTTCACGCCGAACGAAATCCCTCGCAGGCCCTGCGCTTCCGCCGCCGCGACAAGGTCCGCCGCCGAGCGTCCCAGCGTGCGCACGCCGGCCAATTGGCTGAACGAGAACGTGTTGCAGAAGGGGCAGCGCATGTTGCAGCCCTTCATGCCGATCCGCAGCCAGCGCGACGCCGGATAGTAGTGATACAAGGGCAGCACGGTGGCGTCGACCGCCCGCTCGTCGGCCACCTTGCCATAGTTGTCCGTGATCAGTCTGCCGTCGCGGTTCGAGCGCACCCCACAGGCACCCGTGCGCGACGGTGCGATCTGGCACAAATGTGGGCACAGGCGGCATTCGACCGTATCCCAGTCGGCCGCCTCGAAAAAGCGTCCCTCGACGCGCGGCGCCCCCCCCCGTTTCCAGTACCCGGACGACGACATGGCCACTCCTGACGCCTGCAAGCGCTGGCCACCGTCGCCGCACCACGCCCCGGCGGTCAAGGCCCATGCCGGTCCAGACGTCGCTTGCCCCCGCACCACGTCAGGCACAGCGCCGGAAGTACCAGCAGCGTCAGGGCCGTGAGCGAATCTGCGGGCTCGGGCAGCGACACGGTCGCCGCTACTGCAAGTCCCATCGGTCCGCGGCCGTGCCCGAGGAGGGGGCTTCGCCGGAAAGCGCCACGGGCAGCACGGCATTGATCGGATCGCTGGTCCCGATCGTCAGCCGGGCGAACTTGGGGCCGTTCGAGCGGAGGGCGAACCGAACGGCGACCGTTCGATGCTCGCCCGTGTTCAGCACCGTGCCCGGTGGGGGAGCGGCCGTCACCGCGAAGTCATTCCGGTTGGCGCCGTCGATACTGACCGCTCCCAGCGACAGGCTGGTCTGTCCGACGTTCCAGACCTCCACTTCCAGCAAGCCGTCCCGCTGGGCGAAGTTCAACGCATGAAGGTTCGTCACCGCACGCGCGGGGCTGACTTCGGTCGAGTAGTTCCACAGCATCAGGTTGTTCGATTCGTCCGGATCGGGGTAGGTGTCCGACCAGACCCATGCCCCGAGCAGATAGTCGCCCGCCACCGCCGGCGTGAAAGCAGCTCCGAAGGTCACCGGCTCGAAGGCGTCCAGGGCGTATTCCTGTTGGAACAGAACGCGATGGGTTGGGGCACCGGATTCGAGGATCGCCAGCGCCAAGGTCGCGGTGGTGGGTGCACCTTCGTTTCGGAAGGTGACGGCGGCGCGATGGGGCTGGCCCAACGACAGCCGCTCCGCCACCGTCGACACCGGATCCGCTCCCGTGCCGGACAGGGCCAGCGCGTTTGGCTCGATCTTCAGGTCGAGTTCGTCGAACGGATGCACGGAGACCGTCGTCATGGCGGTGCCGGTGTTGCTCGCCGAATCGGTCGCTTCAAAGGTGATGCGATGGAAGCCTTCACTGAGCACCACGCCGTCGAGCGACTCCGTCGTGCCGAGCACGCCGTCGAGATCCGACGACCACTCAAAGGTGCCCGCATCTCCGCGATCGTCGTCCGTGGCAAGGCCGACAAGTCGAATCGTCGCACCGGGCGCCAGGCGGGTGCCGGCGGGCGGCGAGACAATCCGGGCCCGCGGCGGACGATTCGCGATGATCAGCGGCGCGTTCACGATCTGCTCCCGCAGCCCATCCGAGACCAGAATCGCGATCGACGCCACGTCGCCCGTCTGGTAAATCGACGTGGGAATCGTCCACTTCGAGCGGTTCTCGAAGATGTCCAGGACGTGACGGTACGAGGTGGCACCGACCCAACGTGCTGCGATCGCGACGAATTGAAGAGGTTGGCCGGTGCTCGAGCACGAGGTCTGCCATTCGATCTCGAGGTCGGTGCCCACCACCGTGTCGGCCGCAGGTTTCAGCAGGCTCGCCGTAAGATTGTTGGCCGTAACGATGTCCAGATAGGGTGACGTGGGTTCCGCGTTGCGGGTGATTGTCAATCGTGTCGCGTTTGCCGGCACGTGGAAGGCAGCCACCCAGATGTCGCGCTCGCGCGAGAGGCCGTCGGAGGATGCGACATAGAAGGTGCTGCTCCAGTTCGGGGTGTCCGGGTCTCCGGTCGCGGTGATCGTGCAGGCATCGCCAGGCCCCGTCGTGTTCGGCCAGGTGGGCGTGCCGTCGGGCAGTCGCGTCATGTCGATGGCGCGCAGGCTGCCGCGTTCGAAGCGATAGCGCTCGCCGCCGGCGCCGTCGTCCTCGCGGACCGTCAGCCCGGTGATGTGGATGCGGCGCGTGCCTGTCGGCACCCACCACTTCGTCTCCTCCGCCTCCTTCGGGTCCTCCGCGTCGGCCTTGCCCGGTCCATAGATGATATTGTTGATATAGAAGCGGAACGATGCCAGCGTGTCGCGGGTCGGCCAGAAGCGATGCGGCGCCGCACTGGCCCCGTCGCCCATAATGTCGGTGTAGAAACTGGCCGCGTCGCCGGAAGCAAAGTGGTCTGCCGGCGGCACGTGCCAGACGGCCTCGCCGTCTATCAGGTAATCGCGGCCGCCGTTTGCCGGAGCCATCGTGGCCGATTCGATCAGGATTCCGTTTGGCCGCGTGGTCGTGTACTGTTCCAGAATGTTGTAGAGTCCGATGAAGTGTCCCCATTCGTGCAGCATGGTCGCCGGGCTCCGCTCGTCGACGATCAGGATGCTGCGTCGCAGCACCAGTGACGCACCATACGTCTCCGGGCCCATGGCCCCGCCCGCCAGCACGGCCACCCGAAAGTCCGGCGCGGGCCGATCGCTGGCGCTTCCCTCAAAGAATCTGAGCATCGCCAGCCGTCCCGCCAATTCATTCAGGAAGACCGTCGACTGAAGGGCCGGCCAACCGCCCCACTCGAACTGATACGGTGGGCTGATGCGAATCTCCAGTTGATCCTCGCGGATCGGCATCGTCGCCAGGATCGCGCGCTTCATCTTGTGGGCAAAACCGCTTCCGTCCGGCGTGCTGTTGGGAAGGCTCGGCACGGATAGCTTGACGGGAATCACCTCGATCAGCAGCGGCCGCCGAGTCGCCCGGCGGGGCTGGTAGTTCAACTGAATCAAATCAATCTCCGTGCTGGCCGAGCCCTCCACGTCGTATCCGCTCACGCCGCTGCAGTCGGCGTACAGGCGGAAGTTCAGGTTGCTGTACGTCGCCATCTCGTGCGGGATCAGGAAGCTGACGTACCTGCTGCCGTCCACGCTGGCCTTTGTCCGGGGCAGGCGGCCATCGCGATTCAGCGAGTCCGGCGTATGCACGGGATAAAGGATCGTCGGCACCCACTGGAAGTCGACGACCTGGTTGTAGAGGGCGCCGTAGAACTTCACTCCCCTTACCGTGCCATGGGAGCTGGCCACATCGAACGTGACGTACGTTGGCACGTTGGGTTCAAGGGAGGAGCTAACACCCGATGCGTGCGGCAGGGTGATCTGTCCGGCCAGGCGTCCCGACGCCCAGATGTCCGGGAAGAAGCGACGGTCATCGTATTGTTTCCCGGTCTTTGCATGCCGAGCCACCTGAAAGAGTTGGACCTGCGTCCCGGTACCTGAGTCCCAGCCGTGTGTCCGAATCCGTGCCCCACGGTTCACCATGAACGTGCCCGAGTCGTCGATGTCGCCCACGAGCACCGGGCCGTGAGCATCGCCGTAGTAGTTCTCGCCGATCGCGATGGGAATACCGTCGGTGCCACCCGAGTAGCCTGCTGCAATGGCCTCGCGCCCGAGGAAACTGTTGCCGCGGATCGTCGGTTGCGAGCCCCCCTGACCCACCGTGCCGATGTTGATCGATCCGGTGATCAGGTTGTCGGTGATGGCGATCGGCAACGGGCGACGCAGCTCCAGGTTGCCGCGGATCGTGTTGCGGCGAACGTGCACGTGCGGGTGCGGCTCCGTGGTTCCCGTGATTGGGACCAGTCTGATCTGGCCGACGTCGCAGTCATGGATCGTGCCCGTTACGTTTCCTTCGAAGACGATCCCCTCCACACTGGGATTGATGTTGGTGCCGTTCGACGTCAGGGCGAAGTCGGTGCCGATGATCTGGGCCGAGGCCCCGCCGCCGCCCATCACGGTGATGGATCGCATCCCCACGCAGCGTTCGATGCGGGCACTCGTTCCGCCCTGGATTCTCAGGCTCCTTGTGGAGGCCGTGAAGTCGCAATTGCTCAGCGTCAGCGTCTGTCCCGACGCCAGATCGAAGGTGTCGGCCAGCGGGAAGTCCCGGAACGTGCAGCGATTCACCGTCAGGCTGCCGACCCGAAACGGGTTCGGGCCGCTGAGCCGCAGGTCCGCCATGTCCGAGAAGGTCATGTCGGGCGCGTTGACCGTGACGATGTTGAGCCTGCCGCCGCTCACTTGACTGCCCGCGGCGCCGGCGTTGAACGTCGCCTTCGTCTCTTCTGGCAGGCGCAGACTGTGTGGGGAGTTGAACGTCAGCGTCATGGGCAGTCGGCCCGTGTGGGAAACGGACAGCGTTCCGTTGACGGTGATGCCCCCAACATTCGTCGCGCCGTCCGGCACGTCGAGCTGGCCAACCGTGTAGGCGACGCCCTCCGGCACCGTGACGGAGATCGTCGTCACCGCCCCACTCAGCGTTTCGGAGAACTCCGGCGTGCCGAACGGGCGCAGGTGCGACACGCCGATCCCTCCCCCCATTTCATGCTCCGTCCCGAACTGATCGACCACGTACATCTTCAGCACGGCCCGGTCGTCGCCAGTGTTCCAACCCGAGAGCCGCAGAATCTGCGTGTTGGTGTTGGTTGCCGGCAGCGTGGTCAGTACCGTGCTCTGGCTCCAGTCCGGGGTCCAACCGGTGTCGGCGCCGGTTGCCACCCGGATGCGTACTTCGGCCCAGGTCTCGCCCTCGGGCTTCGAGAAGGAGTACCGGACGTGTGCCACACCCCGTGCCGTGTACTGGGCGTTGAACACCGTGGTCGGCAGTGGAAAGGCCGGTATCGCCCAGCCCAACAGCCCGACCACCAGAATCGCCCAGCCGGTGCGCGATGGTCTACGGTACATGGCTCGGCTCCCGGTATCGTTATAACGGACAAGTTTACTCCTTAATAATCGAGTCCGGTCGGTGGGCAACCCTAAATTCGGACATTGCTAGTGTGATATAGGGCTATATGCTCTGCTCTTTCCCGCAAGATGCCGGGGCTCAGGCCCCAACCCGTCACGCTCCGCTCTCCGGGGGTCCGCTCCAATTCCACCTTGCCCGTCTGGTTGCCCGGCGTGCCACTGTCCCCCGGTTGCCCTGCCGGGCAATCCGGCGCCGGGGAGGCGCCCCTGTCCGCATGCCCACCGAAGCCGTCGAGCAACCCCTTCTCGAGGTCCTCTTCTCGGCTCCCGTTTACGGGGTCGTGGCAGCCTTCGTCTTCGTCTTCGGGCTGCTGATCGGCTCGTTTCTCAACGTGGCGATCTACCGGCTTCCTTTGGGGATGTCGCTGAACCGCCCGCGGCGCAGCTTCTGCTATCGCTGCGGCACGCCGATCCGCTGGTACGACAACATCCCTGTCGTGAGTCTGCTCCTGCTCAGGGGGCGCGACCGGGCCTGCGGCGCACCGATCAGCCCTCGATACGCCTTCGTCGAACTGCTCACGGGCATCCTCTTTCTTGCGCTGTGGGTGGCGCACAACCCGCCGCTGCCCGACGGCGGATTCTCGCCCACATCCCTCTGGCTGCTTGTCTTCATCGCCTTCCTCATCATCGGCACGTTCACCGATCTGGACCACTGGATCATCCCGCCATCGATTCCGCGCATCGGCACGGTGGCTGCCCTTGTCGTGGCCTTGTTCGCGGGGTTCTTCGACCATGGGGCCCTGATTGCCCACAGCGGCCCGTTCCCCGCCCTGCGCCTCGGTGAAGGTGACTGGCTGGACACCTTCGTTGCGATTCTGATGGGTCCCTCGTGGGCCGAATGGCGCATGGCCGAGATCGTCTGGTGGGAGCCGCTGGCCAACGCGACCATCGGCGCCGTGGGCGCTCCGTTGGGCATCTGGTTGATCGGCTGGGCCGGCAAGCACCTGTTCCGCAAGGACGCCATGGGCCTGGGCGACGTGGAGCTCTTCGCGATGATCGGGGCGACGGTGGGGCTGATGAACTCGGTGTTCGTGCTCGTGGTGGCCTCGTTCGTCGGCTCGTTGGTGGGCGGTATTCAGATGCTGCGCAATCGTCTGCGCACGGACGAGTCTCCACTGGCGCTCGGGGTGCTGCCCGAGGGCGAACCGGAGCTCGCTCCGGCGGCCGCAGAGCCCGACGATCCCGAGGAGGCCGAACACGCCCGCGCGTTCGCCGAGGGGCTCGAGATGGAGTTCGTCGACCTCGACGCGCTGGCGATTCCCGCCGAAGCCGTCGCCGCCCTGCCGGCCGACGTGGCCCTGCGTCACGGCGTCGTGCCGCTCGCGGTCGGCGAGACCAGCGCCCGCCTCGCGGTCGAGGATCCGCTCAAAGCCAGTCTGGTCCAGGAGGTCCGCGCCGCCCTGGGGCGCGACCTCGAGTTCGCCATCGCCTCACCCTCGCAGGTCCAGCGCCACTGCCAGCGCCTGTATGCCGGCGGTGAAGCTGCCAGCGCCGGGCCATCGCTCTGGAAGCGCTATTATGCCGTCGCGTCGCTGCTGCCGGTGCCGCGTCCGACGCACCACCTGCCCTTCATTCCCTGGATCGCGACGGGGGCCGTCGCCGTCGTTATTCTCCAGGAACCGCTGATTCGCTTCCTGATGTTCCTGTTCTATCCCGCCTTCTGAGTTGCCCACTCCGACCCGCGCATCCGCGCGGTCCAACCCTACATGCCGCGAGAGCCACAAATGAGTGGAATCACAGGCAAGACAGGCGTGCTGGGGGTGATCGGGTGGCCGGTGGCGCATTCGCGTTCTCCCCAGATGCAGGCCGCCGCGATCGCCGCGGCGGGGCTGGATCTGGCGTACGTGGCCCTGCCGGTCGAGCCCGCACGCGTTGGTGACGCGGTTCGCGGCTTGCGCGCACTGGGCTTTCGCGGCTGCAATGTCACGATCCCGCACAAGGTGGCCGTGATCGAGTATCTCGACGAGCTGACCCCTGCCGCCCGAGGGATCGGCGCGGTGAACACCATCGAGGTGCGCTCCGACGGCCGACTGGTCGGGCACAACACGGACGCCGACGGCGGGTTGGCGGCTGTGGCGTTCGAGACGGGCGCCGACGCCGGCGGGGCCGACGTGTTGGTGCTCGGTGCCGGGGGAGCCGCCCGCGCGGTGGCCTGGGGCGCCGCGGCCCGGGGTGCCCGTCGCGTCACGTTCGTCAACCGCACGCGCGGCAAGGCCGATGCTCTCGTCGCCGACCTCGCCACAGCCCATCCGCGAACGGACTTTCGCGTCCTCGAGTCCCCGGTCGCGGCCGACCTTGCCACGGTTGGAATAGTCTTCCAGATGACGAGTCTCGGCATGAAGCCCGACGATCCGTTGCCGCTCGACCCGGCGCTGTTGCCCGCGGGGGCCGCGGGCCTTGAGGCTGTCTACAGTCCGCTCGAGACCCCGTGGCTGCGGGCCTGCCGCGCTCGGGGCTTGCGCATCGCCGACGGCTTGACCATGCTTGTTGGCCAAGGGGCGCTTGCCTTCGAAATCTGGACCGGCCAGACCGCCGACCGTGAGGCCATGCGGCGTGCCTTGGTCACCTGAGTGCCCGCAGAACCCCTTTGCACGACAATACACGTTCCCAAGAGAGATTCGATCATGTCCAGTCGCTGTGTGATTTTGGTGGGGATGATGGGCGCCGGCAAGAGCCAGGTCGGCCGCCTGCTGGCAGAGAACCTCGGTTACGACTTCGTCGACACCGATGCCCTGATCGTCAAGCGCGCGGGCAAGTCGGTGCCGCGCATCTTCAGCGAGGATGGCGAGGAGGCGTTCCGCGCCCTCGAGCGCGACGTCATCGCCGAGTTGGCCCGCCGCCAGTCGCTTGTCATCGCCACCGGCGGGGGAGCCCTCCTTGACGAGGCCAACCGCCGCGTCCTCTCCGCCCTCGGCCATACGGTCTACCTGAAAGCCTCACCGAGGGAACTCTACCTGCGAGTCAAGAACGACAAGAATCGCCCGCTGCTCAATGTTCCCGATCCGCAGGGCGAACTGCGGCGACTGCTCGACGCCCGCGCGCCGCTCTACGAGAAATGCGACATCGTCGTCGACACCGAGGAGATCGGCACCGACGAGGTCGTCGACCTGTTGATCGACGAACTCGCCAAGCGCACCATCGAAACCCAGATGGAGTAACGACCAGCGACACCCCCACGCCATTCCCCCGGGAGCGAACCTCCATGAACATCCCCGAGCTGATCCGCAAGAAGCGCGAAGGCGACTCCCTGTCCGAGGAGGAGCTGCGCTTCCTGATCGGCGGCTTCCTGTCGGGAGCGGTCGAGCCCTATCAGATGTCCGCGTTCCTGATGGCGGTCTTCTTCCGCGGCCTGGAGCCCGCCGAGGCCGCCACCCTGACGAAGATCATGATGACGTCCGGTCGGTGCTACGACCTCTCCTCGATCCCGGGCACCAAGGTGGACAAACACTCCACCGGCGGCGTCGGCGACAAGGTCTCGCTCGTGCTGGCTCCGCTCGTCGCCGCTGCGGGCGCCGTGGACCCGATGGTTTCCGGACGCGCCTTGGGGCACACCGGCGGCACGCTCGACAAGCTCGACGCAATTCCGGGTTATCGATGGGACCTCACCGAGGAGCAGTTCATCCAGCAGCTCGGCAAGGTTGGCTGTTCGATCATCGGCCAGACCGACGACTTCGTTCCCGCCGACAAGCGCCTCTACGCCATGCGTGACGTGACGGCTACCGTCGAATCCATCCAGCTCATCTGCGCCTCGATCCTGTCGAAGAAAGCCGCCTCGGGCGCGAACGCTCTCGTCATGGATGTGAAGTGCGGCTCCGGCGCGTTCATGTCCTCGGAGCAGGACGCCCGTGCACTGGCCAAGCAACTGATCGCCATCGGCACGGAACTCGGCATGTCCGTCAGTGCCCTGATCACGCAGATGAACCAGCCGCTCGGCGTGACGGTTGGCAACACGCTCGAAGTGCTCGAGGTGCTCGACGTCCTTGAGGGCGGCGGCCCGAGCGACACGCGCGACATCACGGTCGAACTCGGCGCCGAGATGCTCGTGCTGGCGCGCCTGGCCGATTCGGTTCCGCAGGCGCGCAAGCGCCTCGAGGGACTGCTCGACGACGGCTCGGCGATGGCGAAGTTCCAGGAGTGGATCGCCGCCCAGGGCGGCAACCCGCGCATCGTGGACGATCGCTCGTTGCTCGCCCTTGCACCCGACCGTGACCACCTTCGGGCCTCGCGCGCCGGCACGATCGTCTCGATGAATACGCGCCAGATCGGCGTTGCCGCCAACGTGCTCGGCGCGGGTCGGGTCGTACAGTCCGACGTCCTCGACCATGCCGTCGGCCTCGAGGTCCATCGCCGCGTGGGCGACGAAGTCGCCGCGGGCGAGGTGCTCGTGACGATTCACCATCGCGGCGGTCGTGGCCTGGATGCGGCCCGGCGCCTGCTCGAGAACGCGATTGTCCTCGGGGAGGGGCGGGTCGCGCCGCTGCCTTTGGTCCTTGAGCGGCTGGACAAGAATACCCGCTGATCGGTGCGCGTCCCCGGGTTGACCCGCCCGGCGCCCCCATCGAAGAAGGGCGCCGGCGTGCGCCGCGCCACTCCGTCCGCCAAGAGCAACGCTCCGACATGGAAGAACCCACCAAACGCAAGCCCGGCTTCTTCAGCCGTCTGTTCACCGTCACGCACACCGAGGCGCCGGCCGAACCGGACGCCGTCGGCGACGACGTGCCGGAGGCATCGACGCCCGAACCCGAAGAACCCGTCAAGGGCCCGGGCGTCTTCGGACGCATCTTCGGCAAGAAGGAGAAGGCGCCGGCCGAACCGACCGAGCCCGCCGCCTCCGCCCCGCCCGAGGATGCCCCCGCGCGCAAGGGATGGATTCAGCGCCTCACCGAGAAGCTGGGCAAGACGCGGCGCGGACTTGTCGACAGCGTGCGCTCGATCCTGGGCATGTCCGGACGCCTCGACGAAGAGACCATCGAGGAACTCGAGGCGGCACTGCTGCAAGGCGACGTCTCGGCCGAGACGACTGAGAAGATTCTGCGGCGCATGAAAGCGGAGGCAAAGGGACGCGAGGGCGAGCTCGACTCGGCGGCGCTGCTCGAGGTCTTCCGCGATTCCGTGCGGGATATTCTGGCCAACTCGGCGCCGGGCTTCGAACCCGTGCCGCCGGGCGATGGCCCGTATGTGGTGATGGTGGTCGGCGTCAACGGCGTCGGCAAGACGACGACGATCGCCAAGATGGCGAAGCGCTGCACGTCGGCCGGGTTGCGGACGATGCTGGTGGCCGGCGACACGTTCCGCGCGGCCGCGGTCGAGCAACTTGAAATCTGGGCCAAGCGCACCGGGTGCGACTTCGTCCGTGCGCCGCACGGCAGCGACGCCGCGGCCCTGTGCTTCGACGCCCTGCAGCAGGCCCGCGCGCGCGAGACCCAGGTTGTCTTCATCGACACCGCCGGGCGCCTGCACACCAAGTCCACGCTGATGGACGAGCTGTCGAAGATTCAACGCATCGTCGCCCGCCAGATGCCCGGCGCCCCGCACGAGATTCTGCTCGTTCTCGATGCCACCACCGGCCAGAACGCCCTGCAGCAGGTGAAGACCTTCTCCTCCTGCGTGCCGGTCACCGGGCTGATTCTCACGAAGCTCGACGGCACCGCCAAGGGCGGTATCCTGCTCAGCATCCTCGATCAGTTCCGCATTCCGATCACGCTGATCGGCGTCGGCGAGAGTGCCGACGATTTGCGCGACTTCGATCCCGACCAGTTCGCCAAGGCCCTCTTCGGCGAGTAGGTCGGCGCCCTTCGAAGAACGAACCACCAACAACGAACCACCTTCTCTATCGATGCCGCAGGCCCTCGCGCACCAGCGACTCCGTTGGCGCGTCCTCGCCCAGCACCTCGACGGCCGAGCGGATTGCCTTCTCCGCCACCGCTGGTCGGGTGCCCAGTGCCAGCAACGCCTGCACCGCGTCCGAGACATTCTCCCGCATGGAAATCACCGCGGCGCCTTTCGGACCCGGAGCCGCGTCGGCGAAGGCCACCATCTTCTCGCGCAGTTCCACCAGCAGTCGCTCGGCCGTCTTCTTGCCGATGCCCTTGATGCGCGACAGGTAGCCCAGGTCGCCCCGCACGATCGCCTGCGCGAACGCGCCCACCTCGATGTGCGACAGGATCATCAGGGCCTTGCGCGGACCGATCCCCGACATTCCGATCAGCACGTCGTAGCAGTCGCGCTCCATCGCTGTCGCGAAGCCGAACAGGTTGAACACCCCGTCGTTGGGGTTGAAGGAGAGCCGGGTCAGCAACGTGGTCGTCTCGCCGGCGGCCGGCAGCGTCGTCGCCGTGCTGGCAGGAATCTCCGCCCGGAACCGAAGGCCCGCCACATCCAGCACGGCGAAGTCCTCGTCGGACTCCAGCACCACACCCCGAAGCGAATCCAGCATCGCGCCGTCATCCCCGCATGGAATGGCCGACGCTCCTTGTGCCCGCGGACCGCGTCAAGCCCCGGCCGGCGGGCAGGAATCCCTTTGCCGTCGTCGCCCCGGTCGGCCACAATCCCGCCATCGCCTCCGGGAAAGCGCATCCTCGTCCACCATGCCCCATCGCCACCGCCTGCTGTCGGTTCTTGTCCTCTGCCTCCTCGCGGTTTCCGCGGTCGCGCAAACGACGCACGAGCGCCTGCCCGCGGAGTGGATTCTTCGTTACGAGCAGTGCTGGGGCGTCGCCGGGCTCTATGTGGACGAGCCCCCGCCGCGCAGCGAGAACGACGAGGCGGCCCGCGTCCGGCGCGAGCTGCTGGAACTGACGCAGGCCGCCCGTCGCCTGCGCGAACGCGACCCCGCCGCCGAGGTGACGCCCGGACGCCTGCTCGTGGAGGGCCTGCTGGCCGAGCCAGTCTCGCCGCCCGAAGGCGCCGCCTATGTCTACTCGGAACGCTCCGGCCGATTCGTCTGCACCGCCGGCGGCCCGTTCGATCTAGTCGAGGGTGCCATGCGCCAGTTGCGCGCGGCGGAGGAGTATCGCCGCCGAGTCCTCGAGGGAGCCCCGGGACTCTATCGCGCCTGGAACGATCTGCTGCAACTGCCCGAGGTTCCCGAGATCATCCGTCGCGAGGTTGAGACGCGTCGCTACGTCATTCAGGTGCGTGAATCCGGCCCAATGAAGGCCGCACACCAGACGCAGGCCAGCCTCGCGAAGCTCAACGACGCGATCGAGATGGCGACCAATCTCGGTCTTCTCCAGCCGGACCAGGAAATCACCATGCAGGATGTCGGGCGCACCGGCCTGATCGACCTGCTCGAAGCGCTGCCGCTCGGCGGCAAGTACGTCGTCACGAAAGTGGGCGAGCCTCCCGCGGCCGAGTTCGACGGCGTGCGCGTTCCTTACGATCAGCGCTACATGATCCAGCGCCTCGCGCATGAAGCGCGCAAGACGCTTGCCGAAAAGCGCGACTACCCGCCGGCCTTGGCGTTGCTGGCACAGACGCAGGGGGCCGACGAAGGGCGCGCAACGCTCGACCGTGCCATCGCCCTCTGGCCCGACGTGCCCGCATTGCGCATCCAGCGCCTCGCGATGAACGCGCGCCTGCTGCGCATGAACGAGTTGCCCGCCGACCTCGAGTATCTGCTCCAACGTTTCCCGGCCGCGCCGCTCTGCCTGGAAATCGACATGGCCACGCGCAAGGACGTGCTTGCGGCTCCCGGGCGATTCCGCAGCACGCTCGCCTCCACGATGGCCGAGGCGCGTCCCGAGGTGCTCAATCTCCAGATTCTTGCCTTCAAGGAACTGCTGGGCGACGACGACATCGAAGCGGCCATCGCGATTCGCGAGCGTCTCATCGAGCGGCACCCGGGCTATGAACCCCTGCTGCCGGATCCCGCCTCGCGCAGCGCCGCGCCTTGACGCTTCAATACGAAGGGGTGCCGGCGCCGTGCGCGCGCAGCAACTCGGCATCACCGACGATGTGTTGACGCACAAGCCGCCCGCGCAGTGCCGGACGCAGCAGGCACAGGGCGTCGAGCAGCGCCCATGTCAGCGTCGGCGAACGACCGCTGAGCCACTCGCGTCCGAGCGACACCGCCAGCCGCCCACAGTACGCCGCCAGCAGCGTCGGGTCGCTCAGGTTCATCCACTCGAACAGCAGATGATTGCGCGCCTTCAGCCGCGCGACGCGCCCCGCGCCGAAGCGCCTCTGCATCGAGCCGCCGCCGTGGTGCAGCGCCAGCGCCTCCGGATCGTACAGCGCCACCAGCCCTTCCTTCGCCGCGCGATACGACAGGTCGTAATCCTCCCAGTAGCCCGGCGCGAATACGCCATCCAGACCGCCGAGGCGCAGGAACGCCTCGCGGTCGTAGGCCGCCGCGCCGGCCTGCACGAACAGGCAACGACACGCGCTCTCCGGCGCCGACCACGCGGGCGTCAGGCGGCCACCCTGCCACACCGCGCCCATGCAGAGCTGGTTCGGCGCGCCGTCGAACCATGATAGGGTCCGTGCCGCGACGCCGAACAGGCGTGCCCGCGCGACCCGCGAACCGTCCCGCAGCCGCACGGGATCCGACTGAAACCACCGCAGCAGGTTCGGCAGGAACTCCTCTTTGGGCACGAGGTCGTTGTTGCACAGCACGAGTACGCGCCCACGTGCGGCACGTGCTCCGCGCATCGTCGATTCGCCGAACCCGACGTTGTGGTCGTTGACGATCAGACGCACGCCGGGGAAGCGCTCGCGCACCAGCGCCACCGACCCGTCACTGCTCGCGTCGTCCACGACCAGCGTCTCGAAATCCAAACCCGTGCGCCGCCCCGACAGCAGCAACGCCGACAGCGTGCGCGCCAGCCACGCCTCGCCCTCCCAGTTGGATACCACGATCGAGAACGCCGGAGTGCTCATCGGTGTGGACTCGTTCTGGCCATGCTCCCTCACTTCTCTCCCCAGTTCTCGTGGAACGTGCCGTCGCGGTCGATGCGCTGGAACGTGTGCGCGCCAAAGAAGTCGCGCTGCGCCTGGATGATGTAGGCCGGGCCGCGTGCGCGCCGATAGGCGTCGTAGTAGGCCAGCGACGCGGCGAAGGCCGGCACGGCGATGCCGTGCTGCGTGGCCGTCTCGACGACTCGCCGCCAGGCCGTCTGGCGGTCGGCGACCGCGCGGCCGAACTCCGCATCGAGCAGCAGATTCTCAAGTCCCGGGTGCCGCCGGAAGGCCTTCGTGATCGTGTCCAGAAAGACGGCCCGGATGATGCACCCGCCCTTCCAGATGCGCGCCACCTCGCCGACGTCGATGCCATAGTCATGCTCGCGCGAAGCTGCCGCCAGCAGCGCAAGGCCCTGCGCGTACGAGCAAATCTTCGACGCGTACAGAGCATTCCGAACGTCGTCGACGAACTGTGCCCGCCGATCGGCCGGCAGGGCCGAGGGCTTTGGACCGTCAAGCTGCCCGCTCGCCCGCACGCGTTCCTGCTTCAGCGACGAGATCAATCGCGCGTCCACCGCCGCCGTGATCGTCGGGATCGGAACGCCGAACTCCATCGCAGCGATGGTCGTCCACTTGCCCGTTCCCTTCTGCCCCGCCGAATCCAGAATCGCATCCACCAGCAAGCCGCGACCGGCCAGGCGATCCGGGTGCGACACGATGCCGATCGTGATCTCGATCAGGAACGACTGGAGCTCTCCCGCGTTCCACTCGCGGAAGATGCGTTCCATCTCCGCGCCATCGTCGATGCCGCCGACATGGCGCAGAAGATCGTATGCCTCGGCAATGAGCTGCATGTCGCCGTACTCGATGCCGTTGTGCACCATCTTGACGAAGTGCCCCGCGCTGCCGCGCCCGCAATACGTCACGCAGGGCCCGGAATCGGTCTTGGCGGAAATCGCCTCGAGGATCGGGCGGAGGCGCTCGTAGGCCTCGCGGTCGCCGCCGGGCATCAGGCTCGGGCCCCACAGCGCCCCTTCCTCGCCGCCGCTGACTCCCATGCCAAAGAAGCGCCACGGCTTGCCCGCCGCCGACTGCACGCGCCGCTCGGTGTCCTTGTACAGACTGTTGCCGCCATCGATCACGATGTCGCCCTGTTCGAGCAACGGCCCGAGTTGCTCGAGCACCGCGTCCACCGCGCCGCCGGCCTTCACCATCACAAGGATGCGCCGAGGACGCTCCAGCGCCGCGACGAACTCCTCGAGTGTCCGCGCGGCCACCACCTTCAAGCCCGCGGCCCGGCCCGTGGCGAACGCCTCCGTCACCGACCACGTCCGATTGTAGACCGCGATTGGGAAGCCGTTGCGCTCGATGTTCAGCGCCAGGTTCTCGCCCATCACCGCCAGACCGATGACGCCGAATTGTTGCGTGCCCGCCATGTTTTCGATCCTCGTTGGAGTCAGTTGCCCGTGCCGGCCGCGGCCGTGTCCGCCATCCAGAAGGTGTTCGCCTGCCGCGCCGCGAGACGGCAAACGGGAAAGTCCGCCGCACCGCCGCGCAGCGCCGTCAACACCGGAGCCTTCGATGCCCCGACCACCAGCACCACAACCACCCGCGCCGCCAGCAGCGCGGGGAACGTCAACGTCAGCCGTCGCGTGGCCATCTGTGGCACGTCGTTGGCCACGAAGCTGCGCGCGCATTCATCCAGCGCCTGCGTCCCCGGAAACAGCGAAGCCGTGTGCCCGTCCGTGCCGACACCCAGCAGCACCAGATCGAGGACCGGCACGCCGCCCGGACCAGCCGGCAGGCGGGCGTGGAGCAGGTCGTCGTATCGTCGTGCCTCCGCGTCGAGATCCGTCGCGCCGCCGTCGGGCGCATGGACGTTGCTCTCGGGAAAGCGCAGCGGCGCGAGGAGGCTTTCGCGCGCCATACGCACGTTCGAGTCCGCATGGTCCTGCGGCACGGAACGCTCGTCGCCCCAGTAGAGTTGCGTCACCGGGACGAGCTCGGCGGGGAAACGTTCCGCCTGCGCAAGCTGGCGATAGGTTGCCTCGGGCGTGCTGCCGCCGGCCAGCGCCAGATGAAACGTGCCGTGACGCGCGATGGCCAGATGGGCCTGCGCCACAAGGAACGCCGCGGCGGCGTCGGCCACGTCGGCGGCCGTTGCGTATTGCATCAGGTTCATGCCGCCCGTGCCTTTCCAAGTGCCGCGGCGAGCAACGGCGCCGCCAGGCGCGCCGCTTCGCGGAAGATCGCTCCGCGTGCCGCGCTGTTCAGCGCCGCGATGATCGCTTCCGCCTCGTCGAATGCGTGTGCGCGCACATACAGCACCTTGCCCGCGCACAGCCGCGACGGCCCGTCGAATACGCGCTCCACCGATCCCTGTCGATCCGAGTGCACCAGCCGAATGCGGTCGCCCGTCGTGCACAGAAACTCGATCTCGACCAGCTTGGGCTCGCGGTCGCCGGGATCCTCGGAGTCGCAGCGCAGGAACTCGACCGTCACATCGCCCGCCGACCCGCGATAGCGAAACGGCCACGCCGTATCCGCGACCGACCAGCCGAGCCGGGACGCCATCCAACCGACGAGCAGGCTCGCCGTCGTGATCGCGACGACATCGCCCTCCGGCCCGCACCACTTCACGCGCACACCCCGCAGGCAGGCCAGCAGAGCGCGGCATTGCGCATCGTCAAACACCGACGCAATCTGCTCGCGGATCGGCGTCGTGCGAAACCACGACAGCGTCCCCGCGCGGCTCGGCGCGTCGGCCATCTCGTGCAGGCCCGCCACAGGATCGTCGAGCAGCGTCACCTCCGTCAGCGTGTGGTCGGCGATCGCGGCGATGGACTCGGTCAACTCGTCGAAGCGGTGGGGGAGCGCGCTCACCGTGCAGAACGTCGTCGGCACGTCGGGCAGCAGCAGCGCGCGCACGGCGCCGGCCACGTGCCGGAACGCCACCGCCCCGAAGCGCAGCACGATCTCCTCGCAGCAGACCTCCCCGCGGATGTCCTGCGAGAGGAAGCACTGCGCATTGACGAACGCCTCGACTTCCGGGTCCGTGCGCTCCTCGTGAAACTCGAGCAGCAGCAGCCGGCAGGGATACTGCACGACGAGGCGCGAGAAGATGCGGCGCGCCTGCGCGCGATGACGCGTCGAGGCCAGCCACACGACGTTGCCGAGCGCGATGCGCGTCACGCCGCCGTCGTCGTCGCGCTGCTTCCACATCGCCGCCAGCTCGCGGTCGATCGCCTCGGGCGACAGCGTCACCGGCAGCCCCGGGATGTCGTCCACGCGCGTCATCGTCAGATGCGCCTCCAGCCGTTGGCCAGGTCCGCGACGAGTGCATCGGCCTCCGCCGGACCCCATGTGCCCGCTTCGTAGTTCGGGAACGCCGGCCGCGGCCGCGCCGCCCAGCCCTCGTGAATCGCCGTGATGATCTGCCACGCGCGGTCCACCTCGTCCGCGCGCGTGAACAGCGTCGCGTCGCCCAGCAGCCCGTCCAGCAGCAGGCGCTCGTAGGCCTCCGGCACCGGCTGGCCGAACGACGAGCCGTACCGGAAATCCATCTTCACGTTCTGCAACTTCAGCGACAGCCCCGGTTGCTTGGCCTGGAACGACAGCGCAATGCCGTCGTCGGGCTGGATACGCAGCACCAGGGTGTTCTGCGGAATCGCACCCAGTTCCGGCGCGTCGAAGATCTGGTGCGGCGGCCGGCGAAACACGATCGCCACCTCGGATGCCTTCTTCGGCAGGCGCTTGCCCGTGCGGATCAGAAACGGCGTGCCGGACCAGCGCCAGTTGTGCACGTGCAGCCGCAACGCCACGTAAGTGTCCGTCACCGACTGCGGATCAACCGCGACCTCCTCGCGATAACCCTTCGCCGGCTTGCCGTTCACCGAGCCCGCGCCGTACTGGCCCCGCACGGTGTGCCGCGCAACCTCCTCCGTCGTCATCGGCCGGATCGCCCGCAGCAGCCGCACCTTCTCGTCGCGCACCGCCTCCGCGTCCAGGCTCGCCGGCGCCTCCATCGCAATCAGGCACAGCACCTGGAAGATGTGGTTCTGCACCATGTCGCGCAGCGCGCCCGCCGTGTCGTAGTACTGCCCGCGCCGCCCCTCCATTCCCAGATGCTCCGACACGGTGATCTGCACCTGCTCGATGTGGCGCGCGTTCCACAACGGCTCGAAGATCGCGTTGGCGAAGCGGAACGCCAGGATGTTCTGCGTCGTCTCCTTGCCGAGGTAGTGGTCGATGCGGTAGACTTGGGACTCGTCGAACGCGGCGAGCACGTGGCGGTTCAGCTCGCGCGCCGACTGCAAGTCATGCCCGAAGGGCTTCTCGATGATGACGCGCGACCAGGGGCCGTCGCTGGCCACCGGATGCACGAGCCCCGCCGCGCGCAGGTTCTCCGTCACGGGCACGAAGAACTCCGGCGAGATGGCCAGGTAGAACAGGCGGTTGCCCGGCAGGCCGTCCTGCTGCTCGATCTGTTCCAGCCGTTCGCGCAGCGACTGGTAGTCGAGCACGTCGTCCAGGTTGCCCTGGTGATACGACACGCGGGCCAGGAAGTCGCGTTCCTCGGATTCGCCGGCCGGCTTGCTGCGCGAAAACTCGTGCAGCAAGCCGCCCATCTCGGCGCGGAACTCCTCGTCGCTCTTGGGCCGGCGCGCGAAGCCCACGATCGCGAAGCGCTGCGGCAGGTGCCCCTCGCGCGAAAGATTGAACAGCGCCGGCATCAGCTTGCGCGCCGTCAGGTCGCCGGTCGCCCCGAACACCACCACCGTGCACGGCTCGGCCACCTTGCGCGCCGTCAGTCCCGCGCGCAGAGGATTCGTCGTCTCGTCAGTCATCGTCGCGTCGTTTCCCGCCGTGCCGTTGGCCCGTCTGCCACCCGCCCCCGCTCACCGCCGACCCGCTCCCAATCGCGCCAGCACCTGCGCCGCCGCCCGCCGGCCCGAGGCCACCACCTGTCCGGCCTCGACCCCGGCCGTCCAGTCGCCCGCCAGCGCCACCGGCACACCCGCCGGCTCCGTCGGGATGCCGCCCGGCGGCACCACGACGAAACTCTCCGCCTCCGGCTCGCCCTGCTGCCACCTCAACACGCGTGCCGCATGCCATTCCGTCGCCAGCCCGGCCACCACCTCGCGGCACTCCGCAAACAATCGCGCTTCGCACGCGCTTGTGTCCAGCCCGAACAGCGCCCGCGACAACTCCGCCCCCGCCCGCACCGACAGCACCGACCGCCCTTCCGCCGCGCGACCCGGCGCCATGCGATCCTCGACCGCCACCCAGCGCACGCCCTCCGCCCGCTCCGACTCCAGCAGACAGAATCCCGGATCCACCGCCGGCACGGCGAAGATTCCCTGCGCCGCCGGCGCGTATCGCACCCGCGAAAGCGCCTCGGCCACCGGCGCCAGAAACCGGCTCCCCGCCGCCAGCGCCGCCGCCGTCGGCCCCGGCACCGCCAGCACCACACCCGCGGCCTCCACCAATGCCCCAGAAACCGGATGCCGCAACGCCCGCCCCGTCCCCCCATCCCGCAGCTCGAACACCCGCCGCCCCTCCACCCACCGCAACGCGTCGATCACGATCCCCGTCCACGCCGGCACCTGATGCGCCAATCGGTCGAACAGCCGCTGCCATCCCGGTCGCACGACGCACCGATCCGGCTCCACGCGCAGCGCCCGCCCGCCGTCCGCCCCGATTCGGCAGACGCGATCCCCCATCGGCCCCCAGTCCGTCTCCATGCCGACCGCGCGCAGCAGCCCCAGCAGCTCCGCATCCCGGCGCCAGAACCCGGCCAGCCCAAAGTCCGCCCGCCCGTCCGCTTCCGCGAGCGTCCCCAGCCGGCCCCCGACGCGCCCCTCGCGCTCGACCACCAGCACCTGAGCCCCCGCCCGCCGCAGCTCCCACGCCGCGGCCATCCCCGCAAGACCGGCTCCCACCACGACAATCGGCTTCATGCTTGGCCTCCCCGTCACGCACACCCCTTCCCGCTGCCCCGACGCCCCCCGCGGGGCCAGCCGATTCGGACGGTGCGAAAGTGATACGTATGTTGGCTCTGCGGGCCAAGAATTAGCATGGAGTGCTGTCACTACTGAATTTGAGTCTTATGTCAAAAAAACTGTTGACGGATTCAGTGGGGGGGGTACGAACGATCCCATCGTCGGGTCATGGGGCATGATCGTGGGATACCTCTTGAAGTCGGTCCGTGAAGGTTCAGGCAGCGTTGCGTGGGGGGGATGCGCTCGCTGGGGCGCCATGTCGTGCGCGCTGTTGTTCCTCTCGCTGGCCGGCGTGCTGCATGCGTTGGATCTGGAGCAGGTGATTGCCTCACACCGTGACTACCTTTCCCGGGTGGCAAGTCACTACTGTGAGTATGACGTTCAAGTCGTCAATCACGCAAGCAGCGTCTTTCCAAATGGTGAGCATCGAGTTGCTTCGTGGGGCCACGATGGAATGTTCGCCTCCGATGCGGAGTTGTCCTACACCTCGCCAGGCACGAACAGCTCAACAGGTCTGCTGTCGCTCCTGAACGGCGAAGGTTTCTACTCGCATCGTCGCGAGAGCGACTATGTTGTGCTTGATCCGCTCAAGGAGGCCCCTGCCTCGACTGTAATACACACCTCGACCTCACTACACAGTCTCGTCGATCGATTGCCCTATCAACAGCGATTCGAGGTCCTTGATTCGAATCTTGTGACTCTGCTCTACTACACAGTCGGCGGCGAACCGAGCTTCTTCAGCAAGGTGCAGGGAACACTTGCGAAAGATCCAGAGACTCGATTGCATTGGGATGCGGAATCGGATGTGCCACGATTGCTGCTCTATGGAAGGGGTCCGACGGGAATCTCGCTGACGTACGAGATCGAGTTCGGAGAGCCGACGTTTCACTTGGTCACTTCTCTAGTCACCAAGTTTTCCCCCCCCGTAGACAACCATGAGTGGCACATGACCTACAGGACGGTCGAGGTGCACGGCGAGCAACTTCCAGTGCCGCATCTGATAACACACACACGACGGGATTCGCACGGCGAGGTTCGGTTGGATACTCTCTGCGAAGTAAGAGATTTCGCAGTTCCTGGATCGATGCGCTTGAACGAGTTCTCAGTTGGCTGGGTCGAAGCCAAGGCAGAACGTCCCATTGCGTATGTTCAGGTCAGGTCGCCGGGCCCTGATGGCTTACCCAGTCAGTACTTCGCGATCCGTGACGGGCAACTGATTCCGATGCCACAAAGCGAAAGCGCTTCAGGCCGTGCCAGCGTCCTAGCCGCGATGGGGAGTCGTGTGGCGGAGTTCAGGGACCGACTTTCGCCCAGGCGACTGTCCGCGGGGCAGCTTCTCATCGCTACTGGTACGGCAATGTTCTTGATAGGAGCGGGAGTCCTGATTCGAGGAAGAGTAAGGAAGGGTGGCTGAGGAATACCAAGCAGAAGGGAGAAGCACGATGAGGATGTCGACTCGAGTTGGCGCGCTGGGTGTCTTGACTGGGGTAATTCTGCTGGCGTCCGGTCTCAGCAGTATCCGAGCCGCCGGAGGCGATGGTTGTGGAGTGCCAGGGGAGCCGTTCTGCCATTCCAACGCCTGTACGGTACAGTACTACACCTGCGCATGGCCGATCCAAGGAGTGATCTGTTCCGGGTCGGGCAGCAACGTAACCTACAAGACTCTAGTGAGTGGGCCGACCGGATACGACTCATGGAGGGAACTCACCCCCAAGGATTGTGGGCCGTTGAAGCAGTGCACTGCCTGCGACAACCTGACAGAACCACCCAACCAGCCTTGCCATCAGAGCTGCTGCATTGGCCCAGGTGTGATTCCGAACTCCTCGAAGACGGAGTTGCAGGCAGAGCCGAACGGGCCGCAAGTGTGTGGAACGTGAAGGCTTGACACGCACTACCGCCAACGTTCGGCAGAACTGCGATTATCGCAGTTTCCCTCACGCGCGAAGGGGGAGACACTCAGGGCAGCACTCCCGGAAACCTTGTTCACGATGCTTGTCGCAAGAGCAATTGGCGGGATTCTAGGTATTCTTCTTGCGAGCTTCGCTTGGGCGGCCATGATCCCGAACGACAACTCGCCGGCGCTGATGGAGGCGCTGGGTCGGGTGCAACTCGAGGGCGCCTCGCGCGACGATCCGTTTGCGCGCGCGGCCGTCGAGGTCTTCGCCCTCAATTGCGCCTGTCGCGCCACACGCAATCCGATTCGGGTCACGAACGCCGAACTTGCCGAAATCGGCGTTCGTGGCACGATGGCCGACTCCATCGTCTACTGCGGTCCCGTCGAGGGAGAACAGCGATACGACTACAACACGTCCTGGAGCGCCATCGACCTGCACCTGTCGGGCATTCGCATTATGTCCATCGAGGAGGCGCGGACGCAGGAGAGCCGTTTCACCGAGGGCGCCGAGCGCATGATCCCTCGGATTTGGGACCGCCAGGGCGGAATCGGACTGGCGCCGGCGGTTGCGCGGATCGCGATTCTGACGGTGCATCAACGAGATGGACTCGGACGCGAGTTTCCTGCGGACTACAGTCTCGCCGAAACGGTCGATGGCACCGTCTGGTTCTTCTCGGGCTTTCGGTTCAATTTGCCCGCAGGGGAGGGAATCCCGATTCCAGCATCCGTTCTTCCGGCCGATGTTCTTGCGGAGGCGCCCCGCCTTGTCGACGACCCGCGCCCGAATCCCCCGACGACGCGCCCGCGCCCGCCGGGTCCTGCGCTCGACAGCGAGTTCCAGCGGCGGGGAAGTTTGGGCAAGTGGCTCGGCGCGGCGGGGATTCTTGTCCTTGGGGTCGGCGGCCTGATGGCCGGTCGGAAGATTCTTGGAGGCGGGTAGGTGGCTTGCGGATGCGTGGCGCACTGCGGGTTGATCGCCGAGCGCATGCGCAGGCATGGGATTGATCGATATTCATGCTCATTCTGCTGCAAGGGTCCGTGGGTAATGGATGCGAAAGTCGTTCAACTTTCCGTTGACACAGGCGGGGGGGGGGGGGGGGGCCCCCCCCCCTTTTTGAATAAAGGGGGGTTTCCATTAATCCG
>JAHCAW010000059.1 GCA_019634695.1 Candidatus Sumerlaeia bacterium
CAGGCGTTCCGGCGGCTGAACATGGGGTATGCGTGCGCGATGGCCTGGCTGTTGTTCGTGGCGATCGCGGTGTTGACGTACGGGGCCCATCGAATTGCCAGCAGGCATGTGCACTATGATACCGCGGAATAGATGGCCTTCGCCCTCGTCGAGCTTCGACCCGCACGCCCCGGTGGTGTGGCCGGGGATGGTGTGGCTGTATCGCGTGGTGCGCGTCTGCGTGGGCGTGGCGGTCGTGTTGCTGGCCCTGTTCTTCCTGTTCCCGTTGTTCTGGATGGTGACGACGTCGCTCAAGCCGATCGCCGAGGTGATGATGACCCCTCCCGCGTGGCTGCCCGGCGAGTGGAAATGGGACAACTACCGCGAGGCGACGCGGATCATCCCGTTCTGGACGTACACCTGGAACACGATCCGGGTGTGCGTGCTGTACGTGTGCGGGGTCGTGCTGAGTTCGGCGCTGGTCGGCTATGGGTTCGCCTGCCTGACGTGGCCCGGGCGCGACCGGTTCTTCGCCGTCACGTTGGCGACGATGATGATTCCGTTCCCGGTGCTGATGGTGCCGTTGTTCGCGATCTTCCTGAAGCTGGGGTGGATCGGGACGCTGATGCCGCTGTGGGTGCCGGCCTTCTTCGGCACGGCCTACAACATCTTCCTGATGCGCCAGTTCCTGATGATGGTGCCGGCGGAACTGGGCGAGGCGGCACGGATCGACGGTTGCGGGGAGTTCCGCGTCTTCTGGCAGGTGGTGCTGCCGCAGGTCCGCACGCCGCTGATGATCGTCGCCCTGTTCGCCTTCCTGTACGCATGGAACGACTTCTTCGGCCCGTTGGTCTTCCTGACGGACAAGGAGCTGTTCACGCTGTCGCTGGGCTTGCAGGACTACCATGCCGGCATGGGGGACGCCCCGACGAACCTGCTGATGGCGGCCGCGACGCTGATGGTCCTGCCGGTGCTGATCCTGTTCTTCCTGTTCCAGCGCAACTTCCTGCAGGGCGTCTCCTTGCGACACATGGTGCACTAAACCGGCGCCTGCCGGCCGGGGTCGAATGTGCGGGACGGGGGTTGCACCGGGCGGTGGCTGGCGGCCCCCCGGGGCCCGGGGGGAACGAAGCCCGGACTGGCCTTGTCCAAGGACCTAACGGGATTGACGTTGGGTCCCGATTGCCAGCACCTTTGGGGCGAGGCGACGAGGTCGCCAAACACTTTCGCGAGACGTGACAATGCGCCGCATATTACCCGCTTTGACAGGTCTTCTCCTCGCGGGCTCGATTGCCCTCGGGGACATTCAACCGGGCAGCGTCGCCTACGTGAAGGTGGCCGATGCGCCCCTGCGTGACGGCACGAGTCTGGGTGGCCCGACGCTGGCCACCCTGGCTCTCGGGACGCCCGTGCAGGTGCTGGAGATGGATCGCCTGCGGGCCCGCGTGCGAACGCAGTCGGGACAGGTGGGCTGGATCACGTTGCGTCAGATTCAGGAGAAGCCCCCCGCGGCGGGCAGCTCGGGCTTGGGCACCTGGGTGCGCGAGGACCGGTCGGCGGCCGAGTTGGGCACAGCGGCTTCGGGCCGCGGACTTTCCGAGGCGGCCGTCGAGCTGGCCCGGACGAACAACATCAGCCCGGCCGTGGTGGATTCCCTGCGGCGCCAAGAGGACCTTGCGGCGTCGATCTCCGCCCGCGACATCGACGCCTTCATGCGCGAAGGAGGGCTGAACCCATGAAAGCACCGCGCCTGATCGCACCCGCCGCCCTCATGCTCGGGCTGGCCCTGCTGCTCGGAGGATGCGAGACCACCGGCTCGTCGGACGGGCCGCTGACGACGACCGACCTCGGCGGCCTTGTCGAGGCCGGAATGATCATCGCCGGCCGCGACGCCGACGAGGCGGCACGCGGCGGACGCGCGGCCCAAGCCATCGCCGGTGCCACGACGACCGTCAGTCCGCAGAAGGAACGGGAGTTGGGCGGCGGCCTGGCGCTGCAAAGCGTCGCGCTGGTCGGGCCCGTGCATCCGGACCAGGAGCTGCAGCGCTACGTCAACCTGGTGGGACGTGCGGTGGCCCGCAACAGCAGCCGCCCCGACGTGCCCTACACGTTCACGGTGCTGGAATCGCCCGAGATCAACGCCATCGCCACGCCGGGCGGCTATATCTTCATCACGACCGGCGCGCTGCGCCTGATGGAGGACGAGGCCGAACTGGCGGGCGTGCTGGCGCACGAGGTGGCCCACGTTTCCGAACGCCATCTGCTCCAGATGTTCCGGCGCCAACGCTGGATCGACGCGGCGCTGGCGACCGGTGCGGCGCTGCGCGAAGATGCTGCGCAGTACGGCGAGATGGTCGGCGCCGGGCAGGAGATTCTGCTGGTGCGCGGGCACGACCGCAACTTCGAGTACGCCGCGGACCGTCAGGGCACGGAGATCGCCGCGCTTGCGGGATACGACCCGCGCGGACTCCAGCGCTTCATCCGCAAGATGGGCCAGACGCGCGACCGGCCCGGTGGCTGGCTGAGCACGCACCCGTCGGCGAGCAACCGCCTCGACGAGCTGGAGAAGTTCCTGGTGACGCACATTCCGGACGCGCAGGGCGCGCGCGTGCAGGATCGCTTCCGCCAGCGGGCCTTGCGCCGCCTAGATCCGGCGACGTCGGCCTTGATGGACGATGTGCGCAACGCCGTGGGCACGACGCCGGCAAAGATCTACTGATGGCCGCGTGAGTTTCGCCGCGGGGTACCGCTCCCGTCCCGAGGGACTCCGTGACCGACCCGTCCGCCGAGACAACCCCAGTCGCCGATGCACCGCCCCGGCGCCGATGGAAACGGCGCGTGGGGATCGTGCTGGCCGTTCTGTTCGTTCTGCTCGCGTTGTTGATCCTGCTCCTGCCGACGCTGCTGACGAGTCGCCCCGTCGAGCGGCGCGTGGCCGTGTTGCTCTCCGAGCGCCTGAATCGGCCGGTGAAGCTCGAAGGGCTGTCGCTGGGCTGGCGTTCGCCGCTGCGCCTGGAACGCGTCGAGTTGCCGGCGGTCGCCGGCGAGGCGGGGCACAGGCCGTTCCTGCTCGAACGGGTCGAGGTGCCGGTGACCTTGTGGCGGGCACTCCGCCAAGGGGCAGGGGTGTCTCTCGAAGGCGTGGAGGTGGGGCGCGTCGAAGTGAACGCCGTGCGCCTGCCGGAGGGGGACTGGAACCTGTTGCGGCTCGTCCAGTCGCTGACGGATGAGGCGAGCACGAAGCCCGATAAGGAGAAGGAACCGGGCGAGCCGTTTGCGCTGCGCCTTGCGGGTTTGCGGCTGCGGGTGCAGGCGATCGACGTGCGGGCGATCGATCCGGAGGCGGGACTGATTGGCGGCTGGGAAGCGGGGCGGCTGGAAGTGATCTGGCCGGGCGGGCCGCAGCCGCTGACCGTGGACGTGGCCGGCGACCTGCGGCTCAACGACGGGCGCCTGCCGTGGAGTATCCGCGCGAAACTGGGGCGCTGGCTCGACGACGCAGGGCACCTGACGCCAACGGCTGCCGAAGTCACGGTGTCGAGCGGCGGGATGCTGCACGAAGGCCAACTGGCCGGCGGTGGTTTCTTCCTGCATGCGTCGGCGGAGCCCGACACGCGCGGCGTGCTGCGCGTGCTGTTGCCGCTGGCGAAACTGATGGCCTTCGCGCGCCAAGGGCCGCTTCCCGAGAACATGGCGAACGTGAGCGGCGAACTGGACTGGCTGACCGAATGGCGCCATGCCGACGACTTTGGCACCTGGCAGCTCTCTTCGCGCCTGAGCGCGCACGGGCTGGACGTCGAACTGCCCGCGATGGACTTGCCGCCGCAGGAGGCGACGCTGACGGCGAGCCTGATCTTCGACGCCCGCGCGGCGACGATGCGGGGCGTGCAAGCGAGTCTCGTCCATGCGGCGGCGAGCGGTTCGCTGGCGATGCGGGAACTCGCGCTGGACCGACCATGGGACGTCGAGGGCCTGCGCGCGGAACTCGCCGTGGTGCTTGAGGAAGCGACGGCGCTCGCAGCGCTGACGCGTGGCGGGGCGAATGCTCCCCTGCTGACGGGTCGCGCGGCGCTGACCGTCGAACCGATCGCACTGGCCCCCGACGCCCAGGAGTTCGAGGCCAGCGTGACGTTCGAGCCGGTCGAACTGCACGCACTCGAGCCGTTCGCGCTGGCGAATCCGGCGTTCCTCGAGGAAGGGCCGCTGGACTTGGCGCCGCTCGGGTTGCACGCCCGTGCACGCATGCGGCTGGCGGGCGACCCGCGGGTGCTGCGCGTCGAGCTGATCGACTGGGACAACGCGATCCTGCGCGACTGGAGCTTATGCGTCGAGGGCGGGCTGGACGCCCAGCACGGAACGATTCAGACGACCGGCGAAGTCGATCTGGCGGTGCCGCTGCGCGCGTGGGGCGAGCGGTTGCTGGGCACGCAGGCGCCCGAGTTGGCGGGGCTTCTCGGCTTCGACATTCGGGCCGATGCCGCCGGAGTCGGCAAGGCGACCACCGTCGGGGCCGTGGCGCTGCGCGAGGTCACCTTGCGCCTGGCCGAACAATCCAATGCGGCCACCGTGCCGGAAACAACCTTGGCCTGGGAGTTGTCTGTTGATAATGAGGCAGCCCTTCTGGAAATCCGATCCATGGTGCTGGAAAGCGAACTGCTGCACTGGACCCTGAACGGAACGATGACCGATCGCTTCGACCTGGAGACGCGCGTCTCGACGCGCCTGGGGCCGCTGCTGGAGTTCGCAGGCGACTTCGGGCCTTTGCCCGCCGCGGACCTCGACGGGCAGGTGGATGCGCACCTGCGGTTGGAGGGCACCGCGGGCGACCGCTTGAATCTGACGGTGGAACTGAACGGCGGCGACGATCTGCATGTCGCGCAGGCCGAACTGTTCCACCTGACCGGGCCAGCCGCGGTCGAAGCAGTGACGGAGATTGTCTGGAATGGCGACGCCCCCTCGACGGCGACGGTCGAGTTGCAGCGGCTTGCGCTGGGATCGGCGTTGGATGCGAAGGGGTTGGCGACGATTGGACTTGGCGAACGGCAGGCTTGGGACGTGGCGCTGGGGGCGGTCCTCGACTTGGGCTCGGCACTCGAGGTGCTCGACCCGGCGGTGCTGGAGCGCTTCGACGCCGCGGTCGATGTCGTGGGCGTGCTCGGTCTGGATCTGCACGCGCGAACGACGGTCATGAACGGGCCCGAGGGGATGGAGTTCCTGGAACCCCTCGTCGTGCGCGGCGAGGCGCAGACGTCGGTGGATGCGCTGGAGTGGCTCTACGGCGAATGGGATGGCCTCGTCGAAGGCTTCTTCGACGAACGCGCGTTTCGCATCGAGCTCAACCCCGCCGATCCATCGAGCCTGACCTATGCCGACCAAAGCGCGACAGGGATGGAGCTTCTTGCCGGGCCGATGAGCGTTGAGTTGGGCGCGTGGTCGGCGGAGAGCGCGCTCGAGGTCGGGGCCGGCGAGATCGTTTTCGATCTGGCGGAGTTGGACATCGCGTCGCTGGGATTCCGTCAGGGCGAATTCGGCGCCCGAGTCCCCGCGGCGGGAGCGCGCGGAACGATCCGGCTCGATCGCGCCAGCAACGGGCTGGCTGTGGAAAGTCTTGAGGCTCGCGTCGGCGAGGTCATTGAGATGAAGGCCGATGCGCGCTTCGATGCGGAGTCGCGTGCATGGACCGCGGCCGGCGTCGCTGTGGTGCGCGAGCTGGGTGCGCCGTTGGCTTGGCTGCGCCTGCCGGACCACATCATGGACTTGTTGCCGGCGAGCCGTGGCGTGGTGCGCGTGGAGGCCGACATGGCGGGGCGCCTGGCGGATGCAGAAGGCGCCGGCGCCAGCGTGCAGGGATGGTTCACCGGCGAGGCGGACGATGTGCACCTGACGCTGCATGGGCTGGACGTGCGCGGACTGGATGCAGTGGTGGCGGCGCGGGTGAACGAGGACGAGACCGGCACGGGGGCGCTGGATCTGTCGATCGAGCGAATCTCGCTGGCAGGCGCGCCGTTCAAGGCGATTCGCGACGTGGCGGTGACGGCCAACGGAAGCCTTGAGGGGCCCGATGCGTTGAAGGTGACGCTGGACCGGTTCGACGTGCGCAACTACGGCGTCGCCGCGCGTGGGCATCTGGATCTCACCGGACTCGCAGCAGTCCACGCCGACACGGAGACCATTGGCGCGGCGCGTTGGTTGCAGCACCTCGATGTGGATGGACGCTTCGAATTGGACCAGCGGCTTGGCGGCATCTCGGGATTGCATCCGGCGCTGTTGATGGAGGGGGACTGCCGCGCGGAGGTGCAGGTGCGGAATGAACCGCGCCGCGGGTTATTCCTGGAGTCGGCGGCCACCGTGCGCCGGGGCGAAGTGGTGTTCAGCGACATGGTGGACCTGCGCGGCATCGACGGCTCGTGGCGAACGCGCAAGAGCCTGCCGGTGCGCGGCCTGATCGCGCCCGGCGAGACGCTTGCGCCGGGACGGTTCACGATCGAGGAGGCGCTGCTCGGCCCGCCGCGGCGACCGGGATTGAAGACGCGCCTGCGGCGGTCGACGGTGACGCTGCGCGGATTCGACGAGCCCTTCCGGGCGCGACTCGAGGTGCGCGACATGATGGGCGGCAATGCCGTGGCCGATGCCCGCATGACCCGCCGCGACAACAGCCCGATGCTGGAAGCGGATATTCAGATGGCCGGAATCGACGCGGGCCAACTCGCAGGCCTGGAGGGACGCGACCGCCGCGAGTGGGAGATCAACGCCGGAGGGCGCGCGTCGTGGCATGTCCGGCCGGTCGCGCTGGATCGCGCGCTCGAGGATCTCGATGCCCGCATCGAGAGCACGCGCATCGGGCGCCGTGCGTTCATCCGCCTGCTGGACGCACTCGATGCGGAACAGGCCGATCCGCGCATCCAGAACGCGCGGACGGCACTGAACTTCGGCACGCCAACCGGGGCATTGGCCGCGCTCGACAACGGGCTCATCACCTTCCGGGGCACCCTCGGCGCCCCCGGTGGTCTGTCGTTCCCGTTGCCGATCGTTGACCGCCAGCCGCTGGGAGACATACTCGAGGTCACGGAGTGGGATCGGTTTGACCCGATGTTTGCCCTTGCTCGCGGAGTGTTGCTGGTGCTGCTGGCACGCGACCGCGAGGAGTTTGCCGAAACACTCACCCTGCCGGGGAGACAACCATGATCGCACCATTCGGTTCCCGTTCCTTGCTGCGCGGCGTCTTCGCGGCGCTGGCGCTGGTGCTGGCCACCGGTTGCGGTGGCAGCCTCTTCAACTTCCAGCTCTTCGTCGTCGGCGAGCAAACCTCGCTGGAGAAGCAGGTGCTCGGGACATACAGCGCGCTGGGCGAGAACCTGCTGCTCTACAGCAGCGTGCGCGGCGTTGACGAGGAAGGAAACCTTGTCGTGCCGCCGGCGACCACCGACAGCATGCGCGCCACGTATCAGGCGATGCGCAATCGCGAGTACAATCGCGACGACATCGAGCGCATCCTGGCGGCGGGCCATGCAGGCGAGGGGCGCGACGGCCTCCTTGTGTCGCTCGAAGGCGGCGCGTTCGTGCCGGGCCTGACGCCATCGCAGATCGCGGCCCTGATCGCGGAAGAGAACGCCGACCGGCTGATTGTGCTGGAGCGCTTGCAGGAAACGGTCGGAGCCGCCAACGAGGCGAGCCGCGACGAAGTGGCGCGCATCTTCGCCGATCTCAACCGCGATGCCGCACCCGACAACACCCGCGTGCAGGACGCCCGAGGAAACTGGAGCCGCAAATGAAGCGCGCCCTCCTGACTCCGACGTTGCTTCTCGCGGCCGGCCTGCTGGCCGGTCAGGCGTTGCCGCCCAACGTCCAGCCGTTAACCACGGCGCCGGACAGTGAGCACTCCCCCACCGTGTCCGCCGACGGACGACACTTGGTGTTCGTCGGCGAGCAACGCGGTCGCACGGATATGTTCGCGCTCGACCTGCGAGCCCGGTCTACTTTCGCACCGCGACCGCTTCATCCGTCGCCCGCACGCGACGAGCAGCCGTCCCTCTCGCCCGACGGGCGCTGGCTTGCGTGGACATCCACGCGCGAAGACGCCTTCGGCGACGTCTATGTGGCCCGCTTCCCGAACGGCACCCCCGTGCGGATCGGCACGCGCGGCGTCCGCGAGGATACACCGCACTGGACACGGCGTGGCCGCACGCTGGTGATGCGCTATCGCGTCGAGCAGGAGGATGGCTCCGCGCGCTGGATGGAACTGGACGCGGGCTCGTGGACGCGCGAGCCGCGTGCCGCCGAGACCGGCGACGACTACGCGCCGCCCAGACGACTCGTCGCGATGGCACTCGACGACACCAACGGCGACGGCATCGTCGATGCGGAGCGCGGCGATCTGGCAAGTGTCGTCGAGATCGACGCCGAGGGACGAATACTGCGTCAGTTGACGCCGCCGATTCGCGGGCTCGCGGATCCGATTGACGCGGGGGGTCACCTGATCTTCAGCGCGTCGTGGCGCGCGGGCCGTGATCTGTTCCGCACAGCCACGCCGTTCGAGGTCGCGACGCTGCGGGACAGCCGCACGGCGCTCGATGCGGCCCGTCGCGCGTGGGCCGAACAGCCGGGCCGACCCTTCGAGGCGGTTGCGTTCGCGCGCCAAGGGGTGTGGCTGGATGCGCCCGGACAACGCGACTCGGCGGCCGAGTGCCTCGCGTTGGCCCTCGATATCCTTCGCACGTCAAATCGCCCTGAACAGGCGCTCGGGATGCTGCGCGAGGCGCGCGAGCGGCTCGACGCATTGCCGGCCGCGATGGAGACACGCATTGCCAGCCGCGAGGCGTTGCTGCGACTGGAAGCGGCGATGCGCACCGGCGCGGAAGAGTCGGCGGTGGCCGCATGGCGTGGGCGAGCCGAAGAACTGCTCGGTCGGTTGATCGAGGACGGGGCGTTGCCGGCGAGCGAGCGCGCGTGGGCCGCAATCGAACGGGCGCGACAGCTTCAGGCTCTGGGGCGAGCGGACGCTGCGCTCGCGACGGTGCGCGATGCGCAGGAGCTGGCTGGCATGTCGCCCGACGACCGTGCGCGGTTGGCACTCGAGCGCGCGCGCCTGTTGGCGCCGGTGCTCGAAGGCGAGGCCCGCGCGGCACTGGTCGAACTGCTGCGCCGCGACGGCTTGTCGATGAGCGTGCGCGAGGAGGCCGCGCGCGAGTTCGCGTTGCTGGCCCTCCGCGGCCGCGAGTCGGTCGACGAACAGGTGCTGGCGCTGCGTCAGGCGGCGTCGACTGTCGAGGATCTGCCGCTGGCGACGATTTCGAGCCGCTTGGAAGAGGGGCGCGTCTTTGCACGGGCGGGTCGCTGGGACGACGCGCGAGCGGCGTTCGAGATCGGGCGAACGGGCTACACGGATGCTCCCCGGCTGGCGGCCGAGTGTGCCTTTGCGCTGGCCGAGATCCATGCGCGGGAAGGTCAGTTCGTCCGCGCGATCGAGACCTACGAATCCGTGGGCGAGGAGATGCGCACGCGCGTCTTCCCGGAGGCTCCACAATTCTACGAGCAGGCACGCGAAGGGCTGATCCGCGAGTCGCTCGAGAAGGGCGCGATCGAGCTGCGCCTCGGCGACCCGTGGCTGGCGCTGACGACGTATCGGGGATTGCTTGAGCGCGAGCCCCGACTGGTCGAGGGTTGGCGCGGACGGATCGAATGCGAGGCACGCACCGGACTTCTCGCCGGCGGACGATTGCAGGTGTATCGCGACGAAGCCCGACGGCAGCGCGAGGACGCGCTCGCGCAGTATCTGTATGGCCTGGCGCTGACGTACGAGCCGATGAACGCGCGGCGCGCCCTCGATCACCTGAAGCGTGCCGTCGAGCTCGACAACTCGGTGCCGTATTCCCACCAAACGCTGGGATTTCTGCACGAACACCTTGCGCGCACGCGGGACGATCGCGGGCACGCAGCCGAGGCGCTCGAGAGCTATCAGCGAGCTCTCGGGCTGATCGATCCCGCGTCGCGCCCGGGCGACTACGCGCGGCTGCTGCTGAACGCGGGCAATGCCGCGAGCGCGCTTGGGCAGTATGCGCGCGCCGCGGAGTTCTACGCGCGGCGGCTCGACCAAGGGGTTCCGTTCGACGATCCACGCACCGAGTTCCTGATGCGGCGCAGCCACGGCATCGCGCTGTTCCGATCCGGCCGGCCGTCCCCCGCAGTGGATGCCTTCCGGCTGGCGCGCGCGCTGGTCGATCCACTGGCCGCCTCCGACGTCTTTGAGAATCCGGGCGAGGTGCGCACGGAGTTGATGGACCGCGAGGCGCTCGCGCTGTTCGACGCGGGGCGGCATCGCGAGGCGGCGGCGCTGTTCGAGCGCGTCGCCGGGCGCCAACCGGAGTTCGCACTCGACCGCGCCCGGGCACTGCGCAATGCGGGGTTTGCCCTGCTGCGCGAGGCGCGCGGGCGTCAGGGCAGCGATCAGGTGCGCACGCTGCGCGAGGCCGAGCACGCACTCGAGCGGGCGCTTGGGCTGCTCGAGTCGCCGCGGCTGGAGATGCCAGCGGCCGGCCGCGCTCGGCGTGGATTGCTCGACATGGAGCTGGCAGTCTCGGCCGCCGGGCCGGCTGGTGCGCGAACGGAGCTGACGCGCGAGGACGAGGTGTATCTGGTGCGCGCGGCGCTGGCACGGCTGCGGGCGGAATCGCCCGAGCCCGGCGTGGCGCTCGGTGCGCTGCAGGCGCAGCTCGAGAGCCAGAAGCAACTCGATCGCGCCGGCCAGCCGTACTATCGTCTGGCGCGCACGGTGACGCTGGACCGAATGGCGCGCGAGTATGCGCGCCAGGGACGATTCGCCGATGCGAGCGCGGCCCTGATCGAGGCGGTCGAGCTGACGCGCTTCGTCGAGAAGAACATCGAGGCGATCAACGCGGCCGGACTGGCGCAGGTGCTGGCGCACCTTGCGGAGATCGCGTTGGCGTCCGGCGAGGCGAGCGTGCCGGACGCGCGGGCCCTGCGCGGCATGTGGATTGCCGAAGGCGTGGAGGGCTCCAGCAACGTCGAGCTCATCGAGGGCTGCCTGCGCGCGGCGCTGGCGCGGCGCGACCCGGCAACCGACTTGCATCTGGCACTCGATCCTTCCTGGCGCGCGCGACTCCTGTTGGCCTCGGCGCTGTTGGCCGAGCGTCGCGCCGGCGAATCCACCCCCGAGGCCGCGGTGCATGCTGCGCGGGCGGCGGCGCTTGCCGACCGGACGATCGCGCTCGCGAACGATCCGCTGGCAGGAGAAGAGGCCAGGCGATTCGCCCTGCTCGCGCACGGGCTGCACGTGCGGCTTGCGGCGCAGTACGAACCCGCCGAGACGCGCGACCGCGTGCGTCGCCGTGCGCTGGTGTTCGCCGAGCGCATGGGCTTTCCCGAGATGACTTGGTGGCTGGAGGCGCAGGGCAGCTTCATTGCGGATGGGTCGGTTTCGAGGGTGGCTGCACGTCGTGCACTCGAACGTCTGGAGGAGAACCTGCCGGGACTCATCACCGCGGGCGCTCCCCCGCTGGAGCTGCTGGCGCATTGCGAGGACCTGCTGATTGCCGAAGCGGTGGCCGCCGGACGATGGGACGACGCGTTGGCGCTGACGGAGCGTTGGCGCGCGGCGCGTCTGCGCCTGCTGATGGACGGCGTCGTGCCACCCGAGCAACGCGACAACGAGGTGGACGCACGCTGGCGCCTGCGGGCGATGCGGCTGCGCGGCGAGTATCGCCGGGCAACGCTGGCGCTGCGGGCCACGCCGGTGACCGGCAACGTGGTCGCCGCGCAACAACTGGTCGAGACCGCGCGGACCGAGTGGGCTGATCACCTCGCGGAGGGGCGGGCCGCGCTGCTTCCTAGCGCGCTGCTGCTGGCGCCGGGTGCGACGGCGGTCGCCGACCCGGCTGCCGCGCTTGACGATCTGTTGGGATTGCCCGAGTCGCCGGTCGTGGTGCTGGCAACGCGGCACGGCGCCGCTGCATGGGCGGATGGCGACGTGCGAGCACTTGCCACCGCCGAGGATGCCACGGACTTGCTGTCGCGCCGGCGTCCCGTGTTCGTGCTTGGCGATGCGGCGGTGCCCTTCGCGCTGCCGGCGAATGCGGTGCACATCCTGACGTTCGAGACGACCTTCCGGGCGATGCAGGAATTCCGCCTCCAGACGGCCTCTCCGCTGTTGGCTTGGCCGGGCGACGCCGTAACGGCCGCGGGATTGCCGGCACTGCCGGAGACGGGCGAGGGCCGCGACGGTTGGCGTGTCGAGCCGCCGCTGGTGTTGTGGGGATTCGATCCGGCGCGCTGGACGCCGGCCGGCATTCCGATGGTCTTCGGCGAATTCCTTGCGGCCGTGCCGGGTGCGGATCGCGCCGAAGTGCGCATCGCATCGGAGGATCTCTCTGCCGCCAACCAGGCGCGACGCTTGATGATGGCCTCGTTGCTTGCGCATTCGGGCGCGGCCAGCGTGCGCATCGACGACGAGGCGTGGGTCGGGCTGCTGCCGACGCCCGACGAGGCACCCGAGGTGGCGTTGCAGGAGTTGCGGGCGGCCGAGGGACTCGCCGTCGGATTCCTGCGCGACGGCACGCCGGCGCGCGCCCTGCCGCCGATCCGGCGCGTGCTGGGCCTGCGGCAAGCACTCGATGAACCGCCTTCCGCGATCGTCGAAGCCGGCCTCCTGATGGCCCAGTTGCATGGCGATGTGGGCGACTTTGAGGAGGCGACGCGCACGATGCGGGGCGTGGTCGCAACACTGCGTCCGATGCAGGACGACGCCGCCCTTGCGCGCGCGTTGCGCCTGCTGGGGTCGTACGCGCTCAGCGCATTCCGGCATGACGAGGCGCTCGACGCCTACACCGAGGCTTCCGCGCTCTACGCGGCCCTGGGCGAGGACGGGGACCGCCGCGAGATGGACCTGCGGGCAGGCATCACGCTTGAGAATGCCGGACTCTACAACCGCGCGCTCACACAGTACGAGGACGTGCTGCACGAAGAGGCGGCACTGGGAAACATGCGTGCGGTGGCCGAGCACTGGCGGCGCATCGGCCGCATCTACCTGCATCGGCTCAATGACTACCCGTTCGCCGAGGATGCGTTCGAGCAGGCCCTTGAGGCCGCACGCTCCGCGAACGCGGAGGACCTGGTGATCCAGTTGACACTCGACGTCGCACGCGTCGACGAGCGCCTGGGACGCTACGAGCCCGCCATCGCGATCACGATGATGATGGAGGAACAGGCGCGCGAGGCCGACGTGCCGCTGCTCGAGGTCGACGCGCTGGCGATCCGGGCCTTCACGCAATGGGTGCGCGCGGACTACTTCGAGGCGTATCGCTCGCTTCGGCGCGGCATGGAACTGGCCGAGCGCATCGGCGCGCGTGAGCACCTGCTGATCGGGCACAACACGGGTGGACTGCTCGCGTGGTCGTTGAACGACACCGACGGGGCGCTGGGCGAGTTCGGCGAGGCGCTGGCGCTGGCGCGACAACTGCGCCTTCCCACCGAGGAGTCCTCGACGCTCAACAACCGGGCGCTGGTTTATCGCTCGCTCGGGCGATACGATGCGGCTCTTGCCGATCTCGAGGCGGCGTTGGCAATCGACCGCCGCACCGGCAGCATCTGGGGTCAGGCCTATGTGCTGCGCAACATCGGCATCACGTGGCAACTGATGGGACGGGCCGAAGAGGCAATCGCACCGCTGGAGCAGGCAACGCGCCTGTCCGCGCAGACGGGCGACCGCACGAATCGCACGAAGGCGCTGGTGGCGCTGGGCGATGCGCAACGCGAGGCGGGGGCGTCCGGTCCCGCGCAGGCCGCCTACGACGAGGCGTTGATCGAGGCACGGGCGCTGCCGCTTCCCGAGGTCGAGTGGCGCGCCTTGTATGGACTGGCGCTGCTGGCGGACCAGCTCGGCGATGCCCCGCGGCGGCTTCGCCTTCTGGGCGATGCCATCGAGGTGGTCGAGCGCCTGCGTGCCCGCATCCGCGTCGAGGAGTTCCAGGATGGCTTCCTGCTCGACAAGCAGTCGCTCTACGACGAGATGGTGCTGGCGCTGCTGGATCGCGGGGAGTCGGTCGCGGCGCTTGAGTATTCGGAGCGGTCGCGGGCGCGCAACTTCATCGACCTGCTGGGCAACAGCAAGGTGCAGCTCTCGGTCGCCGGCGACCAGGAGCGGCTCGAGCGCGAGGCGCGCCTGCGGGGAGAGATCGAGGAACTCGAGCGTCGCGTCGGCTCCGCCCGCAACGACGAGGACCGCGAGCCCATCGAGCAGCGCCTTGCGCTGGCCCGCCGGCGCTACTCGGACTTTCTGATCGAGCTTCGCGCCTCCAACCCGCAGCTCTCCGCGTTCGTCGAGGTGCGCACCATGCGCACCGACGAGTTGCAGGCGCTGCTCGAGGCGGACACGGCGCTCGTGGTCTATCATGTGCTGCCGCGCGAACTGGTCGCCTGGGTGGTGCGACGCGAGAGCGTGCACGTGGTGAGGACTCCGTTGGCGGCCGAGGAACTCGCCGCGCGCGTGCAGGCCTTCCGCCGTCGCATGCAGAACTTCGACCGTCTCGATGACGAGACGGCGATCCTGACGCGTCTGCTATGGACACCGGTGCGCGGACTGCTCGACGGCGCGACGCGAATCGGCATCGCCCCGCATCGCGAACTGCATCTCTTCCCGTTCGCCGCGCTCCGCGACGGAACCGGCCACGTCATCGACCGGCACAGCCTGTTCTACACGCCGAGCGCCAGCGTGCTGGCCTACACGATCGCGCGACGCGGACGGCGTGGCGAGAACACCCGCGTGCTGGCGATCGGCAACCCCGACCTCGGCAACGAGGCCCTCTCGCTGCCTTTCGCCGAGAAGGAAGCGGTGCGCATCCCGTGGAGCTTCCCCGATGCGGACGTCGTGCTGCGCGGGCAGGCAACCGAGTCGTGGCTTGCCGAGAACATCCACAACTACGGAATCGTCCACTTCGCCGCGCATGGCGAGTTTGACGCGGATCTGCCGCTAATGTCGGCGATTCAGCTCACCGCCGACCACCGCAACGACGGGCGCCTGACGGCGCAGGAGATCTTCTCGCTCAGCCTGCGGGCCGACCTTGTGACGCTGTCCGCCTGCCAGACCGGGCTCGGGCGCCTGAGCACTGGCGACGACATCGTGGGGCTGAACCGCTCGTTCGTCTACGCGGGCACCCGCCAGATCGTCTCGAGCCTGTGGCGCGTCGACGATGTGTCCACGGCCGTGCTGATGAAGCACTTCTACCGCGGCATGTCGGAGTCGGACCGCGCGGAGGCACTGCGGCGGGCACAGGTCGAGGTGCGGCGTCGCTATCCGCACCCGGCGCACTGGTCGGGGCTTGTGCTCAGCGGGGACTGGCAGTGATGCGGGCGGGCCTCAGCGCGCCCGCTGCGGGTAGATGATGATCTTGTCGTGGACGAGAACGACGAGGTCTGGCAGGCCGTCGCCGTCGAGGTCTGCGGTGGCGATTTCGCGAGGCTCGGGCGGGGCGTCGAGGTTCACGCGCCGGGCGACCGAGGCTTCGCTGTCGAAGACGCGGAACGAGTAGGCGCGCTGCAGGGCGGGCGGTTGGCGCCGAGGACGCTCGAGGCTGAACATCTCGAGCGCGTTCTCGCGCATCTCGAGCGCGGCAAGCAGGGGCGCACCGGCCTTGTCGAGCGCGATGCGTCGCACGATTCCAAAGCCGCCCTCCTCGGTTGTCGTCTGGATGCTGGCAACGGTCTGCAAGCTGCCGACCGTCGGCTGCATGCCGACTACCGAGAGGCGATCGGAACCCAGCAACACGAGGTCGTCGCGGCCATCGCCGTCGAGATCAAGTGCGTGCAGGCCGTCAAACTGCGCGTCGCCGACGTCGATCTCGCTCAACAGTTCGTAGGCGCTGTCGGGCGAATCGGCGCCGAAGACGGAGACGATGCGGTTCGTGCGATCGTACAGGGCGACCTCGCGCATGGGCCGTCCACGCAGGCTGCCTGCAGTGGCGGCGACGAGCCGCGAACGATTGTTGCGCGCGTTGAACTGGTGCAGGATCTCCACTTGTCCGGCGGCGTCGAGGCGGAAGACGCGGCCGAACTGTTCCTTGACGATCATGACCGCCGGCTTGGCCTTGGGGTCGAGTCGCACGGGGAAGATGTGCTGGGGGCGCACCTTGTCGAGCAACCCGGCCAGGAGTCCGCTCAGAGGCATCTCGCGCCAGGCACCGTCGTGGCGCTCGAGGACGAGCGGTTTGTCGAACTCGAACAGGAGCAGCAGCTCGTCGACGCCGTCGCCGTTGAAGTCGATCACGACCAGGTGCTCGGGCGGGTCGCGGCGTTCGCCCAGTTCCATGAGGACGACGGGGTCGGGCAGCTTCGTCTGGGCCGGGTCGAAGCCCGGATAGGCGACAAGCCGCAGCGTGCGGTCCTCGCGTTCGACGATGACGAGTCCCGGTGCAGCGTTGGGCTGCAGACGAGCGAGGCCAATACCCAGCGGATGGTTCTTGATCGGAAGCGGATCGGGGAACTGGAGGTTGCCCGGGTCCCGTGGATCGACGCGCGCAACGGCGACGGCCTTCTCCTTGGAACTCATGAGCAGCACGGGGGCGGGCTTGCCGGAAGCCGCCGGCCAGGCGACAGCGCCACGGATGTCCTCCAGAGCGGGAACCTGCCGAGGCCTGAGGCCCCCGGTGCGCCCCTGCCGGAGATAGCGCAGGGACGGGGCGCCCGGGGTGGCGACCAACAGGTCGGCCCGGCCATCGCCGTCGATGTCGGCGACCACGGCAATCGAGCGCTCGGCCAAGCTGTCGGGATCGAAGGCCAGGACGTGCGGCAAGCCGGGGGTCAAGGCGCCGCGTTCCTCCTCGGGGAGCGGCTCCTGAAGCGTCATGACGGCGAGCTGGCGCGTCGTGCCGTGGATGGCGGCCAGATGGTCGGCGGCGCGGGGTTGGGGCAGGACGTCAAGCGCCCGCACCTGACCGGTGCGCAGGGCCACTTCGAAGGGGAAGTCCCCCTCAGGGCTCTGGAGGCGGGCGACGACGAACTCGTTGCTGCTCGCGGGCCGGTAAACGATGTCGTTCCGGCCATCGCCATCGAGGTCCAGAATCAGGGGCGATTCGGCCAGATTGTCGGAGGCGAAGAAGGTCTGGGACGGCTCGAGCGAAATCCCCCGGGTGGTGGCGGGCAGCAGGCGCATGCGGCGCCCGCTAACGAGCAGGAGGTCCTGCTTGCCGGTACCGGTCAGGTCGCCGAGGACGAGGCGTTCGGCCTGCAAGTCCTTGGTTTCGGCTTTCTGGAGGCGCCCGTCCGAACTCTGGTACATGACGGAGAAGCTGGGGGGGGTGCCGGCCAGGACCAGGTCCATGCGGCCGTCGCCGTTGACGTCCGCGGCGACCATGGCGTTGACGACCCGGTCGAGGGTGATCTTTTCGAGGCGGAAGGGTTCGGCGGCCGCCTTGTCGGGGTTGCGGTAAAGGATGCGCAGGAGCCCCTCGTCGTTGGCGACGACGGCGATGTCGAGGTGCCCGTCGCCGTTGAGGTCGGCGATGGTGAGCTGGGAGGCGCGGCGGTGGCCCTCGTAGAGCTGGGGGCTTGCCAGCCGGAAGCTGGGCGCCGGGGTGGGCCGGGGTTCGGGCTGGGCGAAGAGGGCGCCGGAGAGCAGCAGGGTCAGGGCCACGGCACAGGGTCTGGCTCGCCTCATGGACGGTTCATCCTCGGGTGCATTTGGGGCCGGGCGACGGTTGACGACGCGCGGCGGGACTGGGCACCATGTTGGTGCGCGGCCGGAACGCGGCAACGGAAAAGGGCCCGCCCGGGGGGTGCTTGGGGCTCCGGGGCATTTCGGTTGACACAATTCGGGCTCGGACGAGCATGATTTTTCTCGGGATATGACCGGCAAAGCCGGCAGCCTGGACGCGGGGATAGCCACTCATGACGAGTACCAAGAGCACCAAGATCGTCGTCATTGTCCTGCTGACGCTCGGGGTGATATCGGGGCTGCACTTTCTGGTCTTTCGCTCGCGGGCAAACGACTACAAGGCCGCCCGGTCGCAGTACGAGTCGATCCGCAACGAACTGGTCGGCCTCGGCAAGCCCAAGTCCTGGCAGGAAATCTACCGCTTCGAATACCAGTCGATCGACCACGAGATCCGGTTCCTGGAGATCCTCCGGGACGGCAAATTGGAATATAGCGCCCCGTTCACGACGATCACGACGAGCGTCGAGGAGGAGCGCCGGGAGAAGGAGAAGCAGCTCACCCTGCTGTGGGACATGATGCGCGAGGTGCAGGAGATGGGGCGCCGGCCGGGCCGGACGCGCTTCACTTTCCTCGAGAACCCGCAGTCTTGGGCCCTGCTCACCGAATTTCCCGAGCGGGTGACCGCCGGCGGCACTGCCGTGGCAGACTTGGTTGCGGGCCTGCAGAGCGCCGACGCGGTCCTCAAGCAGGTTCCCGAGAACACGCCGCTGTACGCGCAGCAGTTGAACGTCTACCAGCGCCTCCTGTGGGGCATCGGGCTGAACCTGCAGGATCGCGCCCGAATCAAGGAGAGCTTGGGCGAACTGCCCGCAATCTTCTACACGCTGAACCGCATCGATCTTGTCAAGCGCCAGGTGCCGCGCGAGGATCTGGGCGGCCTGCGAACCGACGCCGACTACAACCGCCGCATGTGGGATCTGTTCCGCCTGGAGTGGGAGGACGTCATCCTCTACGACGCCTACAAGCAGATGAGCGCGCTGAAGGAGATTCTCGAGGTCGCCCAGCGCCGCGAACTCGACGAAGTGATGCGCGTCAAGCTGTGGCAATCCCGTGACATCCAGTGGCCCCCGCCGGAGTTGGAGGACAAGTCCGCCGCGGGCGCCGGAGCCGGCGCCGGCGCGGGCTTCGGCATGGGCGGGATGTTCATGGACGACGCCATGATCGGCATGAACCCGGCCATGATGGGCATGGAAGACATGGGGATGATGGATCCTTACATGATGGACATGTTCGGGATGGGAATGGGAATGGGCGCCGGGGCAGCACCCGAGACGCCGAAGGACGTGGTGGCAGTGGCGGTGCCGATCGAGATGCAGGTGCGCGGCTCGAACTCGGCCGTGATGTCGTTCCTCTACGAGTTGGCCCACACGCCGCGGACATATGCGCTGGACGCGGTCGAACTGGTGGCCCTGCCGCAGCAGGAGAATACGGTCGGCGCCCGGGTCGTCGTCAAGGTGCTGAGCTACTTCAAGCCGTTCGAAAGCATCGAGGCGGGCGAGATGACTCCCCCCCTGCAGGAGATCGAGAACAAGCTGCTGGTCCTGCTGAACCACAAGAAGGAACTGGCCGGCCGGCCGGGCGTGGACGAGTTGGCCCGGCAGGATGGCTTCATCGATCGGATGGGCGACATTCCGCCCCTCCCGCCCGAGCTGCGCCCCACCCCCGCCCCGATGGCCATGGACCCGACCGGCGGGATGTTCGACCCAAGTCTGGGCGGAATGGCGTTTTGACCCTTGCCGCCCGGCGTGGCGGCCCCTACCAAAGAGGACCGACAACTCACCCCGGACGGAACGCGACAGGCCGACATGGACATCCTGATCTACCAAAAAGAGGACAAACTGCTGGTTCAGCTCGTCGGGCGCGTGGTTCTCGACGAGTGCGACCGGCTCAAGGGCTCGGTGCTCAACCGGATCGTCCCGGGCGTGGCCCGCGTGGCGCTCGACCTCTCCCGCGTCGAGTTCATCGACAGCGCCGGCCTCGGCGCCCTCGTCGGGATGAAGGTCACCTCCAACAAGTCCCGTTCGGCCCTCAGCCTGCTCTCCCCCTCCAAGAACGTGACCGACATCCTGATCGTCTCGAAGCTCGACTCGATCTTCGAGATCGTCACCGGCAAGGACGCCGAGGCGCTGGTCTCCGCGATGGCCCGGCCGGAAAACCTCGCCTCCGGGAACGACGACCGCGGCGGCGATCCCAATCCGCCGTCGGGCTCCGGCAAGTCGGCGCCGGCCTTTCAGGCTCCCCCTGCCCCCTACGCGGGCAACCCGCCCTCGACAGGCTCGAGCGCGCGCGACCGCATCGACCAGCTCTGCAAGACCGCCGTCGATTTCATGCGCCAACGCGACTACGAGCGCGCCGCCCAGTGCTATCGCGACGTCCTTGAGATCGACCCCGACTACCTGCCCGCCCTCAACAACCTGGCCATCGTCTACGAGAAGAAGCCCCAGTGGCAGGCCCAGGCCATCGAGCAGTGGGAGAAGGTGCTCGCGCTGAGCCAGTCGCGCGGGGACCAGAAGCACGTCGAGCGCGCCCAGAAGCACCTGCAAGACTTGCAGAACGCCTGAGCCGCGCCTGCCGCCAAGCTATCGACCCTGCGACCGGCAAGGCTCCCCGAGCTTTGCCGGTCCGCCATTTTGAACCCCCGATCCCCGACGCGTGACCATCCACGAACGCCCCACCGCCCGCCAGCGCCTCGAGTACGCGGCCATCAAGGTCGTCGGGCGGCTCGTATCGCTGCTGCCCCCGGTGGTCGGGATCAACGCCGGCCTGCTCCTGGGCGCCGCCGCCGCTCGCCTCGTTCCCATTCGCCGGAAGGTGGTGGAGAGCAACCTGCGCATCGCCTTCGGCGACGGTCTGGACGACTCGGAGCGCGCGCGCCTCGTGCGTGAGGCGTACAAGACGCTCGGCATGTTTGCGATGGAGTCGGCGTACCTGCGCTATGCCACGCCGGAGTGGGTGTCGAAGCGCGTGGTCGAGATCGAGGGCTTCGAGGCCGTGCAGGAGTTGCTGAAGGGCCCGCGACCGGTGATGACGTTCAGCGGGCACCTGGGGAACTGGGAGTTGCTCGGCGCGGCCGGCGGACGCCTCTTTCCCAGCAGCCCGGTCGCCAAGCCGATCCACAACCGCCTGCTGCACGAGGACACGCGCTTCTTCCGCGAACGCCACGGGCTCGACATCATCTGGTCCGACCATGCCAATACGCCCCGGGCGATCCTGAAGGCCATGCGCGACAAGCGCGTGGTGCACTTCTTCGTGGATCAGGACATGCGGACCTCGGGGGTTTTCGTGCCGTTCTTCGGACGGATGGCCTCCACGACGCCGGCGCCGGCGGTGCTGGCGCTGAAGACCGACGCCCTGCTGGTGCCGGCGTTCCTGATCCGCCTGAGCCCGACGCGCCACCGCATGGTGTTCCGGCCGGCAATCGACCCGCGGACCCTCGAGGAGGTGCCCCGCGATGAGCGCGCCACCGAACTGACCCGTCGCATCGTCGCCGAGATCGAGGACATGGTGCGCCTGTACCCGGCGCAGTACTTCTGGTTTCACCGGCGCTGGAAGACCACGCCGGAGAAGGTGGAACGCCGGCGGCAGAGCCAGGCCCGGCGCCGCCAGCGCAAGGCCGGCGGGCAACCGGCCCCCGACTCCGATTCGGACTGACACCGACCGGGCGCGCGGGAAACCTCCCTTGCCCCGAGTCGGGTGCGCGGGCGCCAATCCGCGCGAGCATTCTGGCGGTCCCCTCTGCGATCATGCTGCACGTCTTCAACAACACCTTCGTCGAGGCCTTCGGGGCGCAGATCCTGCGCTTCCTGCGCGAGTCGGGTGCGCTCGCGCGCTTTGCGTTCCGCTCATGGTGGGTCTGCGTGCGCCCGCCGTGGAACTATCGGCTGATCATGGACCAGGCACTGCTGATCGGCGTGCGGTCGCTGCCGGTGGCGTTGATGACGGCGCTGTTCGTGGGACTGGTGGGTGTCCTGCAGACGGGCGTGCAGCTCAACAAGTTCGGGGCGAAGAGCTACGTGCCGGCGATCGCCTTCATCGCCAACGCGCGCGAGATGATCCCGGTGTTCATCGCCTTCGTGGTGGGCTCGCGCGTGGCGGCGTCGATCACGGCCGAACTGGGCAGCATGCGCGTCACCGAGCAGATCGACGCCATGGAAATCCTCAATGTCGATCCCTTCAAGTACCTCGTAATGCCGCGCATGGTGGCTTCCACGGTGCTGCTGCCGTTCGTGTCGATCCTGTGCCTGATGGCGGCGTTCGTTGGCGGGATGATCGTGGCCGCCACCGGACTGGCGATCCATCCGCAGGAGTATTACGAGGTTTCCCGTAAGTTTGCCTATTTGTCGGATGTCTATTTTGGCTTGGTAAAGACAGTCGTGTTCGGCAACATCATCGCGCTGGTGGGGTGCTACTTCGGCTACCACACGCACGGGGGCGCCGAGGGCGTGGGGCGGGCGACGACGACCTCGGTGGTCGTGACGCTGATGCTGATCCTGCTGACGAATTTCATCATGACGCGCTGGTTCGTGGTGCTGTCGCCGAACCTGAACTAGGCCTCGCGTCCGGCGATCGCCCTGGCGACGTCGGCGGCGATGGCGCAGTTGTTCCGCAGCAGGGCCAGGTTGGCGCGCAGGCTGGCGCCCTCGGTGCGCCGCTGCAAGCGGTCCAGGATGAAGGGCGTCAGGTCGCGTCCGCCGATGCCGCGCTCGTCGGCCTCGGCGACGGCTTCCTCGACGGCGGCCTCGAGCAACTCGGAGTCGAGCGCATCCTCGGCGGGCACCTCGGCCACGGCAAGCACGGCGCTCTCCATGCCCAGCGCGCGGTGGAGCCGGAAGATTTCGGCGATCTGTGCGGGCGTCTCGACGCGACCGTCGACGGAGATGCGCCCGCCGCGGCAGAAAAAGAGCGGAAAGCGGTCCGTGCGATAGCCGATCACCGGCACGCCGCGGGTCTCGAGCTGCTCGCGGGTGGCCGGCACGTCGAGGATGCTCTTGGCGCCGGCACAGACGAGCACGAGACTGGTGCGCTGGAGCGCCGTCAGGTCGGGCGAAATGTCGAGCGTCTCGTCGAAGTGCCGATGCACGCCGCCGATGCCGCCGCTGGCGGCGACGCGAATGCCGGCGCGGCTGGCCGCGTAGATGGTCGAGGAGACCGAGGTACTGCCATAGCCGCCCGTCGCCAGCACGGCGGCCAGGTTGCCCATGCTCGTCTTGGTGACGCGCTCGGCGCCGGCGAGCTCGGCGAGTTCCTCGTTGTGCAGCCCCACGACCAAACGCCCGCGCAGAATCCCAACCGCCGCCGGCACGGCGCCATGCCGGCGCACGATGGCCTCGCAGTCGCGCGCCGAATCCAACCCGGCCGGCGGCGGCAGCCCGTGCGTCATCACGGTTGTCTCCAGCGCCACAACCGGCTTGCCGTCCAGCAGCGCCTCGGCAACACCCGTCCTGATTTCCAGGGGAAGCACCATGGCACGTCCTCCCTGCGCGGTGGTCTGGTTTGGGGCCAGTTAGCCCCACCGGGCCCGAAGTGGCAAGACGACTTTGCGCCCGCACCATCCCGCCGGCGCGGATTGCGCGCGGAGATCACCGGATGGAGCGGCCGGAACAGACCAATCGCAAGGCGGGAACAATCGGACAGCGCACCCTCTCTGCCAGTCAGCCAGCCACGTCCGGCAGGTCAGCCGTGTCCGACGGGCCAAACGTGTCGGACGAGTCAGACTTGTCCGAGCGGTCCGACGCGTCCGACCAATCATCCCGCCCCCCCCCGCGGGCCCCCCCCCCCCCCCCCCCCCCCCCCCCCCCCGGCCCCCCCCCCCCCCC
>JAHCAW010000006.1 GCA_019634695.1 Candidatus Sumerlaeia bacterium
CTGCGCGTCTACGGCGAAGGCGGCGCGACGAACCCCAACTACGCCATCGCCGTCGATTCGCTCGGCACCGACGACAGCTTCGAGCCCAACGACAGCATCGCGCAGGCCAAGACGATCGCCCGCGACACCGCCTACGAGGGATTGATCGGCAAGAACAACGACTTCTATCGTGTCGACGTCACCGGCGTCGCCGCCATCCGCGTGCGCCTGGCCTGCTACGCGCTGCTCGGCACGATGTACTTCGAGGTCCACGGCACGCGCCCCGAAGGCGGCCTCGGCCCCCTCGAAGAGGGCAAGATGTACGAGCCGAATCGCTACGAAGCCACCCGCACCGTCTGCGTGCAGGGCCAGAACGAAGTCTTCGTCCGCGTCTATCCCTCCGTGCGCATGCCCAACGTCTACAACCTCGCCGTCGAAACGCTGGCCGACTGTCCGTAGGGAAGGCAGAGGGCAAGAGGGCAGAGGGCAGAAGTGACGCCGCTTCGGAGCTTCTGTACCCCGAGCGTCAGCGAAGCGGCCTGCCCACGCGCTCCCGCAGCGCCTCGCCACTGCCGACCCGTACTTGGCATCCGTGCCGAAACTGATTCAGCCCCATCCCCTTCGCGGCTTGGCGGCTTTGCGCGAGCCCATCGTTCTTCCGCGGACTACTTGCGCGCCGCGGCCTTGCGGCGGGGTTTGGCCTTCGCGGCAACCGGCCCGGCGGCCGGCAGGACGCGCGCCAGGAAGCGCCCCGTCTCGCTCGCGGGGTCGGCGGCGATGGCCTCGGGAGGACCCTCCGCGACCAGCAGCCCGCCATGCTGACCCCCCTCCGGGCCCAGATCCAGAATCCAGTCGCACGACTTCAACACGTCGAGATTGTGCTCGATGACGACGACGGTCGAGCCCGCATCGACAAGGCGGTTCAGCACCTCGATGAGCTTGCGCACGTCCTCGAAGTGCAGCCCGGTGGTCGGCTCGTCGAGGATATAGAGCGTGCGCCCCGTGTTGCGGCGCGCGAGTTCGCGCGAGAGCTTCACCCGTTGCGCCTCGCCGCCGCTCAGCGTCGTGGCGCGCTGGCCCAGCGTGATGTAGCCCAGGCCCACATCGGCCAGCGTGCGCAGCCGCGATGCGATCGACGGCACCGGCTCGAAGTACCCCAGCGCCTCGTCGATGGTCATGTCCAGCACGTCGGCGATGCTCTTGCCGCGATAGAGCACCTCGAGCGTCTCGCGGTTGTAGCGCCGTCCGCCGCACGCCTCGCACTCGACGTGCACGTCCGGCAGGAAGGACATCTCGATGCGTCGGACGCCGTCCCCCTGGCATTCCTCGCAGCGCCCGCCCGAGACGTTGAACGAGAAGCGCCCCTTGGCATAGCCGCGCATGCGCGCCTCGGGCGTGACGGCGAACAGATCGCGGATGGCGTCGAAGACCTTCGTGTACGTCGCCGGGTTCGACCGCGGCGTGCGCCCGATCGGTGCCTGATCGACCGCGACCACCTTGTCGAGCAGCTCGAGCCCCTCGATGCGGTCGTGCGCGCCCACGCGGTAGTGCGTCTTGTGCAGATGGTTCGACAGCGCCGGCACAAGCGTTTCGACCACGAGGCTCGACTTGCCCGAGCCCGACACACCCGAAATGCCGATCATCAGCCCCAGCGGGAAGCGGACATCGATGCCGCGCAGGTTGTGATGGCGGGCGCCGCGCACGACGACGGCGCGCTTCGGGTCCGGCGCGCGTCGCGTCTCCGGCGTGGCGATGGCGCGCGTGCCGGCGAGATACTGGCCCGTCAGCGACTCGGCCGCGCGGGCCAGGCGTGCCGGCGGGCCGCTGGCGATGACATGCCCGCCGAGGCTGCCGGCGCCGGGGCCGAGATCCACCACATGATCGGCCGTGCGGATCGTCTGCTCGTCGTGCTCGACGACGACGACCGTGTTGCCGAGGTCGCGCAGCGCGCACAGCGTCCCGATCAGCCGCTCGTTGTCGCGCTGGTGCAGGCCGATGCTCGGCTCGTCGAGGATGTAGAGCACGCCGACGAGCTGCGAGCCGATCTGCGTGGCCAGGCGGATGCGTTGGGCCTCGCCGCCGGAGAGCGTGCCCGCATGGCGGTCGAGCGTGATGTAGTGCAGGCCGACGTCGAGCAGGAAACGCAGGCGGTCGCGCACCTCGCGCAGCGGCGCCTCGGCGATGGCCTCGTCGCGGCCGACGAAGCGCAGCGCGTCGAAAAAGCGCGCCGCTTCGCCGATGCTCAGGTGGCAGACCTCGGCGATGTTGCGCCCGCCGACGGTGACCGCCAGGCTGCCCGGTTTCAGGCGCGCGCCGTGGCATGCGGGGCACTCGACGTCGTGCAGGAACTCGTTCGTCTCCTCGGGCCCGTCGCTTCCGTCGCCGGCGTGCAGGCGCTGGCGCAGTTGCGGCACCACGCCCTCCCACACCGAGTTGTTCACCAGCACTTCGCCGTCCGCGAGGTGTACGCGAATCTTGAGCTTCTTGCCGCCCGTGCCATGCAGGATGGCCTCGCGGGCGCGCGCGGGCAGCTTCTTCCACGGTGTCTCAAGGTCGAACTTGAACTCGCGCGCCAGCGCCTGCGCCGTCTGCCAGATCCACGAGCGCACCGGCGGGTTCTTCGCATTGGCGCGGCCGAGCACCTCGGCCCACGGCAGCAACGCGCCCTCGAGCAGCGACAGGTCCGGGTTCGGCACCAGCGCGTCGATGTTGACCTCCGGAATCGCGCCGATGCCGTTGCACGTTTCGCACGCGCCGTAGGGCGAGTTGAAGGAGAACAGGCGCGGGGCCAGTTCGACGACCTGCGGGCCGTGGTCCGGACAGGCCAGCGTCTGCGAGAAGATGCGCTCGCCCTGCCACGGCAGGCTCGCGGGGAAGCGCCCCTCCTTGTCCGGCAGCGTCTCGACGAGCACGAGCCCGTCCGCCTTGCGCAGCGCCAGCGCGACCGAATCCATCAGGCGCATGCGCTGCTCGGCGCGCACGATGAAGCGGTCCACCACCAGCGCGATGGTGTGCTTGTGCTGGCGCGCCAGGCGCATCGCGGGATCGAGATCGACGAGTTCGCCATCCACCTTGGCGCGCACGATGCCCTCGCGCAGCGCGGCCTGGAACAGCGCCTGGTACTCGCCCTTCCGGCCGCGGACCACCGGCGCCATGATCAGCAGGCGCGTGCCGGTCGGCAGCTCCAGCACGCGGTCCACGATGTCGGCAAGCGTCTGGCGCTCGAGCGGGCGATTGCACTCGGGGCAATGCGGACGCCCCACGTTGGCGTACAGCAGGCGCAGGTAATCGTAGATCTCGGTGACGGTGCCGACGGTCGAGCGCGGATTGCGCGAGACGGTCTTCTGCTCGATCGAGATCGCCGGTGACAGCCCCTCGATGTGCTCGACGTGGGGCTTGGGCATCTGGTCGAGGAACTGGCGCGCGTAGGACGACAGGCTCTCGACGTAGCGGCGCTGGCCTTCGGCATACAGCGTGTCGAAGGCCAGCGAGGACTTGCCCGAGCCGCTCAGGCCCGTGACGACGGTGAGCGAGTTGCGGGGTATGTGGACGTCGATATTGCGCAGGTTATGTTCAGCCGCGCCATAGACGCGGATATCGAGAGGCACGTCGTGGGGCTCCTGAGCCGTTCGGCGGACGACCCGGGAACGACTCCCGGGCCGTCGGTTCGTCAGTCGTGCAGCGTCCTCCAGCCCTCGATGCCGGTGAACTGCATCGACGGCGGATCGAAGAAGACGAGGCCCTGGAAGTTGTCGGGCTGGTGCTCGACCATCTCCTCGATGAGCAGCAGGTCGAGCGTGGCGAAGTCGTTGTTCTCGGCGTTCTGGTCGAGAATTGACAGGTTGTGGATGGCGAAGCTGCCCGGTGCGCCGGTGTAGCTGCGGAGCTTGTTCAGGCCCACGGATGCCCCGCCGCCGAAGAAGGCGCTGGCAAGGCCGGCCGCCGGCCCGGGGCCCATCGAGGCGCGCGCGTCGTCGTCGATCAGGATGCCGACGGCGTTGAGCGAACCGCTGGCCTCGTTGAGTTCCACGAGCGCCTCGCTGCCCGCGCCCGTCACCTGAATCGCGGCGACCGCGGAATTGCCGAAGTCGTTGTGCTCCACCCGCGCGACCGCGCCGTTCTCCACGCGGACGCCGACGTCGTGACCGACGAACGCCAGCGCGCCGAAGTACGGCGGCGTTCTGGGCACGAAGTTGTTCCGCACGTCGGCCTGAGCGCCCGCGCCTGTGACCAGCACTCCGACCGGCGCGGCGGTGAAGCTGTTGCGCTGCGTCTCGTCCGCCCCGCCCACCAGGGCATGGGCCGTGTTGCCGGCCGAGGCCTCGATGTGAACGCTCGCCGCCGTCGCGTTCGCAAACGAGTTGCGCGCGATGGTGGCGCCGGTGGTGTCGGCGTCGGGCAGGCCGGCGAAGGTCGTCGCGACCAGCACGCCGGTCGTCGGACCGTCGAAGACGTTGGCCACCACATGGACGCCGAAGTCGCCGATGCCGGCGGTCTCGTGGATCGTCACGCCGGCGTCGCCGCTCGTGACCGTGTTGGCGACGACCGCGACGAGCGAGGCCGCATCGACGGCGCGCACGCGCACGCCCTCGCCGGCGTTCGCGATGGTGCTGCCGCGCAGCTCCACCATGCCGGAGGTCGTCACGTCGGAGACCTCGACCGCGATGACGCCGCCGTCGAGCGCGTTGTCCTTCAGGCGAATCAGGGCGTTGCCGCGCACGTTGCCGGCGGCGATGCCGCGTTGGCCCGGGTTGTTGACCGTGTTGCCGGCGACCTCGTGCACCGTCGCCTCGTCGTTCGCGTCGAGCGCGATCGCATTGCGGACGCGGTCGAACGTGTTGCCGGCGGTGGTGCTGCGGCGGACGTCGTGGAGTCGAATCGCGGTCGAGCCCGCCGCGGCTGTCTGGAAGCCGTCGATGTTGTCGAAGGTCGAGTCGGCGACCGTCAGGTCGTCGGTGCGATTCCCCGGCGACGTGGTGACGGCGACGCCGTGCGCGTAGAAGTTGCGGATATCGAGGTTGCGCAGCGTGACGCTGTCGGGTCCGCCGGCGTTGCCGTCCAGCATGATCGCATTGCGGGCGTGGACCGGCTCGCCGTTGACCACCACGTTGACGGGCAGCGCCGGGTTGTTGCCGTCGAACACCAGCCCGTCGAGCGTGACGTCGTCGGCGAGAATCTTGACGAGCGTCAGGGAGCCGGCCTCCTCGACGTCGGCGACGTCGGTGCCGGGACCATCGACGCCGGGCAGCACCGTCGGCGCGGCACCCGTCGCCGCGACGACCGTGATCGGCTGCGTCACCAGCAGCCCCTGCGCGGTGCGCGCGCCCGCTGCGTTGTGACGAACGGCCACGTAGGCTCCGTCCTCTGCGGTCGCCGTGCCGCCGGGGAACGTGCCCTCCAGCGCATCGGCCAGCGTGCGGAAGGCGCTGGCGCCGTAGCCCGCCGTGGTGCCGCGCTCGAAGGTTGCATCAAGTGCGACGACAGTCGCCTGCGCGCCGCCCTGGAAGGGCAGGAAATCGAACGGGCCGAACGTGCCGGCCTCGCCACCGGCGGCGCTGTTGTCGGCGTCGCCGTCGCGGATCAGATCGTCCACCGCGTTGGCGGCGTTGAAGGTCTGTCCTTGGAAGCGCCACGTGTTGTTCTCGCCGCGCAGCGTTCCGGCCAGCGCCACTTCGACGGCCCAGCCGTCGGCCGCCAGCACGTCGAGCGTGTTGTTGCCCGCCGAGGCGAACGCCCCGCCGCCAAGGTCGAGCGTGACGGGGGCCGGTCCTTCGACGCGCACGCCGACGCTTCCCGCCGCGGCCGCCGTGGAGATCTGATTGGCTTGCAGCACCGCGCTCGCGCCGTCGGCCACCAGCACGCCGACCGCGTCGTTGTTCTCGATGGCGTTGCCGGTCAGCGTGGCATGCGCTCCCGCGCCGGCGACGGAGACGCCGACTGCGTTGTCGGCGAAGCGCTGCGCACCCGGCACGGCGCTCACGGCCGCGACGGTGCTGTCCGCGCCGACCAGCAGGCCGGTGGTGGAGCGCTCGATCGTGTTCGCCGTGGTCTGCCCCATCGCGACGGTGAGCGTCGCGGCTCCCGGCGCGCCGGAGTTCTCCGCCCGCACGCCTGTGGCCCAATCCGCGATGCGGTTGTCGTCCAGCGTCACGTTGGCAAGTCCCAGCGCCGCGGCCGGACCGAACACCACGTCGCGCGAGTCGAGCCGTACCGCCGACGCAACGACCGTCGCGTCCAGCGCGTCGAGATCGTTGCCCGACACGGCAACGCTGCCGAAGCTCGCATCCACGCCGTGGATGAAGATGCCGTCCGGATTCGAGAAGGCGCCGAACACGTTGTCGAACGTGTTGTCGGCGACGAGGACGCTGCCGGTGTTGCGCGAGCCCACCGCATCACGGCCGACGTGCCGAACGGCCACGCCGATTCCGTCGAGCGAACCCTGCACCGTGTTGTTGGTGAACTCGACGCGGGCCTGTCCCGCGGCCAGGTTCGGCGCGTAGACGTCCGCAATGTTGGCGACCCACTCGCCGATGTCCTCGAAGGTGTTGCCGTCGATGAGCACGGTGCCCTCGGCGACCAGCGGCCCGACCGTCACGCCGCGGTCGCTGGCGAGCACCTGCGAGGCGGTGAGGCTGCCGGTGGCGTCGTCCAGGAAGGCGACCGCGCCGGCACCCGCGCCCAGGTTGCCGAACTGCAAGTTGGCGACCGAAACGGCCGGGACGATGCCCGTGCCGCCGGCCAGCCCGGGTGCGCCCGGGCCGCCGCCATAGGCAACGATGCCCGCGGGAGCGTTCTGCACCGAGCCATTCGAAATCGTCGCCGACGCGGCACCCAGCACGATCGCCGCGCCGGTGGCCGAGCCACCGACGGCATCGCCGAGGTTCTCGAAGTCGGAGTTCACGACCACATGGCCGGAGGTGCCCGGCAGGTCGAGTGCGATGGCGCTGTCCGCGAAGTTGCGGAACTGGACGTTGTCGATCGTCAGATCGTCGATCGTGGCCGTGCCGTCGGCGGCGAGCAGCGCAAAGTCGGCTTCCGAGGCGCCGACCAGCGACGGGTTGTCGCCGTCGAAGGTCAGGTCGCGCAAGGTGACCAATCCGGCCTGAAAATCGAGCAGCGTCTTGCCGGGCGCGGCAGCGGTGGCGGGCATCACGATGGCGCCCGGGCGACCGGCCAGCCCGGTGCAGGCGCCGACGGATTCATCCACGCCGAGAATCGTCATGGCCCGGGGGACGATGACTCCTTCGGCTTCGTGGTCGCCGTTAAGAAGGTGGACGCGGCCCAAGGCGTTGACCGCGGCGACGGCCGAGGGAAGGTCCGCAAAGGCATTCGTTCCAAGGGCGAGCGGGAACGCCGGCGGGGCACAGCCCGCCGTGCCGACCGTCGGGTCGGCGTCCACCGCGGCCTGGGCCAGCCAAGTGGGATCGACGTAGATGTCGTCGCTCTCGAGCTGCGCCGCGCCGACCCGGCCTTGGGCGGCGACGAAGGAGGCGCTGGTCGAGATGCCGGCGACCGGTCCGCCCAGTACCTGCGGAACGACCCGGAAGGAGGCGGTGGTCTGGACGGCGCTGCCGCTGTTGGTGCTGGCGCGCTGGACGTCGAAGGAGGCGCTCGATGCGGGGCTCAGGGCCATGGCCGGACCGGCCAGATTGAAGGCGGCGGCCACGGCGAGGATCGTGCGGCCCGAACGGCGGCGGTGGTTCATGGTGCAGGCTCCCCGGCCGGCCCGGCGGGCGGCCGTGTCGCAGGGCGACGGATTCCTATTATCGTTCCAAGCGTGGGACGGTCGGGGCCGGATGGCCACTCGATTTTGTGCCGACCTGCTCCCGGGGCCCACGCCACTCGTATCGCAGGGAAGGCTATCCCCGGCCGGCGGGCTCGTAAAGGGCAAAGGCGCCCGCCCGTCGGTTGGGCTGACAGGGGCGGGAACTTGTTCCAGAATAAGGGGCGCGCCGGGCCCGGAGGGTGTTTCGCTCTTGTCACCGTGGGGAGAGACAGGGTGTCGTGATCGGGTCGAGTGCGCATTCTCGGCCGGGGAGAAAGCCCATGTTGCGTGTCTGGACCAGGGGAATCTGGTGGCTGCGGCTGTGGCTGGCGGCTTGCGTGGCGTTGACGCTGCCGGGGTTGCTGGCGGCGGACCGCCTGTTTCTGACGAATGGCCAGGTGGTGGAGGGCCGGATTTCGTTCGAGGACGGCGCCGAGGTCCACATCGTCGTGGGCGGCTCGGAGGTCGTGTTCGGGCGCGAACGGATCAGCCGGATCGAGCGCGTGGACGCCGCCGAGCAGGGCCCGGGCGAGGCCGAGGCGACCGCCTCGCGGCTGGCGCTGCGCAATCGCGACGTCGAGGGCGCCTGGGAAGCACTGCTGCGCATGGACGCCGCCGACGCCCAGGCATGGCGCCGGCATGAGTCGCACGTCAAGAGCGTGGCCACCCGTCTGACTGAGACGATGGACCAGGCGATCGAGCAGGGGCGCGCCGACGCGGCGCTGTCGGTGGCCAGCTTGCTCGCGCGGGACGAGTCGCTCGCGCTGCTGCTGAAAGTCTACCCGGACACCCGGACCTCGATCGAGAACCGCCTGCGGCTGGGCCGCGGAAACGCCCACACGATCGCCGGGCGCGCGGCGCGCCAGGATGGCCGGCCCGACGACGCCGAGCGCGAACTGCGGCGCGCGGCTGAGTTGCTTCGCCCCGAGGACCCCTTCTACGCCCGCATGCAGTTTGAGATCGGCATGGTGCTGAAGGACAAGGGCGCGCGCCAGATTCAGGCGGGCCAGCGCCGCGAAGCCGAGGCGACGCTCACGCAGGCCGTTCAGGCGCTCGACCAGGTGCGCCAGACCGCCCGCAGCGATGCGAACATGCTCCAGCTTTCGATCTCCGAAATCCAGATCGTGCGCGACACGATGCTGACCCCGCTGCGCGCCGAGCTGCGCATCACGCCCACGCCCACTCCCATCGTCATCGTGCGCACGGCGACACCCACCCCGACCCCGGCGCCGACGCCGACCCCCGAGCCCGGCCTGACCGAGAGGCTCTTCGGTTCCGACCTGAAGGAGAAGCTCTCGGGCATGCTCGGCGGCATCCTCCCCCAAGGCGTTGACGGTGGCGACGTGGCCGACTGGATCGCCTACGCCCTACTGTTCATCGTCGGCTTCTGGGTGGTGCCGTGGGGCATCCTGAAGCTGCTGGCCCGCCGCATGGACTTCGTGGCCCAGCAGTGGCTCGATCGCGTGAAGTTCCTCGGCCCCATCGCGCTGATCGGCTACATCGTGGCGTTCATCAAGCTGCCCGAGCGCAAGGAGCGGAAGAAGAAGGTCCGCCACCCGTGCCCGCATTGCGGGTTCCCGCTCGACAATCCGCTTCACTACGAGAAACTGGATTTCGCGCATTGCCCGAACTGCGGCGGCGACATCGCGCCGATCTACTCGATCGACGACTACATCCAGATGCTGAGCACCAATCTGGCGACCGACGCCGAGAAGGTCGTGCTCGGGCACGTGACGATGGAGAGCTTTGTCGGCAAGGACATGATGCAGCGCCTCGTGCGGGCCTTCGTCTCGAAGGCGATCCGCAACAGGGCATCGGACGTGCACGTCGAACCGCAGCACGACCACGTCATGGTGCGCTTCCGCATCGACGGCATGATGCTGGAGATGGCGCGCCTGCCGGCGTCGCTGGGCCCGGCCGTCGTGTCGGCGGTCAAGGTGGCCGCGGACATGGACATCTCCGAGAAGCGCAAGCCGCAGGACGGCCGCACGCAGTTCGACGTGGACGGCACGTCGATCGACGTGCGCGTCGCGTCGTCGCCCTCGCCCTCGGGCGAGAAGCTGTCGATGCGTCTGCTCGACTTCCGCTCCGTCGAGATGGACCCGAAGAAGCTCGGCATGACGAAGTCCACGCGCGAGCTGTTCGAGCGCGCCATCCGCGAGCCCCACGGGCTCATCCTCGTCTGCGGGCCGACGGGCTCCGGCAAGACCACCACGCTCTACGTCGCCCTGCGCATGCTCGCCACAGGCGACAAGAACATCGTCTCCATCGAGGACCCGATCGAGTTCCGCCTGCCCGGCATCAACCAGTCGCAGGTCAACCCGGCCGCCGGGCTGACCTTCGCCAACGGCCTGCGCTCCATCCTGCGCCAGGACCCCGACGTCGTCATGGTCGGCGAGATCCGCGACAAGGAAACCGCCGAAATCGCCGTCAACGCTGCGCAGACCGGCCACTTGGTCTTCTCGACGCTGCACACGATCGACGCCGCGTCGTCGGTCACCCGCCTGCTCGACTTCGGCATCGGCCCGCGCCAGTTCGCCGACGCCCTCTCCCTCGTCATGGCACAGCGCCTCGTCCGCCTCGTATGCCCGGAGTGCCGCAAGCCGAGCAAGGCCGACACGGACCTGCTCAAGTCCCTCGGCGTGCCCGAAATGGACATTTCCGATTTCCCCTGCATGGTCGGGCCCGGATGCGACCTGTGCAACAAGACCGGCTTCCATGGGCGCACCGGCCTGTTCGAGATGCTGGTGCCGAACACGGAAATCCGCGGCGCCCTCGAGCGCGGCAACCTGACGACCGCCGAGCTGCGCGAACTCGCCATCTCCAACGGCATGCGCACCCTGCGCGAGGAGGCTCTGGTGCTCCTGCGTCAGGGCATGACCAGCGCCGAGGAGGTGCTGCGCGTCACCAAGTGAGCCGATGAGCGTCCCGCCCCGCACACGACGATGGATCGACGCCCACGCGGCCTTCGGGGCGCGCCTGCGCCGCACGCTGCAACTCGCCGAGCGCGGCGAGGTCGCCGAACCGCGCACCGTCGACGAACGCCTGCTCCAGTGCGTCTGGTTCGACCAACTGGTGAAGGCGGACCGGCTGGTGACGGCCAGCGGCAAGCGCGTCGAGGTGCTCGAGGCGGGGCGCTGGAACACGAGCGCGGGGCCGGACTTCCTCGGCGCGCGCGTCCGCCTTGCCGGCCAGGAGGTCGCCGGCGACGTTGAGATTCACCTGCGCTCTTCCGGATGGTCGGCCCACGGGCACCATCAGGACTTCGAGTACAACGGCGTCGTGCTGCACGTCTGCCTCGAGGCGGCCGACGACCGCCCCTACGAGGAAAAGCAGAACGGCGAGCGCCTCGAGCGCCTCGTCCTGCGCGATGCGCTCGATCCCGACCTCGAGACGCTGCGCCGCACGATCAACATCTCCGACTACCCGCAGGGCCGCCCGGCCTACCTCGGCCTCTGCCACGAGGAGTTCCTCCGCCTCGAACCGGCGCGACGCCGCAACTTCTTCGAGATCGCCGGCCGCGCCCGCATCGAGGAGAAGGTCGCGCGCTATCGCGCCCAGCTCGCCACCGCCCCGCTCCGCCAACTCATCTACCAGGCGCTCATGGTCGGGCAGGGGTTCAAGGCAAACAAGACATTGTACTTTCTGCTGAGCAAGCGCGCGCCGTGCGAGGAGCTGCTCGACCATGCACGCGACGTCCCACCCGAGCGGCGCACCGACCTCTTCCTTGCCATCCTGCTCCACGTCGCGCAGCTCTTCCCGACGCAGCCGGACTTCTTCGAGGGCCTCGACGACGAAAGCGCAGCCTTCGTCGCGCGCTTGCAGGAGTGCTGGCGACCGGTGCGCCCGTACTTCGCGGACCGCCTGATGCCGCCGACGCGGCGGTGGTTCTCCGGCATGCGTCCGCCGGGTTTCCCGGGGCGTCGGCTCGCGGCGGTGGCGATTCTGTTGACGCGCCTGACCGACGGCGAGGCGCCGCTCTTCGAGGACCTGCGCGGGCGACTGGCGCGCTTCCCGGTCGAAGAGGCCGACGCGAAGGCCTGGAAAACGTTGTTTGGCGATTTTGTCGGGCGCCTGGAGGTCGAGGGTGCCGGGCACTACTTCCACACGCACTTCACACTCGGCGGCAAGCCCTGCCGGCCGCAGGCGCTGCTGGGCGAACCGGCCGCGCGCACGACAGTCTTCAACGTGCTGCTGCCGCTGCTGATCCTCACCGCGCGGCAGGAGAAGGACGCCGACCTCGAGCAAGCCTGCTGGTCCGCCGTCGAACGCTTCCCGCCCCTGCCCAAGAATGCGGTGACGGACTTCATGAAGCGCCGCCTGCTCGGCGACTCCGGCGAAGACAAGGCCCTCTTCCGCTCCGAACTGACGAACCAGGCCCTGCTGCACGTCTTCCAGACCTGCTGCTCCTCCAACGAGCGCACCTGCGACCAGTGCACCTTCCTCGACGAACGCCCCACCGGGACGGAGTGAAGGCGAAAATCAGAACCCGGAGCGTGAGCGACGGGCCGCTCCCTGCCTGCCAGACACTCTTCGAGTTCCGCGATGATTCCCGTGACGGGGCGCCAACCCCCTACCCCTTCAGCCCGACCTCGAGCTTCTGCATCGTGTCGAGGCTTTCGAGCACGCGGCCGGCGCCTTCGACGATGGCGGTCTCGGGGTTCTTCGCAAGGTAGACCGGCACGCCGGTTTCCTGGCTGATGAGGCGGGGCAGGTTGCGGAGCTGGCTCGAGCCGCCCGCCATGCAGATGCCGCGCTCGACGATGTCGCCGGCCAGTTCGGGGGGCGTGCGTTCGAGCGTCACGCGCACCGCGTTGACGATCTGGCTCACCGGTTCCCAGAGGGCTTCGCGCACTTCCTCGCTGTGGACCTCGATGGTGCGGGGCAGGCCGCCCATCAGGTCGCGCCCCTTGATGCGCATGATGAGCTCGTCTTCCAGCGCGTCGGCCGAGCCGATCAGGATCTTGATGTCTTCGGCCGTGCGCGGCCCGATCATCAGGTTGTACTTGCGTTTGACGTGCTGGACGATGGCGTCGTCCATGGCGTCGCCGGCCACGCGCACGCTCTTGGCTGTCACGATGCCGCCGAGCGAGATGACGGCGACCTCGGTGGTGCCGCCGCCGATGTCGATGACCATGGAGCCGATGGGCTCGTTGACGGGCAGGCGGGCGCCGATGGCGGCGGCCATGGGTTCCTCGATGAGGGTGACGGCGCGGGCGCCGGCCAGGACGGCGCTTTCGCGCACGGCGCGGCGCTCGACCTCGGTGATGCCGGTCGGCACGGAGATGACCACGCGCGGGCGCGTCAGGTAGCGGTAGCCGCGGCCGTTGACCACGCGGCGGATGAAGTAGTTCAGCATTTCCTGGGTGATGTCGAAGTCGGCGATGACGCCGTCCTTCATGGGCCGGACGGCGGTGATGTTGCCCGGGGTGCGGCCCAGCATGCGCTTGGCCTCGATGCCGACGGCCAGGACGCGGTTGGTGGCACTGTCGACCGCCACGACGGAGGGCTCGCGCAACACGATCCCCTCGCCCTTGACGTAGACGAGCGTGTTGGCTGTGCCGAGGTCGATTCCGATGTCCAGATTGAAGACGTCGACGAATTGTTGGAGCGAGAGCATGGGCGACTTTCCGGGAGCGGGAGATGGGCAACGGGAGCAGGTGGAGCAGCCCGGGGGCGTTCCAAGGATGGGTTTGTGGCGTCCGGCCTCCTGAAAACCTTGGGCTTGGTCCCCGATTCGGCTCAGAGGGGCGGGAGGGGCCGAAGACCGTCAAGATGAAAACGGCGGGCTGTGAAAAAAAGGACTGCCGGGGTCCGCCGACGGGGAAACTATTGCCTTGGCCGTGGCCGGTTCGGCACCGTCACATCGTCGTGAATCCGAGATGACCACAGGACGCGGGGTCGGTGACTCAGAGTACAGGTATCCGGACGGGCTGGCGCGGGGCGGGGGGTGGTCTGGTGGCTGCGGTGACGTCGGCGTCGCCTGTCTGGGCGGCGGCTCCCGGCGAAGGCGGCGGTGCAGTCGGTTGGGTGCTGGCCGGGGTGCTGGGCGTCGCGGGGGCGGTGGCGGCGAGCAAGTGGCTGCTGACGCGGCGGGAGCTGCGGCAGGCCGAGTCCCAGGCCGCCACGCTGGGCGAGCGGGTCGGCGCCCTCGAGGGCGACCTTGCCGGGGCGCGCCAGGAGATGGCGGCGCTGACGGGCGACTCGGCGGCTGTGCGCCAGAAGCTGGCCGAGGCGAACAAGGCCCTTGAAGCCGCGCGCCTGCACTATCAGGCGCTGTACGAGAGCGACCTGCTCGGGTTCTTCCGCGTCTCGCTCGAGACCGGTCGGCTCGTCGAATGCAACGAGACGCTGGCGAAGACGCTCGGATTCGCCGAGCGCGCGGACTGTCTGGCGCGCTACGACTTCGCGAAGATGCTGGCGGACAACGAGGCACGCGAGCGCCTCGAGGCGATCCTGGCCAAGCGCGGCCGGGTGCGGGACTACGAGGCCCAGGTGCGGCGGGCCGACGGGCGCAAGGTTTGGGTGCGCCTGTCCACGCGGCGCTTCGACGAGGAGAAGGTGCAGGAGGGCATGCTCGTCGACATCAGCGGCGAGCGCGAGGCGACCGAGGCGCTGCACGCGACGGCCCGGCTCTACCGGTTGCTGGCGGAGAACAGCCAGGACGTCATCTGGTTGCTGGATCACGAGCGGCGGTTCAGCTACATCAGCCCCTCGATCGAGCGCATGCTGGGCTACAAGGTCGAGGACGCGATGCAGTTCGCGCTGGCCGAGCTGCTGACGCCGGCATCGCAGCGCCTGATGGCCGAGGCCTTGCAGCAGGACGTCACCTCGGCGGAGTCGCTGCACGGCCGGCGATTGGTCGTCGAGATGGTGCACCAGAACGGCTCGGTGGTGCATGCCGAGGTGCGGATGTCGGTGATCTACGGACTGGACGGCCGGCCGGCCGGCGTGCAGGGCGTGGCGCGCGACGTCACGGAGCGGCGGCGGGCCGAGCGCGCCCTGCGCGAGAGCGAGCAACGCTTCCGCCTGCTGGCCGATAATGTGCCCGGGGTCATCTATCTTGCCCGGCCCGACGGCGACCGGGCCGTGCTCTACATGAACGACTGGATTCGCGTGGTCAGCGGCTACGCCAAGGAGGAGTTCCTCGATGGGCGCGTGAAGCTGACGGACCTCGTCCATCCCGACGATGCGACCGGCATCTCGATCCAGATTCGCACGTCGCTCATCACGCGCGAACCCTTCCACCTCGTCTATCGACTGCGGAACCGGCAGGGGGACTACCGGTGGGTGGAGGAGTACGGCACCTGCCTGTTCGAGAACGGGTCGGAGGGCGACGAAGGGACGCTGATCGAGGGCTTCTTCAGCGACGTGACGGAGCGGCGCGCGGGCGAGACGCGGCTGTGGGAGAGCGAGGAGCGCTTCCGCCAGATGGCCGAGAATATCAACGGCGTGTTCTGGTTGTTCGACTGGGAGGGCCGCCGCTTCGACTATGTGAGCCCGGCGTACGAGCGGCTGTGGGGCCGCGAGGCGCGGGCCCTGCTGGCGGATGCGGGCGAATGGGTGGCCAGCATGCACGAGGAGGATCGCGAGGATCTGGCACCCGCGATCCTGCGCTGCGCCGAAACGGGCGAGGCGCGCGAGTACCGCATCGTCCGCCCCGACGGCAGCGAGCGCCACATCCTGGACCGCGCCGTCGCAGTGCGCGACCGCTCCGGCGCGATCGTGCGCATCACCGGCTTCGCCGAGGACGTCACCGAGCGGCGCCTTGCCGAGGACGCCCTGCAGTACCGCACCCGCATCGAGCGCCTGCTGGCCAGCATCTCGTCGCGCTTTCTCAATCCCTCCTACGAGGACATCGACGCCGAGTTCCGCACGGCCCTGCAAACGCTCGGCGAGTTCATCGGCGTGGACCGCTGCTACATCATCGAGATGCCCCAGACGGTCGGCGGCAAGGCGCGGCTGACGTGCGATTGGTGCGCGCCCGGCGTGCCGTCGATCCGGAGGGCGATGGACGAACTGGACCTCGGCGAGCAGGACTGGCTCGGGGCCCAGTTGCACGACTTCAAGGCCGTGGCGTTCCGGGACTTGTCCGAGCTGCCCGAGGAGGCGGCGACGCACCGCGCGCGCTGGGAGAGCGTCGGCACGCGCGCATTCCTCGGCGTGCCCTTGATCGGCATGCACCGGTTGGTCGGCCTGCTTGCCGGCGGGTGCGTCGGACGCACGCGGACGTGGAGCGTCAACGATCGCCACCTGATGCGCACGGCGGGGGAGATCTTCGTCAACGCCCTCCAGATGCGCCGTGCCGAAGTGGCGATGAAGGCCAGCGAGCTGCGCTACCGCGAGCTGTTCGAGAACGCCAACGACATGATCTTCACGACGGACCTCGACGGCCGGCTGCGCACGGTGAACCGCGCGTTCCAGATGACGCTGGGCTATCCGTCGGCCGAGGCGCTTGGGCGGCCGCTCGAGGACTTCGTCGCCGAGGACCACCGCGAACGCCTGCGCGAGACGCTGCGCCTGAGCCTGTCCGGCAACGAAACCATCGCCCGCCACATCGTCGACTTCGTCACTCGCGACGGCCAGCGCATGCCCGTCGAGATCGCCTCGCGCCTGGTCACCGAAGGCGACGAGCCCACCGGCATCCAGGCAATCGCGCGCGACATGACCGAGCACCTCGCCTTCCGCAAGCAACTCGAGGAGATGGCGCAGACCGACCCGCTGACGGGTGCCAACAACCGGCGCCGCTTCTCCGAACTGGGCGGCAACGAACTCGTGCGTGCGCGACGCTATGGTCGTCCCCTGTCCGTGCTGCTCATGGACATCGACCACTTCAAGAAGGTGAACGACACGCACGGGCACGACGCGGGGGACAAGGTGCTGAAGAGGATGACGACAGCCTGCGTGGGAGCCCTGCGCACGAGCGACGTCTTCGGCCGGCTGGGCGGCGAGGAATTCGCCGCGGTGCTGCCCGAGGCAGACGGGCCCATCGCCCGCACGCTGGCCGAACGCCTGCGCCTGACACTCGCCAACACCGACGTCAACCTCGGCGACAAGGTGCTGCGCTTCACCGTCAGCATCGGCTGCGTCACCGTCCGCACCGACCAGGAGACGCTCGAGGACATGCTGAATCGCGCGGACGAAGCGCTCTATCAGGCCAAGCGCATGGGACGGAACCGGGTCGTCGAAGGCTGAGGAGGCGCTTCGTTTCGCTCAGCCCCGCTTGCGGATCACCCACACGGCCATGCTGCGCGAACCCGCGACGACCACCGACTTCAGCGGCTCGACCCACTCGGCCCCCACGCGTTCGGTCAGCATCTCCAGATACTCCGCGTCGGCAAGCAGGTGCTCGGTCCCGCCCGGCAGCCGATAGCGTCGCGCGCCCTGCGACTCGACCAGCGACTCGATGCCGATCGTGCTCATCAGTCGGGCGAAGAGCATTCCGCCCGGCCGCAGCACCCGCGCCATCTCGGTCACCATCGCGGTGCTGTGCTCCTCGTCGCGGCAGAAGTGCAGCACCGCGTTGGACAGCACCACGTCGAATGTCGCGTCGGGGAACGAGAGCGACTCGACCATGTCGGCGCGGAAGTTGGTCTCGGGCAGGTTCGGCGCCACCTTGCGCGCCAACCGGCGGACCGCTTGCAGCGACTCGTGCGCGTTGTCCACGCCGTACACGTCGAAGCCCGCGCGCATCAGATACACCAGATTGCGTCCGTCGCCACAGCCCGCATCCAGCACCTTCATGCCGGGCCGGATGCGCCCCTTCAGAAACTGGTCGAAGAGATAGACGTCCATCTTGCCAAACAGGCGCAGCAGGTCGCCCGGTTGCGGGACGGGGGGCGGCGGCAGATCGACGGTCATGGCAAGGACTCCCTTCGGCGGGGCTGCTGCGAGCCGGGCCTAGTGGCCCGCCTCTGACCCCAAATCACCCGTGCGCACCCGACAAGGGCAAGCGCCAGTTGCCCCGGGACAGACTTGGCGTTGACGGGAACCCGCCGGCGAGTTCCCATCTTGGATGCGTGAAGCCCGCCTGATGGAGGCCCCCGGATGGTTCGTTCGCCCATGTTCGTTCTCGCAGCAGCCCTCGGACTGTTTGCCGGTTCGGTCGTTGCCCAGACTCTGGAGTGGAGTGCGACGCCCACTTCGCTGGGCCCCTTGCTGCCCGCCGGTATCCAGATGAACGGCACCGCCACCGTTGAGGTCGCCGGCGAGCGATTCGTCTACATCGTGGGCGGCAACAAGAGCACCGCGGCAGGCGGCGACACCACGCGCATCCACTACGCCCGCATCGACGGAACGACGCTCGGCACGTGGCGCGAGGCCACGGCGCGTCTGGAAGGCGGCGGCACCACCTATCACACGCGCAGCACGGTGGGCTGGCGCGGGCGCATCTTCGTCGTGGGCGGTCGCTTCAACGAGGAAGGCGAGTACTCGACAACGTACAACGGCATCCGCGTCTTCCGGCCCGGGGCCGGGGGCGACATTCCGGCCGACGCCATCGTGCACTACTCGGGCGAGACCCTGTCGCCGTCGCTCGATCTTCTCGAGATGGCTGCCGTCATGGCGGAGAGTCGGCAGCATCCCGCCGAGGGTGTGCTCTATGTACTCGGTGGTGGCAGCGGGAGTTCGAAGACCGCGGCGGTGCGCAGCTTCCGTGTGGAAGCCGAAACCGGTCGCATCGTCGGCGCCGACGCCAGCGGAAACCTGGCATCCGCCGCACGACTGCTCAGCCCCCTGCCCGCGCCGGTTGCTTTCCACCAGACCGTTCTGCACGACGGGCGCTTGTATGTTGTGGGCGACAGCCCCGCGTCGCCGACCGTCACCTTCGCGACAATCATGGAGGACGACAGTCTTTCCGCATGGCGGACCACCGCGGCGCCGCTGCGCGAGGCAAGGCTCGATGCGGCCGCGGCCTCATTCGGCGGCCATCTGTATGTGCTCGGCGGCACGGCGGGCACGAACGCCGACACGCGCACGACGGTGTTCCGCGCCGAGGTGGGGGAGAACGGCGACATCGTTGCCTGGCATCCCGACACACCGATTCCGGTCATGCCCGGCATCCGCCGGATCGGCGCCACGGTCACGCCCGATGCCCTGCTGCTGATCGGCGGCCGCCTTGCCGACGACGCGTTCTCGCCGTGGGTGCAACTCGCGACCGTCGCGCGACCAGGTTTGTGAACAGTCAGGCGAGGCGCGCTCGCAGCCACTGCGCCACGCGATTGGCGCGTTGCACAACCGACCGGGCCGTCTCCGGAGTCAGCAGGTCGGCGGGAAGCTCCATCGGTGCATCGCGCCGCTCCGCAACCTCCAGGGCCCAGCCCAGCACGCGCTGCCAGTCCGCCTCTTCGGCACCCGCAGGCACCGCGGTGCCATCCAGGACGCGACGCGCTTCGCCCAGGCGATTCGCCTGCATCTCGACCCACACAATCTCCAGCCGTGCATTCGCGGCGTTGCCGGTGTCGCCAGTCCGTGTCGCCAGCGCCTCGGCCGCATCGAGATCGCCTCGCGCCTCGTCGAACAACCCGAGGCCCCCGCGCGCCATTCCCAGATTGATGCGCGCCACCACCTCCGAATGCGCGTGTCCAATCAACTGCGCCAGGTGCAGCGCGCGCGCCGACTCCCGCGCGGCCGGCTCGTAGTCCTCGAACAGATACGCCACGTTGGCCCGATTGGCCGCGATGGCCGACAACGCGTGCAGGTAACCGCACTGCTCGGCGGTCGCGTGCGCCCGCGCATAGACGTCGGCGGCCTCGTCGAATCGCCCGAGCTTCTCGAGCACGATGCCAAGATTGTTCAGCGCCAGCGCCTCGCCGTACGGCGCGCTGTTCGCCGCGTAGACTTCGTGCGCCCGCGCGATCGCGGTCGCCGCTTCATCCAGCCGCCCGAGCTGCCACAGGCACAACCCGACGCTCGACCAGCCATCGGCGTGCAGGGCCGTGGCGCGCGCTCCGTCCGCTTCGGCCACCTCGCGGAAGCAAGCCAGCGCCTCCTCGAAGCGCGCGCGCCGGAACAGCAACCCGCCGCGCGTGCGCTGCAACTCGCGCCGTTTCGCGCGCGGCAGCGACTCCCGAGCCAGCAGCCCGTCGAGCAGCGCATCCGCGCGGTCGTTCTCCCCCTTCTCGAACAGCGTGATCGCTGTCTCGAGTTCCGCGTTCGCCACCCAGCCCGTGTTGCCCGCGCGGCGGGCCAACTCGCGCCAGTGGTCGAAGTGCTCGAGTGCACCGGCATAGTCGCCCAGCAAACGGGCCGCGCGCCCGGCCTGCTCGTGCAGCAGCCCCATCTGCTGCAGCATGGTCTTGTCCACGCCAAGGCTCGTACCGCGCTCGCTGCCCAGCTCGCTCTGCGACAACTCGATCAGCCGCAGCGCCATGTCGAGCGACTCCTGCGGCATGCCCAGCCGCCTGGCGCGCATGCACACCGCCCGGATGCCGCGACGCGCCTCGGCCAATTGCCCCGCGCGCACCTGATGCGCGACGATCTCGACGGCCAACTCTTCGCGCCTCTCCGGGAATCGCCGCCGCAGGATGTCCGCAAACCGCCCGTGCAATCGCCGCCGCTGCTCCGCCGTCAGCATCTGGTACGCCGCATCGCGCAGCAGCGACGGCGTGAAGAGGAACTCGACATCTCCTGCGCCCGCCTCCTCGCGCAACATCCGCACGCCCTTCAGCGCCAGCAACTCGTCGATCAAGTGCTCGCGAATCTCGTCGTACGCCGACAGCACCGCGTACGAGAAGCGCCGGCCCAGCACCGCCCCGCATTGCAGCACCGCGCGCCGCGTTGCCGTCAGGCGATCCAGTCGCGCCTGAAAGATATCGATCAACCGACGCTGGCGCTCCAGCGGCGCGCCCTCGACCAGCGCACGCGCCAATGCCTCCGACTCGACATGCGTCGACGCTGCCGACGCCTCGAGTGCCGACTCGATCAGGTACAGCGGAATCCCTTCGGTCTCGTCGAGCAATCGCTGGCGCAGCAACGGGTGCAGCAAGTCGGGATCGACGAGGCACCGCAGCAACTCGACGCGCTCGGCGCCATCGAGCGGCGCGAGTGCCAGGCTCTCTGCCGGGAACTCCGCCAGCGGCGACGGCGCCGCAGTTCCACCGAACGCGTCCGTGGGGTCCTCGTCCTCGAGTCGTCCCACCAGCAGCAGCATCAATCCGGGCGGACGCCTCTCCGCCAGCGCACGCACGAGCGCCAGCGACAGCGGATCGCACCACTGCACATCATCGAGGACCAATGCCAGCGGCGCGCGCGCAGCCCGACAGGCCAGCAGGGAAACCACGGCGGCCTCGACGGCCAGGCGCACCGCCTTCGGCGCCAGGGTCCTCATCGTGGAGAGGTGCGGTTCGACGCCCAGGACGTACCCCAACGCCGGCACCACCGCGCGATCCAGTCCGGGCAACGCGTCCGTCAATCCCTCAAGCACGGCCGACAACTCGCGCCCCTGTTCAGTCAGAAGACTCCGCAGCGCGAACAGCACCGGCGCGAGCAGCACATGACGCTCGTGCGGCTCGATCGGTACGCGCAACACGTCGATCCCCTCGGGGCATCGCGTGTCGAGCACCTGCGCCACCAGCCGGCTCTTGCCGATTCCCGCCGGGCCCTGCACGCGCGCGGCGACGAACCCGCCCGCCGCGGCCCGCGCGAACCACGCCGCCACCGCATCCATCTCCGCCTGCCGTCCCACGAACGCGGCCGCGTCGCGCCGCCGCGTCGCCTCCTTGCCACGATGCGCCAGCACCGCGAACGGGCGCACCGTCGCGTCGAAACCCTTCGGCACGAACGGCTCGCGCGGCTCCAGCACAAACGCCCCGCCCACCAACTCGGCAAACTCGCCCGGGATCAGAATCTCCCACGTCGCCGCGCGTTCCTCCAGCCGCGAGGCCAGGTCCACCGTCGAACCCAGCACGTCGGGCACGCGCGTGCCGCCCACCTCCGCGAACACCACGTTCAGCACCCCGTTCGTCGCGCCGGCACGCACGGCCAACTCGTGGCCCTGCCATGCGCCGCGCGCGCGCACCTCCTCGACAATGTCCAGCAGGCACAGCAGCGCCCCCTCCGCATCGCGCTCGAACGCCCACGGCGCCCCGAACGCCGCCAGCACCCCGTCACCCTTCGGCTTGATGACAAAACCCCCGTGCCGCTCGATGTGCCGCGTGCACACGCCGTAGAACCAATGCACCAGCTCAAGCGCCTGCTCCTCGGGCAGCAGCCGATTCAGCCGCGTCGAGCCCCGCAGGTCCATGAAGACGACGGTGGCGAGCCGGCGGCTGGTTTCCGTGCGGCGCGCCAGTTCGGCCAGCCGATCGGTCCAACCCTTGGGCGGTTCCAGCCGCCGCTCCTCGAACTGGCGACGGAACGCGACGAGCACCTCGTCGACGTCCTGCGCGGGCAGATCGCTCGCCGGCGGATCGGGGCGCTCGTCGAGCACCTCCGACCCGGGCTCCACCTGCGCGCCGCAGACGTCGCACTCGCCCGGGAAGTCGGGCCGCAGTTCGGCGTGACAGACGGGACAGAAGAGCATGCGCACGTCGTCCGTGCGGGGTGTGTGGTCATGCCGACCCGGTGCGTCAGTCCCTCCACAACTCCCGTGCTCGGGCCACGACGTTGGCAACCGTGAATCCACAGTGCTCCGCCAGCACCTTCGCCGGCGCGGAGTGTCCGAACGTGTCCTGCGTGACGAAGCCCCCCTCGTCCGTCGCAAGTCCTTCCCAGCCCTGACGCACGCCCGCTTCGATCACCAGTCGCCGGCGCACCGTCGGCGGCAGCACCGAATCGCGCCACTCCCGCGGCTGCGCGGCGAACAGCTCCACGCACGGCATCGACACCACGCGCGTCGGCACGCCCTCGGCCTCCAGCGCATCCGCCGACTTCAGCGCCAGCTCCACCTCCGAACCCGTCGCGATCAGGATCAACCGCGGCGCGTCCTTCGACTCCTTGCGCAGCACATAGCCGCCTTTGCGCAACCCATCCGCCGATCCCAGCCCCTTGCCGGCGCGGTCCACAGTCGTCAGGTTCTGCCGCGACAACGCCAGCGCCACCGGCCCGTCCGTCGCCTCGATCGCCACCTCCCACGCCACCGCCGCCTCGTTGGCGTCCGCCGGCCGGATCACCAGCAGACGCGGGATCGCCCGCAGCGCCGCCAGATGCTCGACCGGTTGGTGCGTCGGCCCGTCCTCGCCCAAGAAAATCGAATCGTGCGTGAAGACGAACACCACCGGCAGGCCCATCAACGCCGCCAGGCGCACCGACGGCCGCATGTAGTCCGCGAACTGCAGGAACGTCGCGCCGTAGGGCTTGAACGCCCCGAACAGCGCCATGCCGTTCATGATCGCCCCCATGCCGTGCTCGCGCACGCCGAAGTGCAGGTTCCGCCCCGCGAACGCCTCCGCGCCAATGTGGCCCGCGTTCTTCAGGATCGTGTTCGTCGAGGGCGCCAGATCCGCCGATCCGCCCACCAGCCACGGCACCGCCGGCGCATAGGCGTTCAGCGCGTCGCCTGCCGACTTGCGCGTCGCCACGCCCTTGCCCGGCTCGAACGCCGGCCGCAGCTTCGCCAGCTCCGGCACCGGCTTCTGGAAGTACGCCGCCAGCGCCTCGCGCGTCGCCGCCGGCATCGCCTGCAGCTTGCGCTCCCACGCCGTCCGTGCCGCCGCGCCCTCCGCCGCGCGCGTCTTCCACGCCTCGTAGTCCTCCGCCGGCACGTAGAACTCCACGTCGGCCGGCAGGCCCAGCGCCGCCTTCGTCAGCTTTGCCTCCTCCGGCCCCAGCGGCGAGCCGTGCACGTCCGCCGTGTCCACCTTGTTCGGCGAACCGAACCCGATGTGCGTCCGCCCGATGATGATCGACGGCCGCGCCGTCTCTGCCTGCGCCGCCGCCAACGCCGCGTTCATCGCGTCGAAGTCGTGCCCGTCGCAGCGCTGCACGTGCCAGCCATACGCCTCGTACCGCTTCGCCACATCCTCGCCCGAGAACGTCAGGTCCGTGTCGCCCTCGATCGTGATCCGGTTGTCGTCATAGAACACGATCAACCCTCCCAGCCGATGATGGCCCGCGAACGAACAGGCCTCCGCCGACACGCCCTCCATCAGGTCGCCGTCGCCCGCGATCGTGTAGACGTGCGTGCCGAACAACCCCGGGAAGCGCGCCTCCATCATCTCCGCCGCCAGCGCCATCCCCACCGCGTTCGCGATCCCCTGGCCCAGCGGACCCGTCGTCGTCTCCACACCTTTCAGCACGAAGTTCTCCGGATGCCCGGGGGTCTTCGAGCCCCACTGGCGGAAGTTCCGCAACTCGTCCAGCGTCGCCTCCTCGAAGCCCGACAGGTGCAGCAACGCATACAGCAGCATCGACCCATGCCCGGCCGAGAGGACGAACCGGTCGCGGTCCCACCAGTCCGGCGCCGCCGGATCGAACCGCAGATGGTGGAACCACAGCAGCGCCGCGAAGTCCGCGCACCCCAGCGGCATCCCTGGATGCCCGCTGTTCGCGCGCTCCACGCCATCGATGGCCAGCCCGCGAATCGTGCGCGCCAGACGCGCCAGCAGACTCTTGTCAATCTTCGGAACGGCAACGGCAGCGGTCATGATCGGTCCTCGACTCCTCGCGACAAGTGGGCTTGGGCCACGCAAGCAAGGCACTCAATCGGCCCCCGCCGCCGGGTGTCAAGCGGGCGTGGTTCGTTGTTCGTGGTTCGTTGTTCGTGGGGCTCCACGCGCCCTTGCCGGCTCTGGGATGGGGGAGTCGTTTCTCCATCCTGTCCCACCTGCCCATCCCGGTTTCTGTCCATCCGGTCCATCGCGTCCATCTGGTCAATCCCCCCAAACAGCCTCGGGCCCGGCGTTGCCGCCGGGCCCGAGGGGGAGAGCGTCATGCGCGGTGCCGCGCGATTAGTCGATCAGGAACAGGTCCAGCTCGACGGGCAGCGAGGCCGCCTCGCCCAGCGTCCAGTCCGACAGCGACGTCACACCCGTCACCGTCACCGTGTTGGCGACCGTGTTCACCGTGCCGCCGAGCACGTCCCAGATCGTCCCTGTGCCGGTGTAGCGACCCGCCGCAAGGCTGGCCTCGTTCACCGAGCCCAGATCGCTGTCCAGATAGTTGAACGTCAGCGTCGCCGTGAAGCCGCTGATGCCCGAAGGCGTCAGGCTCCAGAAGCGGTTGATCGTTCCCGCCGCATCCAGCACGTTGGGGTGATCGGTGCCCGTCGAGGTGACGGTCATCGAGCCCGTGCCGGTGCCCGCGCTCGTGATGTCGAACGTCACCGGCGTCGAGTTGCCGCCCGTGCCCACCGGGAACTGCCGCGCCCCGGTCGTCGTCGCGTCGATCGAGCGCACCACCGTGCCCGCGATCAGCGTGTTGCCGTCGCGATTGATGTCGCCGGCGGTGTAGGTCAGCGTGCCGCTGATGAACAGGTCGCTGTCGAGCGTGGCGCCGGAGGCGTTGTTGATCGTGGCGTTCGTCAATGTGGCGCCTTCGAAGTCCAGCGTCTGATTCGACGAGCCGTTGAACACCCACACGTGGTCGGTGTCGGCCGGGGCCGTGAACAAGCTCAGGTCCTGGATGTCCACGTTGCCGCCGACCGTGATGTTGGTCGTTGCCGTGGGAGCCGAGTTCATGTTCAGCGCCGGGCCGCCGGCTTCGACAATCAGGTCGCCGCCGATCGAGATCGGACCCGTGAAGCCGGTCAAGTTGCAGGCGCCCTGAACCACGTCGCCGCTGTTGCGCACCTCGAAGTTGTTCTGGACGGTGAAGGTCAGAGTCCCCGTCGGCGACCCGGACGTGTTGCTGCGCCAGATGAAGTTGCCGTAGGTGCGGTTGCTGATGCTCGGCGGGGGCGGGCGCAGGGTGACGTAGGTGCTGCCCGAGTTGAAGACGACGATCGCGTTGGCGCCACTCGGGCCGAACGGATTCGAGCCCGTGCCGCCAGGCCGCGTGCCGTCCTTCTTGCCACCCTGATAGAACGTCGCGCCGGACTGGAAGACGACGGCACCGGCCGCCGAGTCGATGTTGTCGGCGCCGAAGCCGTTGCCGCCGCCGGTTGTCGTCGGGGCCAACGCCGCGGTCGCGCCGTTCGTGAAGACGAGTCCGCCGGCGGACTTGACGAGGATGGCGTGCGGCACGCTGGCGGCTGTGGCGGCCAGCACAAGGTCGCCGCCGATGCTGCCGCTGGCACTGCCGTTCAGGATGATGCGAATCGTATTCGAGCCCGTCAGCGTGAGCGACGAGCCCGAGCCGACCTGCAAGTCGGTCCCCGTATTGTCATAGACGTTGATGTTGCGCGCGTTCGCGGCAGTCAGCGTCACGTCGGCATTGTTGAGCAGCCGAAGGCCGCCAATCGGCGAATCGTAGAGCGTCCGCGCCGTGGCGGCCGCCGTGTTCAGCGACGGCAGGTTCAGCGTCAGGGCGCCACCCAGCGACGCGCCGTCGATTTCCAGCACGTCCGTGATGCGGCGGTAGTTGCGCACGGGGTCCCACTCGCCCGGCGAGTCGAAGTCGCCCGTGCCGGTCGAGGTGCCGTTGTACGAGTAGGTGGTCGATGTCGTCGTGTACTCGTGTGCGCCGGGCAGGGCGCCGTTGGCGGGGCGCGGGCGCCCGTCGATGTCCGTCAGGACGGTCGAGCTATCCACCGTGCCGACTGTTCCCGACGGGTCGGTCAGGAACCGAAAGTCGGGGGCGCCGACCCAGAACGAGGTGGGTTGGACACTCTGGCCGCCGGTCGCGCCAGTATCGAAACCCGCGGTCTGCCAGTCGCCGAACGAGTTGTACGTTGTCGAGCCGACGATGCCCAGGTTCGGCAGCCCGGTCAGGGGAATCAGATTGTTGCCCACCGACGTGAAGCCGGTCGTGCCCGCCGAGTTGCGGATCATGAAGACGTTCGTCCCGGGCTGGCCCATGCGGATGATGTTGTTGCGTAGGGTAAGCGTGCCGGAGGTGCGGGCCGTGGCCGCGTTGATGGCGCAGATGCGACCGGCCGTGCCGCCGGCGAGCGACGCGGACGAGCTGTCCATATTGATCGTGTTGTGCTCGATGTTGTAGGCGTTCGTCGCCGAGGTGGCGTTGATTCCGCGCCAGATGCCATCGACCGTGCCCGCGACCGTTGTTGGGTTGAAGTGAATGATGTTGTTGCGGACGTTGTACGTGCCGGTTCCCGCCGTCAGTTCGAGCGCGCTGGGCCCCTGCCCGGCGGCGGGCAGGGAGGTCATGTTGACCTCGATGTAGTTCTCCTCAATATTGAACGTGTAGCCCGAAGTTGTGTTGCTGCTCGAGTGAAAGACCGGCCAGGTATTCCCAGCGGCATTGGACAGAATCAGGCGATTGCGGCGGAAGTTATGCGTCGAAGACGCTCCGCCGCCGAGGTTGAGCGCCTCGAGCCCACGGCTCGTAAAGATGATGTCGCAGTTCTCGACGGTCAGGTTCTCGATTGCCGTGCCGGACGAAAGCGTCCCCACGCCGGTGCCGGTCCGGATCGCCATGCCGGAGCCCGAGCTGCTGGTCTTCAGCACGCAGTTGCTAATGACCGTGCCGTTCGGGACGTAGTCGGTTGACGAGATGTTGGCGGCCGCGATGCCGATGCAGGCGGCGCTGGCGTTGGTCCGGATCTGATTGATCACCAGATTCCGGATGATCGCCCCTTGGGTCCCAGCGACGATGCGGATGCAGTTGCCGTCCCCGGTGCCGCTCGCAACCGTCGTGAACGTCATGCTGCGGCGCGAGCCGCCGTGCAGGTTCGAACCGTCGATGATCCAGGCGTTGCTCGTGTTGAACACGTTGGAAGCGCCAGCCGCCGAGGCGATGACGTTGCAGCCCAGAACCAGATTGCCCGAGAAGGCCGAACCATTGTTGGCCGTCGTCGAGGTGAACGACACCGTCGGCGAAACGCCCGGTGCCGGGCGGATCGTGACCGTCTTGCCGCCGGCGATCGTGTTGCCGAACGCCACGTTGCTGGTCTCGGTAAGGTTGTTCAGAATTCGGATTTCCCAATTCGCGTTGATGCCGCTGACGGCGTTGAAGGCGGTCGCGGCGGCAGCCAGCGAGGCGTAATCGCCTCCCGTGCCGACGGTGGCGATGCTGTCCGTCGTGCCGTCGTCGAACGCCGCGGCCCAGCTTACGGCGCTGCTCAGCAGCATGCCGCAGGCGAGTAGGAGTGTTCTCTTCTTCATGGGTCCCTCGGATTGTCGAAGGTCTGTCGTGCCCGGGCCGCCCGTACGGGCCAGCCCCTCCTGCGTTGTGCTCCCGAACATTCCCTTCCTCGGGGCCGGCCCGGCGGCGGTTCGGGGTCGCCTGCGGGTGTGGCACCGGCTCCTTGCCGAATTGTTGCGTGCCGGGGTTGTGGGCTCCTTTGGGCGGCGTACGGTCTGGGGGTGCGGTTCCCGGAAGGGGAGACCTGTTCGGGGATTCCGCCGCCACCGCCTCTCCCGGGCAGCCTGCGTTGGAATCCCGCCGGTTGGGGATACCGCCCATGCCGGCACGCCTCCAGCGGGCGGCCGACTCCGGACGGGACGATTCACCAATGAGAGGATGGATGGGGCGAAACCGCCCATCCGTCAACGGGAATCTCGCAATAAACCCATAAAGAAATATTCGGATGTTATTCGTAAGGCATGGATGAAGAAGAGACGCGCAACTGGAGGCTGAAACAGCCTCGGGCCCGGCGTTGCCGCCGGGCCCGAGGGGGAGGAAGTGCGTTGGTTGTGGTCGGAGCCGGAGCCCCGCAGGCGAGGTCAGTCGATCTGGAACGAGTCGAGTTCGACCGGGACGGTGATGCCGACCTGCTCGAAGGCGCCGGGCCACGCGTCGGTGGCGGGGCGAACCTGGCCGTCGATGTCGGTCAGGATGGTCGAGGAGGCAACGGGCGCCATCGGGACGGCGGCGCCGCCGGCGAAGCGCAGGTTGGCGGTCTTGCTGACCCACGCGCCCGGCGAGGTCGTCGTCGGATTGACGCTCTGCCCGCCGGTGGCGGTGAGGTCGAAGCCGGCGCCCTGCCAATCGCCGAGGTTCGCGTAGGTTGTGGCGCCGCGCACGGCGACATTGCCGCTGCTGACGATGTTGTTGCCGACGGATGCAAACGTGCCACCCGTGTCGTTGGTGAAGATCGCGGAGCCTGCGGTCTTCTCCCACAGGACGATGTTATTGCGGATGGTGACCGTACCGCTTGTGAGGTTGTTGCGGACGCCGATCCCGAACAGGTTGCCCGCCGTCGTGCCGTTCGCGTTGACGCTGCCCATGTAGATGGAGTTGTGCTCGGCAAGCATGTTGCCCGCAGCGTTCGCGTTCAGCAGCCGGATGCCATGGACGCTGTAGTCGCCGGCTGTACCGGTGGCAGCGAAGCCCGTCAGCACGTTGTTGTACACCTGATAGGAGGCACTGGCGCCCGCGGCCTCGCAGAAGATGCCGACGATACCGAAGTTGCCCGCCGATGTGTTGGCTGTCGCCAACTGCAGGAACTCGTTGTTCCGAACGATCGTCGTGAACGTGGTGGCGCCACCGGCGCTGTTGTGATTCAGGCCGCTACTGAGGAACCCACTCGTCGTTTGGTTGACGCGAACCGTATTCCCTTCGATCGTGGTCGTGCCGCCGTTCCGGCCAAGAAAGATGCCACGGGTGCGGGCGGTCACGTCATTGCCCCGGATTACGGACCCGGTCGTGTTCTGTCCGAAGGTGGGGGTCCCGGACGTCGTGTATCCGATGCCCTGGCCCTGAGTCCCTGCGGTCGATGTGATGTGGTTGTTCTCGGTCAGGCCATTGTTGGGGAAGTTGTTGTCCCGATTCGTCCACCGGATTCCGTATCCTGCGTTGGTGGTGTGCGTCGAACGGTTGACAACCACCAAATTCTTGACCGTGGTATTGGTGGCGCCGACGATGTGAATGGGCGACGGGAAGGGGACTGCCGCGCTGGCATTGCGCACCGTGAGATCGCGGGAGTTCGTACCATTGTTCGAGCCGTCCAGAACCACGCCCGACATCGTGCTGAGCGTCCAGCCACTCAGCAGGGAGCCGATCACCAAGCTTCCCGAGGGGCCCGCATTGTCGGTCAGTTGCGTGAAGTCGATGAGCGGCGTCGTCGAGGCCGCCGGCTTGATCGTCAGCGTGAAGCCATTGGTTGCGTTCGCGATTCCGACGTTGGCCGTCTCGGTAAGGTCGGAGGCGATTTCGATCGTCCAGTTGCGGGCCATGCCGCCCGCCATCGCATTGAAGTCCGCGGCTGCCGCGGCAAGCGTCAGGTAGTCGCCGCCACCCCCGGCGTCGACGACGGCGACGGCGTCTGCACCGGCCGTGTCGGTGGCCGGGAATGTGGCGGCCCATGTACCGGTCGCCAGCGACGAGGCCAGCAGTCCGGCGGCCAAGCCATAGATGTTCGAAAGTTTCATGGTGTTTCCTTCCTTCGCTGGATTGGCGTTCGCGAGTCCGCCAGAGGGGAACCCGCCGAGGAGGTTGAGGTGTGGCGCCCGCCGGCGGCGGGGGCGGTCAGGCAGTTGGAGACCAACTGGGTGTGCGTGCTCCGTGCGAAAGCCTTCGGAGCGCCTCGTGCCACCCGTCGCCATGCCGGTGCGCACGGCGAGGACGGGTGCGGTCCAAGGGGTTCAAACTCGACAATTCCTCCAAGAATTGCCCCATCCATCCAGAAGGGCGGGATACCCTGCGCAACGCGTCGCCGCAGTCATGCCCTCATTTCTCTCTATGCTGATGGAAGTCTTCGAGGCCCGGCCGCCTTGGGTCAACCGCTTTCTCAGGCGTTTCCGCGTCACCGAGTTGCGAAGCCCTCAGGCAGACCGAGGAGGACTCAACGCTGGAATTACACCCAAGTTGCCTGATTTCAACATGCGAATAGTCGCATGGACGCCTGCGTATCGAAGCCCGAACGGGATGGCGACCCCGAGAACTGCGAGCCCCGGCATCCGAGATGCAATCGATTGCGAGCTGGGTGGCTGGTGGAGTCTTTTTCGACAGATTGTCAAAACTTCTCGGAATCAGTTGGAATTACTCTGGAGTTCTGATGGTATTATGAGCATGTCCTGACATCGCTTGCCGCCCGGCCCAGACAGCCGGAGCCGCCTCCGCATGCACCGGCGGAGTGACCTTCAGCACCCCGAGCGCAAGCGAGGCGGCGTGCCTTCGCCCCCTAGGCGCTGCTCGCCACTTCCGGCCAATAGCTTGGGCTGTTTTCGACTTCCGATACCGCGTCAGACCTGCGGCGCCCCCTGCTCGCGCAGGGCCGTGACGATGCGTTTGACGTCCTGCACGCGGTCCTTGGGCACCACGAGCACCGCGTCGTCGGTAACCACCACGACGAGGCCCTCGACGCCGACGAGCCCCACCGCCGTGCGGCCGCCCGTGGCGTTGACGACGATGCAGTCGCGCGCGTCCGCCAGCACCGCCGCGCCGTCGCGCACGTTGCCCGCCGCGTCGGGCGCATGCACGCGCGCCAGCGCGTCCCACGAGCCGACGTCGTCCCAGCCGAACGTCGCCGGCACCAGCAGCACGCGCCGCGCCTTCTCCATCAGGACGTAGTCGATCGAGCGGTCCTCCAGCGTGCCGAACAGGCGCTCGGCAGCCGCCTCGTCGCCGGCGCGCAACGCCTCGGCCATTCCGCGCACCACCGCCGCGACGGCCGGCGCCGCATGGTCCAGTTCCGCCAGGAACGTCGCCACCCGCCAGAAGAACATGCCGCTGTTCCAGTAGTGGCGCCCCGAGGCGACATAGCCCTCGGCGGTCGCGCGGTCGGGTTTTTCACGGAACGACCGCACCGCCCGCACCGCGCCCGCGGGCAGGCCGGCCACGGCCACCGCCTCGTCCTCGGCCTCGATGTAGCCATAGCCGGTCTCGGGGTGGGCCGGGGCGATGCCGATGGTCACCAGGGCATCGTGGGCCTCGGCGGCCGCCAAGGCGTTGGCAATGCAGGCGCGGAAGGCATCCGGCGGACCGATCAGATGGTCGGCGGTCAGGACGGCCATGGAGACCGCCGCCGGGTCGCCGTGGCGGGCGATCAGGTTCGCGGCGGCCCATGCCAGACAGCCGGTCGTGTTGCGCTTGGCTGGTTCGGCCAGCACGTTGGCGGCGGGCACGCGCGCGTCGCCGGCGCGAATCGCCTCGGCGAGGATGCGCGAGGTGGCAACGAAGACGCGCTCGGGCGAAACCAGCGGCGCGACGCGCGAGACGGCCTGCTGGAGCAGCGTCTCCTCGCCGCCCGCCAGCCGCAGGAGCTGCTTCGGGCGTTGCGCGCGCGACAGCGGCCAGAAGCGCTCGCCGCTGCCTCCGGCCATGATGACGGCGACACGGGTGCAGGGGGACATGGATACTCTTCCGTGGTTCGTGGTTCGAGTGTTGGCGGAGCAGGAAGGTGCTGCGTGTGGGTGATCGTCCTGCTCGCCCGGGCCGCGAGGCAAGAGAAGGCGGCGAGACGACTGAAAGGGTGGATGCCGAAGGAGGAATGCTCAAGAATCGAGTCAGGCTCGCTTGCCCGAGAAATGGGCTTGGGATTTGCACCGGTTCGCGCGTAGACCAGCCCCAGCACTGTCGAGGACGCCTCTTCCATGGACCAGCCGCAGCACCCGCAGCAACCCGCCAATCCAAATCCTCAAGGTCCGCCGCCGCATCCCGCGGCCCAGCCGCCTCGTCAGGGCCCGCCCCCGGCCGGCTATCCGCCCCCTCCGGGATACGGACCGCCTCCGCCGGGATACGGTCCGCCTGCGGGCTGGGCCGCTCCGCCCCAAGGGCCGCCGCAGGGTCCCCCTCAGGGCCCGCCGCCCCAAGGCCCGCCACGTTGGGGGGCTCCGCCGCCGTGGCCCCCGCAGGGCCCGCCGCCCCAGCAGGCACCCGACCCCCGCCGCATGCGCCGCAGCCCCCTGCCGCTGCTGATCGGTCTCGTCGTTCTCGTCGCCGTCGTCCTGATGGCCCTCATTCCGATTGTCGGCGGCATGCTCACCGCCAGTGGGGGAGGAGCGACGCCTTCGCTCTTCGCCTTCGGCGAGAAGATCGTCATTCTGGAGGTCGAGGGGGTGCTCGGCGAAGGCCCCGGGTACGGCGCCGACAGCAAGCGCCTGCGCGAAGTCGTCCAGCGCTGGGCCGCCGACAGCTCGGTCAAGGGCATGGTGCTGCGCGTCAACAGCCCCGGCGGCACGGTCAGCGCCACGCAGGATCTGTTCGAGGCGATCAATCGCTTCGCCGAGGAAAAGCCCGTCATCGCCAGCATGGGCGACATCGCGGCCAGCGGCGGCTACTACGTCGCCATGGCCGCCGACGAAGTCTACGCCAACCCCGGCACGCTGACCGGCAGCGTCGGCGTCATCATGAGTTTCTGGGGCTACAAGGACCTCGTCGACAAGATCGGCCTCGAGCCCCGCACCATCAAGAGCGGCCAGTTCAAGGACATCGGCTCGGGCGCACGGCCCATGACCGACGAGGAGCGGGCGATGCTCGAGAGCACCGTCGCCGACGTCCACGAGCAGTTCTTCGAGGTCGTCTCCGGGGCGCGTCTCGACGCCGCCCGCAGCGTGCTCGCCGCCCAATCCGGTCGCCAGCCCAAGGACGTCACCGACGAGGAGGCCGAGGCGCACCTGCGCACCTGGTGCGACGGGCGCATCTTCAGCGGTCGCCAGGCTCTCGACTCCGGCATGGTCGACCACGTCGGGACCTTCGACGAGGCGCTCGAGCACCTGAAGGCGCATCTGGGCGTGAAGGACACCGTCCGCATCGTTCGCACTCCCCGCCCGCAACCCAGCTTCTTCGGCGTCATGCGCCACCAACTCCAGAACGCCGCCCCCGGCACCGTGCGCCTCGAGTTCCGATTCACGATGTGACGCGGCATCGGACAGCAGAACTTCGGTACCCCGAGCGCAAGCGAGGCGGCATCTCTCTGCACGTCCGCCAGTCTCCTGCATCCTCCGCTCCGTGATTGGAGCGCCTCTGATCGGAAGCTCGACCACGCACCAACCCAGCTCCTTCAAGCGCCATTCCGCCGCCGTTCCATCGCAGTTCCACCCTCCGCTCACGCGACTCCGTGCTCCATGCGAGGCCACTCTCACGCACCCGCGTCCGTCGCGGCCATCCGCGTGAGAGAGGCATCCCGCCATGTTCGTCATCGTCTCCGATCTGCACCTGGGCGTGGGCGACGAGCTCGAAGACTTCCTGCTCTGGGGCCCCGACCGCTCCGGTCCCGCCAGTCACCTGCGCCTGCGCGCCCGCCTCGAACTCGACGAGCTCTTCGTCCGCTTCCTCGTCACCAAGATGGCGCAGGCCCGCAGCGCCGGCCTGCTGCCCACGCTCGTCCTGCTCGGCGACATCTTCGACCTGTGGCCCAACCAGCGCCGCGGCGAATCGCCCCGCCGCACGCTCGAGCGTATCCTCTCCGCCCACGTCGCCGTTCGTCTGGGTTTGCAGGACTGGCTCGCCGCCGGCGGCGAGATTGAGTACATCGTCGGTGCCCACGACCGCCCCGCGCTGCACGCCCGCGCCTGGGCCCTGCTGCGCGACACCTTCCCGGGCCTGAACGCCAGCGCCGCCGGCAAGCCCCGCACCTGGTACGCCAACACCGCCGTCGGTCTGCACGCCGAACACGGCCATCGGTTCGACCCGCATTATCGCCTCGGGGCGCACGCCCGGCCGGACGCCTCCTGCCTTGGCCGCGAAATCGCCCGCCGCGTTCTCGCCCCGGTCGAGCCGATGCTCCCTTGGGTTGACAAGGCGGTGCGCGTTGCCGACGTCGTGCGCATCCTGCAGGCCGACGCCGACGGTGCTCTGCGCCGCGAGGTCTACCGCGCACTGGCAGCCGTCGTGCGCGCGCCGTCGTTTGTACTGGCCGTGCTGGCGCCGTGGCTCGACGGGGCCCCGGCCGACTGGCGCCGTCTGGCCGGCCGCGAGGAAGCCGCCCGCCGCCGCGCCCTCGGCCGCCTGCTCACCCCCGGGCGCGCGCCCCGCTTCGTCGCCACCGGCCACACGCATCTGCCCGAACGCACGCTGGCCGAACGCGGCCCCGAGTACCTCAACCCCGGCGCCTGGAAGCCCACCCTGTTCTTCCCCGAGGGCCGGCCCCCGGTCATCGAGCAGCGCCTCGGCTACGGCCAGCTCATCCCCGACGGCGCCGGCGGCTGGGAGGCCAGCGTCCACTCTTGGGCCGACGAGGCCCTCCCCTGAGGCAGCGGCGGCAACGTCCCGGCGGGCAGACATCGCTTCATCGGAATATGCTCGATAAAGACGACCACACTTCTCTTGACCCGAGTCGCATGACTCGGACAAGCCTCCTCCCGATTCGGCTGAATCCCCGGGTGCACGGCCCTCCAAGCCGCTCTCCCGGGGCGGCCTGCGGTCCCCGTGGCCGCTCCCGTCGAGGAGGTGTCCTGTCCGTGTTTCCCGCGATGGATCCCATTCCGCTGCCCGCACCAGTCTGGCTCTTCAAGCTCCTGCACGTCGTCACCCTGTCGCTGCACTTCGTGGCCATGCAGGCGCTCGTCGGCGGGCTGCTGTTCGCCTCGATCGCCACGCTGGTCGGGCGGGCGCGTGGCCGTGCGCCGCTGCTGGACGCTTCCGGCGCCGTCGCCTTCCGTCTGCCCATCCTGATGACCTACGTCATCAACTTCGGCGTCCCGCCGCTGCTCTTCGCGCAGGTGCTCTACGGCCGCGCCCTCTACACCAGCAGCGTCTTGATCGGCGCATGGTGGATCTCCGTCATCCTGCTGCTCATGACCGCCTACACGCTGCTCTACGTCATGGTGCGTCTGGCCAACGAGCGCCGCGGTTGGGGTTGGGTGGGACTGGTCGCGTTGGCGTTCGTGCTCGGCGTCGGGTTCATCTATACGTCGAACATGACGCTGATGCTGCGGCCACAGGTGTGGAGCGAACTTTACCGGGCCGATGCGCTTGGCCGTCACCTGAATGCGGGCGATCCGACGGTGATGCCGCGGTGGGTCTTCATGATGGTCGGCTCGCTGACGGCCGGCGGTGTCGGCATGATGCTGGTCGGGATGAAGAAGTTCCTGACGGCCGACGCGGCGACGGTGCTGCGCCAATGGGGCGGGCGCCTGGCGGCGGCCGGTCTGCTCGTGCAGGTGCTGGCGGGTGCGTGGGTCTTGCAGTCGCAACCCGAGGCGGTGCGCGCGGCGTTGGGCGAGAACAGCCTGTTCGGCGCCTGCCTGATCGCGTGGGTGGTGACGGCGGTTGGCGTGGCGGTGGTGGCACTCGTGGCGCAGGCGCGCGCGGCGAACTGGACGCTCGCCTCGCTGGCCGGGCTGCTTGTGGTGCTCAACGTGATGGCGATGACGATGGCGCGCGACATCCTGCGCGACGTCACGCTGGCGGGCTTTGGATTCGATGTCTGGGACCGGGCCATCGCCACGAACTGGATCGTGGTCGGGGCCTTCCTGGTGCTGTTCGTGGGCGGGTTGGGAGTCGTCTTCTGGCTGAGCCGCGTGGTGGCTCAGACGCAGGGACAGGAGGAGCGCTATGCCTGAGGCAATGGGCCATTCCGAAGAAGTGCTGGAGGAGGGCGAGGACCTGCTGACGCGGCGCGCGTTCGTGCGCGTGCTGGCGGGCGTGGTCGGCGCCGGCTATGCGGGGGCGATCGGCTATCCGATCTACCGCTATCTGGCGACGCCGGCGACGCGCGCGTCGGCGATGGGTGCGGTCACGATGGTGGCGTTGCCCGGCGCGCAGGAACTCGCGCCCGGTTCGGCGCTCATGTTCCGCTTCGGCACGCGCACCTCGATGCTGATTCGCCACGCGGACGACACCTGGGTGGCCTTCGACGCCGTCTGCACGCATCTCGGCTGCACGGTGCAGTACGAGCCCGACAAGGAGCGCATCTACTGCGCCTGTCACGGCGGGGTGTACGATCAGCATTCGGGCGCCGCGGTGGCGGGACCTCCGCCGCGCGGGCTGACAGTCTACAACGTGGAGGTGCGCGATGCAGAAGTCATCATCTCCCGTGTTTGAGAACCGCGCCCTCGCCGCCGTCTGGGACTTCGCCGACGAACGCCTCGGCCTGTCCGACATGATCGCCTTCGCCAAGAAGAAGCAGGTGCCCCAGCACGAGCATTCCTTCTGGTACTATTGGGGCGGCATCTCCCTCTTCTTCTTCCTCGTGCAGTGCTTCACCGGCGTGCTGCTGCTCGTCTACTACCGCCCCGGCGTCGAAGCCTACGAGTCCGTCCGTCAGATTACCTACGACATCGAGTTCGGCTGGCTTGTGCGCTCGGCGCATTCGTGGTCGGCCAACCTCATGGTGGTCGCGATCTTCGTGCACATGTTCTCCGTCTTCTTCATGAAGGCCTATCGACGCCCGCGCGAGTTCGGCTGGTGGTCCGGCCTCGGCCTGCTCGGCCTTGCGATGGTCTTTGGCTTCAGCGGCTACCTGCTGCCCATGGACGAGCTGGCCTACTTCGCCACGAAGGTCGGCCTTGAGATTCCCATGTCCATTCCGGTCGTCGGGCCGTTTCTCGGCGACCTGATTCGCGGCGGCCCGGACGTCGGCGAGAACACCGTCCAGCGCTTCTTTGCGCTCCATGTGGTCATCCTGCCCGCGCTGTTCGTTCCGTTGCTGATGTTCCACCTGTGGCTGGTGCAGCGCCATGGCAACGCCGTGCCCCCCGGAGAAGAGATCAAGCCCGCCGAGCGGCGTCGCTCGATTCCCTTCTTCCCGAACTTCCTCGCCAAGGATCTGGCGATGTGGCTCATCGCACTCAACGTGCTCGCGGTGCTTGCCTCGCTCTATCCATGGGAGCTCGGCCCGCAGGCCGACCCACTCGCCCCCGCGCCGCTCGGCATTCATCCCGAGTGGTACTTCATGAGCCAGTTCCAGGTGCTCAAGGTCTTCGGTGCCTGGTTCCCGGGCATCGTCGGCGAGGCGCTGGGCATTCTGCTCTTCACCGCCGGCGGCATCGTCTGGGCGCTGATTCCGCTCTACGACCCCGACTCCCGCAATGGCCAGCGCGCGCGCATCGCGACGTGGCTCGGCTTCGCGGCACTCGTCGGACTGATCATCCTGACGGCGTGGGGATACCTCGCGCTGTGAGGATTGGGGAAGTCACCTTCGCAGGAGCTTGTCGATGAATTACCCCGTCTGGGACGTTCCAACGATCGGCAGCGGTTGGGTCATCGGCCTGATCGCCATCTTCCACGTCATGATCTCGCACTTCGCCATCGGCGGCGGGCTCTACCTGCCCTTCGCCGAGGCGCGCGCGATCAAGAAGGGCCGGAAGGATTGGCTCGAGTTCCTGCCCAAGCACGCCAAGTTCTTCCTCATTCTCACCGCCGTCTACGGCGCCGTCTCCGGCGTCGGCATCTGGTTCGCCATCGGACTCGCCGCCCCCGAGGCCACCAGCACCCTGATCCACAACTTCGTCTTCGGCTGGGCCATCGAGTGGGTCTTCTTCCTCATCGAGCTCACCACCGCCGCCGTCTACTACTACACCTGGAACCGCATTCCGCAGCGCCTGCATCTCAAGGTCGGCTGGCTCTACGCCGGCACCTCCTTCCTGACGCTGTTCATCATCAACGGCATCCTGTCGTTCATGCTGACGCCGGGCGCGGCGTGGCTCGCCGTCGCCGGAAGCGGCGAGGAGTCCAGCCGCTTCTTCCAGGCCTTCTTCAATCCGACATTCTGGCCCAGCCTCTTTCTGCGCACGCTCGTCTGCCTGTCGCTCGCCGGCGTCTGGGCGCTCGTCACCGCCTCGCGCATCGATGGCTACGAGAAGCCCGCCCTGAAGAGCGAAGTGATCCGCTTCTCCGCGCTCTGGCTGCTGCCCGCCTTCTTCCTCATGCCGCTGTGTTTCGTGTGGTACCTGATGATGGTCCCCGAGTCCCAGCGCGTGCTGCTGCAACTGGGCATCTCCACCATCGGCGCCGGCACGTTCACCCAGGTGACCCGCGCCGTGCTCGTCACCGTCATGTCCTCCGCCACCATCGTCGGTGTCGTCTACTTCATCGCCTATCGAAGCCCGCGCGACTTCCGCTTCGGCTATGCCTGCGCGATCCTCGTGCTCGCGCTGATGGCAACGGCCTCCACCGAGCAGGCCCGCGAGATGCTTCGCAAACCCTACGTCGTCGGCGAGCACATGTACTCCAACGCCGTGCGCAAGACCCCCGTGCGCGTCGGCGACGAGTCCATCCCCGAGGTCGAGCGCTTCGACCGCGACGGCTACCTCACCCACTCGATCTGGGCCACCGATCGCGAGAAGCAGGCATGGGCCGCATGGGACGCCCAGCGCGCCCGCGCCGCGATTCTTCAAGCCGCCGGCGACGCACCGGTCCTCCATCCGCCCGTCACGCCCGAGATCCTGCGACGCGGCGAGCTCATGTTCCGCGGCCAGTGCCTCGCCTGCCACACGACCGACGGCTATCGCCCGATGCGGCGCTACCTGCACGGCCGCGACCGCGACTCCATCGGCAACCTGCTGGCGATGCTGCGCGCCTCGGCCCCGGACTCGCCCTATCGCGCCTACATGCCGCCGCTCGTCGGCACCGACCGCGAGGTCGAGTCCCTGGCCATCTGGCTCGACGCCCTCGTCAACGGCCCGTCCGAAACCGCCACCCCGCAAGTCGCCGCCGTCGCGGCCGAGTGAGGCCAACGCCGGACGCTCAAGACTCCGAATTCCTGCTGTCGTGCCGCAATCGAAGCGGGAGCGGCGATACAATCGTCCCTACCGGGACGAACGGCGCTGTGCAGCGGTGAGGATCGGCGTCCATCCCTCCGACCGCCGTCCATCTTGAACAACTGAATCTTCCCGGGGGCGCATGCCGGACTTCCGAAATGTGGGTCGGTGCGTTCCGTCCCTTCCGCGTCTTTCGTGGTTGTCTCGATCCCTGCCGCCTTACAGCGGCACCTCGACGCGCTCGAGCACCTCGCGGATCGCCGCCTGGTCCTCCTCGTGCGTGAACGACGAGCGCTCGAACGTGCGCGCGAACTGCACCCGGTGCGCCAGCACGGGCACCGCGATCTCCTGCACATCGTCCGGCGTCACGAACTGCCGGCCCCGCACGAACGCCCATGCCTGCGCACAACGCCTCAGTGCCAGCAGCCCGCGCGTCGAGCATCCAATCTCGAATCGCGGCGACGACCGCGTCGCCTCGCCCAGCCGCACAATGTAATCCAGCAGATCGTCGTCGATCCGCACCTCCGCCACCGCCTCCTGCAACGCGATCACCTCGCCCGCGTCCACCACCGGCCGCACCTCCTGGTCCGCCATCGCCAGTTTCTGCTCGCGCAGCACCTGCACCTCCTGCTCGCGCGACGGATACCCAAGGTGTAGCCGCATGATGAACCGGTCCATCTGGCTGCCCGGCAGCGGAAACGTCCCGTGCGACTCGATCGGATTCTGCGTCGCCAGCACCATGAACGGCCGCGGCAACTGGTACACCTGCCCGTCCAGCGACACGCGCGCGTTGTTCATCGCCTCCAGCAGCGCCGACTGCGTCTTCGGCGTCGAGCGATTGATCTCGTCCGCCAGCACGATGTTCGCAAACAGCGGCCCCTGCTTGAACTCGAACTCCCCCGACTCCGGCCGGAAGATCGTCACCCCCAGGATGTCCGTCGGCAACAGGTCGCTCGTGAACTGAATTCGCCGGAACGAACAGTTGATCGACCCCGCCAGCACCGACGCCAGCGTCGTCTTGCCCACCCCCGGCACGTCCTCCAGCAACAGATGCCCCCGCGCCAGCAACGCCACCAAGCACAGGTCCACCACTCCGGCATTGCCATGATAGACCGTCGCGATGTTGTCGCGCAGCCGTTGAACGACGCTCGAATCGGCCACCTGTCTCTCCCTTCGCCGGCGGGCCTCGGCCCTTGCCCTTCCCCCGATGCTGCCGCCGCCGCCCGAGAAGTCAAGCCGAGGCACCCCCGCCCTCCGCGCCGGGGCGCATCTTGCGCCTGTCACGCGGCGGGGATTGGAGCGCCGCTTTCCCCGAAGAGGCGAACGGAAAGGAGGGCGGGCATCTTGCCCGCCGAGGCGTGCCGGCGGGACGCCCGCGCTCCTTTCGAGCAACAGCGCCAAAATGCGCGCTCCGCGCCGGGCGACTCATGCTGGAGGAGATCGCCGCCTGCGTCCGTCGCGGCGAGAGCTTCGCCTTCGAGACCACGCTCTCGGGCAGGTCCTATCTGGCCCACATTGACAGGTGGCGTGCCACTGGCTACCACGTGGCTCTGTTCTTCCTCGCCCTGCCCAGCGAGGAGGCAGCAATCGCCCGCGTGGCTGCACGAGTGCGTCAAGGGGGCCCCGCCGTACCTGAGGACGTCATTCGACGGCGTTTCGCTTTGGGGCTCCGTCACTTCGAGCACGACTACAGGTTTCGCGTGGACACATGGGTGAAGTACGACAATCTCGGCGACAAACCGATCGCGATCGAATGGGGGCACAACTCATGACCGCCAAAGACATCTCGGAATCCCCCGACCCGGATCTGCGTGGCTCGCTCGCCGCCATGCGCCGCGCTGCGGCCGAGGCCCGCAAGATCGCCATCCAAACGAACACCTACATCGTGACGGTCAAGGACGGCAAGATCCACCACATCACCGCCGACGAGCTCCGCCGCGAAGCCGACCGGGAAGACAAGGGCTGACCTCCTTGCTCCCCACCTCCCACTCGGGTCCGCTCGCCCCGCGGCGTCCAGTTCCGCCGATGGGCCTCCACCATCCTGAAGGAGTACCTCGTCAAGGGCTTCGCCATGGCCGCCCCGGCCAGAAGTCCCTCACTCCTCCGGAAAGCTTCGCTCTCGGACGTCGCGGGCGTATTTGCGGAAGGCGCGCAGGGTGCCGGCGCGCAGGTCGAGGTACTTGCGGGCGAAGCTGGGCGGGTGCTCGGTGAGGCCGAGAAGGTCGTGCATGACGAGCACCTGGCCGTCGCAGTGCGGGCCGGCGCCGATGCCGATGGTGGGGATGGCGACCTCGGCGGTGATGCGGCGGGCAAGGTCGTGCGGGATGCACTCGAGCACGATGGCCGACAGGCCGGCCTCCTGCTGGAGACGCGCCATCGTCATCAGCCGTTCGGCTTCCTCGTCGGTCTTGCCCTGGATGCGATAGCCCGACAGCGCGTGCACCGACTGCGGCACGAGGCCGATGTGGCCGATGACGGGGATGCCGATGCTGGACAGCGCGCGGACGGTCTCGCGGATGCGCGGGCCGTGGCCCTCGATCTTGACGGCCTGCGCGCCGGCCTTCAGGAAGCGGCCCGCGTTGCGCACCGCCTCCTCGGGCGTCACCTGGTACGACATGAAGGGCATGTCGGCGACGATGAGGGCGCGCCGCGCGCCACGCGCCACGGCCGCCACGTGCATCTCGATCATCTCGACCGTGACGGGCAGCGTCGTGTCGTAGCCGTGCACGACCATGCCGGCCGAGTCACCGACGAGAATCAGGTCCACGCCCGCCTCGTCGGCCAGCGCGCCAAAGCAGGCATCGTAGGCCGTCACCATGACGATGGGCCGGCCGGCCGCCTTCATCTGATGCAGATGCGCAATGCGCACCTTGGTCTGCACGCCCTTGGGGGCGGCGGGAACCTTCGGGGCGGCGGGGCTTTCGGCGGAATCGGACATGGCGGCGGGGCACTCCGGGCAAAGACGTCGGAAGGGTAGGCCGGCGGGCCGGGTGGGGGAAGGGGAAAAAGGCAAGGCGGGAAACTGAGGGGGGTCGGTGGCGGGCAACGTTGGTGTTGCACCATGGAGAAAGCAGGTCGGAAAAGGGCGGCCGGCCCGGGAGGTTCGGGCCGTTTCGACCTTACACCATGCGCGCCGCCGCTTGGGGTTGCTTGATCCGCTGCCCGGGCGTCGCTGGAAACCGTCTCCCATGATCAACTTCAAGGCCCTGTTCGGTGGAGCCGTCCAGAACAACGCCTCCGACATCCACATCATGGAGGGTTCCCCGCCGTACTTCCGCCTGCGCGGCGACCTGAAGCGCGTCGAGATGCCGCCGTTGACGCACAAGGACATGCACGAGCTGCTCAAGGAGATCATGCCGGAGTTCCTGCGGCACTCGCTCGAGGAGCATCGCGGCGTGGACTGCTCGTACCAGTTGGGCAACACGGGCCGGTTCCGCGTGGTGGTGTACTACCAGTCGGGCAAGCTGTGCGCGACGCTGCGCAGCATCCCGGTGCAGATCCCGTCGATCGACGAGCTGCAACTGCCGCCGGTGCTGAAGAAGATCGCGCTGTACCATCGCGGCATGGTGCTGGTGACGGGCATCACGGGCTCGGGCAAGTCGACGACGCTGGCCTCGATGATCAACGAGCTGAACAACACCGAGGCGCGCCGCATCATCACGATCGAGGACCCGATCGAGTATCGCTACCTGACGAAGAAGTGCATCGTCAGCCAGCGCGAAGTCGGCTCCGACGTCGGCGACTTCACGACGGCGCTGCGCCAGTCGCTGCGCGCCGACCCGGACGTCATCCTGGTGGGCGAGATGCGCGACGCCGAGACGATCCGCATCGCCATCAAGGCGGCCGAGACGGGCCACCTGCTCTTCTCGACGCTGCACACCACCGGCGCGGTGCACACGATCCAGCGCATCATCGGTAACTTCCGGCACGAGGAGCACACCCTGCTGCGCGAGCAGCTCTCGCTGAACCTGCGGGCGGCGATCACGCAGCGCCTCGTCAAGACCGCCGACGGCAAGGGCCGGTGCGCGGCGCTCGAAATCCTTGTCATCACCACCGTGGCCGCGAAGCTGATTCTGGAGAATCGCGCCGCCGACCTGGGGCCGCTGATGGGCTCGCGCGACGAGGGCATGCAGACGATGGACCAGGGCCTGGCCGATCTGGTACGCTCCAAGCGCATCACGATGGACGAGGCCTCGCGCTACTGCAACGACTTCTACGCGCTCAAGCGCTTCGTCGCCGGCATCGTCTCCTCGGGCGACAGCGGCGGCATCATCGGCTGAGGCGGAGGCGCTCATGAGTCACGACGCCGCGCCGGGGCAGGCGGTCGCCGTATGCGTCGAGCGCCTGCCGCACGCCGACGGGCTGGAACTGCCTGCCTTCGCCACCGCCGGCGCCGCCGGTGCGGACGTCCGCGCCGCCGTCGCACAGCCCTTCGTCCTCGAGCCCGCCCGCGTCGCGCTTGTGCCCACCGGCCTGCGCCTCGCCATCCCGCCCGGTTTCGAGATTCAAGTGCGCCCGCGCAGCGGCCTCGCCCTGCGCCACGCCATCAGCGTCCTCAACTCTCCCGGCACGATCGACTCCGACTATCGCGGCGAACTCCAGATCATCCTCATGAACCTGGGCAGCGAGCCGTTCACGATCCAGCGCGGCGACCGCATTGCGCAACTCGTGCTCGCGCGCGTCGAGCGACCCGTCTGGCAGGTCGTGGATTCGGTGGACGAAACCCCCCGTGGCGGGGGAGGCTTTGGCCATACGGGCCGACACTAACCGCCCCCATCCCGTCGCGAGGCTTCCGATGTCCCAGCGCATGCGCCTGCTTCGCCGCATTGTCGTGGCGGTGGCGGCCGCTCTGGTGGCGCTGGCCATCGCGGCACGGATGGCGCTGCCGGGCGTCGTGCGCGGGCAACTCGAGCGGCGACTGTCCGAGGCACTCGCGGTTCCGGTCACGATTGGGGATGTGGACCTTGGATTGCTCACGGGGCGCGTGGCGCTCGAGGACATCGCGATCGCCAACCCGCCGGGTCATGGCGAGGACGATCTGCTGACGATCCGGCGCGTGGAGGCGCGCGTGCCGCTGATCGGCCTGACGGCGGATACCCTTCTGGTGGAGCGCATCGAAATCGATGGCGTTCGTGGGCGCTTGGCGCGTCGCAGCGGGCAGCCGTCGAACCTCGAGGCGCTGCGTGCGCTGCGCGAACGCGAACGCGAGGACCGCGATACCGAACGCGACGCGACACGTCCGCGCGGCGAGAAGCGGCGCGATGTGCGAGTATACGACGACTCGACGCCGATTATCTTCGAGGCGCGGGTGCGCGACGTGCAGGTCGAATTCGAGATGCTCTCAGGTCGTCGCGCGGGGCGCGTGCGCATTGGCGCCGAGGAACTCGCACTGACTCACGGGGAATCCCCGTTCCTGCCGGGCTTGCCGGGCGTGCTGGAGGCCGCCGGGCTGGACGTGGATCTCGAACGTCGCGGACAGGCCGGGCCGCTGCTGCGGATCGCGTCGCTGCGCTTTGTGGGCGAGGAAGTCTTCGCGCCCGGCATCGTCGCCAGTGCCACGCTCGGGCGCTCGGAGTTGCACCTGCTCTACGACGAGGAGACGCACAGCACGCTGCGCCACGCGCGTCGCGTCGTGTCGGAGGTGCTCGAGGAGAGCGACGACGAGGAGGACGCGGCCGAGGCGGATGCCGTGCAGCAGTCGCGCGCGCAAGCGTCCGCGCGGGGCGAGTCGGATCGCTCGCGTCGCTCGTCCCCCGCGTTTCGCCTGCGTCGGCTCGTTCTCGACGAGCCGCTGGCGCTGCATCTGGCCTTCGTGCGCGGCGCGGTCGTGCGCGAGGTGCCGCTGTGCGCGCTGACCGGCGAGATGCAACTCGACGACGTATCGGTGCTGCGGCTCGCGTCCGGTGCGGGCTGCTCCGGGCAGGACATTCGCATCGCGCTGCGCGTGGAGCCGGACGGCACCGGCGACTTCGAGGTCGCCCTGCGTTCGTTCCCGTTCCACGCGATCGTGTGGATGGACGAGCCCCCGCGCGCGGACGAACGCCTTGCCGAAGTCGGCAGCGCGCTGCTCGACACGTCGATCGTCGGCGCGTGGAGCCCAACGGGCTTCCGTGCGGCGGGTGACGTGCGCTTCCACGATATCGAGGCCCGCGAGGACCGTCGGCCGCTGCTCGAGCGTCTGCGCGGGCTGGGCGGTTCGTCGCGCGACCGCGGCGGCTGGGGCACAATCCTGTCGCGACTGGCGACGGGCGAGGAGCGCGCCACGCCCGCCGTGCCGGTAGCGCTCGAAGTCGAAGGCGCGCCACCGCCCTTCTTCTTCCTGTGGTCGATGTGGAAGACCGAACTGCACGAGGCGCTGGTGCGGGCCGCATCGGAACCGGCGGGCTCTCCATGAAGTCGCGCGGTTTCCTCCTCCTGCTCGCCGTGCTGCTGCCGGTGCTGCTCTATCGCGCAGGCCGCGAGAGCAGCCTTTGGATCGACGAGGTGCACACGCTGGTCACGGTGGCGACGCCGGTGCCGGAGATGCTCGACCATTTGGCCGTGGACGCGCACCCGCCGTTGTACTTTCTGATGCTCAAGGGTTGGTTGGGTGGTGTGCAGGCGATTGCCCCGCAGGCGGGGCTGTTCTGGGCGCGGCTGCCGAACGTGTTGCTGTGGTTGGTGCTGGCGGCGACGGCGTGGTTTGGCGGCCGACGCTTGGTGGGGGAGCAACCCGGGGCCTTGCTGGCATGGGCCGTCGCGGCTTCGGCTGCGGCCGGTCAGATGGCCAAGGAGATGCGCGGCTACGCACTGGTCGGTGCGGCGCTGTTCGGATGTTTCCTGCTCATGGCCGCCGCGGTGCATCGTGCGCGGCGGCAGGAGAGCGGTGCCGATGCGGCACTGTGGTTGGCATACGGCGTGCTCGCTTCGGCGGCGATGTGGACGCATCATCTGGCGGCGCTGGTGTTGGGGTTGTTGGGCGTGACGTGGGTGGCGGGCGAGCTGTGCGCGCGTCGGTGGCGGCGTCGCAGCTTCGCGATCGGCTTCGTCGCGCAGGCTGTTGCGGCAGCCAGTGCGGTGCCGCTCGTCGTGGACATTGCGCGTCAGGTGGCCCATGTCGCGGCGCAGCCTGCATGGACCACTCCGGCGACGACGTGGAACCTGCTCGGTTCGTTCACGTTCTGGATTCCGTTCGGGCGCGTCGGTGCTCCGCAGTGGCCGACGAGCTTTGCGCCGATGCTGCTCGGGGCGCTGGCTCTTGCGGTGCCGGTGGTGGCGTGCGCGAGTGCGACCAGACGACCGGCGTCATCCGCACCCGATGCATGCCGCCAGACGCAGCGCTGGCTCGCGGCCACCGGCCTCGGCGTCGCAGTGGCCTACACGCTGCTCACATGGGGCATCGACCGCTGGATCGGTCTGCAACTGTTCCATGCCGAGCGCTACACCATGCCCGTCGCGGCGCTGTACGCCACGGGGTTGGCGATGGCGGCGTGCCTTGCCGCGCAGGCTCTCGGCGGCTCAATGCGTTTGGCTCTCGGGCTGCTCGCGCCCTGGCTCGCTTGCGCCGCGATCGGACACGCGTGGGTGATTCGCATCGAGAACGATCATGGGTTGGGCAAGTGGCTGCCCGAGGCCGTCGATCTTCTGCCTGGTCCCGGCGCGCCCCTCTACGCGGGCCCCGAGCCGCTCCTGCCGATGTTCCGTTCGAGTCTCGCGGCGTTCGACGTGCGTCCGCTGCGCGCCATCGGCCAGCACCCCGCCGAAATCGACGAGGCCACCGTGCTCAATCTCAGCCTCTGGAGCGTCGATCCGCCGCCAGAGATCCTCTTCTGGACCTTGCTGTTCAACGACCGCCTTGCCGCGCACCGCGTCGAACGCATGCTGCCCACCGGCGGACGCGACTTCCGCATCGTGCAACTCCGCCAACTCGACCGCGCCGCCATCGCGCGCCATGCCGCCAGCGCCTTCGAGCCCGACGCGCGCATTCCCGCCGAGGCAATCTCGGCGGCCTCGCCACTCCTGCAGCGCCGCCGTCAGGGCTGGGCGATCCTCGAATGCACCGAGCACGGTGAACCGTTCCGCTGGGGCCGGCGTGAAGAGGTCGCAGTGCAGTTCGACCGACGCGTCGCGTCCGGCAGATACCGCCTGCACCTGCACGGCATCCGCCCTGCCGCGCCCACCGAGACGGCCGAGATGACTCTCCAATTGGAAGGCACGGACTGGCAGCGCACGCTCGCGGTCCCGCCCGGGCCCTTCGAGTTCGATCTCGGCGTCGTGCTGGACCGACGCCTCCCGCCACCCGTCCTCCGCATCACGCATCCCGTGTGGACGATGGAGGACCTTGGCATCCGCCGCGATTCCCGGCCGTTTTCCTTTGTGTTGATGCGCGCCTGGTGGATGGAGGATGACTCGACTCGATGAGCGCGCGCCTTGCCATCGGCTACGACGGATCGAGCACCCTTGCGCCGCGCACGGGCATCGGCCGCGCCGCGCTCGATCTGCTGCGGGCGTTGGCCGCACTGGAGGCAAGCGACCTCGACATCCACGTGCTGCTCAACTCGCTGACGCGACGCCTCGGGCCCGAGCATCGCCTGCTGGCCGACCGTGTGCATCTGGTGCGTCGTCGGCGATTGGGAGGTCGGCTCGTGCAGGCCTGGGCGCGCGGACACGGGCCCGTTGCCGAGGACCTCCTCGGCGTTCGCGTGGCGCTCTGGCACGCCGTCTCGTCCTGCGTACCGCCCGTGCACGCGGCGCGCCGCGTCGTCACGGTGCACGATCTCGCCTTCTTGGACGAGGCACCCACGGCGCGCGCACGGCTTGGCGGTGCGCTGTTCCACGATTCGTTCCCGCGCCTGCTGCCCGCGTGCGACGCGGTCGTCACTCCCACGCAGGCCGTTCGCGCCCGCCTGATCGAAACGTATGGCCTGCCCGAGGACCGCGTCGTCGCGATTCCGTGGGGGCTCGATGCGGAGCGGTTCCACGTCGAGCCCGAGCGTCTTGTCGAAATCGCCTGTCACGACTTCGGCATCCCGAAGGCCAGCTATCTGTTGGCCGTCGGCGACCATCAGCCGCGCAAGCGCGCCGGCCTCTTGCTCGACCTCTACGCGCGTCTGCGCGCCGCCGAGCCCGCCACGCCGCCGCTCGTGCTGCTCGGCTGGAACGGACACCCGCCCGCCGAACTGCGGGCGCGCCATGACTTGCACCGACACGTGCTCGTCCTGCCGCGCGTGCCCGACGACAAGCTCGCCGGCCTCTACACCGGTGCCGTTGCCACCGTGCTGACCAGTCGCGACGAAGGTTTTGGCTTTCCGTTGCTCGAGGCCCAGGCGTGCGGTTCGCCCGTCGTTGCCAGCGCCTGTCCGGCCTGGCGCGAGATCGCCGGATCCGACGCGCGACTCGTCGCCAGCAACGATCCCGACGCCTGGATCGAGGCGCTTCGGCCCCTTGTCTTCGACCAGCAGTCCCACGACGCCGCCAAGGCCGCCGGGCTGGCCAACGCCGCCCGCTTCTCCTGGGAAGCCTGCGCCCTCGCCCATGCCGGGCTCTATCGCCGGCTAGCCTCCTGACCGCTGCTTTCCCGCTTGGCACCGCCAGCGCCCGCCCCCCACCCTGCTCCCATTAGACGCAACGCCTCCAAAGGCCCGAACATGGAAACCTCCTCCGCTCCGTGGGTGACTTACGTGCCCGAACTCAAGGTCCTCGACTGTACTGTCCGCGATGGCGGCCTCATCAACGACCATCGCTTCGGCGACGACTTCGTCCGCGCCGTCTACGATGCCTGCGTCGCCTCCGGCATCGACTACATGGAGATCGGCTACAAGGCCTCCCGCACCGTCTTCGCCCCGGCGCGCTACGGCGACTGGAAGTTCTGCACCGAGGAGCAGATGCGCCGCATCGTCGGCGACAACCCCAGCGACCTGAAGCTGGCCGCCATGGCCGACGCCGGCAAGACCGACTGGCGCACCGACATCGCCCCCAAGAGCCAGTCGGTTCTCGACATGATCCGCGTCGCCTGCTACATTCACCAGATTCCCGAGGCGATCGACATGATCGCCGACGCCGCCGACAAGGGCTACGAGGTCTGCTGCAACATCATGGCGATCTCGACCGTGCAGGACGCCGAGATCGATCAGGCGCTCGAGCTGCTGCGCGACTCCGCCGCCGGCACCGTCGTCGTCGTCGACAGCTTCGGCTCGCTCAACCCCGAGCAGGTCCGCCTGCTCGTCGACCGCTACCGCAAGGCGCTCGACGGCACCGGCAAGGAAGTCGGCATCCACGCCCACAACAACATGCAACTCGCCTTCGCCAACACCATCGAGGCGATCATCCACGGCGCCACGCGCGTCGACGGCACGATGGCCGGCCTCGGCCGCGGCGCCGGCAACTGCCCGATGGAGTTGCTCCTCGGCCTGCTGCGCAATCCCAAGTTCCGCATCCGACCCGTCTGGGAGCTGATCCAGAACCACCTCCTGCCGCTCCAGCGCGAACTCGACTGGGGCCCCTCGCCCCAGTACAACATCACCGGCCAGATGAACCAGCATCCCCGCGCCGCCATCGAGGCACGCGCGGGGGACCTCAAGGACCGGCCGCTGGAGTTCTACGACAAGATCGTGGCAGACATCTGACGCTGCCAGTCGATGAAGTTGTGTCGGGAGACGCAAATCATGGCCGTCCCAGATTTCCAGTCCTTGATGCTTCCGCTTCTGAAACTGGCATCCGATGGCGGGGAGCACACGCTCGGGGAAGCTCGGGAAAGGCTTGCTGAGCAGTTTCAGCTTACCGCGGCGGAGCGGGCCGAGATGCTCCCCAGCGGACGTCAGCGAACCTATGACAACCGTGTTGCCTGGGCGAAGTCCTATCTCCAGCAGGCTGGTCTCGTTGAGTCGCCTCGGCGCGGGTGTTTTCGCATCACGCAGCGTGGGCGGGGTATCCTTGCCGAAGGCCTTTCACGGATAGATATTCGCCTGCTTCAACGGTTTCCCGACTTCGCTGAGACGCGGTCCTCGCACGCTCGACGTGCAGCCGAAGTCAAGAGGCAGCCAGGTCATCGTGTTGAGGAGGAGGATTTTGAGACGCCCGAGGAGACCCTTGAGAGCGCCTATCAGGCTGTTCGTTCTGCCCTGCGAGGCGAGTTGCTTGAGAAGATGAAGCAAGGATCTCCTGCTGCGTTCGAGCGGCTGGTCGTTGAGCTTCTGCTCAAGATGGGCTATGGTGGTTCCCGCCGCGAAGCGGGTGAGGCTCTGGGACGGGCAGGTGACGAAGGCATCGACGGCATTATCCGAGAAGATCGCCTTGGGCTCGATGTAATCTACCTCCAGGCGAAGCGTTGGGAGGGCACCGTTGGGAGGCCAGAAATCCAGAGATTTGTGGGAGCTCTGCATGGCAAACGGGCTCGGAAGGGCGTCTTCATTACAACCAGCGAGTTTACTGCCGACGCTCGGGCATTCGTCACGAACATAGAGGCAAAAGTGGCTCTCATTGATGGACGCGCCCTGACCGACCTAATGATCGACCATGGGCTTGGTGTTACTACGGATGCGATCTACGAGATCAAGCGCATCGACTCCGACTACTTCGCGGAGGACTGAGACTCGATGATGCAGCGGCATTCATTCGCGATCTGGATCAATTCACATGCGGGGCAGGCGCGGTCGTTGTTGGCGCGTTTGGGGAGAATCAGCGAGCCTCCCAGCACCGGCAAACAGCTACCCACGCACCGCTTTCAGGATACAGGCTTGGGTCGCAGACGGCGCCGGAGCTCACTGCCTACATCAGAGTGAGGGTGATTGTTGACCCTCGATCCTTGGGCACTCGCTAGTACTCCCCCGACTCAGACTCGTCGCCACCACCTATCAGGAGCGCCTCCCATCGCCACCCTGCTCGCCATCTCGGGGCCGCTGACGGGCATGAAACTCGACCTGGCCGATGCCACCCGCATCGGCCGCGCCGAGGGCAATGACCTCGTGCTCTCCGACGCCCTCGTCAGCCGCGAACACGCCCGCATCACGCGCCGCAATCTCAGTTGGCTCATCGAGGACCTGGGCAGCCGCCATGGCACCTTCCTGAACCGCCGACGCGTCGAGGGCACCCGGCCCCTGCTCACCAACGACGAGGTCCAGATCGGCCAGTCGCGCTTCCTCTTCGACGGCGATGTCGATGTCCAGAACGCCGATTTCTCGGACCAGTCCGTCTATCTCGCCGCGCCGACCGACGAAACCCTCGAGGTCCCCCCCGTCGCCGTCCTTCCCCCGGTCGAACACTCCGACGCCCGCGAACAGGTCGCCGGTCTCGAGTTCGTCGTCCAGCTCGGCGAGCTCTTCGACTCCACCCGCGTCGCCTTCCCCGACGCCCTGCACGCCGCCTGCCTCCGGCTGGCCGCCCTGTTCCGCGCCGAGGCCCTCGTGCTCTTCCTGCGCGACACCGTCGCCAACGACCTGCGCCCCTCCGTCGCCCTCTTCCCCGGCGGCGAGACGCTCACCGACTCCTCGCTCGTCCGCCGCGTCGCGCACGACCGCAAGTCGCTCCTCGTCAGCGACCGCCCCGAACTCGCCGCCCACCCCGCGCCCGGTGCCCCCCAGCCGCCCGCAACCCGTTCCGTCCTGTGCGCTCCCGTCGAACTCGACGAAGCCCTGCTCGGTGTCCTGTACCTCCAGCGCGGCGAACTCGACGCCTACTCGCTCGTCGACTTGCGCCACATCCGCGCCGTCGCCCGCCTGCTGGCGGTCTTCATCGAAGCCCGCCAGCGTGCCGCCGCCCTGGAGATGCGCTCCCAGTACGCCTCCAGCGAGTCCGACCTCGTCGGCGCCGGCCCCGCCTTCCGCGCCGTGCGGGACATGCTCGCCAAGGTCGCCCCCACCCCGGCCTCCGTTCTGCTCACCGGCGAGAGCGGCACCGGCAAGGAGATGATCGCCCGCGAGATTCACCGCCTCTCGTCTGCCGGCGCCCGCGGCGCCGAATTCGTCGCCGTCAATTGCTCCGCCATCCCTGAGACGCTCTTCGAATCCCACCTGTTCGGCCACGAGAAGGGCGCCTTCACCGGTGCCGTCCGCACCCAGCAGGGCTTCATTTATCGAGCGCGCCAACGGCGGCACGCTCTTCCCCGACGAGATCGGCGAACTCGGCCCTGCGATGCAGCCCAAGCTCCTGCGCTTCCTGCAGGAGCGCGTCTTCACCCGCGTCGGCGGCACGCGTTGCCTTCGCGCCGACGTGCGCCTGATCTGCGCGACGAACCGCAACCTCGCCGAGGAGGTCCGCGCCGGGCGCTTCCGCGAGGACCTCTTCCACCGCATCTCGGTCATGCCGATCGAGCTCCCCCCCCTGCGCCAACGCACCGAGGACATCCCGGCCCTGGCCGCGCACCTGCTTGAGCGCCACGCCCGGGCCATCGGCCGCCGTCTCCCGGTGATCGGCCCCGAGGCCCTCGAGGCCCTGCTTGCCTACCCTTGGCCCGGCAATATCCGCGAGCTTTCCAACTGCCTCGAGCGCGCCGTCCTGCTCTGCGACGACACGGTCATTGCACCCCGGCACCTGATCTTTCAGCCGGGCGTCGAGCGGCGCCCGCCGCCGCCGGCACCCCCGACCGACAATCGCTCACTCGTCGACGTCGAGCGCGAGCACATCGCCCGGGTCCTCGCCGCCTGCGGGGGCAACCAGCTCCGCGCCGCCGACGTCCTGGGAATCCACCGCAACACCCTGCGCAAGAAGCTCCGCGAGTACGACCTCGACACCACCGGTTCCTCATAGGCCCGAAATGTTCCCCCTCCGGCAGTTCTCCGGCATTGACCGCTGCCGAGGTCCCCTTCACGATTTCCGCCGATAGCTGCCCGAATGGAGCCCCCAAATGAATGTCCATCTGCCGTTCGGGGCGGACACCGTCCCCGTCGATGTCCCGGACAACTGGATCAACGGCCGGTGCTACCGCGCCTTTCGCTTCGATCCCGCCCACGACGAACGCGCCGAAATCCTGGCCGCCTTCAATGAACCGGTCGGCATGGAATCCGTCGCCGCCACCATCCGCGGCAAGGCTCGTCGCCAGGGCGTCGTCGTCATCGACACCTCCGCCCCCGCGCTCCTGCAAACCTTCCTTCCCGCCCTGCTCGAGGAACTCCTCGATGCCTCCGGACTGAAGCCCAACCACCTGACGCTGCTCGTCGCCAACTCGGTCTGGCAGACGGTCACCTCCGACGACGTCGAGGCGCTCCTGCCGCCCGACCTGCGCAAGCGCCACCCCGTCGAACTGCACGACCCCTTCGACGCCGGCAAGTCCCGCAAGGCCGGCGCGGTGCTCGGCGGCATCGACGTCCACCTGAACAAGACCTATCTCGACGCCGACCTGCGCATCCTGTGCGGGCCCGTCGCCCCGGACATGATCCACGGCTTCCGCGGCGGCCGCAGCCTCGTCCTGCCCGGACTTGCCTCCGAGCAGACCCTGCAGCACCTCTACTCCTTCGATAACGTCTCCCAGCCCGCCGTCACCTATGGCGGCCTCCAGAACAACCCGTTCCATGCGGCCGGCATGCAGGCGCTGATGCTGGCCGGCTGTGACCTGGTCGTCGCGCCGATCCCGGCGCCCGACGGGCGTCTGTCCCAGCTCGTCGTCGGGGATCCCGGCCAGGCCTTCCTCGCCGCCGTCACGCGGATGACCGACAAGATGAGCGTCACGCTCAAGGAGCCGATGGACATCGTGGTGACCTGCGGCGGTGGCGCGCCGTACGATTCGACGCTGGCGCAGGTGGTCAACGCGCTGGCCGCCGTCGAGCCGGTGCTCAAGCCCGATGGGACGATCCTCTTGTCGGCCGAGCTGGCCGGCGGTTTTGGCGCCGACCCGTTGCGGCGCCTGCTACTCGAGGCGCAAAGCCCGGCGGGCTTCCGCAAGCGGTTCGCCGAGGCCGGCTCCTTCGTGCCCGGCCAATGGGTCGCCCAGCGACTCTTCCGCATCCTCGACGCCCACGAAATCATTCTCTACACGCACGGGCTCAGCGACGACGAGGTGTGGGCGGCCGGCCTGACGCCGATCGACCACGCGCAGGACGCGATTGAGGTCGCCATGCAGGAGCACGGTCAGCGCTGCAAGATCTGCGCGCTGCCCGACGGCCCCTTCTCGCTCGCCTCGTTGCCGGTGCGCCCGCGCTGACTCCAAACGAAAGGGGCGGGACGCTTGCGCGCCCCGCCCCGGTTCCTGCATTCATCGACGGTCGGTTCAGCTCTTCTCGACCGTTGCCTTCATGCGCTCGCCCTTCACCTTCCAGCCACGGGGCAGGAAGCGCTTGCCGAAGTTCTGCGCGCTGTTGAAGTCCGTCTTGGCGAACAGCGGCCCGCCGGACTTCGGCTCGACCAGGCTCAGCAGCTTCGTGCGCAGGTCCGAGAACAGCGAACCGCTCTTGAACGAGCCAAGCGTGTCGGCGACGGCCTTCTTCTTGATGTCCAGCGTCACGCGCGGCTTGCGGGTGCTCTTGCCCTTGCGGCCCTTGGAAAGGCCCAACGAGACCAGCAGCTTGTCGAGTTCCTTCTCCGCCGCGCGCACCTTGCGCTGGGCTTCCTGTGCCTCGGACTTCGCCGCGGTAACCGCTTCGCGCTTGGCTGCAATCTCGCCCTGCAGCAGCTCCAGACGCTCCGCTTCGATCGCCGCGATCTTGGCCCGGCGATCCTGTTCGAACTGTGCCAGCTTGCTGGCGATGTCGGCTGCCACGCGCGCCTTTCTCGGCGCCTTCGCCGCTTTCGCGGCCTTCCGCCCCTTCTTCGACGTCGCTCGCTTCGCCATGTCACTAATCCTTTGTTAAGATTATCGTGGTCCGAAAATTGACCGAACGTCAATTCCCCGCCTCTATACGACCAACGCGGATGCGCTTCAAGCCCAAAATCGACATCCGCGCCGGATACACTCCCAATGTCCTTGCCGATGCTCGACTTGCAAAGTTGATGCACGTCACCGATGGCTGCCTTGTTTGTTAGGAGCCGCGGTCGTATTTTTTCGATTTTTTGGAGCCTGAAATCCTGCCTTGCCAACCCGACAATCGTGTCCGCCTGAGTGGGCCGAATCTCGCGATGTTGGACTCGCGACATCGCGATTGCCCGCTTGTGAACACCGGCGAAATCCGCCATAAGCAGCGGGGCCGCTTCCTGTTCCGGAAGCGGCCCCGAATGCACCAGCGAACGGCGTTTGCCCCGTTGTCAGGGCTTCGGTACCCGCACGCCGCGCAGCTCGCCCTTGGCCGGCAGAGCACCCAGCAGCGGTCGCGCCCACTCGACGAACTCCGGCGTCACGTCCGTGCCCGACGCCGTGATGAAGGCGTCGTCCATGGGCCTGTATTGCTTCATGCCCTTGGGGAAGTTGACGCCCGAGACATCCTCCAGCGCGGCGCGGAACGGCTCGCACAGGTACTTGCCCCACGGGTTTGGCAGGCGCCGGAAGCAGATCGAACCGCTCGTTTCGCCAGCCATCGCCGAGCGCACGGCCACCACGCCGGCCTCGCGCGCCTCGAGCGCATCCACCTCGCTCGTCACGCCCGCCATCGAGCGCTGCGCGTAGCCCAGCGTGTCCGCACGCACCCGGAACTTCTTGTCGTACTTGCGGAACATGTGAATCTTGACCACCGAGGAGAGGAAGTCCGCCAGCGCCCCCGAGCCCGAGAGCTGCGTGTGGCCGAAGGAGTCCTTCTTCGCTCCGCCCGACAGGTCCTCGACGGAGCCCGTCGCGTCGAACATGTCGATCACCTTGTCCATCCCGAGCTCGCGCAGCTCGGCCCGCACGAGGTCGCTCTGCAGGAACAGGTTGCCGTCCTTGTCGGCCACGCCCTCGCTCGCCGCCACCAGCACGCGCTTGTGCTTCTGGTAGGCCGCGTCGATGTCGTCGAGCATGCCCTTGAGCGTGTACGAGCGCTCGGGCAGGTAGATCAGGTGCGGGCCGTCGCCCGGGTGCACGCGCGCCAGCGCCGACGCCGCCGTCAGCCAGCCCGCGTTGCGGCCCATGCAGATATCGATCTTGATGCCCGGCAGCGCCCGGTTGTCGGCGTCGTTGCCCATGAAGCAGGAAACGACGTACTTGGCCGCCGAGCCGAAGCCCGGGCAGTGGTCCGTCACCAGCAGGTCGTTGTCGATCGTCTTCGGCACATGGAAGACGCACAGGTCGTATCCGCTCTCGCGGGCGATCTTGTTCACGATGCCGGCCGACAGCGCGCTGTCGTTGCCGCCGATGTAGAAGTAGTACCGCACGCCGTACTTTTCCAGAATCTGGAAGATCTTCTTGCAGTCCTCCTCCTTGGGCTTGAAGCGGCACGACCCCAACGCCGCGCCGGGCGTCGCCGCCACCGTCTCCAGATTCTCGGGCGCCTCGGCGCGCAGGTCCACGAAGTCCTCGCGCAGGATCCCCTCGACGCCGTTGCGCGCCCCGAAAATCCCCGTGATCGCCTCGTGCCGCAGCGCCTCCTGCACCACGCCCACCAACGACTGGTTGATCACCGCTGTCGGACCGCCCGACTGCCCGACCACCAGATTGCCCTTCGGAATCGCCATGGTCCCTGCTCCTTCCGCGTAGTTGGCCGGATCGGCCCCATTCGGCGCGCGCCGCAACCGATCTGCGCCCGCGCCGCCGCTTCCCTACGGCCCCGCCCGCCGACAGGGCAAGGCGGGAACCGCCTCGCGGCCGGTGTTCCTCTTGCCGCCCGCCCCCACCTGCGGTCTCGTCGCCGCCGCCATGGCCCGTTCCCGCCCCCTCGCCAAGCTCCTGTCGCCCGTCGAGCCCTCCGCCCTGCTCCCCAAGCGCTTCTGGGTGCTGCTCGCCTGCCTGCCCTTGGCCATCAGCTTCTTCCGCCCCGGGCTCGCCCCCCTCTTCGACGACTCCTTCCATTCCGACTTCCTGGTCAACCGCACCGCGCCGGGCCTGCTGGACACCCCGCCGACCGATGACGTCCGCCTCGTCGGCGCCTGGGTGCTCCACGGCGACGGCCTGCGCCCGGCGCCCGATGCCACCGAACCCGCCGCTCTCGAGATTTACATTCCCGACGGGGCCTGGGACCGCGCGGTCATCGAGGTCATCGGCGCTCCCGACTCGGTCTGGGCCGCCCGCTTCGTCCGCCGCATGATCGATCCCGACCACGGCGACGAGGTGATCGTCTCCTCGCTCGCCTCGCAGAGCATCGTCTCCGAGAAGCCGTTCACCGTGCCCGCGAGCGGCTTGCCGGCCAGCGACCGGTCCGTCGCGCCGATGACGCTACGGCTCGAGCCCCGCGATCCCGGCCGCGCCGCCGAGGGCGACCGCTTCGCCCTGTTGCGCCGCGTCGAGGTTCGCATCACGTCGGACCTCTACAACCGTCTGCCCATCGGCTTGCCCGACGTTCTCGCCCTCGGACTGCTGCCGATGCTCGTGGCGCTGATGCTGCGGACGGTTTTCGGTCTGGCGTCGAAGCGCTGCCTCAGCGGCGGACTCGGCTTCGGATTGCTGTTCGGTGTGTTGTTGGCGAAAGCGCCGGCGAACGTGGGATTTGTGTGGTCGATCGCCACCGGCCTGTCGGTGGCGCTGGCGGCCCATGCGGTGCCCGCCGCCCGGGGAATGACGCGCGCCAAGGTCGTCGAGTTGAAGATCCCGCGCGAGCAGTGGAACGCCCTCGCCGCCGGCCTGCTGCTCGTCTTCGTCCTGCTCGTGGGCCTGGAACGGCGCTGGGATGCCTTCGAAACGGCGCGTCGCCAGCCGCTGGGCTGGGACGCCACTGGCTTTGTCGAGATCGCCCTGAACGGCCGCGGCCTGTTCGAGACCGGACAGAGCTTCGCCCCGTGGGTGCGCGAGCCCGTCCTGCCCTGGCTGCTGCGGGTCTGGTTCCAGATCGCGCCGGTGACCGAGTCCTCGGCGCGCGTTCTGGCGCTGGGATTGTCGCTGGCAGCTCTGGCAGCGGTCTTCTGGGTGGGCCGTCGGTTGTTCGGTTGGTTCCCGGCGCTGGTGGCGGCGTTGGTGCTGGCATGGTCGCCGCAGTGGGCCGCCAACGGCGTGCGCATCTTGCGGTTGGACCTGCTGGTGCTCGTGCTGATGGGCCTGCTGGCGGTGCGGCTATGGTGGGAGGACACGCCCTACCGGCGCGCCGTCGGCATCGGGCTTGTCGGGGCGGCGGGGATGCTGACCCGCCTGAGCACCGCGGCGCTCGCGCTGCCCGTGTTGGCGTGGGAGGCATGGCGTCGCCGCTGGGGCGCGGGCGAGATCCTGCTCGCGCTGACGCTGGCACTGGTGCCCGTGCTGCCGCATCTGGCTTTCAACCGCCGCGCCAGCCTTGAGGGCGACCTCTTCTACTCCAGCAGCGTCCACACGCGCTACTATCTGAACCAGGAGTTCGCCGGCCAGCCCGGTCACCCGACCGCCGCCGAGGTCGCGGCCGATCCGTACGTCGGCGAACCGGTCGGCGTCCTCGCGTACTTCTTCCAGTATCACAGCGTCGGCGAAGTGCTGGTGGGCCACGTCGTCGGAATGTGGGATCGCTTCGTGTGGGGCTCGCCGCGGGTGTTCCTGTTCCACGGGCACGAGTGGCTGATGCTGCCCGGGCTGCTGGGGGCGTGGGTTCTGTGGCGCGACCGCAAGGCGTGGGTGCTGGGCTGGTTCGTGCTGGCGGTGCTGCCGTACGCGTTCATCGCCTCGCGCGGGGCGGTCTGGCGCCTTGGGGGCGAGGCCCACGTGGTGGTGCTGTGGATTTGGGCGTTGGGGGTGCAGCAGGCCGCGTTGTGGGGCTGGGACTGGTTGCAGCAGCGACGGGCTGCTAGTCGAAATCCAGATCCAGGTCGAAAGCCGGAAGGCTGAGCGTGTCCTCGGAGTTGCCGCCCATCGGCCTGCGGTGATCGCCGCCGCCGGAAGCCACCGGCGGGGGAGTGGCGCCGCGGCTCGACACGGGCACCGGCGTGCCGTCGAAGCCGATGTCGGGCATTGCCTCCAGGGCATTCTGCGGGCCGGGCGTCGAGTCGTCCTCGTCCATGATGCGCGCCGCATCCATGATGAGGTGCATCGTCGGGATGTCGTTTGTGCGCTCGGAGGAGAGCAGCGCGTCGTAGACGACGATGCGCCCTTCGGTCCAGCGCATCAGGTCCAGAATGGCGGCAAAGCCCTGCATGCCGCCGGCCTCGACGTGCGTGATCTCGCCCTTGTTCATGTAGATCGAGCCAACGCGGCCGTCGTTGGCGAAGATGCGCATCGTGCGGTCGCACCGCTTCTGGTTGAACATCTGGATCAGGTCCAGCAGCTCGAGGCCGTGCAGGTGCGGGTGGTCGGGAATCTCGGGAAAGAGCAACTGGCCGACCATGGTGGTGAGCCAGTCGGTGTGGATGGGGCGCTCGCAGATGGCCGAGGCGCCGCGCTTCAGGGCCTCGTCGCGCATGCCGGGCCGCATGCCGGACTTGCCGCTGCCGCCGATGAAGATCAGATAGTTGTCCGGCCCGATCTGGTCGCGGATGGGGTCGATCATGTCGAGACCCATGACGTCGGGCAGGCGCTGGTCCAGCAGAACGATGCGCGGGCGGTTCATCGCCAGACTCATCGCATCGAAGCCCGACGGCGCCCGGTAGATCTCCATGATCGCGGGGAACCGCTCGCTCAGGTGCTTCTCCAACTCGAGCGCCTCGCTCGGGTTGCCCAAAGCCAACAGGACGACGATCGTCTCTTTTTCGACCGGCTCCTTCATCGGCGAAGCGAAATCCGGGTGCTGGACTGAGAGGTTCATAGTCTATCCGCCGGACAGGGTAGCCGGTTGCGGGGCGGTCAAGCCAAGCCATTTCTGGAGTCCGCGACGTCCCGCATGGCTCGAAATCGACATCCTCCGGGACAGTTTCGGGCCCGGCTCTGGTCCGTTGCCCCGCATCGTCCGGGCAGGACTGCCAACACTGTCAACCTTCAATCGGTGTACTTTTCTCTTCGGATTGTGTCTTGAGGTTGACGCGCCCTGCCCTCAGGCTCGTCAAAGCTGGCCGAGGTTGGGCGGGTCGAAGCGAAGGGGGGCCGGGGCTGATGACGCATTCCAGGGGGCTGGTGCTCCTGCTCTTGCTGGTCCTCGGGGTCGCCTCGCTGGCGCCAGCCTCGGATGTGCTGGAACTTGAGCGCCTTGGCCGGCTCCATGAGTATGCCGCCAAGGGCCGGCCCGTCGCCAAGGCCCTCAATATCCCCGCGCCCCTGCCCGGGTCGCCCGAGTATCTGGTTCGGGCGATCTACCTGATTCCGTCCGATCGCATCGATCCCGACCCCGTCGCCCATCAGGCCCGTGTCGCCCATATGGTCGGCGTGATCCGCACCGCGCTCGAGACCATCGACGACTTCTACGCCCTTGAGGCCGAGCGCCTCGGGGTCGCCAACCCCGGCGTGCGCCTGAACCTCGAGCGCGAACCCGACGGCGCCATCCGCGTCATGGTCCTCAACGGCACGCGACCCACCGCCGGCGCCGACGGATACTGGGGCAACACCACCGGGACCGATGGCGGCGCGATCTGGTTTCGGGTTCAGACCGACCTGTTTGGCGCCCCCGAGGAGATCCGCGCCGCCACCGCCAAGACGGTCTTCGTGATCTTCCCGGACGTCGGCGTCGTGGACGACTCCGTCACCCCGTCGGTCTGGCGCGGCACCATCGGACTCGGCTCCAGCACCAACGCCAGCACCTCCGGCAGCGGCGGCATCGCCATGATGACGGCCAACTCGCTGGAGTTCCTGCCCGCGGATCCCGGCGACCGCGCCGCGCGCTTGGCCGCGCTCCAGCAGACTCTCTGCTCGGCCGACTACGATGTCGAACTCCGCGGGCGGCTCGTGCGCACTTGGAATAACTCGCCGGCGACCGGCGCGTGGGAGATGCTGACCCGCGGCGAGCAGGCCTCGATCTTCCTCGGCGTCCTCGCGCACGAGGCACTACACGCCTTCGGCATCGTGCACGACCTCCTCACAGCCGACGGGCTGATGGGCAGTGGCTACCTGCGGCTGGGCGCCGCGATGCGCCAGCACTACGCCTTCCCTGCCTGCCCGGCCGTTCCGCTCACCAGCACACCCTGGCGCCTCGAGACGCAACTGGGTGAGCCCTTCGCGCGCTTCCTGACCACCTGCCCCTACTTCGATCCGGCGCCGTCGTCGCAGCGGGTCGATCCGACTGTCGAGGTCGCCTGGCCGCCCGTTGCCGCGTTCGTCACCATTCCGACGGTGAACGGCGAGCGCCGCGTCGCACTGCGGGCACGTGCCCGTGACAACGCCGGCGTCGGGCTCCATCTGGCGCTCTTCTATCAAGCCGACGCCCTGGTTGCGTGGCGGCACCTCGACGAATCGGAAGCCGACGTGCCCGGCAGCTTCGCGCTGCCCTGGTGGGATTCCTTCTCCGGCTCGCGCACCTATCACCTCAATGTCGTGGACCGTGCCGGCAACCTGGCCGCCGTTGCGCATCCGCTGACCGGGATCGACGACACGACCAATGCGCGCCAGAGCGTCGTGCAGAACTCCGTGTGGGTGCGGCGACCGGCTCCCGAGGACACGCGCCCCCGCAATGCGCAGGCGCAACTTGGCAGCTTCGAGAATCCGCACGGCACCGTCGCGGCTGCCTTCGCCGCGATTGCGGGCCTGTCCGCGCCCCGCGCCGTCGTTGTCGGTCGCGGCGTGCATCCGGTCACTTCTTCCCTCTCGATCCTTCCCGGCACGACCCTGATCGGCGAGGAGCCGGGCGCTTGCATCCTCGACGGTCAGGGCAACCCGATCACCCTGATTCGCTTCGAGGGAGCCGGCGTCTTCTACACCGACATCACGATCGCCAACCTCGTGTTTCGCAACGCTGCCGGCGGCATCCGACAGGTTGCCGGTGTGGCGAGCTGGGAGAACGTCACCGCCAACAATGTCTTCCACGGTCTGACCGGCACGGCGATCGAGTTGGGCAACATCGGTGGCAATCAACAGATCGTGCAGAACACGATCGTACAGTGCGGCGCGGGCGTTGTGCTCAACGGCTACTTCACCTTCGGCAGCACGGACTCGCTGCGCCTGCGCAACAATCTGGTCGCGGGATGCGCCGGCGTCGGCATCCAGCTCGACAATGTTCACGCCCTGCGGACACGCGGGCGCTCGGGCCACAACAACGCGTTCTTCAACGGAACGAACTTCGCCGGCGCCGGCATGCCGGCCGACACGGGCACCTACACCACGATGCGCCTTCCCGGCGAGTTGGCTTTTCCGCCGCTCTTCGCGCTGGACGAGGTCGGCGCCGCGTCCTTCCGCCTCGGCACGAACTCGCCGCTGCTGCGCGCCGGCGACCCGTGGGGCTCGACGCTCGACGGTCAACGACGCGGCATTGGCGCGCTCTTCGATCCTGCGCCGGAAACCCACACCGATCGCGGCGACGTCGATGGCGACGGACACGTCACACCGGCCGATGCGCAAGCCGCGTTCGGGTGCTTCCTGACCGGCGCGTGTGCCGGCCATGGCTGGCCGCTGGCCGGCGATGTTGTGCCCGGACTCGGCGACGCGCGTGTCACGCCGGCCGACGCGCAGGCGATCTTCCGCCTCGCGCTCGGTCAACTCCCCGAGCCCTGAACAGCCGCCGACCCAATCGGCTTGCCCCTGCGCCGCGGCACGTTCTTGCTCCGGTGCGGAGCCGTTTGAATGCCGGCTCGTGCCCCATCGCGAAGGAGTCCGTTCCCATGCTGCGAAGCCTCACGCTTGTCCTGGCCGCGTGCCTCATCCTCTCCTGCGCACGAGCCGGCGGCCGCACCGATGCGGGCCCCGCGCCCCGTGAACGCGGGGTCTGGCTCAGCAAGAACGAGATGCTGCTGCCGCGCGCCGAACTCGAGCGCCTGCTCGACGGCTTCGCCGAGGCCCGCCTCAACGTCGTCTACGTCAACGCGCAACTCCGCGGCTTCCTCATGTATCCGGGCAGCAAGCACGTGCCCCAGTGGCCCGAGATGGCCGCGCACGATCCCCGCATCATGGACTGGCTCATCCCCGCCATTCACGCGCGCGGCATGCGGGCCGAGGCCTGGATGGAGTACGGCTTCTACGCCTACTGGACACCCGACGCCACGAAGGACTCCAGCCGCGGGCCCATCCTCGACAAGCATCCCGAACTCGTCGCCATCGACTCCGACGGCAACCAGTACCTGCACAACCGCAACTGGGGCGACTTCTACTCGCTCTGTCCCAGCAACCCCAAGTCCCACGCCATCCTCATCGACCTGATGGACGAGGTGCTCGCGCTCCACAACTTCGATGGCATCAACCTCGACCGCATCCGCTGGACCTCCGAGCACTTCTGCTACAACGACCACTGCAAGGCTCGCTTCCGCGAGCACGCCGGCATGGACCTTGTCCCCTTCGATAACGGCACCCCCGAGTGGGAGACCTGGAACGCCTGGCGCAAGGAGCAGCTCAACGCCTTCATGCGCGCGCTCTCCACGCGCATTCGCACCAATCATCCCGGCAAGTCCCTCACCGCCGCCGTCATGCCCCCCTACATGATCGATGAAAAGGCGCAGGACTGGCCGACCTGGCTGCGCGAGGGGACGCTCGACCGTGCGATGCCGATGATGTACGTTCCGGACCTGACGCGCGAGACGGCCTCGCTGCGTCGCATCGTCCCGGCGTCGGACCTGTCCCGCGTCGTCTACGGCATCAACACCGAGCAGCGCGAGGAGATCGTCCTGCGCCAGCTCGGCCAGCTCGCCGCCATGGACGACATCGCCGGGTTCGCCATCTGGTTCTCCGGCTCGGTTGCCCCGATGCTGCCCGCCATCGCCGCCCTGCCCGACACGACTTTCGTCGAAACCCCCGTCGCCCCCGGCGACGAACAGACTCCCGACAGGGCGCTGTTTGAATGAAGGATGAAGGCGGAAGGCAAAGGGCAGGGGGCGTTTGATTCGTATCTTATGGATTGGCCAATGGAATCGGAAAGGTCAATCTGTGAATTTCCAATGATCCTGCCCCCTCGGTCCATCACGTCCATTTGGTCCGTCGTGTCCATCCGATCCATTGTCCTGCCATGACGCCCTCCTTCCCGGTGCCTGAACTTCTCTCCCGCGAGCAACGGGTGCCGGGCCGCGTTGCGGTGGGCGATCGTGCGGCGGTGCGGCTGGCGCCGGGGTTGCTGGATTTTCTGATGACGCCGCCGGGCGGGGACGTTCCGCCGCCCGGCCGCGGCACGCATCCCATGAGCGGCCTGCCGCTCGGCCTCGCCGTCGAGGCGGCCATCCAGGCTGTCGACGGGCACGCGAACGGCATCGACGTCCTGCGCGCCTGCACGTGCGAGTTCCTCGCGCCGGTGCAGCGCTCCGCCGCCCTGGTCGCCCGGGCCCGCGTGGTGCGCCTCGGCCGGCGCAGCGTCACGCTGCACACCGAGCTGTTCCACGAGCACAACCCCGATGCCATCTTCCGCGCCGAGTGCACCCTCGTGCGCGCGCCGCGCGGCAGCGCCGAAGAGATCGCGCCCTTTATGGCCCCGGACTGACGCCCGCCCCGGGCAGTTGGTGCATCCGGCGCCGGAGCGCACGATGCGACATCTGGAACGAATGGGACAAACACGACAGATTCGCCCGATCCGTCGGAAGACTCCATAAAACCTGATTTCCGGAATTCTCGCCGCCTGGCCGCGCTTCAGCGCTTCTTCCCGCGTGGACCCCGCTGGGAGCGCTTCGAGTCAGTGCCGAACAGGCGCCGGAAGTCCTCCGGGCCCAGCTCCTTCCACTGCCCCGCCTGCAAGCCACCGAGAGTCAGCTTTCCGATCCGCACGCGCTTCAGGTTCAGCACCCGCACGCCGAGCGCCTCGAACATCCGCCGCACCTGTCGGTTCCGGCCCTCGCGCAGCACCACGGCATACGCCGGTCGCCCGTCGCGATCCAGGCGCGTCAGTTGGCACGCCTGCGTCTTGCGGCCCTCGATCTCGACGCCCTCCTGAAACTGCTGCGCCTCCTCGACGGTCAGCTCCCGGCTCGCCCGCACCCGGTACTCCTTCTCGACCTCATGCGACGGATGTGTCAGCCGGTTCACCAACTCGCCGTCGGTCGTCAGCAGCAGCAGCCCCTCGGTGTCGAAGTCGAGTCGTCCGACGTAGGCCAGGCGCGACGCCAGCTCGCGGTGCTCCTCCGGCAACAGGTCGTAGACCGTTCGCCGGCCGCGCATGTCGCCGCGGCTGACGAGCACCTCGCGCGGCTTGTTCAGCATGAGCGTCACGTCGCGCGGTGCGAGCGTCAGCGGCTTGCCGTCGAACAATACGACGTCGCGCGCCGGATCGACCTGCGCCGACAGGTCCGCGCACACCACGCCGTTAATCGTCACGCGGCCGGCGCGCACGAGGTCCGCCGCGTCGCGTCGCGAGGCCGCGCCGCAACGGGCGAGAAAGCGCACGATGCGCAGCGTGTCGTTCATTCCTGGGCGGGTTCGGCGTCGGCGTTCGGTTCGGGGCTTTCGGTTTCCGGTGTCTCGTCGCCCGGCTCGGCCGCGTCCTGCTCGCTGCCCTTCATCGGCACGGTCAGGATCGTCTGCAAGTCCGTCAGCGAGGGCAGTTCCTTGAGGTTGCGCAATCCGAACGTCTTGAGGAACTGGACGGTGGTGCCGTAGAGCGAGGGTCGGCCGGGAACTTCCTTCTGCCCGACGACCTCGACGAGGCCACTGTCCTGCAGCGACCGCAGCACGCCTCCGCAGTCCACGCCGCGGATGGCCTCGATCTCGGCGCGCACGATGGGCTGCTTGTAGGCGACGATCGCCAGCGTCTCCATCACGGCCGGGCTCAGCGGGTTCTTGCGGCGGTGACGGTGCAGCGCCAGCACCCAATCGGCGACCTCGGCGCGCGTGGCGAGCTGGTAGCCGCCGGCGACCTCGACGAGCATCAGGCCGCTGCCCATGCCGGCGTAGCGTTCGCGCAGGATCGTCAGCGCGTCCTCAAGTTCCGCCAGCCCCACGCCTCCCGTCAGCGCCTGCAAGCGCTTGAGTGTCAGCGGCGCCGTCGTTGCAAACAGCAGCGCCTCGACGACCGCCGGCACCTCCTCGGCGCGCGGCAGCGGCAACGCCTCCTCGACGTCGCCCTCGGGCTCGCCGCCCGCGACGATTGCCTTCTCGTCCTCGCGTTCCTTCTTCTCAACCGACATAGCCGACGTTCTCGTCCCAGGGAGCGATGAGGATGTCGCCGTAGGTGTCCGCCTGGGCGATCGTGATTTCCCGCATGCGCGACAGCTCCAGCAGTGCCAGGAAGTAGCAGATCGCCTCTTCCTTGTCCACGCACCGCTCGAACACGCGCGCGAAGTTGACGTGCCGCTCGCGCCGCAACAGCTCGCGCACCTCGAACAGCTTCTCCTCGACCGTGAAGCGCTCGCGCACCACCGTGTGGCTCGGCCGCACCCGCACCTGCTTGAGCACCACGACGAACGCGTCGTACAGCGCCCGGATGTCCTGGCGCGGCAACTCGTCCTCGCGGCCCGGCACCAGCGAAACCATCTGGGCCCGGTAGAAGACGCCGCTGTTGCGCTCCTCCAGGTCCGACAGGTCCGCCGAGATGTCCTTGAACTTGCGATACTCCACCAGGCGCCGGATCAGGTCCTGCGTCGAGAGGATCGCGTCGATCTCCTCCTCCTCGCCCAGCGCCTGCTCCTCCTCCTGGCGCGGCAGCACCGAGCGCGACTTGATGTTGAGCAGCGTCGCCGCCGTCACCAGAAAGTCGCCCGCCACCTCCAGGTTCAACTCCGCCATCGCCCCCAGGTACTCGAGGTACTGGCGGGTGATCTCGGAAATCTCGATGTCGTAGATGTCCATCTCGTGCACCTTGACGAGATGGAGCAACAGGTCGAGCGGCCCCTCGAAGACGGGCAGGACGAGACGCTTGGGGGCATGGAGAACGGGGAGGGAGTCGGCCGTCACGCTCGGGGGCATCCGGTTCGGATTACAGGCGCGCATGGTTGGCGGGGCGGGGGCGGGCTGCAAGGTTTTGTTCGGCCCCCGCCCGTCCCCGTCCAGCCCCCACGCCTCACAGGAACAACTCTTGCACCCCCAGCCCACCAGAGGGCTGACCGAATCCCGCCATGACCTCCCTGTTCGCCAACATCCTCGCCCAGTCCTGGCTCGTCTTGGCCGAGGCTGCACCCTATATCCTGTTCGGCACCGCCATGGCCGGCGTCCTGCGCGCCCTGCTGCCGGCCGACCAGGTGCCCGGCTGGCTGGCGGGCCGGGGGTTCGGGCCCGCCTTCCGCGCCAGCCTCATTGGCCTGCCGCTGCCCTTGTGCTCCTGCTCCGTGCTGCCCGTCGCGATGGAGCTGCGCCAGCGTGGCGCCTCCCGCGGCGCCACCGGCGCCTTTCTGGTTTCCACCCCGCAGACCGGCGTCGATTCGATCCTGCTCTCTTTCGTGCTGCTGAACCCGCTGTTCGCGGTCGTGCGCGTGATCGGCTCGTTCGTCACCGCGCTGGTGACCGGGTTCCTTCAGACCCTGGCCGACGATGGCTCGCCGATGGCAGGGGGCGCGGCAAAGCCCTCCTGCTGCTCGACGACGCAGCCGGTTGCCGGACAGCGGCCCCCGCTGCGCCAGCGCCTGCTCGCCGGCCAGCACTACGCCTTCGGCGACCTGTTGCCCAAGATGGCCAAGTTCTACGCCATCGGCATTTTGGCCACCGGCGTCGTCATGGCGCTGCTGCCGGAGGGCTTTCTGGAGCGGTATCTGGGCGGCGGCTTCGTCGGCATGCTGGTGGTGGCGGTGATGGGCGTGGCGGTGTACCTGTGCGCGTCGGCGGCGACCCCGTTGGCGGCCGCACTGGTGGCCAAGGGGATGTCGCCGGGCACGGCGCTGGTGATGTTGCTGGCCGGGCCGGCCGCCAGTCTGGCCTCGATGGCCGCCGTGCGGGCGATGATCGGCACGCGCGGGCTGGCGATCTACCTCTCCTCGATCACGGTCTGCGCCATCCTTGTCGGGCTGGCGCTGGATGGGCTGTACGTGGCGCTGGCGATTCCGGTGGTCGTGGCCGAAATGGGCCATCGCCACGAGCACCTGTCGCTGTTCTCCTACGGGTCGGCGCTGGTGCTGCTGGGCATCTTTGCCGTGCCGGCCTGGTGGGCGGTGCGCCGCCGCTGGCAAACCCACTTCCCGCCCCCGCCAGTTGCCCCCAAGCCCGGCGCTCCCCGCATTCGCCCCGAGGGCCTCGAGTAGCGCTTCCCGTTTGCGTCGCCGCGCGCCGCCGTGCCACAAGCGCCTCCGCCGCAACGCAACGCGGCAAGGAGCGGAAATGACCCCCGGCGCCTCGAACAGCCAACTCTCCGACCTGGCCCGCGGGGCCTGCCTGCCCAACTACGGCGCGCGCGACGTCGCCATGGTGCGCGGGGCCGGCTCGCGCGTCTGGGACGCCGACGGTCGCGAGTACCTCGACTTCCTCGCCGGCATCGGCGTGAACAACGTCGGCCACTGCCATCCGGCCGTCACCGCCGCCATCGCCGCGCAGGCCGGCGCGCTCATTCATTGTTCGAACCTGTATCTCATCGAGCCCCAGGTCCGTCTGGCCGACCGCCTCTGTCGCCAGTCCGGCATGAGCCGCGCCTTCTTCGGCAACAGCGGCACTGAGGTCACCGAGGCGGCGATGAAGCTGGCCCGCCGCCGCGCGCGCGACGTTCGCGGACCGGGCCACGACACCATCATCGCCTTCGCCTCCTCCTTCCATGGCCGCACCTACGGCTCGATGAGTGCGACGTGGAATCCCAAGGTGCGCGAGGGCTTCGGCCCGCTGGTGCCCGGGATTCGTTTCGCCACGGTCAACGATCTGGAAAGCGTCGATGCCGTCTGGGGCGACGATGTGTGCGGGGTGCTCGTCGAGACGGTGCAGGGCGAGGGCGGCATTCACCCGGCCACCGCCGACTTCCTGCGGGGGCTGCGCACGCGCTGCGACGCCGCGGACGCGTTGCTGGTTTTCGACGAGATTCAGTGCGGCATGGGCCGCTGCGGGTATGGCTTCGCGTACCAGGGGGCCGGCGTCGCGCCGGACGTGGTGCTGGCGGCCAAGGCGCTGGGCGGCGGGCTGCCGCTCGGGGCGTTGCTGGTGGGGGAGAAGGCCGTCGATGTGCTTCAGCCCGGCAGCCACGGCTCGACGTTCGGCGGCAACCCGGTGGCCTGTGCGGCCGGGCTCGCCGTGTGCGACGTCGTGTTCGACCCGTCCTTCCTGACCGAAGTGGGCGAGAAGGGCTGTCACTTCTGGGGCCGGCTGGGAGCGATCCAGCGTGACATGCCGGATCTCGTCGATACCATCCGGGGCCTCGGCCTGATGATCGGGATGGTGCTGACGCGTCCGGGTGCCGATGTCGTCGCACTGGCGCGCCGCCGCGGCCTGCTGATCAACTGCACGGCGGATCGCGTCCTGCGCTTTCTGCCGCCGCTGACGACCACCCGCGAGGAACTCGACGAGGGTGCCGACCGCCTTCGCGCCGCCCTCGAGGAGTTCCGCGCCAAGGGCTGAACCCCACGCCCGGACCAGGAATTGCACCGCACCCCCTCAGTGGCCCAACTCCACCGCGCCACACCCTCCAAGGAGCCCCCCATGTCGGACGCAGGCACCGGCAACGACGCCCCGAACCTCAGCAAGGTCGAGCACCTCAAGATCGCCAGCCAGGGCCTTTACGGCACCCTGCAGGAGAGTCTCGAGAGCGACAGCGACCACTTCAGCGAGGACGAGATCCAGCTCCTCAAGCACCATGGCAGCTATCAGCAGGACGACCGGGACGCCCGGCGCGAGCGCCGCAAAGCCGGCCTCGACAAGGACTACAAGCTCATGGTCCGCACCAAGACTCCCGGCGGACGCATGACCGCCGCGCAGTACCTGCTGTGCGACGACCTGTCCGACACCTACGGCCAGGGCGACCTGCGCATCACCTCGCGCCAGGGCTTCCAGTTCCACGGTGTCCTGAAGAAGAACATCCGCGCCCTGATCCACGATCTCAATCACTTGCAGCACCTGACCACCCAGGGCGCCTGCGGCGACGTCGTGCGCAACGTCATGTGCAGCCCGGTCGTCGACATCGACCCGACAAGCGCCAACTGCGGCGTGGACCTGCTGGCCCTGGCCGAGCGCATCAGCACCCACTTCCTGGCCCAGTCCGGTTCCTACTACGACATCTGGCTCGACGACGAGAAGGTGGACATCGCGCCGGACGGCAGCATCCGCTACAAGCAGAAGGGTCCGTCCAAGCCGGTCGAGGAGCCGATCTACGGCAAGCAGTACCTGCCGCGGAAGTTCAAGATCGGCATCGCGCTCGACTCGGACAACTCGATCGACGTCTACACGCAGGACGTGGGCATCGTGGCGCTGACGGAAGGCGGACGCGTGACGGCCTACGAGGTGCTCGTCGGTGGCGGACTCGGTTATGGCCACGGCAAGGCGGAGACCTACCCGCGGCTCGGTACGCCGCTCACCTGCGTCGGCGAGAAGGATCTGCTGGCCGTCGTCGAAGGCATCGTCAAGACGCAGCGCGACCTCGGCAACCGCGAGCAACGCCACCAGGCGCGCCTGAAGTACACGGTCGACCGTCTCGGCATCGACGCCATCCGCGCCAGCGTTGCCAAGCACGCCGGCATCGCGTTGCCGCCGCCGAGCGGGCGCCGCCCGCTCGACCAGCCCGATCACCTCGGCTGGCACAAGCAGGCCCAGCCCGGCCTCAACTACGTCGGCGCGTGGGTCGAGAACGGCCGCATCCGCGACTTCGAGGGGGGCGCGCGCTTCCGCACCGGCCTGCGCCGCATCGTCGAGACCTACCGGCCCTCCATCCGCCTGACCGGCCACCACAACATTATCCTGGCCGACATCGCCGACGAGCACGTCGCCGCCGTCCAGGCACTGCTCGACGAGCACGGCATCCCGACCGATCGCACCATCGAACCGATCCGTCGCCACGAAATGGCCTGCCCCGCGCTGCCGCTCTGCGGACTGGCGCTCGCCGAGGCCGAACGCGAGATGCCCCGCCTGATGGAACGCCTCGTCGCCCTGGGCCACGCCGAGGACGACGTCGTCATCCGCATGACCGGTTGCCCCAACAGTTGCGCGCGCCCCGAGACCAGCGAGATCGGCATCGTTGGCCGCGGACCCGGCAAGTACAACCTCTACGTCGGCGGCGACCGCTTGGGTGCGCGCATGAACAGCCTGCTGGCCGAGAACGTCGAAGGCGACCGCATGCCCGAGACGATCGCAGCGTTGCTCGCCGCATGGCGACGCGAACGCGCCGCCGGCCAGAGCTTCGGCGATTGGGCCGACGCACGCGGCATGGATGCCCTGAAACCGATCCTGCCGTAACACGGACCTGTCGAAAAGAAGAATGCGGCCCCGGCAAGGGGCCGCACTCTTCTTAACCACGAACCACGAACCACGCGCCCCTTACCCGTTGCGGCGCTCGAAGTCCTTCATGAATTCCACAAGCCCCTGCACGCCCTCGATCGGCATCGCGTTGTAGATGCTCGCGCGGATGCCGCCGACGTTGCGATGGCCCTTCAGTCCCGAGAAGCCCGCCTTCGACGCCTCGGAGACGAACTTGGCCTCGAGCTCCTCGCTCGGCAGCCGCCAGACCACGTTCATCAGCGACCGGCTCGCCTTCTCCGCCGGCGTCGTCCAGAACGCGCTCGAGTCCAGGCAGTCGTACAGCACCGCCGCCTTCTTCTCGTTGTACCGCGCGATCCCGACAGGGCCGCCCTGGTTCTTCAGCCACTTGAACACCAGCGACATCACGTAGATCGCGAAGCACGGCGGCGTGTTGTAGCAGCTCTCGTGTTCAAGGTGCGTGCGGTACTGCAACATCGGGGGGATGTTGCTGGCGCCCGAGGCGATGAAGTCCTTGCGCGCCACGACCAGCGTCACGCCCGCCGGGCCGAGGTTCTTCTGCGCGCCCGCGTAGATCAGCGCGTAGCGGCTGACGTCGATCGGACGCGAGAGCATGTCCGAGCTCGCGTCGCAGACCAGCGGCGAATCCACCACCGGCTCGCTCTTCCACTGCGTTCCGTAGATCGTGTTGTTCGAGGTGAAGTGCGTGTAGCGCGCGCCCGGCTTGTAGTCCGCCGTCGTCGGGATCGCCGCGTACTTCCCCGCCTTGCCGCTGGCCGCCACGTGCGCCTGACCGAAGGCGTTCGCTTCCTTGATGGCCTTCGACGACCAGACGCCGGTGTCGAGGTAGTTCGCCACGCCGCCGGCCAGGAAGTTCATCGGCACCATGAAGAACTGGCTGCTGGCGCCGCCCGACAGGAACAGCACCGCCCAGTCGTCGCCCAGTCCGAGCAGTTCGCGGCAGCCGGATTCGGCCTCGGCCAGCACCGCGACGAACTCCTTGCCGCGGTGCGAGTGCTCCATCACGCCCACGCCCGAGTTGCCCAGCGACAGCAGGTTCTCGCGCGCCTCCTCGAGCACCTCGACCGGCAGCACCGCCGGCCCGGCGCTGAAGTTCACCTTCCGCTCCGTGGTCACCATGGCTCGTTTCTCCGTGGGCGCCCGTCCGGCAACGCCGGGACCGACCGCCGAGTTGGCCGCAGGATTCCCCCCGCGGCGGGGAGGCGACGCTGCCCAAGCCCGCCGACCCGGGTCAACGCCGGAAGCCCGGCCCGCGAAATGCCTCGACTCCCCGTCAGACGTGGCGCAATCTGCGCCACGTGCCCCGTTGTGATACCCCGAGGGGAAGAGTGTGTCCAAATGACGCGAAAAATCCTCATCGTCGATGACGAAAAGAATACCCGCGAGGGCCTGCGCTGGGCCCTCGAATCCCAGGCGGCCGACATCCTGCTCGCCGCCGACGGCGAGCAGGCCCTGCTCGCCCTCGGCGAACAGCCCGTCGACCTCGTCCTCTCCGACCTGCGCATGCCCCGCATGGACGGCATGGAGCTGCTCCAGCACGTCCGCGAAGAACACCCCGCCACCGAGTTCGTCATGCTCACCGGCCACGGCACCGTCGAGACCGCGGTCGAGGCCATGAAGGTCGGCGCCTTCGACTACCTGATGAAGCCGGTGAACCTGGAGGAGCTGAACCTGCTGGTGCGGCGCGTCTTCGAGGCGCGCGAGCTGAAGCAGGAGAACGAGCGGCTGCGCGCCGAGGTCAACGAGCGCTACGGCTTCGAGAACATCATCGGCAACTCGGCGGCGATGCAGCGCCTGTTCCAGGTCGTGCGGCAGGTGGCGCCGACGAAGGCGAGCGTGCTGGTGCAGGGCGAGACGGGGACGGGCAAGGAACTGGTCGCGCGGGCGATTCACTACAACAGCCCGCGCCGCAAGCGTCCGTTCGTGGCCGTGAACTGCGGCGCGCTCAGCCAGTCGCTGCTCGAGAGCGAGCTGTTCGGCCACGAGAAGGGCTCGTTCACGGGCGCGCACGCCCAGCGCGCCGGCCGCTTCGAGACCGCAGACAAGGGCACCATCTTCCTCGACGAGATCGGCGAGACGAGCCCCGAGTTCCAGGTCAAGCTGCTGCGCATCCTGCAGGAGCAGGAGTTCGAGCGCGTCGGCGGCATCCGCCCCATCAAGGTCGACGTGCGCGTCGTCGCCGCCACGAACCGCGACCTCAAGAAGGAGGTCGATGCGGGACGCTTCCGCGAGGACCTCTACTACCGGCTCAACGTCGTGAAGATCGACCTGCCCCCGCTGCGCGACCGCCAGGACGACATCCCCCTGCTCGTCCACCACTTCCTCCAGCAGTTCAATCGCGAACACGGCCGCACCCTGACGATCGCCCCCAAGGCGTTGCAGCTCCTGCAGAACTACTCCTGGCCCGGCAATGTGCGCCAGTTGCGCACGATGATGGAGAGCATCTCCATCCTGACGACCGGCAAGGAGATCCAGCCGCGCCACCTGCCCAACGAAGTGGCGACCGATCCGGATACAGGCCAGCACCTGCGCCTCAAGGTCGGCATGACGATGCGCGACGCCGAGCGCGAACTGATCCGCGCGACGCTCGCCGAGTTGGGCGGCAACAAGGCGCGCGCCGCCCGCGTGCTTGGCGTCGGCCGCAAGACGCTCTATCGGAAACTCGAGGAATACCAACTGGCCGGCGAGGACAAGCCGGAGGACGGCGCCTGATACGGGTTCGCAAAGATAGCGACGCAGACTCTCCGGTCCGGAGAACTCCGAAGGAGTTCCGTCCATTAGCCCGGGGTTGCCGAGGAACGAGGCTACCCCGGGAAAGAGGTAATATCCATTACAACCCCAACGGGGTTGCGTCAACGTCCGATAGCCGACCGATTCGCGCGCATCGCTGCCGATTGGGCGAGTGGTTCGGAGCATCTGCCGCCCGTCTGGCCGGCTCTGCTCTCTTGCCGCAACCCCTTTGGGGTTGAGGCGAATGCGCGCGTTACCCGGGGTAGCTCGTTCCTCGCAACCCCGGGCTTTGAGATGCAACCCCGTTGGGGTTGTTCGTTTCGACAATGCCCCGTTGCAGCATTTGCTCTTCGGGTAGCCTGGAAGAATCGAGGCGTCGGGACAGGAACGAGCGGCACGGACGGGACGTTGCGGATCCTCGGCGGGCTGCCCGTCCGTGGACTGCCGGCAATCCTCCGAATTCGTATGAGGGAACGCACGGACCTTCACGGACGGACACGGAACGTCTGGAAGGATTCCGGTCGGCAGGTATAGGATCTGCTTGGAATTCAGGGTTCGTTGGGCACAGCAAACAGTCGCTCCACCGTGAATCCCTGCAGCCGCGTGTCGGTTTCGCCTGGCACGTGATCGGCCGGCCGCCAGAGGCGGCGCTCGAGGCGCAGGCGAGGCGTGGTCAGCAGGCGTTCAACCACGATATCGACGGTCGTCTCGAAACGCCCATTCGGCGGGTGGAGTTCGATGCTGCCGTTCTCTCCCTCGAACGCGAGGCGCAGCACTTCGTCCGGTTCGGGATAGGGCAGGTTGATGCCCGCGAGATGCAGGCGACAGGTGCCCGGCGGGATGGGTGCATCGAAGAGGGCGATGGCCTCGGCGCGTTCGGTGCGTCGGCGGGTGGTGCCGTCGGGCGCTATCGACGCCGGGGCCCAGCCGTCGGCGCGGCGCTGTCTCTCCGGGGCCGCCACGGCGACGGTCCCGGGCGGGAAATCACCAAACGCGCGAACGGGATCGGTGTGCGCTGCCGCGCGCAGGATCTCATGCCGCGCGCCGATCAGGTGAACGACGTAGTAGTCCGGCCACACCCGCACGAAGGGCGGCACGTTGGACACGTCCGTGCCCTGCGCCAGCTCACCACGCGACCATGCCGAGCGCCACGTCCAGGCGTCCGGCGCGTGATGGGCCTCCCATGCCGGCACGCGCAGAATGACGGCGTCGCGTTCGGTCTCCGGCAGCGCCACGAGTGCGCCGACGGGCTCGAGCGTCACGCCGGGCAGAAAGGGGCGATAGAGCGGCAGCAGTTCCTCGGGCGTGAAGTAGACGCGCTCGAATCGACCGGCAAGTTCCTTGTTCAGCGCGCGCGAGCTGGCCATCAGCGTCTCGTGCTCGCGGTGCACCAACGTCTCCATGTTTCCCGCCACAGCCCCGAGCACCCACGGAGCCAGCACGATCAGAATCCAGGGGCGCTCGCGCCCGAGTCGGTCCAGCGCCCACACGCCCAACGCCGTCAGCCCGAACAGCCAGGGACCCAGCGCAATCACCGGATACCGGCGACCCTCAAACAATTGCATCCAACCCATCCGCGACACTCCCCACAGGAAACCGACAAAGGCGATTGTGGCAAGGATGCCCGTTCCGGCCACCACCAGCAGGAACGGATCGGCCGGGCGCGGCCGGCGCGTGCGCCACGCCGCCACGGCAAGCGCCAATGGAATCGCCAGCGTCGCCGCGCCGATGACCAGTTCGCCCCACGCATCGGCGACGCTCGGTGTCTTGCGGCCGAACACGGGCCAGTAGACCAGCGCCAGAAGCAGGTCGGCGACGGTCGGGTCCGCGATCCACTGCGTGCCGACCTCGCGGGCGTAGCCCAGATTGCGCACCAGCGCGGGCAGCCATGGCGCGAATGCCAGCAGCGCGGCCGCATGGGCCAGGGCGCCTTCGCGCAGGAAGGCGCCGCGGTGCTCGCGCCGCAGCGCCACGAGCACCAGCCAGGCGAGTCCGAGGAAGCCGAGGAACAGGCCGCCCAGCAGATGGGTCCACAACACGAGCGTCTCGAGAGCCCACACACCGCTCCACAGCAGCATTCGCCGCCGCGGCGCGAGCGTCGGCTCGCGGAAGAGTTCGAGCATCAACAGCCAGCACGCCAGCGTCGCCGCCGTCAGCACCGCATAATGCCGCATGTCGCCGGCAATGTAGACCACCTGCGCGCCGAAGAGGAGGCACACCGTCGCGCCGATGCCGGCCCACGCCCCCAGGAACCGCCGCCCGAGACACCATCCCGCCACGCCCATCAGCAGCACGAACGGCGCATTGAACGCGCGCAGCAGCGCGATCCCGGGCTCGATGCCCAGTGCACGCAGCCCCTCGCGCCACGTCCGCAGCAGCGCATAGTACCCCGGCGGATGCGCATCGACGCGGACCGCCTCGAGGATGCCATCAAGCGGCTTCGCGACGACGATCGCCGTGAAGATCTCGTCGAGCCAGAAGGACTCCAGCCGGTTGACGCGCACGACGAAGAGCACCGCGAGTGCGGCAAGGCACACGCCGCCGACAAGGCGCTCGGCGGACTTGCTGGCGGGGGTGTCGGGCATCGGCGGCCTTTCGATGCAGGAGGTTTGACGCCGCACGGGATTGCCGGGCAATCGGCAATGCGCGGGCGGGGGCTTGACGCGATACCGTGTCCCGCGCATTGTGCCGGGCATGACCGTGCGCGACGTCATGTGCCTGTGTGGGCGGATCGACAACTTCACCGAGATGGTGATGTGCCCGCTGTGCGGCAAGGCGCTGTGCAAGGGGTGTGCGGTGGGCGCACCGCAACAGGCCGGCTGCTGCGGACGTCGGCGCACCTGTCACGACCAGCCGCCGCATCCGGCCGCCGAGGGCTTCGACAAGCCCCCCTTCCGGCCGGCTCCCGCGCCTCCTGCCCCGCGCGGTTGGCTCGCCCGCTTGCTCGGCCGTCGATGAGGACTCGACTCAGTTTCGGGTCAGGTGCGTGCCGGTCTTGCCGTCGAGCGCGTCGGCGATGTGCTCAAGGTCCGTGATGATTGCATGCGGGCTCGCGTGGGGAGAGTTCTCGACGAAGTCGAGTGCCGCCTCAATCTTCGGGCCCATGGTGCCCTCGGGGAATTGCCCCTCGGCCAGCAGGCGCCGCGCCTCGGCGATCGTCAGACTGTCGAGCGCGCGTGCGTTCGGCGTCCGATAATCCACCATCACCTTCTCGACGCCCGTGGCAATCACCAGCCGGCCGACGCCGAGCTCGATCGCCAGCAGGGCCGACGTGCGATCCTTACCGATCACCGCGTCCACGCCGATAAAGTCGCCGTTTGCATCCTGGCATACCGGGATGCCGCCGCCGCCGCAGCAGACCAGCAGCTCGCTCTCGTCCGCCAGCCGGCGGATCATGTCGATCTGCATGATGCGCTTGGGCAGCGGCGACGGCACGACGATGCGGAACTCCTCGTTGTCGAACTCGCGCAGCGGCCAGCCGTACTTCTCCTTCAGCAGCATGGCTTGCGCTTTCTTGAGGTACGTGCCGACGGGCTTCGTGGGATTCTTGAAGGCCGGATCGTCGGGGTCCACTTCGACGTTGGTGACGATGGCGCTGGCGGTGATGTCGGCCCGTCCGCGATGGCGCAGCTCATTGTTCAGGCATTGGGCGATCATGAAGCCCATGCCGGCCTGCGTGTCGGCCACGCACAGGTGCAGCGGAATTGGGTACACTTCGCAGGCGGACAGCTCGACGCGCCGCAGGATGCTGCCCACCTGCGGCCCATTGCCGTGCGTCACCATGATCTCGTGGCCGCGCACGATCAGCTCGACGAGGTGGCGCGTGGATACCTGCGTGCGCGCAAACTGCTGGCCGATGTTGCCTTCCTCGCCCTTGACCGAAATGGCGTTTCCGCCCAGCGCGATCACGATCATCTTGGGATTCATGCGCGGTGCTCCCGCTCGCCTGCTGCCGGAACTGTCCCGACGACAACGACTCTGCACCCGGCGAGTCTGCCGGGGCAAGCAGCGGCCCTTGTTGCGCTTCGCGGAATCTCTTGGTGGTCAGCCCGCCAGCGCGCGGTCCATCGCCCGGCAGCATGCCGCACCCAGATGCGCAAAGTCCGTCTCCGAGTGTGCCGCCCCGAAGAACCACGCCTCGTACTGCGCCGGCGGCAGGTGACAGCCCTCTTCGAGCATCGCATGGAAGAAGCGCCCGAAAGCCTTCGTGTCGCACGTTGCCGCCTGCTTCCAGCTCCGCACCGGCTCGCGCGTGAAGAAGACCGTCAGCATGCTGCCGGCCTGGGCGGTGACGATCGGCAGGTCCTGCGCCTTGGCGTGCGCGTCGATGGTCGCCCGCAGAGCACTCGTCCGGCGGTCCAGTTGTTCGTACAGTTCGGGCTGCGCGACGAGTTCGCGCAGCGTCGCCAGCCCCGCTGCCATCCCGAGCGGATTGCCCGACAGCGTACCCGCCTGGTACATCGGGCCCGCCGGCGAAACCTTCTCCATCAGGTCGCGTCGCCCGCCATAGGCGCCGACCGGCAGCCCGCCGCCGATCACCTTGCCGAGCGTCGTCAGGTCGGGCCGGATGTTGAACAGCGCCTGCGCGCCGCCGAGCCCGAGGCGGAATCCGGTCATCACCTCGTCGAAGATCAGCAGCGCGCCGTGCACGTCGCACAGCCGGCGCAGGCCCTCAAGGAAACCGGGCTCCGGCAGGACACAGCCCATGTTGCCGGCGACCGGCTCGACGATGATCGCCGCGATGCGACCCGGATGCGCGGTGAACAGCGCCTCGACGCTGGCAAGGTCGTTGTACGTCGCGTTCAACGTTCCGCGCGCCGCGCCTTCCGGCACGCCGGGACTGGTCGGTTGACCCAGCGTCGCCGCGCCCGAACCCGCCTTGCTCAGGAACGCGTCGCCGTGCCCGTGATAGCAGCCCTCGAACTTCACGATCAGCTCGCGCCCGGTTGCCGCCCGCGCCAGGCGAATCGCGCTCATGCACGCCTCGGTGCCCGAGTTCACCATCCGCACCATCTCGAGCGACGGCACCAGCTCGACCAGCAGCTCGGCCATCTCGACCTCAAGCGCCGTCGGTGCGCCGTAGCTCATGCCCCGCCCGGCCTGTGCGCGCACCCCCTCGACGACCGCCGGATGCCCATAGCCCAGAATCATCGGCCCCCAGGAGTTGTAGCAGTCGATGAAGCGGGTGCCGTCCTCGTCCCACAGGTACGCGCCCTCGGCGCGCGCGATGAACCGTGGCGTGCCGCCGACGGCCAGAAAGGCGCGCACGGGCGAGTTCACGCCGCCGGGAAGCAGGTGGCGGGCGCGGGCAAACAACTGCTCGCTGCGATCGACAGAAGCCATGGTGGAAAACTCCGGAAAGGGTGTCAGACCAGCGCCTCGGCCAGGCGGCGGGCCAGCGACGCGAAGGAAGCCTCGGGCGCCTCGACCACCGGGCCAAGCCCAGCCTGCTCGATCTGCCGCGAAGTCGTCGCCCCGATCGAGCCCAGCACCACGCCGTGCGCAAGGTCGCCCGCGCAGGCGGCGAACGAATCGACCGCCGACGGACTGCAAAACGCGACCGCCTGGCAGGCGCCCCCGCGCAGCAACTGCGCCAGCAGCCCGGCGTTCTCCGCGAGCAGCACGGTCTCGTACACCACCAGATCCACGACGTCGCATCCCCACGCGCGCGTCTGATCCGCCAACCGGGTCGGCGCCAGCGTCCCACGCAGCACGAGCACGCGCGCCCCGGCGCGTTCGCCGGCTGGCCATGCCTGCGCCAGCGCGGCCAGCAACTCCTCGCGTCCCGCCGTGCCAATCAGGTCGGCCTCGTGTCCCAGCGCGCGCAGGGCTTCCGCCGTGCCGGCCCCGACGCACGCCCAGCGTGTTGTGCGCAGGCAGTCGCGCGCGGCCTCCGGCGCGGCACGCAACGCCTCGACCGCCATGGCGCTCGTCACCAGCGTCCACGCAAAGGGCGCGGCGCCGGCGATTGCCGCGAAGGGCGACGGATTCGCCAGCACCCGCGTGCGCACGAGTGGCAGGCACACCGGCGTCAGGCCGCACGCGCGCAACTCGCGGCTCAGCGGGCCGTCGGCGTCCTCGTCGCGCGTGACGACCACGCGGCGCTCGCGTGCCTCGGACGTCGGTTGGTCGTCGGATGCCGCGGCAGGCGGCCTGCTCGCACACGCGATCAACTCGACCGCGCCGCGCGCGTGAAGGTCCTCGGCCGCGCGCGCGCCGAGTTCCTCCGGCGCGTCGAACGCACCGGTCAAATCGCACTCCAGCACCACGCTCGCATCGGCCGCCAGCACGCGCCCGCGCAATCGCAGGCGTCCGTCCTCGAGTCTTTCCGCAAGCGCACCGAGTGGCACCTGGCATCCGCCGCCAAGCCGATCGAGCAACGTGCGCTCGGCTGTCACGCAGGCCCGCGTCGTCGCATCGTCGAGCGCCGCCAGCAACGTGGCCATCCGCTCGTCCGCCGCGCGAATCTGCAACCCAAGCGCTCCCTGTCCGGGAGCCGGAAGCATCCACGCCGAATCCAGCGCGCAGACATACGGCGGCTCGAGCCCCAGCCGCGACAGGCCCGCCTCGGCCAGCACGATCGCCGCGAACTGGCCGTCGAGCATCTTGCGCACGCGCGTCGGCACGTTGCCGCGAATGTCGCGCACCTCAAGGTGCGGGAAGCGCGCGCGCAACTGCGCGGCCCGGCGCAGGCTCGACGTGCCGATCACCGTGCCGGCTTCGAGCTGCTCGAGGCTCAACGGTCGCGGCGCCACCAGCACGTCGCGCCACGACACGCGCGGCGGCGTGGCGCCCAGCGCCAGGCCGGGCGGCTGCGCCGTCGGCAGATCCTTCAGGCTGTGCACTGCCAGGTCGATGCGCCCGTCGAGCAGGGCATGCTCGATCTCGCGCGTGAAGACGCCCTTGCCGCCGATAGCCGCCAGCGAGGCGTCGAGCACCCGGTCGCCCTGCGTCTGGATGATGGTGATGTCGGTCTCGAGTCCGGGATGCGCGCGACGCAGGGCCTCGGCGACCGTGCGACTCTGCGTCAGCGCGAGCTGACTGCCGCGGCTGCCGATGCGGACGATCATTGGTGCGTCGCGGGGGCGTGGAGCTTCTCGAGGCCCAGAATCTTCTCGGCCAGTTCGAGTTCGCTCGCGCCCTCGGGTTGGTCGGCGCGCAATTCTGCCAGATGCTCGGTGATGCGATGCAGCAACGCATCGACGAGGCTGTGCGTGAACTTGTCGAGCTCGCAGCGATGGCGCTCGTCGAAGCGCCGGCCGTAGCGGTCGAGATGCTGGCGGCGGATGGCTTCCATCTCGCGGCGGAACTCGGCGACCAGTTCCTCGGCCGGCAGCGAACCGCGCCAGTGCTCGAGGCGATCGAGCTCGGCCGCGATCAGCACCTCGACGCGGGAGACCTCCTCGCGGCGGCGCTCGGAGTTCTCGTCGGCGATGGCCTGAAGACCGTCGAGCGTCAGCAGGCTGGCGCCCTCGATCGTGCGAACTGCCGTGTCGATGTTGGGTGGCACGGACAGATCGACATAGACGCGCGGGCGCGGGTCGGCGGCGGCCGCCTTGCGCGCCATGTCGCCCGTCACGATCAGGTGCGGCGCGCCGGTTGCGCAGACGATGATGTCCGCCCGCGTGACGGCATCGACGATGGATTCCATCGGGATGGGCGTGCAGCCCATCGACTCGGCCAGGGTACGGGCGCGCTCGCCGGTGCGATTGGTCAGCATCATGGCGCGGACGCCGCGGGCGGCCAACGCCTTGAGCGTCTGCTCGCCCATCGCGCCGGTGCCGATGATCAGGGCGGCGCGGTCGGCAAGGTCGGGGAACTGGACCTGCAACTGGGCGACGGCTGCGGTGGCGACCGACAGGTTGCCGCGGCTGATCTGCGTCTGGGCCCGCGCGCGGCGCCCGGTGCGGATCGCGCTCGTGAAGAGGCGTTCGAGGACCGGGCCGACCGTTCGGCACCCACGCGCCGTGTCCAGCGCCGTGCGCACCTGACCCAGAATCTCCAGCTCGCCCACGACCAGCGAATCGATCCCGCAGGCCACGGCCAGCAGGTGCTGCTCCGCCTCGCGGTCGTGCAGCATCAGGCAGAAGGGGGCCAGATCGGCCGGCTCAAGCCCGCGCGCGCGCGCGAAGGTCTCCAGCAGGTAGGCCGTGGCCGCCTTGGCCGACTCGGCATGACAGTAGAATTCGGTTCGGTTGCAGGTCGCCACGCCGACCAGTTCGGTCAGCGGCGAGCCGGACAGGGCGGCCGGCAGGAAGGCCTCCAAGGCGTCACGGGTCAGGGCGATGCGCCCCAACAGTTCGAAGGGGGCCTGCTTGTGGGTGAAGCCGATGAGGACAATGGACATCCGCTTATTCCCATCATGGCGACGGCGTCACCAGACACACCACGACGCGCCGGAGTCAAGAGGAACGGTGTCCGAATTCCCGATTTCTTTCACAAGAGGTCCAGATTGTCGCCTACTACTCCGGCGGAGGCAGGTCTGGTACCGCCACCGGCCCCGTCGGGACCGCCGCCGCCACCCCCGGTTTCACCACCACCGGCAGCTCCACTTCCACCTCCGCCCCCCGCCGCGCACGGGCCCGCAGGATCACCGACCAATGAATCTGCAAGTGCCGCCCCTGATAGGTTCGCGGCATGGCGGGGACAGGCAGCGCGAAGGCCCGCTCGAACCGGGCGGGGATCGACTCCCCCTTTTCGGCCAGCGAGATCATCTCGACCGCATCGGAGTCCTTGTCGCCGGCCCCCTGCGTCTCCCAGCCCAGTTCAACCTCGATGTGGCGTGCCTCCCAGTCCTCGTCGGCGGTGATGCGCGCCGTGCCGGTCAGCCGTTCGCCCGGAGCCCACTCGCTTCGGTGTCCGTCCAGCTCGAGCTGCAGCGACAAGTTGGCCATTTCGGGACTCCCTCTGGAGCGTTCCTCGCTTGCACCGCCGGGTCGTGTTCTGCCCGGTTCTTCTCCTCTACGTCCGGACCCGGAGTCCATTCCTGATGAGCGAGTATCTGGTCTTTCTGCACGCGGTCACCGGTGGTGTTGGGACGTTGCTGGCGGTGGCATTGGCGGCCGTCCTGTTGCGGTCGCGCGACACTGGGCGGCCGGAGTCCGTCCTGGCTTGGACGATCCTGACGCTGTTCTGGATCACGGCCTTCGCCGGCATCTGGTGGTACCTGACAGGCTACAACGAACCGAAGGCGCTGATCAAGGCCGGCCCGATGCCGTGGGCCCACAACGTGGTGATGGAGATCAAGGAGCACGCCTTTCTGGTGGGGCTGATGGTGTCGAGCGTGCTGCCGACGGTCGTCGGCGAGGCGCGGCGACTGGGCTCGCCGCAGGCGCGACGGATGGCGGCGCTGGCGTGCGTGGTGGTTGCGCTGATTGGGTTGTCGATGGAGGCGCTCGGTGCCTTCGTCAGTCTGGCGATTCGACTCTCGATGCCGGAGGCGACGGTATGAGCGACAAGGCGTGCGACACGCAGGTGCTGGCTTCGTGGCCCGGTGGGGTGGTGGTGGCCGGCGCGGTCACGGCTGCGCTGGCCGGATTGCTGACCGTGGCCAAGGACCTGATCGCGCCGATCAAGGCCGCCTTCGCGGCGTTGGCCGGCCATCACTGGCGCGGCCAGACGCTGGTGCTGCTCGTCCTCTTCATCGTCCTGGCGTTTGCGTGCGATCGCCTGCGCGTTGCCGAGCGCTGGCGCCTGAGCCCCTGCCGCGCGGGCATGCTGCTGCTGGCAGGCTCGGCCGTCGGTGTCGTCAGCATCGTCGCCGTGTTTGTGCTGGCGGGGTGAACTCCTACTTCCCCTTGAGCGACCCCAGCCGGATGCGCGGCGCGTAGCGGTAGAACGCCCGGCCGACGATTTCGTCGCGGCGGATCGCGCCGAAGTTGGTCGAGTCGAAACTGTTGGCCGAGTTGTCGCCGACCAGGAAGTACTCGTCCTCGCCGAGTTGCGTCTGAAGGTAGGCGCGCAGGACCTGGGCGCCGGCGGCGCGGAAGCGCTCGGCTGTCGGCTCCTCGTTGACCAGAATCGCGTGGTCGATCCACGCGACGCGATCACCGGGCACGGCGACGATGCGCTTGAGGAAGGGCAGTTCGTCGGCTTGGCGCGGATTGACCATGACGATGTCGCCGCGTTCGAGTCCCGCGTCTGTCTTCAACGTCCGGATCAGGATACGGTCGCCCTTCATGATGGTCGGTTCCATCGAGGAACTGACGACCTCCTGGGCCTGAATGCGGCCGCCTGCCAGCATACCCCAGAAGATCATCAGGGCGAGCAGGATGATGCTGCTGGCAAGGATGCGCAGGGTTGTCACGCGGCGGGGCTTTTCGGGCGCGGACTCGGTCATCGGGGCTTTCTCCGGGGCGGTTCCTGCCTGTTACCTTATGACTGTTAGCAAGATTGGGTGTCAAAAAGGAAGCGGCCCGGCACCGATCTTCGGGATCGGGGCCGGGCCACTGGATTGCACGAGACCGGGTCGCTGTCAGCGCGCGGGCTTCTGGCCGGTGCGGGCGCCCACGATGCCTTCGGCCACGTAGTTGGGCACGGGCTCGTAGTGGCTGAACTGCATGGCGAAGGTGGCGCGACCGGAGGAGATGTTGCGGATGTCGGTGGCATAGCCGAACATCTCGGCCAGCGGGGCCAAGGCCTTGATCGTGCCGAGGTGGCCACGGGGGCGGATCTCCTCGATCTTGGCGCGGCGCTGGTTCAGGTTGCCGATGACGTCGCCCTGATAGTCGGGCGGCGTGGTGACCTCGAGGGCCATCATGGGCTCGAGCAGGATCATGCCGGCGCGCCGGCAGGCGTCCTTGAAGGCCATCGACCCGGCGATCCGGAAGGCCATTTCGGACGAGTCCACGTCGTGGTAGCTGCCGTCGTAGAGCGCGGCGCGGATATCGACGACCGGGTAGCCGGCGAGCACGCCGTTCTGCATGGCCTCGATGATGCCCTGCTCGACGGCCGGGATGAACTCCTTGGGGATCACGCCGCCCACGATCTCGTTCTTGAACGTGAAGCCGTGGCCGGGGTCGTTGGGCTCGATGCGGATGCGGACTTCGGCGAACTGGCCGCGGCCGCCCGACTGGCGGGCGAAGCGCGTCTGCTGCTCGGCCGAGCGCGTGATCGTCTCGCGGTACGCCACCTGCGGCCGGCCGACGTTGGCCTCGACCTTGAACTCGCGCTTCATGCGGTCGACAAGGATCTCGAGGTGCAACTCGCCCATGCCGTGCAGGATGGTCTGCGCGGTCTCGCGGTCGAGTTGGACGCGGAAGGTCGGGTCCTCCTCGGCCAGCTTGGCCAGCGCCGTGGACATCTTCTCCAGGTCGCCCTTGCTCTTGGGCTCGACGGCGATCGAGATAACCGGCTCGGGGAAGGTCATCGACTCGAGCTGGATCGGGTGGTCGGGATCGCACAGCGTGTCGCCGGTGCGGACGTTCTTCATGCCGACGAGCGCGACGATGTCGCCCGTGCGGGCCTCGTCGGTCGCCTCGCGGTTGATCGCGTGCATGATGTAGAGGCGGCCGATGCGCTCGTTGGAGTCCGACGTCGAGTTGAACGCATAGGAGCCGGCCTTCAGAACACCGGAGTAGACACGGATGTAGGTGAGCTTGTCGACGCCGCGGGGGTCGCGCATGACCTTGAAGGCCAGGGCGGCGAAGGGTTCGTCGTCGCGCGGGGCGCGGCTGGCGGGCTCCTCGGTGTCGGGCAGGTGGCCCTGGATGGCCTCGACGTCGCTGGGCGCGGGCAGGTACTCGAGTACGGCATCGAGCAGCATCTGGACGCCCTTGTTCTTGAAGGCCGAGCCGCACAGCACCGGCGTGATGCGGGCGCGCAGCGTGGCGCTGCGGATCGCGTCGTGCAGCTCTTCGGTGGTGAACTTGGCGCCGTCGAGGAAGCGCTCGGCGAACAGGTCGTCGTACTCCGCGAGCGCCTCGAGCATCTTCTCGCGGTGCGTCTCGGCGAGTTCGAGGTACGCCTCGGGGATCGGGCCGTGGTTGAACGCGGCGTCCTTGTCGTTGGACTCCCAGATGCGGGACTCCATGTCGACGAGGTCGATGATGCCGACGAACTGGTCCTCGGCGCCGATGGGGAGCTGGATGGGCACGGGGTGGCAGCCCAGGCGCTCGCGCATCATCTCGACGCAGCCAAGGAAGTCGGCGCCGATGCGGTCCATCTTGTTGACGAAGGCGAGACGGGGCACGCCGTACTTGTCGGCTTGGCGCCAGACGGTCTCGGACTGGGGCTCGACGCCGCCGACGGCGCAGAAGACGGCCACCGCGCCGTCGAGCACGCGCACGCTGCGCTCGACTTCGACCGTGAAGTCCACGTGGCCGGGCGTGTCGATGATGTTGATCTCGTGGTCCTTCCAGTAGCAGCGGGTCGCGGCCGACGTGATCGTGATGCCGCGCTCGCGCTCCTGCTCCATCCAATCCATCTCGGCCGCGCCCTCGTGCACCTCGCCCATCTTGTGCGACTTGCCGGTGTAATAGAGGATGCGTTCGGTCGTCGTCGTCTTGCCCGCGTCGATGTGGGCCATGATGCCGATGTTGCGGACGCGGTTGAGCGGGGTGGTGCGTGGCATGAAATCGATCCTTTGCCTGTCCGGAGGGTGTGTGCGGGGCGGGCGCGCGAGGGGGCGGCCCGGTCCACGGCCTGCGCCCGATTGCGGGCGCCAAGGCCCGACGGGCGGCCCATGCGAACCCGGCCACCGTCAAATGGCCGGGCGCGGCCGCCAGGCCGCACCACGAGGGCGCGAGGGGTCTAGGGACCTCCCCCCGCCCCGGTCAAGCCGGAAAACCGCTCGCCAAAAGGATTCTCACGCAAGCGCCCATGCGTCCGCGTGCCGGCAGCCCCACCCCGTCACCCCTCCACACGCGACGGCTGCCACCAGCCCTCCACCACATGCGTCACCCGGGTTGACGACACTCGGCTCTGCAGCATCTTGCCCAGACCGCCCACCGGCAGCAGGACGTAGTGGCTCGACTTCCCCACCTTCGCGCTGTCCTGCAACCGGTAGATCCGCCGCAGGTGCGAAGTCTCCTCGGCGCGCAACTGCACGACCACCTCGGAGCCGTCCGGCACCTCCTCGTCCTCGAGGGCCTCGCGCACGAAAGCCAGCGGCCCGCCGCCGCGCACCGGCTCGGCCGTCACCGCCTCCAGCAGCAGTGCCTGCAACGCCTGACGCCCGTGCCGGGCAAAGTGCGGCAGCGAGGACTCCAGATCGGACACGAATGGCAACGCCGGCCGACCCCAAGCCACCTCCCCCGTGCCGGCCCGCACGCAGCCCGTGATTGCGGGCCGCGACGCCGCGTCGCGTTGCCGCGCCGTCAGGAACTTGTCCAGCATCTGCTGGAACTGCTCGACCGACAGGTCGGGACGGTCGACCATGGACCCGTTGCTATGATGGGCCATCTGCTGTTGGATCAGCGCCGCGGCGTCGGCGATCGGATCGTAGCCCGGGTGCGCCCGGTCCATCCGCCAGCCCAGTCGCCCGAGCACCTCGACCATCAGGTCCAGCCGCGGGTAGGCCCCGCGCAGCCACCGCGAAATGTACGGGGGCTCGATTCCCAGCAGCAACGCCAACTGGGCCTGATTCAGGCCGCGTTCCTGCTGGGCCTCGCGCAAGGCGGATACGAAGAAGTTCATGGCAGGTCACCGTCCCATGGCGATTGGTGTGGCCGGCCCTCGCGGCCATCCCGCACCGGGGAGGGGCAAAATCGACCACCCCCCGGCAGGCCGTGCCAACCCTTGTCGAATCGACCGGGAGAATGCCAGCAGAAGTTTGGCAGATTTCATCCAAGCTTAATCTTTTTCCGCCGAGTCATCGCCGGACGGGGGGCACGGGTGGCTGACCGGACGAGTCGGACTTGTCCGGCGCTCCTCGCCAAGAAGAGGAGGTCCAGTTCCGAGGCGGCGGCTGAGAACTGCATTCGAGCAGGGCGGTCGAAGCTCAACAATCCCAAACATGCGCGTGGCGTGGCTGAACTTGGGCGAGACGCCCAAGCCACAGTTAACCGCCTCGGCACGCGCCTTGTCGCCGGAGAATTGTCCGCTATTCTCCAAACCCGCGTCAGTCCGCCACGGAGGAGATGCGCTGGAGGCTCCCCTTCAGGGCCATGCTGAAGCTGGGGCGCCGGGCGGCTTGGAGGTCCACCCCGGTGATGTCCCACTCGAAGACGGCCCGGACATCGCTGCCGGCCGGCACGCGGTCGAGCAGCACCTCGCCCAGATAGTTCGCCTCCACCTGGTCGGCGTCGCCGTAGAACCAGACGCTGACGCGTTGGGCGTCGGTCTGGCCGGCATTGCCGATCGTCGCGATCAGTTGCACGGTGCCGGGTCGGGTGCCGCGGGCGAGTTCGATGCCGCGCGGGCGCAGGTCCCAACGCGAGTGAACCGTCAGCGGCACGAGCACGCGGTTGTTCTCCTTGTCGCCCTCGACGAGGGTCCCTTCCGAATCGACGAGGAGCTGGATGCGCGTGACGTCGCTGTTGTCGACGGGGTCCCAGCGAACGCGGAAGGGCCATGTTTCGCCGGGGGCGAGCGCGGGGATCGTGTCGTCGAGTTGGCCCGGGACGGAACGCAGCGACTGGCGGTAGGTCTGGTCGCCGTCGGCGAACAGGCCGACGCGAGCGGGGAAGGAGGCGACACTACCGATGTTCTCGACGACGCCGGAGACAAAGACCGTAAGGCCGTCGGCAAGGTGGGCGGGCTCGACACGGATGTCGGCTTGCGGGCGCAGGTCGGGCAACGAGTCGGCCCGCACGGTGCTGACCAGGCGGTTGTTGTCGCGATTGACCTCCTCGAGGTCCTCGACGCCGCCGGTGATCTCGACGGTCAGGTCGGCGGTCATCTCGAGTTCCATGCGGACGGGGATCTCGATGCGGATGGCCTCGGCCGGTCCGACGCGACCGCCGACGCGTTCGCCGCTGATCTCGCGCCCGTCGGGATACCGGATGGTCCAATAGAGCTGGGTCATCGGCGTGCCGGACCCGGTGTTGGCAATGTAGGTTTCGAGCAGCGGCTGCCCGGTGCGGCCGCGCGCCGGCAGGAGGCGGAATGCCTGCTCGGGCAGGACGATGTCGGTGGGCTGGGCGGCGTCGCCCAGGACGAGAATCTCGCGGACGGTGGAGCTGGGACGGGTCGGCGCGACGGAGTGCGGCGTGCGCGGCAGGACCTCGGCCTCGAGCACCCAGGCGCCCGGCGGAGCGGCGATGCGCGTCTCGATGGTGCGGCGCTCGCCGGCGGCCAGCGGCACGACCTGCTCGGCCACCTGCTCGCGGGCGGCATCGGTGCGGCGATGCACGACCAGACGCGGCTCGGCGGCAAAGGGACTGCGGTTCTCCAGCGTCCAGGCGACGGTGCGGGCGGTGGCGGCGGGCTCCGCGGCACGGGGCTGGAAACCGGCAATGACGACATCGGCCGGGCCGCGGTGCAGCGTCGTGCCGCCCTGATGGATCGCGCCGGCGGTGTCCCGACCCTGCACGACAACGCGGAACTCGGTGTGCCGGACGGGCAGCTCCACCTCGAGGTCGAGCGCGACGCTTGCTCCACTTGCAGGGACTTCGGTTGTGGCGAGCGTCACGCCGTCGCGCCCCTTGACGAGCGCGCGCACGTGCTCGAGCGGCGCGGGGGAAGTGACTGTCAGCATCAGGTGACGCGGTCCGGCAGGCGCCGGCGCGAGCACCGGCGGATTGACCGCCACCTCGAGATCGCCCGTCGGCGCCGGGATCGCCAGCGTCGGGTCGCCGAGCAGCAGGTACATCTGCGAGTGATCGTCCGTCCCGCGGACGGCCTGGTAGTGCAGGCGCGACATTTCGGAAAGCATGCCGAACTCGCGGACGTCGAGGTCGCCGAACGCGCGATAGAGTCCCTCGGCGAGGCGCTTGTGGAATTTGGCGAAGCCGGGGCCGGTCGGCACGAAGGCGCCGATCGCGCCGCCCTCGCGCACGCGCATCATGTCCTCGATGATCGTGATGTTCCATCGCGGCACCGGATAGTCGATCGCGCCGTTGTTGCACGTGAACGTGACGATGAAGGGGAGACGGTCGCCGTTGGTCAGGCGCAGGTTGTCGCTGTTCTCGCTGTCGCCGCCGAACCAGAGGCGCTGGTTGGACCAGATGTTGGGCGAGCCGTGTCCGATGAAGGAGACGATCGCATGGCCGCTCTCGAAGGCTTCCTGGATGCGGCGGGTGACGAGCGGGCTGACCTTGATCTCCTCGCCCTCGACGATCGCGCGCGGCAGATAGAAGTTGTCTTCCCACGGAAGCTCGGCGCTGTTGAGCAGGCGCTCGTCGATCCACGGGGCGAAGGCGGCATGGCGCACCTCGTGGGCGGCATCGTGGAACTCGCCCGGATCGGAGACGACGAAGACGCGCCCCGCCCAGTCCTGCGGCCCTTGCGCGCGATACGTGCGCGTCTTGCGCAGCACCTCGTCGGCGTCCTCGACCGAGGCGACCGACAGGCGGCCGACGAACAGGTCGGACAACTCGTCGTCGCCGACCGCCCAGGCGTAGAACGCATCGCTGGCGAACTCGGAAGCCAGCCGCGACGGCGACTGGCGGATCACGCGCGTGGGCACGTAGTTGCGCACGTCGTTGCGGGCCACACGCTGGCCGTCGCTGGTGCAGTCGCCGACAAGGATCAACGTCTCGGGGCGCCGGCCGCGCCATGCGGTCACCGCGTGCCGCACGAAGGCGCGCAGCGCGTCGCTGGACAGTTCGCCCGCGCCGAAATCGTCATAGAGGGATTCGACGTCGATGGCGAGGACGCTGCGGCCCGTCGCGCGCAGGTCCTCGGCGAGGGCGTTGGCGTGGTCGGCGAACAGCTCGTGATGCAGCACCACGATGTCGGCGCCGTCGGGGTGATGACGCCAGTCCTGCCAGCGGCTCGCTCGAGCGGCGGGCGCGCGGACGACGACGTCCTCCTCGATCAGCAACAGGCGCGTTTCCTCCGCAACGTGGGCGTGGATGCGGGCAACGCCGGCGTCGTCCTCGACGTGCAGGCGCACGGGAGCGGTCGGATCGGTGATGTCGAGCGCCATGACGCGGAAGGGTCGGAAGCCGACGGCTTGCAGCACGCGGTCGCCGCCGGCGGCATCGGTGCTGGTCAGGTTGACGTCGAGTTGTCCCTCGCGCGCCTTGAAGAGGCTGTCGGCCTCGATCTCGAGGGCGTCGAGGAAGATGGGGGGCAGGTTGCGGGCGCGGGCCGAATCGGCAACTTGAAGCGTGAAGGCGATGGTGTTGCGGTCGTGCCGCAGCAGGCCCTCGGGGATGTCGAACTCCAGGGCATCGTCGGCGGCGCGAACGGGCAGGCCGGACTCGACGACGATGCCGTTGAGTTCGACGCGCAGCGTGACCACGCCGGTCAGGCCCTTGCCGGCCGTGTACAGCAGGACCCGCCCGCGCGCGGCGGGCACCGGGTCGGGCAGCCCGTCGGTGACGAACTCATGGCGGGCGGTGCGGTCGTGCTGGAGCGGGTGCCAGACCCAGCGCATCTCGCGGATGCTGAGGAAGCTGCCGAGCTTGGTCTGGAGGGTGAGGTCCTCCTCGATGCGATAGAGGCGTCGGAAACGGTCGAGCGGCTCGGGCGCGGTCAGCGGGGCGCGTTGCGCGAACGGCGGCGCGGGTTGCGTGCCCGGTCGCCGGCCGAGCCAATAGATGCGCTCGTCGCTTTCGGTCGAGCTGTTGCGCTGGCCCCAGAAGATGAGGCGCGCGCCGGCGGCGAAGCCGGCACCGGCCGGCCCGACGCGGATCGTGGCGACCTCCTCGCCGCGCGCCATCAGGCGCAGGTCGTCGGGATTGATCGTGCGCGGGTCGAGCCCCTGTTGGGCAAGCCAACGCCCGTCGAGCGCGTACAGGCGCGTCTCGGTGATCGGAATCTTGAGCCACGCGAAGTCGGGCGAATCCGCGGGGCGGGGCTGCCAGGTCGGCTCGCTCCAATCGTCGTCGGCCGTCGGCAGGGGAGCGGACTGGGCGTAAAGGTCGAGCGCTTCGGGATTGGCGACGGACAGGTCGAGCATCCGACGGAAACTGCGCGTGCGGTCCGTGAAGGCTTCGTCGCGCACGGCTTGTGGCTTCCATGCGGGAAAGGAGATCGCGAGGTCGAACTCGGCGACGGCGAAGCGCTGGTTGTCGATCGTCATCGTGACGTCGGGATCGAGGCGGACGGCGAGCAGGCGCACGCGGCGCATGATGCCAAGGTCGGCGACGGTCAGCGCCTGGCGGAATCGGGCGTTCAGGCGCAGCTGGCGGAGCGGTTCGGCCTCCTCGTAGGGGACAAGCGCGCCGGTGTCGAGGTTGCGCAGGACGACGCGACGCTCGACGACCTCAAAGTCGCCCGCCGGCGCGGCGAGCAGCCAGGCGTGCTGGCCCAGAGTCGGCTGGCCGGTCTCCAGCCGGGCCGCGATCTCGATGCGGTCGGCTGCCGACAGAACGCGCTGCGGCGCGGCCAGCAAGTGCGGCCGAGCCTCGGAGACGACCCCGTTGGGCGGAAACGCCGGCTGGGCGGCCCCACGAGTGCCGGCGACGCCAAGCACGAGGGCAAGCAGCAGGCCACGCAGGGCAGCGGGAGGGAGGATGTTCAAGGGGTGGGAGATCCTGACATCGGAAATGGCGTGGCCGAGTGGCGCCATTGTGGGTCAGGGGAGGGCTGGACGCAACTCCGGGCTCGCAGCCCAGAGGACTCCCGGACGGGCGACGTGGTTGGCCCATGCTGGGAGCGCCCAGGCCAGCTCGGCACTCTCAATGGACCCGATGGACGTCATGGACCCGATGGACGTCATGACGGGGCGCCTGCCCGCCCGTCCCTTACCGATGCCCGCACCGATGCCCGCACGGGTCCGTGCAGGTCCATCTCGTCCATAGGGTCCATCGTGTCCATTCGACTTTGCCCGCGGCAAACGCCGCGCCGAGCTGGCCCGGGCGCTCCCGGGAGTTCAGCGCAACGTGTCGAGCACGCCGCTGCGTTTGCCGATGCGCTCGATCGCCTCGAGGGCGAAGGCGAGTTGCTCGCGCGTGTGGGTGGCCATGACGCTCAGGCGGATGAGCGCGCGGTTGGGCGGCGTGGCGGGCGCGACGACCGGGTTGACGAAGATGCCGGCTTCGTGGAGCGCGGCCCAGAAGCGGAAGCAGGCGATCGTGTCGCCGATCACGATCGGGATGATCGGCGTCTCGGAGTCGCCGGTGTCGAACCCCATGCGCTGGAGTTCGGACATCAGGTAGTGGGTGTTGTCCCACAGGCGCTGGCGGCGTTCGGGTTCGTCGCGGATGATACGGATGGCGGCGCGTGCGGCGGCCACGCAGGCCGGCGCCATCGAGGCGGAGAAGATCAGCGCGCGCGCATGGTGCTTGAGGTAGTCGATGACGCAGGCGTCGCCGGCAACGAAACCGCCGATCGAGGCGACGGATTTCGAGAAGGTGCCCGCGATGAGTTCGACTTCCTCCTCGAGGCCGAAATGGCTGGCCGTGCCCTGTCCGTGGCTGCCCAGCACGCCGATGCCGTGCGCGTCGTCCACGAGGATGCCGGCATGGTAGCGGCGGGCCAGCGCGACGATCTCGGGCAGGCGTGCCAGGTCGCCCTCCATCGAGTAGACGCCATCGACGACGATCAGCTTGCCGGTCGCGTCGTGCTGGCGCAGCACGCGCTCCAGGTTCTCCATGTCGTTGTGGCGGAACTTGTGAATCTTGCCGAAGCCGAGCCGGCAGCCGTCCATGATCGAGGCGTGGTCCGCGCGGTCGATGAAGACATGGTCGTCCTTTCCGACCATGGCGGCGATGGCGCCCAAGTTGGCCTGCATGCCGGTGGTGAAGGTCAGCGCCGCCTCCTTGTTCATGAAGTCGGCGATTTCCTCCTCGAGCTCGATGTGAATCTTCAGGGTGCCGTTGAGGAAGCGCGAACCGGCGCACCCGCTGCCGTACTGGTCGATCGCCTTCTTGACCGCCTCCTTGACGCGCGGATCGTTCGTCAGCCCCATGTAGGAGTTGGAGCCGAGCATGAGCATGCGCCGACCGTCGATCAGGACCTCGGTGTCCTGCGCGGACTCGATGCAGCGGAAGTAGGGATAGAGCCCGGCCTCGCGCAGCTCGTTGGCGCGGCGAAAGCGCATCGCCTTGTCGAAGATGGGGGACTGACTGCTCCGGGTGCGCCCGGCCGCCGGCACGACTTCGAAGACCTGCGCGGCGGCCTCCGGACTGGGCAAGCTGTCGGCGGACTCCAGTGCTGGATTCGTCATCGGCTCTCGTCCCCCGTTCGAATGCCCTGGCCGGGCGTTGCCGCGCCGCGGCGTTGGCGCGATTCCATCCCCGGTCTCCAGCACTCCGTCCCGGATTACGCGCCTGTCAGGAGAGAATCTGGTTGGACGGCGCGCCCTATCCGCAAGGCTTTTTCCCGACTTTTCCCGAATCTACGGCAAAGTCCCGGGCAACCCCTTGATTCCTACAGCGTCGGTTCGCCGGGTCCGTGACGCTCGTCCGAGAAGCGGTTTGCCAGCGTCTTGATCAGCCGCAACCCGACCGCCGGGTTGCAGACGACCAGCCGCTCCAGTTCCGCGGCGTTGAAGACGGCGGCCACCACCGGAGTCTGGGCCCGCACGGTCGCGGTCCGCAGCCGCCCGGTCAGCGTGGCGACCTCGCCGATGAACGCGCCCTCGTGGCCCAAAGTGGCCAGCAGCTTGCCCGCGCGCTCGACCGTCACCTTCCCCTGCAGCAGAACGTAGGCCAGATAGGAGGTGTCCCCGTCCTCGATCAGGGTCTGGTCGGCCTCGAAGCGCACCAGATGACGCGCGAAGGTGGTCTGCTTGCACATGTCGATCCAGACCGGATCGATCAGGGCGTCGATGAGTTCGAGGCGTTCCTTCTCGCCCAAGGGAAGGCCGAGGACGTTGGCGTACTCGCGCGAGTCGAGGCCGCGTTCTCCCCGCAGGCGCCGGATGGTGGCCAGCACCTCGGCGGCGCTGCCCGGGCGTTCGTCGCGCCGCAGGCGCAGCAGGCTCATGACGGTCTGCTCGAACTCCTGCGAGCAGTCGGGCCGCAGGCGCGAGAGCCGCGGCAGGCCGAAGTCGCGTCGCTCGTCGTCGGACTCGAAGTCCTTGGCGACATCGGAGGAGGGGCTGAAGCCGGCGAAGACCGCCCAGACGGTGGCGCCGACGCCGTAGAGGTCCGACCGCATGTCGAGCGCCGACTGCTCGTCGGTCTCGCCGAACTTGTCGATGATCTCCTGCTGCTCGGCCGAACGATAGCCTACGGTGCCGAGCCCCGGAGCGGAGAGACGCCACGGGACGAGCACGCCCTGTGCGATGCCGAAGTCGGTGAGTACGAAGCCTCCGCGCCCGTCGAGGAGCACGTTGCCGGGTTTGATGTCCAGATGCAGCATCGTGACGCTGTGGGCGGCGCGAAGGGCCGAGAGCAGATCGGTGAGCAATTGCCAGCCCTGGTCTTCGGTCAGGGTGCCGAAGTACTGCCGGTTGTCGTGGATGCTGCCGGCGGGGAAGTACTGCATGACGAGGAACAGGACCGGTCCGCGCACGGCCCAATCGTAGATCTTGGGGATGCGCGGATGGTCGAGCATGAGCAACGGCTGAAGTTCGCGCCGGATGAGTCGGGCGACCTTCTCCTTGTCGGGCATGTGGAAGATCTTGACGGCGACAGTCTCCGGCGGCGCCGCCGCGTTGCCCCGTTCGCGATCCAGGCAGGTGGCGCGATAGACGGATCCGAAGGCGCCGGCGCCGAGGCGTTCGTCGAGTCGGTAGCGGTACGTGCCGCGGATTTCGTCGCCAATCAGGGGCAGGTCGTCGGTCATGGGTGTTCCGTGTGGTGGGGGATTCTGCGGCTGCTGTGCGGTGGTCGGCTCGGTGTTGGCGTCGCAGGAGGGGCGGCCGACGAGGCGCAGGGTCTCAAGCTCATGGGGCGCGACGGCGCGCGTGGGGCGTTCGCCGTCGGCGGTGGGCTCGCCGGCCGAGTCGTCGCGCGGATCGTGGGCCATCGGGGGACCTCCACGGGGTCGCCGAACGCTGCGTGAGGATTCCACTGAAGCGGCGGCGTCGGGCGGGTGCAAGTGCAGCCTGCACGGAGACGCGAGTCTGCTTGCGACCGGTGGCGCGGGCGTGATTGCTGACGGGCCTACGCTTCGGAGCGTTGGGGACTTCCTGCATGCTGGCACGGCTGTTCTACTGCTTCTGCGCACTGACGGTTCGGATACTCGCGACGATCGTGTTCCGTTTCACGACGTCGGGGGTCGGCCGTGTGCCGCGCAAGGGCCCGCTGCTGGTGGTGTGCAATCACGCGAGTAACTTCGACCCGCCGCTGGTGGCGGGGGGCGTGCTGCGCGTGCGGCAGGTGCGATTCTTGGCGAAGAAAGAACTGTGGAAAAGTCGGTTTCTCGGCGGCCTGGTCGGTGCGCTGGGAGCGTTTCCAGTGGACCGCTCGTCGGCGGGCGACCGTCAGGCGATCGCGGCCTCGGTGGAGATCCTGCGCCGCGGCGAGGCACTGCTCGTCTTCCCGGAGGGCACGCGCACGGTCGACGGCAACTTGCAGGTCTTTCGCGAGGGCGCGGCGCGTCTGGCGTTGATGGTGCCCGGCACGCGCATTGTCCCCTTGCGCCTGACCGGCACGTTTGAAGCGTGGGGCAAGGGCAGGACGTTCCCCCGCCCGGTGCGCGTGCGCTTGCACGTCGGCGAATCCTTCGATCCGCGAGACCTCGCAACCCCGGAACTGGACAGAAAATCCTTGTATCGCGCCGTCACGACCGAGATGGTGACGCGCATTTCGAAACTGTGAACCGGACACGTCCGACACGCGATCGCCCCCGGCGGCGTCGCACTCCCAACCGAAACCAGCCGAACGGCAGCCCAGGAGAGTCCTTGCAATGAACCCCGAACAGACGCCCGCCCACAACGCGGCCGACCCCAACACCCCGCACGAGCACGACGAGCAGATGGACGCCGAACTGGCCCAGGAAATGGAACAGTTCGAGGCGATGCTGGACCAGCATCTGCCCGGTGGCTCCGAGGAAACGGTGCGCGGCGAGATCATCGACGTGCCGGTTGTTGCCGTGCGCGACGACTACGTGTTGGTGGACATCGGCGGTAAAGCCGAGGCGGCGATTCGCCTGTCGGAGTTTCCGCAGGTCGACGGCAAACCGCTGGTCGAGGTGGGTCAGGTGATCCGGGCGATGCCGGCGGGTCGGAACGACGACGGCACGCCGCGTTGGTCGCATCGCGCCGCGCGCGAGCGCGAGGCCGAGCGCGTGATCCGCGACGCGCAGGACAAGAACGCGCCCGTGCACGGCCGCGTCTCGATGGTCGTCAAGGGCGGTGTCATGGTCGACATCGGCGTGCAGGCCTTCATGCCTGCCAGCCAGGTGGACCTGTTCAAGATTCCGGACCTGACCAGCTTGGTCGGGCAGGAGATGGACGTCTACGTGACGGAGTTCGACGCGCGCCGCAAGCGCGCGGTCGTGTCGCGCCGGCGCGTGCTGTTCGAGCAGCGCGAGGCGGCCAAGCGCCAGATCCTCGGCGGGCTCGAGCCCGGTCAGGTCGTGCGCGGCAAGGTCAAGAACGCGCTCGACTTCGGCGTGTTCGTGGACCTCGGCGTGATCGACGGCTTCGTGCCGCGCGAGGAAGTGTCGTGGGACCGCGGCACGCACCCGGCACAGCTCGTCGCCTCGGGGCAGGAGCTCGAGGTCAAGGTCGTCAAGGTCGACATGGACAGCGGCAAGGTGACGTTGTCGCGCAAGCGCCTGGTGCCCGACCCGTGGGAGAGCATCGACGAGCGCTTCGCCGTCGGCGGCCGCGTGCGGGGCAAGGTCATCGCCGTGCAGAACTACGGCGTCTTCGTGCATCTCGAAGAGGGCGTCACGGGGATGATCCACGCGACGGACCTGAGCTGGACGCCGGGCAACAAGAAGCCGGGCGAGTTCGTCAACGTCGGCGACGACGTCGAGTGTCAGGTGCTCGAGATCAACAAGGAGACCAAGCGCATGTCGCTGGGTCTCAAGCAGCTCGAGCGCGACCCGTGGGCCGAGGCAAAGGATCGCTATCCGCGCAAGGCCGTCGTCAAGGGCGTGGTCACCTCGCTGACCAACTACGGCGCCTTCGTGCGTCTCGACGAATACATCGAGGCGATGATCCACGTGTCGGACCTCTCCTGGGAGCGCCGCATCGGCCACCCCAAGGAGATGCTCAAGGTCGGACAGGAGATCGAGGCGGTGGTGCTGAAGGTGGACGCGGCGCAGCGCCGCATCAGCCTGGGCATCAAGCAGCTTCAGGGCTCGCCGTTCGAGGCCTTCCTGAAGGAGCACCCGGTCGGCTCGATCGTCACGGGCAAGGTGACGCGCTTCGCGCCCTTCGGCGCCTTCGTGGAACTCGCGCCCGCACTCGAGGGCCTGATCCACATCAGCCAGATCGACGACAAGCGCGTCGAGCTGCCCGAGAACGTGCTCACGGTCGGCGAGGACGTGACCTGCAAGATCGTGCGCGCCGAGGCCAAGAACCAGAAGATCAGCCTGTCGCGCAAGGATGCGCTGCGCAAGATCGAGCGCGACAGCATCAAGGCCTACATGCGCAAGAGCGACGAGCAGAGCACGGGCCTCAACACGCTGGGCGAAGCGCTCAACCGCGCCCGCGAGGCGGCCGAGAACACGCCCGAGTAGTCGGACACTCAAGCCCCGTCATCATCTCCGCCCGCCGCACAGGTTCCTGTCCGGCGGGCGGTTCAGTTCAGGTACTCGGCGCTGGCGGCCGCGGGCCGCGGAGCGCGAACCACATCGACGTGGACGGGCGCGAAGCGTTCGTCGGGCGCCTGAAAGCGCCGGTGCCAGTCGCAGGCGCGGGCCAACAGCACCTGCCGCGCAACGGCCACGCGCGCGGGTTCGGTCGTGCGCACCGTCAGTACGCGCTTGAGCACGTGCCGCGCCGCTTCCTGCGGGGCGATCTCGTCGGGTGCGCCGGCCAGCAGGTCGAGCTGCATGCCCGGCCGCTCGCCGCGGTCGAGCGCCGAACGCTGGGCCAGCGCCGCCTCGCGCGCGCGCTCGACCAACGAGTCGAACGCGCGCAGCAGCACCACCGTGCCGCTGCGGTCCAGGTCCACCGTCCACCGCACCTGCAACCAGTCGATCGCCTGCTCGTCGTCGCCGTGCCAGGTGTCGGGAAGTTCGTCGGTCACCGATGCGCGCCACGAACGATGGCGCAGCTCCTCGTCGGCGAACGCCTCGGCGAGCACCTCGGCGTCGAACTTGCCCGCGCCCAGCAACGCGTAGCTGGCCAGGCACTCGTCCAGGATGCCGTCCTTGCCCGCCTGCGCGACGACATCGAGCAGCAACTTGAGCGGACTGTCCTGCAGCAGGAACCACTGGCCGTGCAGCGGCCGGAAGCGGTCCTCGAGGAAGCGACGCGCGGCGGGCGCACGATTCTCGAGCGCCATGCTGCCGAACGTCTCGTCGGCACGCGGCCCGATCTGATTCTGCTCCGCAACGCGCGCCAGATGCAGCCACTCGAAGAAGCGCGCCATGACGCCGGGCGTCAGGTCCAGCCGTCCGCCGATGCGCGTGGCCCACAACTGCGTCCAGTCGGCGAGCTCGCGGGCGCGCTGGTGCAGCGACTTGCGCGGGAAGGCCGAGAGCGATCCGCGCACGAGTGCTTGCAGGTCCAGCACCGGCAGGACGCGCACACCGAATTCCTCGTCGCTCGCCGACGTCAGCAGCACATCCTCGGACCCGATGTCGATGAGGTGCGCGCTCCGGTCGCCGAGCAGCAGCAGGTAGTCGGCAACGAGGCGTTCGTCGCGCAGCGCGCGCAGGATCGTGCGGTGTTCGCGCGCCAGGTCTTCGTAGCGTTTGAAGGCATCGTGAAGCGACGGCATGGCTCCGGGCACGGCGAGCACCAACATCGACTGCGAATCCGGGAGCGCCAAGGCCATCCATGCCGCGCCGGCCAATCCGTCGCGTCGGCGGCTGCCCAATTCCTGCGGCCGCGTCGTCGGGCTCAGCCCCCACCCCAAGTGGCTCAGCAGCGACAGCAGGTGTCGCAAGCGGTCCTCGGGGGTGACGTTGCCCGTTTTCATGCAATGGCCCACGGGAGGATTCTTCGCCCATGCGGGCGCACCAGCACCGTAGGCAAGTGCCGAACGGGAAACCACAGGAAAGTGAAGGCGCCGCCGATGATCGGCGCTCAGCGCATCAGGCCCAGGACGATGCCGACCACGCAGATCGTGCGGGCGATCTTGATCAGCCGGGCGGTCTCGCGGCCGTCGGGATCGTTGCGGTACTGGCCGAGAACGCCTTGGGCCACGAAGAAACCGATGATCGACGGGATGGCCGATCCGGACACCAGACTGAGGAAGGTGACAATGCCCGCGCCGCCGACCATGGCGGAGCCCAGGTTCTTGTCCTCGCGCTCGTTCTTCGGATCCATCAGAGCGCGGCGGGCGCGCTCGCGCAACTCCTCGATCGAGGGCGCGGCGGGTGACGCCGGAGGGGCGGTGCGTTGGCTATCGGGCACCTTGGGCGGCCGGGTGCGCGTGAAGACACCCTCTTCAATCGGGCTGGTATCGCCCTGACCGACGCGGCGCGGCGCCGGCGCGGTGGTGGTGTCGGGTTGCCCCACGCGGGCTTCCACCTTGGGGGGCGGCGGGGGAGGGGAAAGGGCTGGCCATGCGGGCGGGGCCTCGCGCCGGGCTTCCTCCTCGATGCGGGCGAGTTCGTTGCGGGCCGGTGCGTGGGAGGGATCCCACTCCAGCATCTTGCCCAGCAGCGCCTTGAGCTTCGGGCGGTCGTCGCGCCGGCGGTAGATGTCGGCGGCCAGCTTGGCGGTCGTCAGCGCGATGCTGACCGAGCCGGCGGCACCGGCGACGGCGGCAAGATCCATCAACAGGTCGGCGTTCTCGCGTGCCAGCTCGACGGCCTGCCGGTGGGCGCGATGGGCGCGTTCCTCGGCGTTGGTGTGCAAGGCGGCGCGATAGGTGGCCAGCCATGACGCCGCGGCCGCGTCGTGGTGCCCGAAGTGCTCCAGTGCTGCGCTGCGCAGCTCAAGCAGCCTGCTGCTGTTGGGGAATCGGCTCAGCGCCTCATCGATCCGGGCCAGTGCCTGGGCTTCCTCTCCTTTGCGGACGAGGTCATCGAGGTCCTGTTCCCAGACTGCCCAAGGGTTGGCGGGCTCGGCCGGCGCAGGAGCTGCGGCGACGGGCGCGGGCTTGGGTGGTGCCGGGGCGACTGGTTCGGGTCGCGGGGGCTGCGGGGGGGCTTGCGCCCGAGCGGGGGGTGGCGGGGGCGCCGCAGGGCGCACGAAAGCAGGCGGCTGCGGGGGACGCGGAGCCTCGGACCGGCGAGCGGTTGGCTGCGGAGGCGGGGGTGGCGTTCCCGCGGGGGGAGGTGGCGGCGCCAGCAGGCCCGTCTGCGCCACGGGCGATCCGGTCAGCACCGGGGCGGTCGGCAGTTCCAGCGTGCGGATGCGAATCGAGGAGTCGAGCAGCTTGATCTCGTCGCGCTGCACACGCAGGTCGTTGTCCTTGCCGAGCAGCGCCTTCATCGAATCGACCTGAATGTGCACGGGCGCCAGTTGGGCCCCCAGGGCACCGCCGCGCTTGTACTGGCCGATGGGCGTGGTGATGGGAGGAACGAGCGGCTCGTGGCGGCCGATGGGGCGCGCGTTGAGTTGCTCGATGACCGAAAGGATCGTACCGATGGAGGCCGGGTTGCGCAGCCACTGGTCCCAGGCCTCGGGGCCGCTGACCACCGTGCGGCGCTCGATGCCCTGGAGGATCGTCGGGATCGCCAGCTTCATGCTGGCGAACTCGCGCCCAAAGGTCGGCGGGCGCGTCGCCAGCAGGTCGGCCGCCTTGCGGAAGGACTCCTCGGCCTTGCGCGCGTCGCGCACGGCAAGGTCCGTCTGCCCCAGCAGGAACCAGAGCTCGGGCACGTCCGGATTCGCCTCGGCCGCGTTGCCGATCGCCATCCGCGCGAGCATGTAAGCCCGCTGCGAATACAGGCCCTTCCATTCCTCGATGACCGAGCCGAGCGGGCTGGTGGTAGCCGTCTTGCTCATGGGACCTCGCATTGCGGCCGACGTTGGTGTCCGCAGCACCTACTGTCCGGCGACCGGGCTATTCAACTCCTCTAGCCGACGCCCGGACCGCCGGGCAAGCCTACTTGACCCCTTCGGCGCACTGCGGAGCCGGTTTTTGTCTTGTCCCAGCCGGCACGGATTCCGAGCACTGGCGCCGCGCACCACTCACCCCCAAACCCCCGCAAGCGGTCCCCCATGATCACCGGCACCTTCCTCGACGAAATCAGCCACGACATCCCCGACGCCAACTGGGGACGCGACGAGTGGACGCGCGACTTCCGCGCCATGGCCGACACCGGCATCGACACCGTCATCCTGATCCGCGCCGGCTATCGCGACATCGCCACCTTCGATTCCAAGGTCCTGCGCCGCGAGCACCCCCACCTCATCGTCGCCGACGACCAGGTCGGCATGTTCCTCGACCTCGCCGAGCGCCACGGAATGACCTTCTACTTCGGCACCTACGACTCGGGCCGCTACTGGCACAGCGGCCAGCACGACCGCGAGGCCGACCTCAACATCGCCTTCACCGAGGAGTTCATCTCGCGCTACGGCCACTGCAAGGCCTTCGGCGGCTGGTACATCAGCCACGAGATCAACTCCTTCGACGAAGGCGTCATGAAGGTCTACGAGCGCCTGGCCGGGCACCTGAAGTCCCTGCGCGACCTGCCCATCCTGATTTCCCCATACATCCGCGGCGTGAAGCAGTTCGGCGCCGAGCAGGCCATCGGCCTGAGCGAACACGAGCGCGAGTGGCGCGAAGTCTTCGCCCGCATCCGCGGCCACGTCGATATCGTCGCCTTCCAGGACGGGCACGTGGACTACGCCGTGCTGCCCGACTACCTGGCGGTCAACGCCGCCCTCGCACGCGAGCACGGCATCGCCTGCTGGTCCAACATCGAAAGCTTCGACCGCGACATGCCGATCAAGTTCCCGCCCATCGGCTGGCGCAAGATGCGCTACAAGATGCAGGCAGCCATGCGTGCCGGCGTCGACAAGCTTATCACTTTCGAGTTCTCGCACTTCATGAGCCCGAACTCGATCTACCCGGCGGCGCACACGCTGCACCGGCGCTACATGGAATTCAAGCGCGCCGCCGACACGGCGGTCTGACGCGTCCCCAATCCGAACCCGGAGCGTGAGCGACGAGCCCGCTCAGGCATACCGGTCGCTGCTCGCTGCCCCCAACCAATGCCGGCCGTCCCCCACGGGCTCGCAGTGGACCAGTCGCGCCGCGTCCGTTTCGCATGAGCCCCGACAATCGGGGTCCCGCCGATACAACGCGGCAGTCGTGTGGAAATCAGGGACTCGCGCGGTGGTCCAGTTCCCGGATCATGCGATCAACGACGCGGCCGAGTTCCGGAATCTGGACCGTGCATGTCAGGAAGACGATCTCGGGGTATCGGGGGAGATACTTCCCCTCAGTGACGCGGTCGAGGCGCTTGACTGCTTCGCCTATTGCAAGCAGGACAAGGCAGATGGAATCGAGCAAGGCTTCGCCATCGGAGGTGGCGGTGAAGTCTGCGGGGGCGGCAATGCGCCGCATGCGCAAGGTGATGCGCTCGATGAGCTCGCGCAAGGCGAGCAATTGGTCCCGCAGGATATCGGCATCACACATAGACGGCCTCCCCGTCGATGCGGCGCTTGAGGCGGGGCGGCAAATCGCCCCGGTAGCGAACCAGGTCGACGGAGGCGCCCAGATGCTCTTCGAGTTCGAGCCGGAGTCCCACCATGGTCCAGAGATCGTGCGGCGGCAGGTCGATGACGACATCGATGTCGCTGTCGTCACGCGCTTCGTCGCGAGCCACGGAACCGAACAGACCGAGACGCCTGACGCTGTACTTGCGCTCGAACGCTGGCTTGCACTCGCGCAGGATGCTCAATGCTTGGTCGCGATTCACGCGGACACCTCCGCCATCCCCCTAATGCCTCTCGAGTGATCGGTCGACAACATGGCTTGGGGGGGCTCGTCGGATGCGGGGATGCGGCCTGTCGCTGGGAAGGCCTATGGGATTCCTCGCCGCGAGCCGCGGACGGGTCAAGGCGAAGCCCCGCGGCCTACAAATCCCCCAAGTCCTTGCGCACGCGTTCGATGTGGCGGGCGGCGCCGGTGAGGGGATCGACCGAGACCAGGACGCCGCACAGACGCACGTCGCGCGGCTCGGCGACGTCGAAGCGTCGCGGCCGCAGCGTCAGCAGCGCCTCGAGCACCGCCTGCCGATCCGCGCCGATCACCGACTCGTACGGCCCCGTCATCCCCGAGTCCGTGATGTAGGCCGTGCCGTGCGGCAGCACGCGCTCGTCGGCCGTCGGGATGTGGGTGTGGGTGCCGACGACGGCGGTGGCGCGACCGTCGAGATACCACCCCATGGCGACCTTCTCGCTGGTGGTCTCGGCGTGGAAGTCGACGAACAGGATCGCCGTGCGCTCGCGCATCTCGTCCAGCACGCGGTCGGCGGCGCGATAGGGGTCGTCGAAGTTTTCCATGAAGGCGCGGCCGCACAGGTTCAGCACTCCGATGGGAAAGCCGGCGGCGGTGTTGAAGACTCCCCAGCCCTGGCCGGGCGTGCCCGGCGGAAAGTTCTCGGGCCGCAGCAGGCGCGGCTCGGCATCGAAGACGGCGTTGGAGTCGCGCTGGTAGAAGCTGTGATTGCCGCCGGTCAGCACATCGACGCCGCGGCCCAGCAGTTCCTCGACGATCTTGGCGGTGACGCCCTTGCCACCGGCCGAGTTCTCGCAGTTGGCGATCACGACATCGACGGCATGCTCGCGGCGCAAATCGGGCAGGGCCTTGCGGACGGCCTCGCGGCCGGGCCGGCCGTAAATGTCGCCGATGAAGAGGATGTTCATGCGAGGGCGTCCCTTTGGAGTGGTCAGGCGCGCGGCAGCACAACGCCGCCGGCGTCGGTCTCGATCCAGCGCGTGCGGGCTTCGTCGCGGCTTTCGAAGTAGCGGGCCGCCGCGCCGGGCGCCAGCGGGGCGAGCGCGGCCGGTTGTCCCGCCGCCGCTTCGTAGAATTGGAGCGAGTACGGACCGGGCGGGTCTTTCATGACGAAGGCCACGCGATGGAACCGGGGGCCGTCGGGCGGCACCGGTGTGACCGAGTGGATCTCAATGGCGCGGGGGCGCAGCCCGGCCCGGGCGACCTCGATGAGGCGCCGACGGCGGGCGGGAAACAGGCGGTCCAACAAGGGCATGGCGGGGTACCTTGGGCTGCTCGGGGCCAGGCGCGTGGGGTGCCCAACGGTGGGCGGACGCGGGGTGGGGGAGCAAGTCCCGTGCTGGCCGGACAGGCGGGATGAACGCTTGATACTAAATGAAGTTACTAAAATGGCTCACTTGGCCTTGACAGGAGGCGTCCGGAGGTGGGTAGGCTCGCTGCCTCACAGGGTTGTGATGGATCCCGCCCCGGCGGGCCTTATTCTCTCAGCTCTGGGAAACCCCACGGCCGCGACGCGCCTTCCCCCGAGTCGGTCGGCGGCATCCGGAGAGACCCCTCATGAAGAACCAACGTCAAGCATTCACCCTGATCGAGCTGCTGATCGTGGTGGCCATCATCGCGATTCTGGCGGCCATCGCCGTCCCGAACTTCCTGGAGGCGCAGGTGCGCTCGAAGGTCAGTCGCGTCGCCTCCGATATGCGCAGCCTTGCCACGGCCGTCGAAGCCTACCGCGTCGATTACAACAAGATGTTCCCCACTTACCGAATCACCGCGGCCGAAAGCCGGGTCTTCATTTGGGGATACGTCACCACCCCGGTGGCCTATATCACCAGCGCCCCGCGCGATCCGTTCAACATTTCCGACACCGATCCGAACAACCGCGTCGTCACCATCTGGGGACCCGACTACATCGATGGCAACGTCACCGTCCGCCATCGCAACGGTGCCTCGGCCACGATCGGCAGCACCGAGACGCGCAGTGCCACCTTCTTCGATCCGTACCCGGGCTACGTGGCCTCGCCGAACACGGGCAACGGTGGCGGCACGATGCTGAAGAACAACTTCTGGGTCATGATCAGTTGGGGCCCGGACCAGGTGTTCGACATCCTGAACCCGACCTTCCCTTCCCCGCTGACGCCGTACGATCCGACGAACGGCACCGTCAGCGCCGGCGACGTGACGCGCTTCCAGCAGTAAGCCCCGCCGCCTGCCGCCGGGCATCCGTCGGCCGGCATCTGGTGGGCCAAGACAGCCATTCCCCTACCCCCCCCTCGGGCCGGAAGCTCTCGAACACGAGCGTTCCGGCCCTTTGTCATGCCCAAGCGCAAGCGCCCGGTTCACGGATTGGACTTGGCAGACCGGTCGGGGCTGGTCCAGCGTCCCTACGCTGGCATTCGGGCACCCATCCACGAGCCTTGGCGCGACTCGGAGCGCTTTTCACCCATGACACGCCCTTTCCAGATTCGCCGGTTCGGCTTTACCCTGATCGAGCTGCTGATCGTCGTGGCCATCATCGCGATTCTGGCGGCGATTGCGGTGCCGAACTTTCTTGAGGCGCAGACGCGCTCGAAGGTCAGCCGGACGAAGGCGGATCTGCGGTCGATCGCCGTGGCGCTCGAGGCCTATGCGGTGGACCACACCAAGTTCCCCGTCAAGCTGGGCAGCCCGATGCCGGCCGGTGTGGTCGGCAACACGCCCGGTTCGGGGCTTGGCTCCTGGATTCCCCAGACGCTGGAGGACGGCAGCTCCATCACGACGCCCGTGGCCTACATGACCTCGGTGCCGCGCGATGCCTTCAACGTCAGCAGTCCGATCACGGCGGCCGTGCCGGCCAGCCACCCGATTCGCAGCTTCCGTTACTATCGCAACGTCCTGCCTCCGCTGAACACGGCGACGGCGGACACCGTTCGTGGCTCGGACCAGAACGGGGCCCAGCTCCTGGCCCCCGGCCTGACGCGCTTGGACCGCTGGGGCGCCTGGTACATGCTCTCCTTCGGACCCGACCTCGATGACGACATCCCCGGCATCAGCAATCGCTATGACCCGACCAACGGCACCGTCTCCAACGGGGACATCTACTACAGCCAGAAGGCCAACTTCGAGAACTGATCCGGCCCCCGGGTGACCCGGCCCATCAGTCGCGGCTCCCGGCGCGGATGCACCGGGGGCCGCTTTTCTCTTGCCGTGGTGCGCGGTTGCCCGCAGGCCATGGGGTATGAGCGTGCGTTCGCGGACATCGGCCCGTCGCGTGGGGCCCCCGGGCTTCTTCGGCACCTTGTGGCGTCTGACACTGGTGGGCGCGTTGCTGTTCGGCGGGGCGGGCGCGGCGGGCTACGCGGTGGTGCGGCATCTGGTGCAGACGGCGGAGACGCCGGCGCCGGACCTGTTGGCGCTCGACGCCGCGGTCGCCTTCGAGCGCGCATCGGCCAAGGGCTTCTCGGCGCGCATCGCCGGACGCGAGCCCAGCACCGTGCTCGACTCCGGCCACGTCGTGGCCCAGCGGCCGCAACCCGGCGCCTGGGTCAAGGAAGGCGCCACCATCCAGCTCACGCTGGCCGAGTGATGCCCCGCTTCAACCGTGACGGACGGTGTAGTCGATCGAGACCTCGAAGGTCTTGCCCGGGGCGAGCTTGAGCTTCCACACCGGCATGACGACGGTGCTCTGGTAGACGCGCTCGATGCCGTTCTCCGAATCGGAGACGGTTTCGATCGGCAGGCGCCAATGCTCGGCCGCCTGCGACACGGCCCACTCGACGCGCAGCTTCTGCCAGCCATCGACGAGCGCGAAGCGGCGCACGTTGCGCAGCCGGCCCGTCGTGTCCAGCGTGTTCTCGCCGCCAAGGTTGGCGCCCTCGACTTCGTGGAAGCGGTCCGGCGCGTTGCCGGCCAGCAGGTTGACGTTGAACTCGATGCCGAACAGCGCCTCGATGTCCACGTCCCAGCGATTGGTCACGCGGTAGTCGATGCGGCAGGCGCAGTCGTGGTCGGTCAGGTGCAGCGTCTTCTCGACCAGCACCGGGATGCCGCCAATGGGCAGGTTGACGAATCCCTCGCGCCGCATGCGCACGACCGCGCCCTTGCGTGCGGCTTCCCACTCGAGCTCGTAGGGTTGCGCGACGAACTCGCCGAGTTCGGGATAGACCGCGCCGCGGAAGAGTTCGGGCGTCGTCTCGAGTCCCATGAAGTGATCGATCAACGAGCCGCGGCGATACCAGTCGCGGGCGAGATGGCGGACGAGGTCGTGCTCGCGCACGCGCGGGGCCTGTCCGTCGGGGTGCTCGAGCTTGTCGTGGTACGACTCGCGACGTCGCATCAACGTGTCGAGCAGGTTGGTGCGGGCGGCGCGGATGTCGTGCTCGACGAGCATGCCGCCGGTCATGGGCTTGAGGATGAGGGCCTGCGCGGGCGTTTCGACGAGCAGGTCGAGGCCGCCATCCACGTCGAAGTCCCGCGCGAGGAAGGAGACGCGGGGCTCGGTGCCGTGGAGCAACTCGTCGGCGATGGTGTCGGCGGCGATCAGGTGCCCGTAGAGCGCGTGGCGGAGGTTCGTGAGATAGATGCCGCCGAAGACGCCGTGCCAGTAGGGGCAGTTGCACTGAGCCCGCCAGAGGTGGCGGCGTGCCTCGTCGAGGAGTGCGCGATTGCGCGGCGTGGGCTCGATGGCGTCGAGTTTGCGGCCGACATGGAGCACGCGCTTGTTGAGGTGGTTCGCCTCGTCGTACTTGCTGAAGAAGGAGCGCCAGAAGCCGCCGCGCAGGTAGGTGCGGGCCTGCTCGTAGAGCCCGTTCTCCTTCAGGGCGTTGCGCGTGGCGTCGAGTTCGCGCGAGCCCTCGGCCGGCAGCGCCCACTGCATCATCTCGGTGTACGAGGCGGTCGGCAGGTAGACGCGGCCGAGCGGCGCGGTCGTGTCGAGCACCTCGGAGAAGGTCTTCATCTGAAGCCACTCGCGGTTGTTCACGACCTTCTCGACGAAGCGGTACATCCAGCCGTCCTGGTAGCAGTACCAGTGGGAGTCGGGCCAGACGCCGAACTTCTCGCCGTCGTCGGCCATGACAACGGTGCGGGCGGCGTGGGCGTCGGCGGCCTCGCGCAGGTAGTGGATCGTCTCCTCGGGCAGGGCGTAGGGGATGCGATGGCGCACGGCCTCATTGATCGGGAAGACGGCGAGCGCATGGCCCTCGTCCTCGGTGAGGTAGTAGCCCAGGGCCTGCTCGGGGCGGATGCCGACGGCGGCGAAGTGCGAATCGTCCAGGACGGTGTACTCGATACCGGCGGCCGCCAGCGTGCGGGGCAGCGTGGGCTCCCACACGCGTTCGGCGAGCCACATGCCGCGCGGGCGCACGCCGAAGCGGCGTTCGAGCCAGTCCGACATCAGCTTGATCTGGCCGATGCGGTCGGCCTCGGGGATTGTCGGCAGGATCGGCTCGTAGAAGGCACCGCCGAGCAGCTCGACCTGACCCGCGGCGACGAGTTGACCGAGCCGGTCGAGGTACTCGGGGCGATGTGCTTCGATCCACTCGAGCAACGGCCCGGTGTGGTGCAGCACGGCGCGAAAGCCGCGGTAGGCCTCGAGCACCTCGAGAAAGGGGCGATAGGCCTTCTCGAAGGCGTCGGCGAAGACATGGTCGAAGTTGCCGACCGGCTGGTGGTCGTGCAGGGCGAAGATGAACTGGACCGTCTTCATCGCTTCTCCGTGGGGGGCGGGGCTTAGATCAGGCGGGCGCGCGCCATCTGCTTGATGAGGCGCTCGTTCAGTTCCTGGGCCGGATTGCGGCCCTGCGAGTGGATGCGGAATTGCAGGGCGGCGACCTCGACGAGGATCGAGGCATTGCGGCCCGGCTCGACCGGGATCGTGAACTCGCGCACCTCGACGCCGAGCAGCGTGGCGAAGTGCTCGTCGAGCCCGAGCCGGTCGATCTCGGTGACGTCGTCCGTCTTGCGCCGCTTCAGGCGCACCACCAGGTCCACCTTCTTCTCGTCGCGCACCGATCCGGCGCCGAACAGCAACTCGACATCGACGATGCCCAGGCCGCGCACCTCCATGTGGTGGGCCACGTTGCTGGCGGCCGAACCCATCAGCAGGTTGCGGCCCAGACGCTTGAGCATCACGACGTCGTCGGCCACGAGACGATGACCGCGCTCGATCAACTCGAGGCCGACCTCGGACTTGCCGACGCCGGCCGAACCCGTGATCAGCACGCCGACGCCGAAGACGTCGACGAGCACGCCGTGGGCGGTGCTGGTCGGGGCGAAGACGCGCTCAAGGTGGAAGCCGAGCATGCTTGAGATGCGCGAAGTCGTGTGCCCGGTGACGACCAGCGGGATGTTGCGCCGCTCGCACATCTCGGTGAGCCCCTCGGGCGGCTCGAGCCCGGAGGTGACGATGATCAGGGGGACGGCGTAATCGAGCGCGGCGGCCATGCGTTCGGCGCGCACGGCCGGCTCCATCTTGGCCAGAAAGGCCAGCTCGGTGTTGCCGAGAATCTGGACGCGATCGTGGGTGTAAATGTCGAGGAAGCCGGCGAAGGCGAGACCGGGCCGGTTGAGTTCGCTGGACGAGACGGTGTTGTCGAGCCCCTTGCGGCCGGCGATCAGGCGCAGGTCGAACTGCTTGCCCTTCTCGTTGAGGAGTTGGGAGACGGAGATCTGCATGGGGGGACTCCGCCGGTGGGGGAATGACTGGCCGCCAAGGTCACGGGACGGCACGGCGAAGGGTCAAGCCCGGGGTGGCCGGGGGGCGGACCCGCGGGGCAGCGAGACCCGTTTGCTTTATCGGCCGGCGACCTGACGCGAGCGCGCCGCCCGGAACGCGGGGTCCGTCGCCTCGAAGTGGGCCACGATGCCCTCGTAGAGCAGGCGCGCCACCTTGTCCTGGAAGGCGGAGTCCATGGCCAGACGCGCCTCCTCGGGGTGGCTGATGAAGCCGACCTCAATGAGGACCGAGGGCATGTTGTAGTTCTCGAGCACCTTGAAGCGAGCGCTCTTGATGCCGCGGTAGTGGCGCTTGAAGTAGGGGTCGCGCAGGAAGGCGGTCTCGAGGGAGCGGGCCGCGGCGCGCGACTCGATCGCCTGCTCCTCCAGCGCATCGATCATCATCTGGTTGAGCACCTCGCGGGCTCCGCGGCCGGCGGCCGAAATGTCCGAGCCCGGGCCTTCCTCGTTGTCGAGCTGCTGGAGGTAGCGCAGGGCCACCGAGTCGGCTTCCTTCGGACTCCACGTGAAGAACTCGAGTCCGCGCGCCGTCTTGGGGGTCGACTCCGGTACGGCGTTGTAATGGATGGAGACGAAGTATTCGCCGCCGAACTGCTCGGCGCGGCGGGTGCGCTCGCGCAGGCCGAGGTACTCATCCTGACGGCGCGTCAGGCGGGGCTCGAGGAGTGGGTCGGCGGCGAGCAGGCGCTCGAGGCGCAAGGCGATCGGCAGGGTCGCCGAAGCCTCGTCCACCTTGCGGCCATAGGCGAAGCCGTAGCTGGACTGGAAGGTGCGCGGCAGCATCTCGGCGCCGCGCTGGCCCCGCTCGGCCCGCAAGAACCCGTAACCTCCGCGGTGGCTGCCGCCATGGCCGGCGTCGACGACGACGATGCGTGGTCGAAAGGCACCAGCGCGGACGGGAGGCGCCGGCGCGGGCGTGGCAGCGGATCGGGGAGAGGGCTTGGCTGTCGGGGCTGCGTCGGACAGGCGAAGGGGAGCGGGCGCCTCGGAGGCGGGCGTGTCTTCGCCCTCGAACAAGTCGAACACGAGCCGGTCCGGCCCGGTCAGGCGGTGGGACTCGACGCGGACTGGTCGTTCCACATGCAGGTGGACGTAGGCGATCGTGCGGTCGGGATGGAAGCTGAGGACCTGATCGGTGACGAGCCGGGTGATGGTCAGGTTGCGGATGTCCTCGGCAGGGACGCCGGTAACGCCGGCGATCTCGATCGAGACGGTGCTTTCGCTTGTCGAGGCGTTGCGGGTGCGAAACGTGGCGGGTCCGTCGAGTTCGATGACGCAGCGGACGAAACCGGCCTGGTCGGCGACGCGCACGTCGCGGATGCGCTGGCCCGGGGCAACCAGTGGCATCAGGCACAGCAGCCCCAGCAGGGCCAGCCGCAGCGCCGGATACCATTGGAAACGCCTCATGAAACGATGCCCTGTTGGCGATGACAGGCCGATTCCGGCCAGCAGACGCTGGACCTTGCCCGGTCTGGTCCCAACAACGTCAAGATCGGAATAAAGCGTTTCGACGGTCGTCGGCTCCGGCGCCCGCCGGCCAATCCGGGCTTGCCAGCCGCCGGCCCTTCCGCCAGTCTGCCGGACAGGGACCTCTCCGAGGGGGGGAGGCATCCTCAGTCCCTGACGAGGCGGACATGGAAACAATGGATCTGCTCACGAAGATTCAGGAGCGCATCAAGGAGAAGGACGAGGTCATCGGCATCCAGATGGATCAGATTGCCGAACTGGAGGACCGAATCGCCACGCTCGAGGCGGAAGTCGAGCAGTTGCGGTCCGAGAATCAGAGCCTGGGCACGATCAAGGCGGAATACGACGCCCTGAAGAAGCAGCTCGACTCGATCCTGAAGTAGGACGCGCGGTCCGGCGCCACCGCAACCATCCGAGGGGGTTTCGTATCATGAGAGGTTCGCACTTCGGGCTGCTGGCCCTTGCCTTGACGCTGACGGTGGCCATGGTCGGCTGCAACCGGGGCCCCGAGAAGAAACGCCTCGAGATGGACCCGCGCTTTTCGGTGAATGTCATGCCGGTGCCGTCGTTCTGGCCCCGGCCGAACATGGACTGGCCGAAGGAGCCGCTCGAACGCGTCGCCCACCAGCGCGCCTGGGTCGAATACGGAACCCCCGACTTCATTCGCAAGGTCTTCACGTTCGACGACCGCATCGTGCGGCCGATCGAACTCGAGGAGCGGCACACGCTCATCGGCAAGCGCCCGACGCCGCTGATGCAGTGGATCTATCTGGACAGGGGCATCACGGTGACGTTCAACGGGCCGCGCTACGAGGAAGGCAAGCTGAGCGACCAACTCCGCGTCGTCTGCCTCCACGGCGACCCCAACGACATCAAGGAGTTCCCCCGCCCCGAGTTCACGCAAACGAGCTTCTACTACCACAACCACGGGCTGGAGTTCGTCTTCATCGACGGCGTGCAAACCCGGCGCATCCGCCTGTCGGACCCGATCCACGGGGCCACCGAGCTGCGCTGAGGCCCGCCTCCGCGCAGCCGGCGGCTCTCTGTCATATGCCGCCCGTGCACCAAGCCCCGTCTTGACAGCACCTCGCCCGAAGGGAAACGCTCACACCCCTGTGCGCGTCGCCCTCGGCGCGGTCTTATTCCCATTCCTCAAAAGGCAGTCTACCCATGGGCACCAACGGCCATCGACTCGACACCCTGTGCGTCCACGCGGGACAGGAACCCGACCCGACAACCAACTCCCGGGGCGTGCCGATTTACCGCACGTCGTCCTACGTCTTCCGCGACACCGAACACGCGGCCAACCTGTTCAGTCTCAAGGAACTGGGCAACGTCTACACGCGACTGATGAACCCGACGCACGACGTACTCGAGAAGCGCGCGGCCGCCCTCGAAGGCGGGGCCGCGGCGCTCGCGCTCTCCTCCGGCACCAGCGGCGTTCACTATTCCGTCATCAACGTCTGCCAGGCCGGCGACGAGATCGTCTCGGCCAACGACCTGTATGGCGGCACCTACACGATGTTCGACAGCATCCACCCGCAGCTCGGCATCAAGACGCACTTCGTCGATCCGACCAAGCCGGAGAACTTCGCCAAGGCCATCACGCCCAAGACCAAGATGATCTTCATGGAGACCATCGGCAACCCGGCGCTCAACGTCCCGGACTTCGACGCGATCGTCGACATCGCCAGGGCCCACAACATCCCGGTGGTGTGCGACAACACCTTCGGCACGCCGGTGCTGTGCCGGCCGATCGAGCGAGGCGTCAACGTCGTCGTCAACTCGCTGACCAAGTGGATGGGCGGACACGGCACGGGCATCGGCGGCGTCGTCGTCGATGGCGCCAACTTCAACTGGGGCCAGCCCAAGTTCCCGCTCTTCAACGAGCCCGATCCCTCGTACCACGGCATTCGCTATGCGCACGACCTGGGCGACCTGAATCCGGTCTGCTACATCCTGCGCATGCGGCTCGTTCCGCTGCGCAACCTCGGCGCGTGCATCTCGCCCGACAACGCCTGGATGTTCCTGCAAGGGCTCGAGACGCTGGCACTGCGCATGGAGCGGCACTGCTCGAACGCGATGAAGGTCGCGCAGTACCTGCGCACCCACAAGAAGGTTGAGTGGGTGAAGTACCCGGGCCTTGAGGACCACCCGACGCACGCCAATGCGAAGAAGTACCTGTCCGGCGGCTTCGGCGGCATGGTGGTCTTCGGCATCAAGGGCGGCGCCGAGGCCGGCTGCAAGTTCATCGAAAGCCTCAAGCTCTTCAGCCACCTGGCCAACGTCGGCGACGCCAAGAGCCTGGCGATCCACTCCTACAGCACGACGCACAGCCAACTCACCCACGAGCAGCGGGTGGCCGGCGGTATCCTGCCCGAACTCGTCCGCCTCTCGGTCGGCATCGAGCATCCCGACGACATCATCGAGGACATCGACCGCGCGCTGGCCGCCTCGGCCAAGTGACCCGCACCCCATGACCCCTTCCCCCGATCCCAGCATCTCCCGCACACGGTTCCTTCAGGTCGCCAGCCTGGAGGAACCGTTCGTCCTGCACAACGGCAAGACCCTCGGCCCGGTGGTGGTCGCCTACAAGACGTGGGGCACGCTCAACGCGGCGCGCTCGAACGCCGTGCTGGTCTTCCATGCACTCAGCGGCAGCCAGAACGCAGCGGGCTACGATCCCGAGGGCACGGGCGAATACTGGGGCGAGGAATGCCACCATGGCTGGTGGGACGCCTTCATCGGGCCGGGCAAGGCCGTCGATACCGACAAGTACTTCGTGGTCTGCTGCAACTACCTCGGCGGGTGCTACGGGACCACCGGACCCGCCGACATCAATCCGGAGACCGGCAAGCCCTACGGCCGCGCGTTTCCCTACCCGACCATCTCCGACATCGTGGACTCGCAGATGCGCGTGCTCGATCATCTGGGCATCGAGTGCCTACTGGCCGTGATCGGCGGGTCGATGGGCGGCTTCTGCGCGATGGACCTCGCGGCGCGCTACCCGACGCGCGTCCGCGGCGTGATCCCCATCGCCAGCGGCCTGCGCGCCACCGTGCTCGCCAAGGCGCTCAACTTCGAACAAATCTACGCCATCGCCGAGGACCAGAACTTCCGCGGCGGGGACTACTACGATGGCGAAGCACCGTGGCGCGGCCTCATGCTGGCCCGCATGATCTCGCACAAGACGTTCATCTCGCTCGAGTACCTCGAGCGCCGCGCTCGCGAGGTCATCATCCAGCCCACCGACGTCCTCTCCGGCTACCTGCTCGAGCACCGCGTCGAATCCTACATGCTCCATCAGGGCCGCAAGTTCATCGAGCGCTTCGACGCCAACGCCTACCTGCGCATCATCACGGCCTGGCAATCGTTCGACCTGCCCCGCGCCCTCGCCGACAGCGATCCCGTCAGCGCCCTCGAACCCTGCCGCCACCAGCGTTGGCTCGTCTTCAGCATCGATTCCGACGTCTGCTACTATCCCAACGAGCAGCGCGAAATCTCGCAGGTGCTCAAGACTCTGGGCATCGAACACTGGTACCTGACCGTGCACTCCGACAAGGGGCACGACTCCTTCCTGCTCGAGCCCGAACTCTTCAGCCCCCACATCGTCTTCCTGCTCGGCTACCTGTCGAGCGCAGCGTAGAGGGCGTGGTTCGTTGTTCGTGGTTCGTTGTTTGTGAGACAGATCCGCACGATCCCTGCGGTCTCGTCACTCAAGCAGGTTCTCGAGACCGCCGCGCTGTCCGCATCACGACGCGTGCCGTGTTGCCACGACAAGCAACGCATTGCCGAGGCGCGCGGGAGCGAGCAGCGCCTCCTTCGCACGCGCCATTGCTCCGGCAAGGCCGCGCTCGCTGCCCGATCCGCTCGTCGTCGTCAGCACGCGCACCGCGAGCCCTTCGCGCTGCATCAAGCCACCCAGCGCGCGTGCCGACGGCAGGTGAAAGTGATACTCCGGCAGCAGCATGTTCCAGCGTTCCCCGTGCAGCCGCGCGCGCAGGGAACCCGCGTTGGGCGTCTGCACGAGCAGCACGCCGCCCGGGCGCAGCAACGCCGCGGCCCGCGCGACGAACGCCCGCGGCTCGAGAACATGCTCGAACACGTCGAGCGCCACCAGCGCATCGTAACGTCCGTGCGCCTCCTCGCCCCAGGCGAGGAAGTCCGTCTCGTGAATGACGACCTCGGCATTGCGGCGCCGGGCCGCAGCCGCCAGCGCGCGCGACAACTCGACGCCTTCCACCTGCCAGCCGAGTGCGTGGGCCTGTTCGAGCAACAGGCCCGTGCTGCACCCGACGTCCAGCAGCCGCCCGCGCCCGCCCGCATAACGCTCGACCAGATCAAGTCGCCGCGCGAAGTAGCCGGCGCGCGCGTTGTCGGAGCGCTCCTGGTGCTCGGCCGCGCGATCGCCCTCGAAGTGCTCGTTCGCCTCAACTGTCGGCAACGGCACCAAGACGATCGAGCTGCAGCCCCGGCAACGGCGATACGACCGTGCGGTGTCCACCTGACGGATGATCGCGGAGGCGCGGGAGATGTCCAATGCCCCGCACAGGCCGCAGGGTGTCATGGGCCGTCCTCGCGCTCGATCGCCGCATCGTATTCCTTGGCGCGGTTGGGCACGTCGCTCCAGACGCCGAGCGCCACATCCTGGTCGGGCCGCGCCTGGCGCGCGTCGAACATCGGATCGACTTTCGGCAGGATCAGATGGCGCAACGCCTCGTAGAGCATCGTGGCGTCGGGCTTGGCGGCGCCGCGGAACTCGCGCAGGAACTCGCCCCAGTAGGCCGCCGTCGGCTGCACCACGTTGGATCCGGGCGCGCCCCAGTCGAACAGCAACAGTTCGCCGCGCGAGAACTCCTGAAACTCGAGCAGCACCGAGAAGCGGTCGCGCGAATCGGGATCGCGATAGCGAATCAGCACGTTGCTGATCTCGTCGAAGGCGATGTCGTGCGTCTCCTTGATCGCCCAGCAGGAGACTGTCTCGAACAGCAGTCGGCGCGTGTGGCGGTCGACGTCGAGTTGGCGCCGCGCGGCGCCGAGCGTCAGCGCCATCGCACGCGGGTGGCTGCGCGCGACGATGCCCCGATCCTCGAAGACGACTTCCGGCCCCGGAACCAGTGACGATGCCATGATGCGTGTGCCCCGCAAGGAGATGACGGTGTTGCACGAGCAGGCGCCCGGATGTCGCACAGGGCAACAGGGATTCGGCTCGCACGGCCGGCGTTGACCCCGCCCCGCCGCCCGACCAGCCTGCACCGCAGGCAAGCGGCAGGGGAGCGCTATCCGTGAAGCATCGACTCATTCTGCCACGCTGGGTCCTCCTGCTGGGAGCATGCCTCCTGGCGCACGCGGGGCTGGCGCAGAACTTCCCGGGCATTCAGTACTCGGCGGCGGTACCCCTCGCGCCGGGGGTGGTGGCCTACGAGGGCGCCTCGACGTCGCCGCGCTGGCAGATTCGCGTGATCGAAGTGGACATGACGGAAAAGAACGTCAACCTGGTGCCCGTGCGGGCGTTGCCGGGGGTGCTCGAGCGCACCAGCACCATGGCCTCCCGCGCGCATGCCGTGGCCGCCGTAAACGGGGGCTACTTCGGCGCCAACCCGGCGCAGTCCTACAGCCACTTGCAGATCGACGGCGTGGTGCTGGACCGCACCGTCGCCACGCGCCCGGCACGATCCGTCTTCGGCGTCAGCGCCAACCACCAGGAGGCGATGGCAATCACGCGGCTGAACTCGCTCGGCGAGGAGGTCGCGCCCTTCCATCCGCAATGGAGTCGCGTCGTCGATGCGATCGGCGCGGGGCCGCGCCTGATGAGCAACGGCGCCGTGGACGTGCGCCACGTCGAGGAGGAGTTCGACGCCGCCAGCGGCATCGACGCGACAGGCCGCCAGCCCCGCACGGCGATTGGCTTCAACGCGACGACGGCGCGTGTCTGGCTCGTGACCGTCGATGGGCGCCAGTCGGCATGGAGCGTCGGCATGACGCTCGACGAGCTCGCCCGCCTGCTCCAGGACCTCGGCGCCCGCGAGGCCCTGAACTTCGACGGCGGCGGCTCGACGACCTCCTGGACCAGCGTCGCCGGCGTCTTCAACCGCCCCTCCGACTCCGGCAACACGGAGCGCGCCGTCATCAACGCCCTCGCCGTCGTGCCCTCCTTCCTCATCGACAACACCGACACCGAGTTCACGCGCACCGGCACGTGGAGCACCTCGGCAAACGCCGGTTTCTACAATACCAATTCGCTCTTCGCGGCGACCGGCACGGCGCAGCATACGGCCACCTGGCGGCCGGACTTCGCGCGCGCCGGACTCTACGAGGTCTCGGCCTGGTGGATATCCTCGGGCAATCGCTCCGCGGCGGCCGACTTCGTCGTGCTCCATCGCAACGGCAGCACCGCCGCGCCGCAGAACCAGACACTCGACGGCAGCCGCTGGAACGTCCTGGGCCGATTCGAGTTCGATCCCGGCACGGCCGGGCACGTCACGCTGACGAGCACGGGCGCCGCCGGTGAGTTCGTCTCCGCCGACGCCGTCAAGTTCGTCCTCGTCGAACCCCGCACCCCCACGCCCCCGACGCGCGAAGGATGGGTGGTGCGATGATTCGCGGCGCCGTCCCGCCGGAGGGTCTTTTCCCTTCACGCCGCGGGGCGGGCGGGGGCAGATGACCGCCAGACGGATTGCCGGAGGCGCCCCAGCATGTTCACCGGACTGATCGAGGAGGTCGGCACACTCGAGGCCCTGACGCCGCGCGGCGACGGGCTGGAGGTGCGCGTGGCCGCGGCGCTGGCGGCACGGGTGAAGCGCGGCGAAAGCGTCGCCATCGACGGCGTCTGCCTGACGGTCGAGACGTTCGACGCCTCGGGCTTCTCGGTCTTCGCCTCGCCCGAGACGCTGGCGAAGACGACGCTCGGCGACCGGCGCGCCGGCGACGGGGTGAACCTGGAACGGGCACTCGCGCTGGGCGACCGCCTCGGCGGCCACCTCGTCAGCGGCCACGTCGACGCCACCGGCCGCCTGCGCTCCGTGCGCGCGGTCCAGGGCTCGTGGGAGGTGCGCTTCGAGGCCCCCGCGGCCCTGCTGCGCCAGTCCATCCCCAAAGGCTCCCTCGCCGTCGACGGCATCAGCCTGACGATCGTCGACCTGACCGACGAGGACTTCTCGGTCTGGATCATCCCGGAGACGTGGCACCACACCACGCTCTCCCGGCGCCGCATCGGCGAGGCGGTCAACCTCGAGTCCGACATGATCGGCAAGTACGTCGCGCGCTTCCTCGGCAACGCGCTCGGCACGCCCACCGATCCCGGGCGCCTCGAGGACCTCTGGCAGCGCTTCAGGGGCTGAGCGGCCGCATCTTCGATAGGTTGGCGTCTGTCGCTTGCGCATGAGAGTGAGAATCCACTTGACTACAGCGGGGGGGGTAGGTATGCGCCCGTGCTGACGAGAAAGTTACAGGCGAGGTGACATGCCGTGACGAACTCGATTCTCAAACAGGGCATGCGGGCGACGCTTGGAGTGCCGTCCCTTTTCGTGGTTGCGATCATGCTGCCGGTTCTTCTTTCCGTGGCTGGGGCGCAGGAGCGGGGATACGGCGTCCAGTTGGCCTCGTTCGAGAAGAGCCGCCAAGGCGACGCAAACACCTCTGCGCAGTCGGTGCCGGCTGACGTCCGATCGAGCGTGCAAGTCGTCCTGGCGGAAGAACGCTGGCGAGTCCTGCTGGGCCCTTTCGCGCACTACCCGGACGCGTTGCTGGTTCGCGATCACATCCGAACCCGCCTGCCGTCGGCGACCGACGCGTTCGTCTATCGCTATGATTCGCCCGGGGAGAAGGAGTTCACCTTGGCTGTGGACTTGCTGCCTTCTCTTTTCGGCACCAACGGGCTCGTCACGTCCGAACTGCCGATCCAGACCGTAGCAGGTGACCCGATCTACGAGTCCTTGCGGGCATTGGACCGGCCCGGTAACGACGAGTCCTACGAAGTCGCGCTGAAAGCGCGAGCCTCGACGGTTCCGAACGAGCACCCTGTTGCCGGCTACATCGGTCTGAATCTGGGAATTCAGCGAATCAAGGCTGGTGAGCTTGATGATGCGCTCGAGTTGCTCCTGCCGGTCGCACATGGCGAGGTCAACTCCGCGGCGGTCCATCGGGTCATGGCGATCCGTCGAGTGGCTTGGATCTGGCACCAGCAGGGCGACCGCTTGGGTGCCTATCGGGCCTACCGGGAACTGGAGCGCTTCTCATCGAGCGAGTTGGTTCGTGCCACCTGCGCCGCCGAGTGCGTTGGGCTGCTGATGGAGTTGGCCGAGTCGGGCAACAAGGGCACTCACGAGGATGTCCGACGGGAGATCGCCCGCTACCTTGACCTCATTCCGGAGAGATACGTTCGCCAACGTGCCCTCCTGCACCTGATGGAGCACGAGTCCTGGGCACGGCAGCCCGACCGCGACCTCGAGCGGGCAGCCCTGCTGGGCGAGGAGCTTGTCGCGCGCTACTCGGGCCTGCCCGAGCCTCCGTTGCGCGAGCTGGCGACGGCAAGCTGGCAGACCGCCATGTACCACCGTCTGGCCGGCAACCAGGAGAAGGCACTCGAGTGGACATACCGCACACTGCGCGACTATCCCGAGGATGTCGAGACCTTTGCGAACAGCCACCCTCACGCAAAGGCCAAGTTTCAACTCACCGAAATGGTTTTCTTGACAGGCACCAGGCAAGAGTACTTCTCCATGCTGCGTGACCTGATTCGCGAGTATCCTCAAGACAGACTAGTGCAGCGGATGGCTGATATCTATCCGCATCTCCGAAACTAAGTACACCTGCTCAAGGAATGCATGCCATGTCTCGACTTCACGTATTGCTGCTGGCACTCCTCGTCTTAATCACCTCCTCTGCTCCCCGGGCAGAGGACACTGGAGGAACCTGTGCTGTGTGGATAGGTGGCTGCCCGGCCGATCTGAATGACCGAGGTTGTGCGCATGTGACTAATGCCGCGAGATGCGGCGTCCCCTGCATGCAAAGCTGTACTGTCATCGGGGCACCTTCGTGTTCCTGCCAAGGCCTGTTGGGCTTTGGTCTGTGCAAGCCGAACACTCAACAGACCCGGGTGTATTCCTCCTGCCTGACCGGCAATCAGCCATGCCCCTACAACAAAACCTGCAAGTCTTATGGCTCCAGTTCCAAGGTCGTGGGCTTGGTCGCCGTGTGCTCGGGAGATGTTTGCAGTCCACTAGCGACTTGTGAATTGCAGTCTTGCACAGAAATTTACGCTCCGGGTCCCAAATGTGATTGCCAGTACTGACACATACTCGACCTGTCGCATCATGCGAACGGGGAACTTGCTCGTGGCGCTTGTTTGCGTCATGATGGTGCACGCCTCCGGCTTGGCACAGAGTGGCATAGCCGACGTGCTGCGTGAGGCCGCCTCGCGGCAAGAGCAGGGCGTGTCCGGCTGTCGAATAGTATACGGGCTGATGGAATCGGAAATCCGAGCCGCGGAGAAATTTGAGAACTTGATGACCCAGTTGGTCACCGAGCGCAATCGCCTGCTGTCCGACGGCGCCGCGTTTTCGGCATACCCGGAAGATGTCCGTGCGAGCTTTGTTGAAGACCTCCTGCGGCAGCGTGATTGGTTCGCCGACGTGCTCGAGAATTCTCGGGGGCATGAGGAGTTGATTGAAACTGCCGCCGGATTCGAGGGGCGCATCGAGCTTGTGTACGACAAGGACGCGAAGGCGCTGCGGGTGACACGCGAGGACGAGCGCGATCACCAAACGTTCCTCGGGACCGTGGACCCGGCTAGTGCGTTTCGTGTCCATCTGGAAATGAACTTACCACCGCGGCGCTCGCTCCAGGTCTTGCGGCACGACAGGCCCACGGCGCCAGAGCACGACCTTGAGCGCAACCGTGCCGCCACCACATCGCTCCAGCCCGATCGGGCAAGGCGCGATTGGTTGGTCCAATCACTCGGAATACCACTGATCGAGTGGGAGTTGCTGCGCAATCCGGTCATCAGCTCCAGCGGAACCGAAATTCACATATCCTCGGTCAGCCCCGAGGGCATCCGGTGGGAATGTACTGTCGACCGCACGCTTGATTTCAAAGTAACATCTATGCGGACGGGTTTCAAGCAGCGCGAGCACAGGGTCGTTGCGCTGATGGACTACGTTCGCATCAACGATGTCTGGTTGCCGACACGAAGCGAGGTCACCGAGTATGACGTTATGGGCGACGGCAAGCTGTTGAATCGAAGAGTACTTACACTTCGCGAGTTCCACAGTAATACGCGCATGAGTGTCGAGGAGGTACTCGATGAGCCTCCGGATGCGCAGGAAGGGATCGATTCCCCCCACGGGTCCGAGCAGCAACCGCAATAGGATCTCGACACTTTGGAACTTTGGACTACCCGCGTCGGGTCGGCCTCCTGCCTGCTCGTCCTCGATCGCTTCCGAATCCATCGTCCCGGTGCCCGGCTGCCGAGTTGCTCGTTGGAAGTGTGTCGAGTCAGAGAATATGTCGTGCACTATCTCTGGATGCGTGCATCGACATGTGGCTGCTTCAGGTAGACCCTTGTGGAGCCCTGGATAGATGAATACATTGATGCGTCCACTCTGCTGCATCGTTGCTGCTGCCCTGTCGCTGAGCAGGTGTTGGAGTGCGGTGCCTCCACCTTTCGACGAAATCCAGGAAGCTGCGAGGGCCCAACTCGAAGCCCTTTCGGGTCGCCGCATCGTCATGCAGTTCGTCGAGGAAAAGCCGTTGGCCGTCTCCGATTTCCGGACCTCGATGGAGCGAATTGTCTCAGACCACGACCGGATTCAGATGGACGACTCCCTTCTTGCGCGCCATCCGCGTGAACTTTGGCCCCAAATCCGGGAGAACTTCGCGGACCAGCGCGAGCAGTTCGCCGGTACGTTGCGCGACCTGGCAGGACAGGAAGGGTTGTTTCAGTTCTGTTCGGACTTCAGGGGTCGACTGGAGATCGTTCTGGACCAGCCCTCAGACACCCTGCGGCTGACCCGAACCGACGAACGCGACATCCACTCCCTGCTCGATGCTGCCGATCCTCACAATGCACTCGTCGAATACCTCAAGCTGAACACATCTGGATCGAGCATTATCGTGTTCGAGCGCGATACCCACTCGACCTTCGAACTGGATCGCAATCGCCTGATCGTGACTCACGCTCTCGAGACGGGCAGACGGGACTGGCTGATTGAGTCCCTCGGTGTGCCGCTCGTCGATTGGTCACTCTTGCGCAACCCAGTCCTGAGTTGGAGTGGGTCCGAACTGAACGTGACAACAAGCGGGCCGCACGATGTCCGTTGGGAGTGCACCCTGGATCGCTCCATGGGCTGGAAGCTGACGCGATTGCGGACCGGGGTCGGCAAGCAGGATCAGACCACTATCGTCTTGTCGGACTTCATTCGGGTCGACGATACTTGGCTGCCCGGACGGGCGGAAGTCACCGAATTTGACATCCGAAAGAGTCGGGGGGTCAGACTTCGCAAGACCTTGACACTGCTGGAGTACTACCCCGCGGAGCGCTGGAGTTTGGCCGAAACGACAGCCCTCCCGACTGACGAGCACACCGTTGTCGACGGCGTGGGCTTCCCGCACCCTGACGCGGTTGCCCCCTAGTTGGCGGAAGGCACCATCAGGACAGTCCGGGCCAACGGGTTCTCCACGAAACCCCACCCTTCGATTCCCCGCAGTTCCAGAAACTCGCGTGCCAGAATGGCGCGCAGTTGCTCCGGACTGACCCCGGCGGGCAGGGGGACCGGCGCCGCGAGGTCGGCGTCGAGGTCGGCGTCGAGGCCGGCGACGAGGCGGGCGAGGGCGTCGCGGTCGGCGGGGGCCAGGCGCTCGGGGTGCTCGACGCGGAACGTCCAGAGGGGCGGCGGGGCGACTGGGGCGTCCGGGCAGGCGGCGGCAGCGAGGGCGTGGAGTTCGGCGGCGAGGGCGGGTGCGAGGTCGGCGGACAGGCGACCGATCCCCTGCGCCAGGGCATCCTCCGGGCCCTGCCACGAGACGCCCCAGGCGGCGACCGGTCGGGTGCGGGCCGGTCGACCGTCGGTCTCGAGGGTCGCGATCCAGCGGACGCGGGCGCGCCAAGGGCCTTCGGGCGAGGCCCGCTCGGCCGGTTCGGCGACCACCGTGGCGGCCAGCCGCCCGGGCCAGGCGCCGGCCAGCAGGACGTGCATCGGGGCCAGGACGGCCTCGGCGTCGGGCAGGGCAAGGCGGGACTCCAGCCGAAAGTCGGCCGGGACGGGCTCGCCGGCGGCAGGGCAGGGCGGGGGAGCGGGCGCCTCGATGGGAGCCGGCGCGGGCGGAGGCGGCGGGGTCGCGGGCGCGCGCCCGCACAGGCCGAGACCCGCGGCGAGCAGCGGGAGACTCCATCTGAGACTGGGTTCGCGGTTGCGGCGCGGCATCGGTCTGGGCTTCCGCGGGTCAGGAATATGCCTGCTTTGACCTTGACGGGTTCCGGCGCGGGCCCGCTAGCCTAAAGCTCCGGCGCGCTGCGGGTTGACACAATCCTTGCGTCAGGGCGACAAACAGATAGGCTCCCCGCGGCGTTCGCGCGCCCGCGGCTCCCAAACTTGCGAGACATTACCGCATGAACAACTTCAAGTCCGTCGTGCTTTGGGTCATCATCTTCGTCGCCTTGATTGTGCTGACGATGAAGATGCTCGAGCGCACCGTCCCGCTGGACCTGACGCTGTCCGAGTTCCTGACGATCGCCGAGGCGCATGCGCCGGCCGCGGCCGAGGGCGGCCCGGACGAGCTTCGCAACAACGCCTTCGACGGCGAGGTGGTCGACAAGGGCGGCAAGATCGAGGGCAAGCTGGCCGTGGCCGCCCTGCGCGACGGCCGCGTCCCCTCCGAGGTGCGCGCCCGCATCAAGAAGGGCACCTACCCCGACGACAAGCCGGTGCCGTTTACGACCCAGTACCTCGACTTGCAGGCCGAGTCGATTCTGGCGGCGATGGTGGCCCATCGCGTGGCCTATCGTCCGTCGCGCCAGTCGACCGTCTTCACGCATCTCGTGCTGCCGATCATGCTGCCGATCCTGCTGATCCTGGCGATCTGGCTGCTGTTCATCCGGCAGGTGCAGAGCAGCGGCAACAAGGCGATGTCGTTCGGCAAGTCGCGCGCGAAGCTTATCGCCGAGGGCCAGGTGAAGGTCTCGTTCGACGACGTTGCCGGCGTCGAGGAGGCGAAGGAAGAACTGCGCGAGATCGTCGACTTCCTCAAGGACCCCAAGAAGTACAGCCGCTTGGGCGGCCGCATTCCCAAGGGCGTGCTGCTGTACGGGCCTCCGGGCACGGGCAAGACGCTGCTGGCGAAGGCGGTGGCCGGCGAGGCCAACGTGCCCTTCTTCTCGATCTCGGGTTCGGATTTCGTGGAGATGTTCGTGGGCGTCGGCGCCAGCCGCGTGCGCGACCTGTTCGAGCAGGCCAAGAAGAGCAAGCCGTGCCTGGTGTTCATCGACGAGATCGATGCCGTGGGCCGGCATCGCTTCGCCGGCATCGGCGGCGGCCATGACGAGCGCGAGCAGACGCTCAACCAGTTGCTGGTGGAGATGGACGGATTCGCGACCAACGAGGGCGTGATCCTGATCGCGGCGACGAACCGGCCGGACGTGCTGGACCCGGCGCTGCTGCGGCCCGGACGCTTCGACCGCCAGATCGCCGTCGACTTCCCCGACGTCGAGGGCCGCCTGCGCATCCTGAAGGTGCACGCCAAGAACGTCAAACTCGAGGCCGGAGTGGACCTGGTGACGCTGGCCAAGGGGACGCCGGGCTTCAGCGGCGCGGACCTGGCGAACATCATCAACGAGGCGGCGCTGCTGGCCGCGCGGGCAAACAAGTCGGCCATCTCGCAGGATGACCTCGAGGAGGCCAAGGACCGGGTGATGATGGGCCCGGAGCGCCGCTCGATGAAGATCAGCGAGCAGGAGAAGCGCTCGACGGCCGTGCACGAAGGCGGGCACGCCATCGCGGCGCGCTTCACGCCCGGCGCCGACCCGGTGCACAAGATCACGATCATCCCGCGCGGGCGTAGCTTGGGCCTCACGGCCTTCCTGCCGGCCGAGGAAAAGCACTCGCGCATGAAGAGCGAACTCAAGGCCGGGCTCGTCGCCCTGCTCGGCGGGCTCGCCGCCGAGAAGACCGTCCTGGGCGAGACCGGCACCGGCGTCAGCAACGACCTGCAACGCGTCACCCACATGGCCCGCCGCATGGTCTGCGAGTTCGGCATGAGCGAGCGCCTCGGCCCGCGCACCTTCGGCGACACGCGCGCCAACGTCTTCCTCGGCCGCGACATGGGCAACGAGGGACGCGACTACGGCGAGGACGTCGCCCAGATCATCGACACCGAAGTCAAGGAACTGGTCGATTGGGCGCTCGACCGCGCCATGACGATCCTGACCGAGAACCGCGACCTGCTCGACCGGCTGACGAACGCGCTCGTCGAACGCGAGACGATCGACGCCGAGGAATTCGAAATGCTCATCGAGGGCAAGCAACTGCCGTCGCTCTTCAAGCCCGGCGAGGGCAGCCCCCCGAATCCGGACCTGCCGGCCAAGCCCAAGGAGGAGCGCAAGCCCAAGGCCCCGCCCCGGCTCAGCGACTTCCTCGACTCGCCCAGCGGCGCCCCGGGCTGAGGCCGCCCATGAATCCGCGTTTGTCGAATTGCCTTCGCCCCCTGACGCCGGTTGCGACAGGGGGCGTTTTGCTGCTCGCCGGCCTGATGCCGGCCCAGCCCCTGCGCCTGTCCGACGTCTTCGTCAGCGACCCGCCGCCCGCTGCGACGCCGACCCCCGCCCCGACACCCGAGCCCGTCGAGGCCGGCGAGGATGCCGCGCGCCTCCGGCTCGCGAATCTCGCCAATATGGTCGTCACCGATCCCGCCGGCGCCGAGGCGAGCGTGCGCGAGTTCCTCGCGGGCCTGCCGGCAACCAGTCCGCTGCAAGTCGAGACGCGCGAGCTGCTGCTGCGCGCGTTGTCCTGGCAGGGCAAGTGGCCCGCCGCGGCGGCCGAGGCCCGGGTGGTGCTGGGGCTGAGCCCGGCGTCGTCGGGCGCGCGCGAGGTGCTGGCGCAGGCGGCCGGTTTCGCGGGGCGGTGGGAGGAGGCGGCCGGGCACTACGAGGCGCTGCTCGCGGCCTCGTCGTCTGCCGATGCGTCTGGTTTCGGGACGATGTCGGCGGTCGAGGCTTTTGTGCGTGCGGGCCGCGGCGGACTCGCTCGGCAGGCGCTGGACCGCAGCCCGACCACGGCGGCGGCGCGCACATTCTGGCTGCTCGAGAGCCTGCTTGTCGAGGATGCGCCGGACGTGGCGGTGCCGGGCGAGGTCGAAGAGTCCTCGCCGCTGGCGCCGGCGGTCGAACTGCGGCGGGCGCTGCTGCACGACCTGCGCGGCGAAACCGACGCGGCGCGGGCGCTCTACGCCGAACTCGCCTGGAGCCGCGACGCCCTCTCCGAAGCCGAACGCGGGGTGCTCGACGAGCGGATGGCGGCAAACTGACCACACGCCCCGTAAGGTTCCTCCTTGCGGGAACCCTTGGGCGCCCGCGACAGTCGGACATCGAATCCCCGCGCGCGAGCGACCCGTCGATGGGCATGTTCTCGAACAAGAAGGCCGGCGAGCAGCCGGCGCCAGCACCGCCGAAAGCCGAGCCCGCCCCCGAGGCTGCCGCCCCGCCGGCGAATCCGCTCGTGCCGCCCTCGGCGCAGAAGCGCGCCGCCGGCCTGACGCGCCTGCCGTCGGCCCCCCCCGCCACGGGGCCATCGACCGGCGCACGGCCGAAAGGCCCGACGCCCCCGGGCGGGCTGCTGCCCAAGCCCGACTGGCACGACGAGTACGAATCGGTCGATCTGCCGGCCACCAGCCCCAGCGGCCCGCCGGTGAACCGGGCGCCCCAGCCCGCGGCCAACACGCCGCGGCCGGCGCCGATGCACCAGCCGATGTCCGGCACGAATCCGACGGTGGCAATGCCGTCGGACCAGCGGCCGGCCTCGCGGCCGTCGGGCTCGCGCGAGCGCGTCGCGTCGATGGACGTCGCCGGCGAGCCGGTCACGCTCCCCGCGCTGCTGCGCGAGGCCGTCGAGCGCGGCGCGTCCGACCTGCACCTCACCCGCGGCATCCCCCCCACGATCCGCCTCGATGGCTACCTGATCCCGCTCGACTATCCACCGCTTTCGAAGGACTCCTGCGAGCGCCTCTGCCTGTCGACGCTCAACGCGCTGCAGAAGGCCAAGTTCCTCGAGGAACTCGAACTCGACTTCTCGCTCGACCTGCCCGAGGCGGGGCGCTTCCGCGTCAACCTGCACCGCCAACGCGGCGGCGCCGAGGGTGCCTTCCGCGTAGTCAACGAGGTCATCATGCCGCTTCGACGCCTTGGCCTGCCCGGCGTCGTCGAGGAAATCGCGCGGCGCCACATGGGATTGGTGCTCGTGACGGGGCCGACCGGGTCGGGCAAGTCGACGACACTCGCCTCCATCGTGGACCAGATCAACAACGAGCGACCCTGCATGATCGTGACGATCGAGGATCCGATCGAGTACGTGCATCGCAACAAGCGCTCGATCGTCAAGCAGCGCGAGGTGTCGAGCGACACGCGGTCGTTCGGCGCGGCTCTCCGGCACGTCCTGCGCCAGGATCCCGACGTGATCGTCATCGGCGAAATGCGCGACATGGAGACGATCTCGACGGCCCTGATGGCTGCCGAGACGGGGCACCTGGTCTTCACGACGCTGCACACGCCGGACGCCACGCAGACGGTCGACCGCATGATCGACGTCTTCCCGCCGCACCAGCAGGAGCAGGTGCGCATCCAGGTGGCGAACACGATCCAGGCCGTGATCGCGCAGCAGCTGCTGCCCGTGCCGGGCAACCGCGGGCGCGTCGTGGCGGTCGAGATTCTCGTCGCCACGACGGCCGTGCGCAAGATCGTCCGCAGCGGCAAGACCGAGCAGCTCTACACCACGATGCAGACCGGCTGGGAACAGGGCATGATCACGATGGACAAGTCGCTGAAGACGCTCTACCAGCAGGGCCTCATCAGCTTCGACGACGCCATCACGCGCTGTAAGTTCCCGATGGAGTTCGACAATTTGTAGCGTGGTTCGTGCTCAATCAGAACCCAGAGCGTGAGCGACGGGCAGGCCATCGGCGTTCCGTGCGCCTCCGCGATCCGTGCGTGAGCGACGGGCAGGTCATCGCGTCACCTCTTGGATATCAACTCCCCGCATGTCGAACCACGAACCACGAACCACAAACAACCACTCCTATCCCCGCTTGCGCAGGGTCACCAGCAGCACATCCACGTCGCTGGGCGTGACGCCGGCGAGGCGTGAGGCCTGGCCGATCGTGCCGGGGCGGAAGCGCTCGAGCGCATGGCGCGCCTCGAACTTGAGCGAGCCGATCGTCATGTAGTCGAGGTCGTCGGGCAGCGGCACGTGTTCCTTGTCGCGCAGGTGGGCGACGGCGCGGGCCTGCTTGGCGAAGTAGCCCGCGTAGGTGGACTCGATGGCGACGAGTTGGCGATAGCGTTCGTGCGCGTGCGGGTCGTCGAGGCGCGGGGTGAGCGGACCGGCGATGCGCTCGAAGGCATCCAGGCCCACCTCGACGCGGGCGAGCAGTTGCGCGAGCGTGGCGGGGCGGTCGGGCTTGTCGAGCCCCACCTCGGCGGCGGCGTCCCAGTCGGCGTCGGCATGGCGCAATGGAGTCGTGCGCAGACGTTCCGTCTCGCGGGCGACGGCATCGGCAAGGGCCAGCGCCGCGTCGTGC
>JAHCAW010000060.1 GCA_019634695.1 Candidatus Sumerlaeia bacterium
CCCACCGCCCCCCCCTGATCGGACCGATCCGTCCGCTCCGTCGGATTCGTCCGATTCCCTGCCCCCACCACGCGCCCGCAACTCGGGTTGCCAGTCCGGCCCATCTGTCCTATGATCTTCGAGTGACCTGCGGGGATCACGGGACTGAGGGGAGCAAACATGTCTAATTCGGAATTCACGCACAGGGCACCGGTGCGGTGCTGGGTTAGCTTGATTCTCGTCCTAGCCCTGGGCGGGCTCGCGCCAGCGCAGTTGACGCACCCGTTCCGTGTGGACGGGTTGGATGGGACGAACGGCGTGCGCTTCTTTGGCGGAGGTTTTGAATACGGCTGGGAACAGAGCATGGGTACCCGGGTCGCAGGCATCGGCGATATCAACGGGGATGGCTATGAGGACTTTGCCGTCTGGCTCGAAGGCAAAGCAACGAGAGTTACTTTTGGGAGTCCCTTTACCCAACTCCGTATCTATGATGCGCTCCGAGGCCATGTCGAAGTCATTCTGGGGAAGGCAGAACGATGGCCAAGCGGGTCCGCATCGATCGAGTCCCTGAAGAAGAATCAAAGCTTCGCCATCGTTGGCCGCGAAGTAGGTTCCAGATTTGGTTATTTTAAACTGATGGGTGTTGGTGACGTCAACGGCGATGGTTACGCTGACTTTGTTGCAGAATCAAGTACCATCGACCCGCCAGTTGATAACGCTGTCTATCTGATTCTTGGCAGTCCGGATATACACAGTCCAGTGCTCCGATCCGTTTCCGACATGACCCAATCCGTTCGATTCACATATAGTCCACCATTCTACTCGGAAAGCGGCCTTTCTGTGCATGCGATAGGTGATGTGGATGGCGATGGATTTGATGACATGTTTTTTTTGCATTCACAGGGGAATGTGTTTGGAAGCATTGTTTATGGAAATCGAGATGGATGGCCCCGTAACGTCAATCTTTGGGATTCGGCCACCGGGACTGATAGAACCAGTGTTACTGGAGCCCCTTACCCTACCTTTGCCACCATTTATGGCTTGGGAGACGTGAACGGCGACGGAGTGGACGACTTCGCGGTAGGCTTTCCGAATCCAAGCTGGCCGAACGCAGTGCTGGCTGGTGTCGTCTGCGTAGTCTTCGGCAGAACAGGTGGCTTTGGTGACACCCTGAATCTGGGCGCACTCGATGGCTCCAACGGTTTTCGCATCGACGGGTTGGCGGCGGGCGACGAGTTCGGCACACTGATTGTTCCGGCCGGCGATGTCCTCGGCACAGGCAGAAACGCGTTTCTCGTGGCCGCCGTGCGGTATAGGCCGGGGTCGATAGGCAGTTATCATGGTCGCGTGGATATCTTCGCCGACATTCCAACCAGCGGCGGGATGCTTCTGGCTAGTGTGCGCGCCGAGGAGGCATCTATTGCGGGGTACTTTGGCGGTAACGAAGACAGGATTGGATCGAGTGCCGGTTTGTGGGGGTACAACCAGAGTGGGCATCCGATCCTGGCCATCGGAGGACCCCACGTACAAGCACTTCCGTATAGTACTCAAGATGGAGCTGTCTACCTGATCCAATTGAATTCTGACGACGCCACGGAACCCCTCAATCTACGCTTGTTCGAGGAACGTCACGGCATACTACTGTTCCCGCCTGGCAGAGCTCGGTTTGGAACAAGCCTCGCCTCCGGTTTTGACTTCGATGGCGATGGAATGCTTGATGGTGTTGTTGGTGCCCCCGGTAGTCTTGAAGGACTCTCGCTCGTCTACGGCTTCGACGGGCCGACGAGTTTGACGTTACGGCGCTATGTCGCGCCAGGGGATGCGCCGACGGCCGGCGTTGGCATGCTCGGCAACGGCAGCCACACCATCCCGCACTCGAGGCTCTGGATCACGTTCGGGTCGGGTGACGACGGAAACGGCGGCGCCAGCCTCGTGACCGTCACCGTCAACCGCACGGCGGAGGGGCTGACAAACCTCCCCGGACCTGCTGCCGATGTTCAGTGGATTGGCGATTGGGACCGCCCCGGATGGGACGGTGCCTACATCACGGTCAAGTATCTCGATTCGGAGATTGTCGGGATCAACCCCGAGCGCCTGCGGCTGTTCTACTCCGAAACCCCCGACGGCCCGTGGACCGAATCCGAGCACGGGTTCGTCGACACGCGCCGCAAACGCGTTGGCGGCGTTGTCTGGTCGAAGGGATACTACATCCTTGCCGACAAGTCTCCCCTGAGCGGCGACCTCAACCGCGACGGCGTCCTCACACCGGTCGACGCCCAGTGGGCCTTCGAATGTGCGCTGGGTGCCTGCCCGCCGGACGCCGACACCGAAGCCGGCGATCTCTGCCCGCCGTACGGCGTGCTCACCCCCGCCGACTCGCAGGGAATCTTCTACCGCTTCATCGGCCTGCGGGTGTGCCCGTAATGCCCGCGCGGGAGACGCACGCCTTGGTTCTCCCACCCCGCGCTCGCCTTGGTGGGCGCGCGGTTCCTCATTGACGACCGGGGGGTTGAGGCTCTTGAAGGGCGGCGACATCCGGTTGAAGCCCGCTGGAGAGAGCCCGCCGCCGAGCGGGCCGCCGAAGGGGAAAAGGGGTCGCCCCCGAAAACTCTCAGGCAAACGGACGGCGGGCTGACGGGCCTCTGGAGAGCGCCGAGGTTCCCAACAGGGGAATCCGACGGCCACCGAAGGAGCAGCCGGCGCAACCGCCGGCCGATCTCTCAGGTACCCGGACAGAGGGGGGCGACAGGCGACGCGATGCGTCGTCATCCCGTCCCTGAGGTGCTGGCCGGATGTCCGACCCCGATTTCCCCCCGCTTCGCACTCCGTTGTTTGATGCCCATGTGGCGCTGGGCGCGCGCATGGTGCCGTTCGGCGGCTGGGAGATGCCGCTGCAGTACGAGGGCCAGCTCGCCGAGCACGAGGCCGTGCGCCGGCGCGTCGGGCTGTTCGACGTGTCGCACATGGGCCAGGTGCGCCTGACGGGCGCGCGGGTCTGGGAGTTCCTGGCGTTGCTGGTGCCCGGCAACACGGGGCGGCTGGCGGAGGGCGATTCCCTCTACACGACGCTGTGCAACGAGCAGGGCGGCGTGGTGGACGACCTGATCGTCACGCGGCTGGGGCCGGCCGAGGCGTTCGCCGTGATCAACGCGGCAACGACCGACGGCGACCTGGCGTGGATGCTGGATAAGCGCGACGAGTTGGGCTTCGAGGATGTGGGCCTTTTCGACGAGCGCGAGGATTGGGCGATGCTGGCGGTGCAGGGCCCGGAGGCGCTGGGGCTGCTCGAGCGCTTGGTGCCCGGCACGGCGTGGTCGGGCAGCAAGCCGTTCACGCTGCACGTGCGCGAGGCGGACGGAGCACCGTTGCTGGTGTCGCGAACGGGTTACACGGGCGAGGACGGCGCGGAGTTACTCTGTCCGCCGGACCGTGCGGCGGCGTGGTGGGGCCGGTTGATCGAGGCCGGAGCGGTGCCGTGCGGGCTGGCTGCGCGCGACAGCCTGCGGCTGGAGATGGGATATCCGCTGTACGGGCAGGATCTGGACACCGAGACGTCGCCGCTCGAGGGCGGCATCGGTTGGACCGTCAGTTTCCGCAAACCCGAGGCGTTCATCGGGCGCGGGGCGCTGGAGCGCCAGAAGGCCGAGGGCGCGCCGCGCATGCGCGTGGGGTTGCGTTTCGACGGACGCCGGCCAATGCGGCATGGCGACGTTGTGTCCGACGGCGAACGCGCCATCGGCACGGTGACTTCGGGGGGCTTCTCCCCCACCGCCGGCGTCGGCATCGGGTTGGCGCTGGTGGAGCGCCGCGCGGCGGAGGGCAAGACAACGCTGTTTGTAGACAAGGGCGGGCGCCCGGTGGAGGCGGCGGTGGTGAAGCCGCCGTTCATCGTTCCCGGCAGCGCGCGCAAGCAGTGAGGGGGCACACTTCGGCAAGGCAATCATCGACCAGGACAGGAGACCCGACATGGACCCGGCAAGCCTGCTGTACACCGAGTCGCACGAGTGGATCGAGGCCGAGGGCGACGTGCGACGCGTCGGCATCTCGGAGCACGCGCAGCAGATGCTGGGCGATATCGTCTACGTGGAGATGCCGCGCGTGGGGATGCGGGTGAAGCGCGGGGACGAGCTGGCGACGGTGGAGTCGCCGAAGGCGGCGGCATCGGTGTACGCGCCGGTATCGGGCGAGGTCGTCGAAGTGAACGACGCGCTGGACGCGGCGCCGGGGACGATCAACGCGTCGCCGTGCGGCGAGGGCTGGCTGGCGGCGATCCGGCCGGACGACTTCGCCGGCGAGCGCGCCGGATTGCTCGATCATGCGGCCTACCTGACCAAGCTCGAAGAGGAGTAAGGCATGACCGCCTATCTGCCGCACACCGAGCAGGACATCGCCGCGATGCTGGCGGCGATCGGGGCGTCGTCGGTCGACGAGTTGTTCGCCGACGTGCCCGCGGAGCTGATGCTCAAGGAGCCGCTGAAGATCGGCTCGATGAACGAATACGAGTTGGTGCGCTACTTCGAGTGCGCGGCGGCGCAGAACCGCACGGTGGAGCCGGGGCGCATGTTCCTGGGCGCCGGGGCGTACAACCACTACATCCCGGCGGCGGTGAAGGCGCTGGTGCAGCGTGGCGAGTTCCTGACCTGCTACACGCCGTACCAGGCCGAGGTGAGCCAGGGAACGTTGCAGGCGATCTTCGAGTTCCAGACGCACATCGGCCAGTTGACCGGGCTGCCGGTGGCAAACGCGTCGATGTACGACGGGGCAACGGCGCTGGCCGAGGCGTTGATGCTGGCGGTGCGGCACACGGGCCGGCGCGTCGTGTATCTGCCGGTGGCGCTGCACCCGCACTATGCGGGGGTGTGCCGGACGTTCATGCGCGAGTTGGACGTGGAGTTGCGGACGTTGCCGATGGTCGAGGGACGAACGGACTTCACCGGCGCCGGCGACGAGGCGGCAGCGGTGGTGATCGCGACGCCGAACTTCTTTGGGGTGCTCGAGGAGCCGTCCGCCGCAAAGGCGCTGGCGGAGAAGGCCGGCGCGCTGCTGGTGGCGGTTTGCAACCCGACGGCGCTGGCGATCGTGCAACCGCCGGGGGACTTCGGCGCCGACATCGCCGTGGGCGAGGCGCAACCGCTGGGCATTCCGCTGCAGTATGGCGGGCCCTACGCGGGGTACTTCGCGTGCACCGAGGCGCTGATCCGCAAGATGCCCGGGCGCCTGGTGGGCAAGACGGTGGATGCGCGCGGACGCGAGGGCTACACGCTGACGCTCCAGACGCGCGAGCAACACATCCGCCGCGAGAAGGCGACGTCGAACATCTGCACGAACCAAGGGCTGTTCGCGCTGATGGTGACGATGTACCTGACGTTCGTGGGACGGCAGGGCCTGGTGGAAGTGGCGGAGACCTGCGCGGCACGCACGCACGAGCTGGCCGAGCGATTGATCGGCTCGACCGGTTGCACGCTGACCTTTCCCGACGCGCCGTACTTCCATGAGGTGGCGATTCGCCTGCCGGTGCCGGCGAGCGAATTCCTGTCCCGCATGCGCGAGGAGCACGACATCGTGGCCGGCCTGAATCTGGGGCGCACCTACCCGGGCTACGAGCACGACGTGTTGGTGTGCGCGACGGAAGTGATGACGCCGCTGAATCTGGACGAGTACCTGCGCGCCGCGCGCAGCGTCCTCGCCGACATGCCGATGGACTGACCCGTTGCCGATCCCGACGAAGGAAGCGACCATGCCTGCATTCGTGGAACAGATCGACCGCAAGAGCGTCCCGGGACGCCGTGGGGCCAACGTGCCGGTGGCGGTGGAAGAGGTGCGCGCGCGAGGACGCGAGGCGATCCCGGAGGGACTGCGCCGGCGCGAGGCGCCGCGCCTGCCGGAAGTCTCCGAACTCGAGGCGGTGCGCCACTTCACACGCCTTGCCCAACGCAACTTCTCGATCGACGGGCAGTTCTATCCGCTGGGCAGTTGCACGATGAAGTACAACCCGCGTGTGAATGAGCAGGTTGCTGCATTGCCCGGCTTCACGGGCCTGCACCCCTTGCAGGACGACGCCGATTGCCAGGGGACGCTGCGGGTGCTGTTCCGCTTGCAGGAGGAACTGAAGAAGATCCTGGGACTGCCGACGGTGACTCTGGCGCCGGCAGCCGGGGCGCAGGGCGAGTATGCCGGCATGGCGGCGATCCGGGCATACCTGCGCGACCGCGGCGAGGAGGACCGGCGGACGGTGCTGGTGCCGGACAGCGCCCACGGAACCAACCCGGCGAGCGCGGCGCTGGCCGGCTTCGAGGTCCGGACGATCCCGAGCGACAAGTCCGGGCGCGTGGACTTGCAGGCGCTCAAGGGACTGCTGAACGACAAGGTCGCCGCCCTGATGCTGACGAACCCGAACACCTGCGGGGTGTTCGAGAAGGACATTCTGGAGATCGCCCGGCTGGCGCATGCGGCCGGGGCGCTGCTGTACTACGACGGGGCCAACCTGAATGCGATCGTGGGCCGGGTGCGCCCCGGGGACATGGGCTTCGACGTGGTGCACGTGAACCTGCACAAGACCTTCTCGACGCCGCACGGGGGCGGCGGGCCGGGAGCCGGCGCGGTGGGACTGGGGCCGAGGCTGTCGCCCTATGCGCCTGCATCTCTTGTCTTTAGGGATGATGATGGAACGTTTTGCATGAGCAGTGATCCCGACCTCTGCCGGCTGGGGCGCCTGATGGCGTTTCATGGCAACGCGGGGGTGTTGCTGCGGGCGCTGGCGTATACGCTGGCCCAAGGGGGCGAGGGACTGTGGAAGGTCGCTTCGTACGCCGTGCTGAACGCGAACTACGTCCTGGCCCGGCTGCCCGAGGTGTTTGAGGTGCCGTTCGGCCGTCCCTGCAAGCACGAGGCTCTGGTGACGATCCGGAAGCAGACCAAGTCCAATGGAATCAAGGCTTTCGACGTGGCCAAGCGCCTGCTGGATCTGGGCTTCCACGCGCCGACGATCTACTTCCCGCTGCTGGTGCCGGAGTGCCTGCTGATCGAGCCGACGGAGACCGAGAGCAAGGAGACGCTGGACGCGTTCGTCGAGGCGATGGAGCGCATCGCGACCGAGATGCGCGAGGACCCGGACAGCTTGCGGGAGGCGCCTTCGACGCTGGCGAACGGGCGGTTGGACGATGCCCGGGCGGCGCGGGAGCTGAACGTGTGCTGCCGGTGGGACGCCCGACCCGACGAGGGGTGCTGAGGGCAGGCCGGCCATTGGCCGCGGGGTGTCTCGTCCGAGTTATCCAAAGCAAGAATCAAGAGGCTTTCGGGGGCGCGAGGCGCGGCACAAAGCGCTTGCGCTTCCCCGTTTGCGGGCCTACTTGTTGGCGGAAGGGGAAAGTGCGCCCGCGCGTGCCACGCGAGGGCCGTTTCCGCACGACAGCCAAGCCGATCGAGGAATCGTCGATGATCACCTCCAGAAGCCGCGGCGGCCTGTTGGGCCTGCTGGCTATTTTCCTGGTTGGAAATACCGTGTTCGGACAGCCGACGCCGGCGGACCCCGGCTCGTTCTTCGTCTACAAGGGTGAACGGGTGCCTCTGGTGCCGGCCGAAGGATTGGCCGCCATCGAGTACCATCGCGACAAGACGGACTTCGACAATCTGGACCGCGCCCGGGCGCATGCCAAGGAACTGGGCGTCGAGATCGTCCAGACGCAGGTTGGCATCAACAACGTGATCGTGGCGGGCGACCGCTCGAAGGTCGCGTCGCTGGTGGCGGCCAAGAGCGACATCTCGGCCACGGTGAAGGCGATCCGGCCGGTGTTCTACTTCAAGGGCGTGCCGGTGCCCGAGGCGATGGTGGTGATCCCGGACCGCATCGTCGTGGCCTTCACGGACGCGGCCGGCGTGGACGAACGGGCCGAACTGGCCAAGCGCTACGGACTGACCTCCTTCTTGGCGCTGATGGAGAACACACACTCTTTCCACGCAAAGACCGACTCGGGGGAGATTCCCGCGCTGGCCGTGCGCATCATGGAAGAGAACCCGGACTTGGTGAAGTGGGCCGAGCCGGCGATGGACCGCTACGTTCAGTTGCAACACACCACGGCGCTGCCGGCGGGCGACAAGACGGTGGATTCGGCTGCCAAGCGAGGCGCCGACCCGCTGCTGTTCTCGCAGTGGCACCTGTTCAACACAGGAACCAACACGTTGCCGCTGGTGCCGGGTTCGCCGGACCAGGATCTGGACGTGCCGCGATTCTGGAATCCAAACACGCGGTCGGCGGGTCGGGGCAACGGCCGCACGCGGGGCTACTACGGCGACCGGGCGAATTCGACCTCGGTGGTCGTGGCGGTGCTCGACACGGGCACGAACCTGGCGCACGAGGACTGGGACACGAATCAGGCAGACGCGCTGAATCCTCCGGGCTTCTCGCGCAGCGTGCTGTATCCGACGATCGGCTTCGACTACGTGCAGTCGGACCCCGTTCCGGACGCGCGTCTGGACGCGCACGGGACGGCGGTGGCGGGCATCATCGCGGCCGCGCGCAACAACGGCCGCGGCGTGGTGGGCATCGCGCCGTCGTCCAAGATTCTGACGATGCGCGTGTTCAATGACCAGGGCATCGCCGTGACGTCGGACCTGTTCGCCGCCGCCGTGATGGACGCGACGAATCAGTTGGCCGACGTCGGCAACCATTCGTACGGTGGGAGCGGATTCTCGAACGTCGAGGAAGCAGCGTTCCGCTTCTCGTTCGAATCGGGGCGCTTCGGGCTCGGCATGGCGAACTTCGTGTCGTCGGGCAACAACACGACGTTCATGAGTTATCCGGCGCTGTTCCCGTGGAACTTCTCGGTCGGCGGCGTCGACGACCGCGGCCAGCGGGTCAGCTATGCCAGCTACGGCGGCAAGCTGGACTTCGTCGGACCGACCCAGCAGCCCGGCCGTGCCGGCATCGTCACGACGGACATCATGGGACCGGCAGGCTACTCCAGCAGCGATCCGCTGAACCGCCTGGATCCATTCGGCAACTACACGGACTCGTTCAACGGCACCAGCGCCTCCGGCCCCACGATTGCCGGCGTCGGCGCACTCCTGCTCTCGGAGTATCCGAACCTGCCCGTGCAACCCTACCTGAGCAGCAGCGTCATGGGGTGGCAGACCAACCTGTTCCGCCTGATGACGCAAACGGCCGACCGTCCGCCGAATCAACATCACTACTTCCCGGCCTTCAACAACGCCTCGTCGATCGTCTACGACCGCCTCGTGCCCGAGGCGGACTTCCCCGTGACGGAGACGGCGGTGGTCACGTTCGGCAATCCGGGCGGATTCCGCCGCGATCAGGGCTACCGGGTCGATGGCTTCTCGCACTACTTCGGCTACGGTCGTCCGAATCCTTACAACGCCGTGACGCAGCAGTGGTCGCCGAGTCCGTACCGCGACTACATCCGGCCGGCAGAGACCGACCACGAGGCGGTGGACTATGGCGAGTTGTTCGTGGCCTACCGCTCGGACTTCCGTGCCGACTACGAGGCGATCGACGCCTCATGCCGCGAGGACCTTGCCCCGGAAAGCGGCGAAATCGACGCCGAGGATCTGCTGGCCTGCATCCGCGGCCGCTACGCCGACTGGCAGTTCACCCGGGTGACCGTTGTCGGTTGCGATGCGAGCGACGATCCGGGCCTGCCTGAGTTGCACTACGCCAGCCCGTTGCTGGACCTTCGGGAATCGACGCATCGTTTCGAGTTTGGTCCGGAACTGACCATGCGAACGGTGACGGTTGCGAGCGGCGAGGAGTCCTACTCCTTCATCGCCAACAACGTCTTCCCCTACGTGATTCACCAGGCCATCCCGACGTTCGGCGAGAACATCGACAACGAGTTCTGGTACAACCCGCGGGGCCGCTATCTGGCGAACCAGGCGTACGAGGTGCGCTCGAACATGACGCCTTCTGGCCAGTTGGTGCTGTCCCCGCCGCCCAACGCCGCCGAGGATTTCAGTTGGAGCGGTGTGGACCTGATTCTGGAGATCACCATCAAGCACGACCTGTCCGTGTGGAACGGATCGGCCGGATGGCGGAATCAGAGTGTCTCGTCGAGCTTCAACTCGATTCAGGTGTTTGCAGGCAATTCCTTGGTCGGTACGATTCAGGGTTCGAGCCACAACGAGCCGATCTTCCCCGTGCTCGCTGCAAGCGATGAGGACGTGGATACTTGCCGAGGGGCGACGCGGCGCGTCAGCCTGTGGAGCACGCCCGGCTATGTTCCGGAACATGAGAGTATCCCACTGCTGTGGCGCACGTACCGGTTCCCGATTTCTGGAACGGCGAGCAACGCCGGCGGGCTCTCGGTGCGCCTTACGGCGAACACCAACAACTCCTATCTGCCGGAGTGGGATCGCTCACAGACGCCTGCCGACCAGATCGTTGAGGTCGCCCTGCGCGACAACCGCGGCTTCCAGATCGGCGACATTCGCGTCTGGGGCGTTGATCCGCTGCCCGATCCGATCACGGGCCTGACCGGCAAGGACATCTCGCGTCCGCCCGCCGTGCAGGTGGCCGAGCGCGGCACGCTGCCCGTGTGGTCTGCGGCCGGCAATGAGGTGCTCTACGTCAACCCGGACCCGGCGACCCCGACGATCAACAGTCGGGTGATGGTCGCCTACTCGGACGGACTGACCCGCGTGGCCAACGAAACGGTGCCGTTCGGCGTGCCGATCGTGACGGCGCGCGAGTCGATCCCGCTGTTCCGCACCTGCAGCGAGGAAGACGCGCGACTGGGCCTGTGCACCCCGGCGTCGATCCTGAGCACCAACATGAACCCGCGCACCTCGCGCCTGCTCTTTGTGGTGGATACGCCCGCCGGCAAGGCCCGCGTCTTCACGGCAACCGACGACGGATTCGACCCGCAACCGGTCTTCCCCTACAACCCGGCGACGATGAGCAGTCGCATCGATGCCGGCGTGCGCGAGGCCATCTTCGCGCGCAAGACGGAGACGCTGCTGCTGACGGACAACACAACGATCTTCACGAGCAAATCCGACGGAACCGACCAGCGGTTCGTGATCGACACGTCGGTGCTCAAGGCGACCAACTTCCGGGACCTTTCGACGGACGACAGCGACCAGATTGTGTCGTTCACCGCGACGACCCGCGACGGCCACGACGACATCTTCTACACGATCCGCGGCGTGAACCAGCCCGGGTTCGAGGGCTTCTCGCGTCCGCTGGTGGCCTGGCCGTTCTCCAATGAAGTGCAGGGGCAGTTCAGCCCGGACGGGCGGCGTTTCGCCTTCTCGTCGAACGCCTTCGCGATCGGTGGCGGCACCACCATTCCCGCCCCGGGAGCGCCCTACCGCATCTACATCATCGACAACATCCAGGACGTCATCTTCTTCATGGACACGCCGGACTACACCGGCACCCAGACGCCCGACCCGCTCGACAATGTGCGGTACGCCAGCAGCTTTGCGATGCGCCGCGACAATCGACTGATCGTGCAGCCCGATCCGGCGAACCTGTTCTACGTCGCGGGGTCGTATCCGCGCTTCAGCCCAACCGGCAACAAGATGACGTTCGTCGGCTTCCTCGAGACGAACCGGACGCTGGGCGAGATTGCGATCGTGGACCTGCCGGCCCGCACCCTGCCGGACGACCCAATCGCAACGAAGCCGCCGGCCGTGACACCGGCGCCGACTCCGACGCCGTTCCCGACCGAGCCGCCCCAAACGGTCGACAACATCGTCCAGACCGGACAGTATGTTTTCGACACGGCTGGCGACGGCTGGATCTTCGTGCCGGTTTCCTGGCTGGCGGCGCCGAGCCACAGCACGGCGGGTGGAGCCTTGCAGCTCGTCTCGCAGAACAACAACTCGCTGACCTTCGGTTCGTACGTCTCGCCTCCGGGCGCACTGCGGATGTTCCCGTTCGACATTCTCGGCGCCGACCGCAACGACTTCGAGGCGGGCATGCCGATCAATCCGCCGCTGGAGGAGCGTCAGGGTCCGCTGTACCTGCTGCGCTACTACATGCGGCGCACGAATCCGATCGCGAACCAGGCGGCCACGCTGCGCATGCGCGTCAACTCGGAGAACTTCGAGGACTACCACCTCCTCGTAGTCAACTCGCGCGGAACGCTCTCGCGCGTGCCGACGACCGGCACGGCCTTGGCCGTGGACATGCTCTTCCAGCCGAATCCGTGGATGTACGCGCTGGACAGCAACCGGCAGGCGTACCGACTGGCCTTCGACCTCCTCAACATCGAGGCCGAGGATGATCCCAATGCCGGCTTCATCCTGGACCGCGTGGACATCTTCCGCGTGCCGCGCGCCCAGATCGAAACCGTCGATGCCTTCAAGATGTACACCTTCAACCCGGCGCAAGTCGCCGACTGGACGACGCACGCATTCCCGACGCAGTTCGCGCCGCCGGTCTTCTCGACCTCGTCGGATCGCCTCGAGATGACCCCGCCGACGCCGGCGGACAACTCGCATGGCATGTGGCAGAACAAGCCGGGCACGATCATGGTCGATGCCAACCCGTATGACGGCGCGCTGTACGTGCAGATGACCGCACGGGCAGGCGCCACGAGCGAGAATCCGTTCAAGGTGCCCGAGATGCGGTTCCGGCTGGCCGAGGAGAGCTTCCAGGCCGTCGCCATCCAGGGCGTGATCCAGGTCCGCGGACATGGCACCGGCAAGCTGATCCCGACGGCGAACAACGAGCGCCTGTACCGCGTGTACCTCAAGGTCGCCGACGACCTCGTGGGCGAAACGCGACTGCATGCGGCGTGGGACCTGCTGAGCTTCGAGTCGCTGACGAATGCCCAGCGCCCGACGGACGAGGACACCTCGAAGATCTACCTCGATTCGCTCCAGTTCGAGCTGATCCGCGTGAACAACTACCCGGCCTTGGCCATCGTGCCCTGACCGAAAAACGCTCGACGCACCGAAGCCCCGCCGGCCATGACGGCGGGGCTTCGCTTTTTCCCTCGGCGGTGCGCAATCCCCTCCGATCGGAACCGATGTCATGTTGATGTCCCGCCCATTGCCTCTCCTCGTGCTGCTCCTGTTGCTGCTCGGGACCCTCGTGGCAACGCCGCAGGGTTCACAGGCCCAGGAAGCCACAGCCGATGGCTCGAGTGCCGCCGTGCCGGTGGAACGGGCCAACGCGCGGGCAACGCTGCGCACCTTCCTGCGCGGCTGGGCCGAGGCCGACGAGGCCAACAGCGCCGACCGCCCGCTGGTCATTCGCCGGATCGTCGAGACGCTGGACCTGAGCGAGCTGCCAAGCCATTCGCGCAACGATCTGGGCGAGACGCTCGCCTACCTGCTCAAGACCGAGGTGCTCGACAAGCATGCCCTGATCAACTACGAGCGCATTTCGGACGATCCCTCGGCACCGCCGCATGTCGTCCTGGTCTCGCCGAGCGGCCTGAGGGTCGTTGTGGGGCCCGACGAGCGCGGCGACTGGCGCTTCACGCGCGAGACGGTGCGCAACATCCAGTCAATCGCCACCGAGTTCGCCGGCCGCGGGACCGTTGCGGGCGTCTACTCAGTCGAGCATCTGAAGCCACCGGCGGTTGCCCTGCGCGATGCGCTGCCCAACTGGATGACAAAGCCGGCTCTCGTGCTCTACGTGTACCAATGGATCGGCCTCGCGGTGCTGGCGGTGCTGGTGCTGGTGATCGGCCGGGCACTCGTCTATCTGGCGCTCGCGCTGTTCGGGCGACGCCTGACAGCCACCGGCCTGGTGACCGAGGCCGATGCGCGCTACATCTTCAACTGGCCGCTGGGAGTGGTGCTGTCGATGGGGCTCTGGTGGGCCTTCGACGGGTGGCTGGGACTTCCGCCTCCGGCGATGCGCATCACGGACGTCATCACGACATTGGTATTCGGCGTCGCGGCCATTGTCATGTTGAATCGATTCATCAATGTGGCCGCGGACCGCCTGATGGTGCTGGCGGGCAGGACGGAGACCAAGTTCGACGACCTGCTGGTGCCCTTCGCGCGCAAGTCGGCCAAGATCGTCGTCACGCTGGTCGGCATCCTGATGATCCTCGACAACCTCGGGATGGACCTGAAGACGGCGCTCGGAACGCTGGCGATCGGCGGCCTGGCGGTCTCCCTAGCTGCCAAGGATACCGTCTCGAACCTTTTCGGGACGATCACGATCATCGGCGACTCGCCCTTCCAGATCGGCGACTGGATCGCCGTCGACAACGTGGAGGGCACGGTCGAGTCGCTCGGCTTCCGCTCGACGCGTGTGCGCACGTTCTACAACTCGCTGGTCACGATCCCGAATGCGAACCTGATCAGCGCCGTCGTCGACAACTATGGCATGCGCCGCTATCGGCGCTATATGACGCACCTGTCGATCGCGTACAGCACCCCGACCGACCGCATGGAGGAGTTCTGCGAGGGAATCCGCGAGCTGATCCGCCAGCACCCCTACACCCGCAAGGATTTCTACTTTGTCTATTTCCACCAGTACGGGCCGCACTCGCTCGACATCCTGCTCTACATGTTCTTCCAGGTGCCCGACTGGGGAACGGAACTGCGCGAGCGCCATCGCCTGAACGCCGACATCCACCGGCTGGCAAAGCAGCTCGGCGTCGAGTTCGCCTTCCCCACACAGACGCTGCACCTGCTGCGCGGTCAGGCCGAGACGCACCCGGACGGCACGCCTGTCTCCGACGCGGAGGCCATCGCCGGCGCGCTCGAACGCTCCCGCGCGACCGTATCCGACATCGTCGGGCGCACGCTCGGGCCTCCCGGGGTGCTGCCGCCGACGGTCAACTTCGCGCATCCCCACACGCTCGCGCCCCAGATGCCGGGCGCCCCGAAGGCCCCATGACCGACGCGCCGACTCCGATCCGCTCTGTCTGTGTGTTCTGCGCCTCGAGCCGGCACGCCTCGCCGGCAATGGTCGAATGCGCGCGCGAGTTGGGCAACGCACTGGGCACGCGAGGCTTCGAGCTCGTCTTCGGCGGCACCGAGGTCGGGTTAATGAAGGTGCTCGCCGACGCGGCACACGAGGCCGGCGGCCGCGTCGTTGGCGTGCTCCCCCGCTTCATGCAGGAGAAGGGCATCGCCTACAAGCGCGCCGACGAGCTGCTTGTCACCGACTCGATGCACGACCGCAAGGCCCTGATGGAGGCGCGCGCTGATGCATTCGTGGCGCTGCCGGGGGGCATCGGCACGCTCGAGGAACTGGCCGAGGTGCTGTCGCTGCGCGTGTTGGGGCTGCACGCCAAACCGATCATCCTGCTCGACGCGGACGGCTACTACGCGCCCCTTCTCACGTGGATCGAGCAGATGATTGCAGCGGGCTTGGCGAAACCCATCGCCCTCGAGAGCCTGCTGATCGCCCCGAGCGTCGAGGCGGCGTTCGAGTTGCTCGACACATGGAGGGCGCCTTCAGTGCCCTCCAAGTGGTCCTGAGAGGAGCGCGGCCCCGTCCCATGCAGCACTACCGCGACTCCTTCATCGTCGATGCGCCGGTCGGCGAGGTCTTCCGGTTCTACACCGACCTGCACAACCTGGCGCGCATGGTTCCGCCGAATATCGGGATGCGGGTGCTGAAGGCGGAGACACCTTTACAGCGGGGCTCGACAATCCGGTTTGGACTGCGCCCGCGGGGCGTCCCGTTCGAGGTGCGGTGGATCTCGCGCGTGGTCGAGTTCCGGGAGAACGAGGCGTTCGCGGACAAGCAGGTGCGCGGTCCATTCGAGTTCTGGCGTCATCGTCACGAGTTCCGGGCACTGGACGACGGACGCACGGAGGTCTGCGACACGATCGAGGCCGGGGCGCCGCTTGGATTCCTGGCTCCGGTACTCGAGGGCCTGCTGCTGGGACAGGGCATCCAGTCGCTGTTCGACCATCGCCGTCGAATCGTGCGCGAGGCGTTCCCGAGTCGTCAGGCCGAGTGAACGACCGACGTGCCGAGCGAGCCGCCCGACAGCTCGAGCGCCGTGGGAATCGCCCGCCGATTCTCGAAGCGCACGAACTCGCGGCCGCCGCAGTCGTGCAGGTAGCGCACGACCTCCTCCTTGTAGCGGCCGACGTGCGCCACGGCGTGGGCGTCGGAACCGAATGTGATCGGCACGCCGGCCTCCACGAGAAGGCGCAACACGTCGTGCGCGGGGAAGAAGTCGCGATTCAGGTGGTCGCGCCCGCTGGCGTTGATTTCGACCGCGACGCCTGACTCGACAAGCGCCGGCAGGATGCGCTCGACGAACGGCAGGATGCCGCGCTCGGGCACGCGTCCGCTGCGTCGGATGACGTCGAGATGCCCAAGGATGTCGCACAGGCCGCTGAGGGCCAGTTGCGCGACCTGGTCGAAGTAGGCTTCGTAGACGGCATCCAGCTCGCGACTGTCAAACCACCACGCCCCGACCCAGCGACCGGTCGCCGGATCCTGGATGTGATGGACGCTGCCGATGATGTAGTCGAAGGGATAGGAGGCGACGAACTCGCGCGCGGGGGCGAGCATGTCGGGCACCCAGTCGGCCTCGAGCCCGACGCGCAGCAGCGGGCGACCGCGCGTGCCGTCGTACACCTGGCGCGCCTCGTCCATCCAGCGCAGATACAGGGCAGTCTCCTCGAGCGATGGGCACAGGTTGCGCGTATCCGGCCGGATCATCCACCAGGAGTGCTCGGCGAATCCGTACTCGGCGATGCCCAGCTCGGTGGCACGCTCGAGGTATTGCTCGACCGTTCCATGCGCATGATGGCACAGAACCGTGTGGTTGTGGTAGTCGACGTACAAGACATCCTCCGGCGTTCGCGGTCTCGTCGCGAAGGCCAAAAAGGGTCTCACAGGAGGGCCGGCGGGGCAATACGAGCTTTCGGCAAGTCGCGGCCGCGCTGCCTGCTCAGGGCTTGCGGGCCCGCTCCGCGGCCGTCTGTCCGGCGATCATGCCCCGGGCGATGTTGCCTTGGTCGGCATGGCGCTCGTAGATCAGCAGCGCCTCGCGCCACTGGCGGGCGAGCCCGGCCGTCGCCGCGCCCTTCGCCATGCGCCAGCCCCAGTTGCCGGCTTCGCGACCCGGGAAGTTCATGCGCGCCTCGCCGCCGAGGCCGAGCAGATCCTGCATCGGCAGGATGACCGTTTCCGCGGTGGTGGCGAGTGCGGCGCGACAGAGGGCCTCGTGCGGCTTGCTGCCATCGCAACCCAGGTATGCCCGCATGAGCCGACGTTCGCCGGCCGAGGCGAACTCGTCCCACCACTGGCGGGTGGTGGGGTTGTCGTGCGAGCCGGTGTAGACGACGCAGCGGCGCTCGACCTTGTGGGGCTGGAAGACGCACCCGGGATCGGGGACGAGCGGACGCTCGCTGGCGGGCACCCAGGCGAACTGAAGCACCTTCATGCCCGGCAGCTCGAAGTCCTCCCGCAGGGCCTCGACGTCGTCGGTGATGACGCCAAGGTTCTCCGCAATGAGGGGCAGGTCGCCGCCGAGCGCGTTGCGCAACGCCTCGAACAAGGCGTGACGCGGGCCGGGCACCCACTTGCCATTGACCGCCGTCTTCTCCCCCGCCGGCACCTCCCAGTAGGCCTCGAAGCCGCGGAAGTGATCCAGCCGCACGACGTCGAACATTTCGAGCATCGAGCGCATGCGGCCGATCCACCAACGGAAGCCACGACGCTTCATTTTGTCGTAGCGATAGATCGGGTTTCCCCAGAGCTGGCCGGTGGCGCTGAAGTAATCGGGAGGCACTCCGGCAACGCAGGTCGGCTGGCCCTCCGGGGTGAGCTTGAACAGGTCCTGATGCGCCCAGGTGTCGGCACTGTCGAAGGCGACGTAGATGGGAAGGTCGCCGACGATCTGGATGCCACACTGGTGCGCGTGCGAGCGGAGCGCGTGCCACTGGTCGAAGAACAGGAATTGCGTGAAGACCTGGAAGTCGATTTCGTCGGCGTGCTCGCGGCGGGCGGCTTCGAGGGCGCGGGGCTGGGCCTTGCGCAGGGGCTTGTCCCACGTGTTCCAGACGGCGCCGCCGTGGGCCTTCTTGAGGGCGGCGAACAGGGCATAGTCCTCGAGCCAGGCGGCAACAGTCTCGCGGCGGCGGAAGGCGGCCACGCGGCGACGCAGGGCGGCGAAGTCTCCGCCGCGATAGCGCTCGAAGGCACGGCGCAGGACGGCCATCTTGTGCTCGATGACCGGGCCGTAGTCGACCTGGTGGGCGGGGAAGCGCGGCGGCTTCGCTTCGGCGGGCGTCAGCAGACCCTGCTCGACCAGCACGTCCGGCGAGATCAGGTATGGGTTGCCGGCGAAGGCGGAGAAGCACTGGTAGGGCGAATCGCCGAAGCCGGTGGGCCCGAGGGGCAGCACCTGCCAGAGGCCGAAGCCGGCGGCGTGGAGCCAGTCGAGGAAGCGGACGGCCTCGGGGCCGAGGTCGCCGATGCCATGGGAGCCGGGCAGCGAGGTGGGGTGAAGCAGGACGCCAGCCAGTCGTCGGTCGAGTGCCACGGGAGAACCTTCCGGGAGAGCGTGGGGTACCGGTTGCAAACCCTTCGTTGCCCAGAGAGAGGAAAGGGGGGCGCGGACTCAATAAAAACATGAGGGACATCGTCAGCTGGTTTTATCGTTTTTTCCCGTTGAGCGGATCGGCCGGGTGGCGCAAAGGTGGGGCCTGAACATCGGGACCTGACGACGCGGGGCTTGGGGGCGACTCGTGCTCACCGAACTGGTACGCGATCACTTTCTGGGTGCGCTCTACGGCGTGGCGGTGGGCGACGCGTTGGGGTCGCCGCACGAAGGCCAGCCAGGCTCGGTGCTGCGCATGAAGTACGGCGAGACGCCGATGCACTTCGTGCCCGACCCACGTCGCGGGCTGCGGCCCGGCCAGTGGAACGACGATACGGCGCAGTTGCTTGCGCTGATCGAGTCCTACAACGTCTGTCGCGACTTCGAGGGCCTGGACGCGGCGGCCCGCCTGGTGGATTGGTGGAAGACGAATCCGCGCGGCCCGAGCGAGCTGACCCGCCGCGTCCTGCGTATCTTCCAGCACGACCTGGACTTCTGGTCCGACGCGGCGATCGGCGTGTGGTACGAGTCGGCCGGCACCGAAGCCGGTGACGGCGGGCTGGTGCGCACGCTCGTGCCGGCGATGTTCCACTTCGGCGACATCCACAAGATGGTCGAGCGCACCATCGACGTCTGCCGCCTGACGCACCGCGATCCGCGCGCCATCGAGGCCTCGCTCGTGCTCAACTTCGTGCTCGTGCAACTGCTGCACCGGCGCTTCGCCCCGAACCTGCCCGAGCAGGCACTGACCTTCCTGGAGGCAACGCGCCGCACGCGCGTCTGGCAGGCGAACGTGCTGAACGTCGACCGCGCGATTCTCGAGCGCCACACGAACTACTCGCCCTACCCGACGTACTTCGAGGCGCCGAACGACACGTTCGAGGCGTTGAAACGGCTGCCCAAGGCGCGCTACGAGGACCTGCGGACGACGGGGCGCGTGGCCGACACGATGGCGACGGGGCTGTGGTGTGCGCTGCACGCGCGGACATTCGAGGAGGCCGTGCATCGCGCGGTGATGCTGGGAGGAAAGACAGACACGCAGGCGGCGCTGGCAGGCGCGCTGGCCGGTGCGCGATTTGGCTTCGCCCGCATACCGCGCGAATGGTCCGCGGGCGTCGTGGATTCGGCGCGCCTGATGGCCTTGGGCGACGTGATGATCACGCGGGCGATGGTCAGCGAGGAGCGGGACTTCCAGGAGGGCCGGCGCGAGCCCCAACGCCGCCCGCCGCCGGTGGTCTGACCGAGCGGCCTACTCCGGCTGCTTCGTCGCGTCCCAGGCGTTCCAGACGGACATGGCCTTGAGCGCCCCCTTGGCGAGCACGTCCTCGACGCAATCGGCGGCGGCCTGCACGGCGAGGTCGGCCAGCTCGGCCGCCTCGCCCCACATCGGCGACAGCACGTAGGAAGTCAGGTCGCGTGCCGGGCGCGTCGGTGCGCAGCCGAGCCGCAGGCGACAGACGGCATCGGTGCCAAGGCGCTCGAGGATGTGGCGCAGGCCCTTCTGGCCGCCGTCGGAGCCGCGCTCGCGCAGGCGAATCTTGCCGAACGGCAGGTTCGCGTCGTCGCACACGACGAGGACACGGTCCGTGGGAATCTTGTAGTAGTCGGCGAAGGGCTGGACGGCGTCGCCGGACAGGTTCATGTAGGTGATCGGCTTGAGGAGGTAGAGCTTGCCGCCGTCACAGGAGCCCGCGGCGGCGAAGCTCTTGAAGCGACGCGACTCCTCCCAGGCCAACCCATGTCGCCGCACGATCAGGTCCGCCACCTCGTAGCCGAGGTTGTGCGGCGTGCGGTTGAACTTCTTGCCCGGATTGCCGAGCCCGGCGATCAGCCACGACATGCGCGGTCCCCCCGTTTCGGGGGCGAACCGTCGCCCCGGATGCAGCCGGCGGACAAGGCGAAAGCACACAGGAGGTGGGGACAAGTCCTTGACGGGCCCGGCCAATCCACGTGAGTGTTTCCCTGTTCGACGCTCCTCAAGTCCTGTCTCAGGGCGCTGAGGAGGCCGGTGGATTCCGAGGGCTGCAGTTCCATGCCTACAGTTTTTCGCGATGGACCATATCGGTTCTTCTTCTACTCCAACGATGGCAATGAGCCCCCGCATATTCATGTTGAACGTGACGACTGTGTGGCAAAGTACTGGCTGACCCCAATTCGACTACAACGGAGTGGCGGCTTTCGGCCATCCGAACTTAACAAGATCGGTCCGATCATCGAGTCCAAGCACGCGTTTCTGCTGAGGTGTTGGCATGAGTATTTCGGCTTCTGAAATCGGAGACGCCCGGGCGGCGGAGGTCCGGGTCACGGACGACGAACTGATCGTTGGGCTTCAGGATGCCCGAACGATTTCCGTGCCGCTGGGCTGGTATCCACGGCTGTTGCACGGCACGCCTGCCGAGCGGGCGGGATGGCGACTGATCGGCGGCGGAACCGGGGTTCACTGGGACGAATTGGACGAGGACATCAGCGTCGCCGGGCTGCTGGCCGGGCGCGCATCGGTCGAAACCCAGGAGTCCCTTGGACGTTGGCTGGCATCGCGGGCGTAGAACCGCGAAACCAAGACCAACACCCCGCCCCGCGATCACTGGCTCAGGAAATCGAGCGCCAAGGTGCTCAGCAGCTGCATGCCGAGCGGCACGGTGTCGTCGGAGGCGTAAAACGTCTCGGTGTGCAGGCCGCCCGAGGCCATGCCGTCGGGAACCGCGCCGATGCGGAAGTAGAATCCCGGGACGACGTTGCTGAAGAAGGCGAAGTCCTCGGCTCCGGTAACCGGGCTGGCCTCCGAAACCATGTCGGCGCCGGCAACGCGCTCGAGCGTGGGCACCATGCGGCGCGTCAGATCGACATCGTTGATCAGCACCGGGTAGCCGCGGTCGAACTCAAGATCGTAGGTCGCGCCGGCCGCGCGCGTGGTGCCGTCGAAGATCGCCCGCATGCGTTCCTCGATGGTGTCGAGGACACCGTCGTCGAAGGTGCGAATCGTGCCCGCCAGTTCGACCTGGCTCGGGATGATGTTCGTGCGGTCGCCACCGCGGAAGATGCCGACGGTCAGGACGTTGGGCGCGAATGGCGAAAGCGACCGCGAGCGGATCGTCTGGAGCGCGAGCACGATCTGTGAACCGACCACGATGGGATCGACGCCCAGGTGCGGCGCGGCTCCATGCGCCGAACGTCCGCGCACGACGGCATGCCATGTCGTCGCCGCAGCCATCGCGGGTCCGGGCACGTAGGTCACGCGCCCCAGCCGGTGGCCGCCACCCTCGGCCTGCGGCGGCGCGGCGTTCGTGTGAAAGGCCATCACGGCGTCGGGCTTGATCTCGTCGAACAGCCCCTCCTCGAGCATCAGCTTCGCCCCGCCCTCTTCGCCCGCGGGCGCTCCCTCCTCGGCGGGCTGGAAGATCAGCATCACCGTGCCCGGAATCCGCTCGCGCATTGCCACAAGCACCGAGGCGGCCCCCAACAGCGACGCCACATGAATATCGTGCCCGCAGGCATGCGAGACGCCAACCACGCGTCCGAGCCACTCGGTCTGCACCGTCGAGCGATGCGGATAGGGCACCTCGGGCGACTCGGTGACCGGCAAGGCGTCCATGTCAGCACGCAGCGCCACGACGCCGCCGGGCAGGCCGCCGCGCAGGATTGCCACGACGCCCGTGTGCGCGATGCCGGTGCGGACCTCGAGGCCGAGTGCGCGCAGGTGCTCCGCCACCCGCGCCGCCGTCTGGAACTCGCGATTGCTCAGCTCGGGATTCTGGTGCAGGTGCTGGCGATGAGCGATGGCCTCGGGGGCGAACTGCTCGACCAATCGCGCGATCTCCTCGTCGAACTGCTGTCCACATGCCCGCTCCGCCGGGAACGCCGCCAACAGCGAAACCACCAGAAGGCCCGCAAACCCCAACCGTGTCGCACGCATGGCGCACTCCTTGACCCTGACATGGATGACCCGGCCAGTCAGCGCAAACCCGCCCCGGCTGTCAATGGTCCTCGAGGGGAGCCCTTCCCGACTGGGGCTCGCCGGTACTGGGACCCTTGCTGCATCCCGAGACCCATGCCCCGGTCGCTCCGCCAATTGCCGGAAAACGGCAGCCCGATTCGCTCGAGTTTGCGGAAGCCATGGTTGCCAATGCAGCACTCGCGTCTCGAGACGGCAGACTGCGGCACACATTCTCGTTGCCGTACATGCACTGAGGGCTTCACAAACAAGCCATCTCGTTCAGGATCAGATGCAATGCAGAACAAAAGGTCTCGGCTGCTGCCCATCGTACTCGGGATTGGAGTGCTGGTTATTGCCCTCTGTGCGATTGGTTTGATTCTGCTGTATCCCATTGGCGTCCGTTTTGTTCTGGACAACTATCCCATTCGTGGTCGGCCCAACTCGTTTGATTCACCTGGGCCAGTTCTCGGACGTGACCGGTTCGAGCGGTTTCAGTTCGCGTTCAGTCCACTTCAGGAGAGTGTTACCGATCTTCGGTGGATTGAGGTCAACCCCCAGAATGAACCACTTCTTGCAGCCGTTTCCAACGGGGGAGCGGTGTTCTTCGATGAACAGGGCAGGAAAGTACACTCCGTCAGGTTCACCTCCGAGGCTGTCAGGGCGCAGTTAATACTCACTGGGGATGACAACCAATACGGGTTCCTGAGTCGCGGCACTTGGGGGACACCCCCTTCCTTTGTTTCGCGATCGGGGCAAGAGATTTGGAACCACGGCGCCCAAAGAGGAGTCAATGACATGGCGACAGGGGATCTGACTGGAGACGGAAAACTCGACTTTGCAGTCGGATTCAATGGGTTCGGCGGAATTAACTTGTTGGACCACAATGGAGCGACGGTATGGAATGTTAAAGG
>JAHCAW010000061.1 GCA_019634695.1 Candidatus Sumerlaeia bacterium
CTTGTTTTCCAAGCGATTTCGCGGTGGCGACGATTCCGAGGGCCGTATTTGGAGTGCGGTCCGGTTTCGCGCGGGACTTTTCTTTCGGCGTCCGAACGTTCAGTAACAAGTCCAAAATGTGGATTCCCGTTTGGCTCCACGAGTCTCTGATAGAGACGGCGGAAGAGGCTCCGGAATGCGGACTCGAACTGTCCGTCAATCGCACCCGGCATTCGGAATCGCATGAATTCCCCGGAAAATAGACCGTCCGGTGATTTGGTCGCGTGCGGGACAGAAACTGTCCGCGTTCAAATGAGGAGACCCACGACTCGGCGCGATTCTCGCCAAGGGGGTGCGCAACTCGCGTGAAGGCCTACCACCTTGTTGACTCGTGCGGAGCTCCTCTTCCTGACCCTACTGCTGGTTCCGGCGGTCGCTGTCTTCCTGTATCCTCTCGCCGCCTCCGTGTGGGCCACCCTTCGCCGCAGCCAGCGGGTGGTCCCCGGTTCGACGGCCGGCGAGATGCCTCCGTTGACGGTGATTGTCTCGGCCTACAATGAAGAAGACTCCATCGCGGCTCGCCTGAAGAACCTGCTCAGCCTCGACTATCCCGCGGATCGTCTGGACATTCTGGTCGTCAGCGATGGCTCGACGGACCGGACGAATGAAGTCGTTTCCAGCTTCCTGGACAGCCGCGTCCGCCTGCTGGCCCTGCCGACCAACGTTGGCAAGTCGGCCGCGCTGACGCTCGCCATGCAGCACGTGCACACGGAGCTGTTGGTCTGCACCGACGCCAACTCGCGCTTCGAGCCGCAGGCCCTGCGCCTGCTGGTGCGCTGGTTCGCCGACCCGCGCGTTGGGGTCGTTTGCGGTCGGTTGGTTTACGAATCAGGTCGGGAAGCAGCCCGCGTTTCGACCGAGGAGTCGCGTTACTGGCGGTGGGACAACCGGATCAAGGAGTCCGAATCCGCCACCGGGCACATGGTGGCGGGCAACGGATCGATCCTGGCCATCCGTCGCGAGTTCGCCGAACCCATCGGCGGCCATCTCGCAAACGATTTCGCGTGGCTGAACATTGTTCGGCTGCGCGGGGCGCTGGCCTGCTTCGAGGCCGATGCCGTCGCTTGGGAGAAGACGGCTGGGACGATCGATGCCGAGTATCGCCGCCGGGTGCGCATCATGACGCGCGGCCTGTGGGCGATCGGTCATTCGGTCGGCTACTACTTCTCGCAGCCGTCGGAGGCGCGCGCGAACCCGCTCGCCGCGGCGGGCTTCTTCGCTCAACTCGTGTGCAAGAAGCTCTTCCGCTATCTTTCGTTCCCCGCGCTCCTGCTCGCGTTTGCTCTGACGCCCCTTCTGCCGGTCGGCCCGGTGCTGATGCTGGGCTTTGCCATGGGCCTTGGACTGGGCACCGCCGCCCTCATCGGGCTGAATCATCGGCAGTTGGTGCGGCTGGCGCCCCGGTTGCCCAACACGCTCTATCACTTGGCCATGGCCTCGGCCAGCCTGGTGGCGCTGCGCAACCTGGTGACGGCGCGTCGCGTGGCGCGTTGGCAACCGCATCGTAGCCTCGCGACGGTGCGCTCGGCGCCTTCGGCGACCATGCCCGCGACGGGCTCGCTCGCCGCCTGAGACGCTTCCACTCATGATCGGCCCCGCGCACGCACCCTCTCGCACCGACACAGGCACCGACAGGGCTCCGCTTTCTCCCGCTTATCTGCTGTCCCGCTTTCCGCAACTGACCGAGACCTTTGTCCTGCGCGAGATCGAGTTCCTCGAGCGTCAGGGCTGCCAGCCGATCGTTCTTTCCCTCCAACGCCCGTTGGCAAGCGAACCGGTCGAGAGCCGCTGGCAGGGGCCTGCCGCCCGTCGTGTCTTCTACGCGCCGGCGCCATGGGCACCCGCCACACTGCTGGCCCACGTGCGGTTGCTCGTTTCGCATCCGGTGGTCTACGCGACGACGTTGGCACGTATCGTGGCGCTTGCGTGGAATCGACCGCGCATGCTCGCCGAGGCTCTGTTCGTCTTCGCGGTTGCCGTGGCCTGGCTGCCGGTGCTGCGGCGTGCGGGCTGCAACCTGTTGCACGCGCATTTCGCCGGGGCGCCCACAACGGCGGCCTGGGTGCTCGCTCGCCTTTCCGGCATCCCCTTTGGCTTCACGGCGCATGCGAACGACATCTTCGTCGATGCGTATGCACTGCGGGACAAGCTGGTCGATGCCGCCTATGTGATGACAGTCACGGAGTACAATCGTCGGCACCTGGGCGAGTTGGCTCCGGAGGCGCGCGAGAAGATCGACGTGATGCCGGCGGGGATCGAGACGGCGTCGATCGAGTGGAAGGCACCCAGCGGTGAGCGCTCGCGGCGGCCGCTTCGCCTGCTGGCAGTCGGGCGGCTGGTTGAGAAGAAGGGCTTTCGCTATCTGATCGACGCACTGGCGCTCCTGCGGGATCGCGGCGTGCCCGTGCAGTGTCTTGTCGTCGGAAACGGTCGGCTGGACGGCGCGCTGAAGGCACAAGCGCGTGTCCTGGGTCTTCGTGGGATCGTGCGATTCCTCGGGCCGCGGGCGCCCGAGACCGTCGAGCGCTTGATGCGGCGCGCGGATGCCTTCGTGCTGCCCTGCATCGTGGCGGACAACGGCGACCGCGACGGCCTGCCGCATTCGATCATGGAGGCGATGGCGCTTGGGGTGCCTGTCGTGACGACGACGGCGGTCGGGATTCCGGAATTGGTTGAGGATGGCGTGTCCGGGTTGCTCGTGCCAGAGCGCGATGCCCGTGCGCTGGCCGACGCGATCGAGCGCCTGCATCGCGAACCAACACTCGCGCCCACTTTGGCAGGGCCGGCCCGCGCGCGCGTCGAGCAGCAGTGCGACCTCGCGCGTCTCGCGCCCGAGTTGCTGCGCCGCATGAACAGCGCGATTCGGAATCCGACAAGTCGCATCCCACGTCGGGCGAGCGCCTTGGTGGTTGCCGGTCTGCTTGCCGTCTCCTGCCTGCACGCCGCCGGCGAGGAGGTCGTTGTCTTTCCACCCGCCAACCAATGGCGGCCGTATCACAACTTCGGCAAGGCGTTCCCGGTCGAGAACTGGAAGGCCACGATTGGCGCGGACCGAATGGTGGTAACCGGAAGCCAGCGCCAGCCGCAGGCACGCGTGGGCGTGCGCTCGCTGCCCATCACGCTGCCGGCCGACGATAGCATGGCAACGGTTCGCCTGCGCGGGCACGATGTTGCTCGCAGCGGAGCCTACGCCATTCTGGTGGACTCGGGCGACCGGGCCCTGCGGCAGATCGAGTGGGTGGGGCCGGGAGGCACGTTCGAACTGGACGTCGAGTTGCCGGTGACGATCCAGCCCGAGGACAAGTCGCACGCTCCATCGCTGATCCTTTACGTCTTCCACGACGGCCAGGGCCGTCTCGAAGTGGATTCGGTGTCGGTGTGCGCGTTGACGGCGGAGCGCGTGGGCAGTCCCGCAGGGCGGCGCGGCAAAGCCATCGGGCACACGCTCACGCTGGCGCCCAGTGGGGTGGCGCTGCCGTTCCCGGCGCAGGTCGGCAGCCTGCTTCCCGGCGAACGCCGCCACCGGCTGCTCGGCGCGGATGAAGTGCTCGCTCCTCAGTCGGCGGGACTGGCGATTGTCGAGCGCCCGATTGCGCTCTCCTGGGAGATGGCGGTCGCGCGGCACACTCCGTTCTGGCTGACGCCATCGTCGGAGAGTCGCAGCGCCTCTGTGGTGGTGGAGGATCGCTCGTCAGAGAGCGGACCAGATGCGCTTCCGCCGTTCCCTGCCGATCGCCACGCCTACGTCTATTACTATGGGAGCTATCGCTTCGACAAGAAGGCGCCAAATCGGGAGCGCGATCGCTCCAGTCTGCAAGCCGTTCGCGCCGCGGGATTCACCGGGGTCGGATTCTGGGACGACTACGGCCTCGACTTCCATCGATGGAAGGAAGGCAAGGCACTCGACGCCACATATCTCCTCGAGATGAGTCGCCTGTACGGCGAGTTGGGATTCCGCTCGCCGATGATGTACTCCGTCTTCGCAGGGCTGGACCGCGGACGCGTGGGCTGGACAAGCGGCGACGCCGATGAGATGCGCGGCTACTTGATCGCGCTGCGGCCGCATCTCGAGCAGGCCCGCGCGATCCTGGGCGAGACGCCGCTGTGGGTGCACGCGGTGGATGAACCCGACGACGCGACGCGGCAGGATCTGGCCGTGCGAATGGCGCCGCTGTGGGCGGACGTGATGGGTGAGCCGATGGTGGTGACGGCGAACTGGCACACGGCGCGGCGCCTTGCGGGTCAGGCACGGTTGCTGGTGGGCGCGGGGGACTATCCGAGCGCGGAAGCCTTTGCCGAGACTGGGGTCGTGGGAATCTACACGTCGGCCGATGCGGTCGCGCCGCCGCTGCGCCATCGCCTGGTGGCGGGGCTGCACGCGTGGGCTTGCGGCGCGTCGGCACAGGCGTGGTGGCACTGGAACGCCGTGGCGGGCAGTCTGGAATCGGATCTGGATGGGCACGCGCCGGACTTCATTCTGGCGCATCCCGATTCGATCGAGTCGACCGTCGCTCTCTCGCAGGTTGCAGAGGGCTTGCAGGATTGGCGCCTGCTGCTGGCGCTCGAGTCACTCGTCGCAGGGGGACGCGACGAGGACGGCAGAATTGGAGCATACCTGACCGGCTTGCGCGGTCGGGTTCCGCACGGCGATCGCCTCGCGGCGCCGTGGGACACGGGGGACTCCTTCAGCCAGGAGTTGGAAACCGCCCGCCAGTTGTGGCGGGACCATGTCGGACGGCAGTGATTCGGATGGAACGCACTTCAGGAGGTTCGCGACACATGGGCGGATGGAACCGTCTCGGAAAGCTGGCGACAGCCTTGTGGCTGTTGGCCGTCTTGGGGGTGCTGGCGACGGGATGCCAGAACCGCAAGAAGGTGTACAACCCGTACGAGAGCGAGGAGATCCCCGCGGCGTTCTTCGAGGGACGCGCGCCATCGCGCTTCGTTGCGGTGTCGGAGATGGATGCCGGCACAGCCGCGACTCTGGCAGCCCGGCAGACGCCGGCACCGCTGCCTGTCGTGCAGGACAAGAGCGACGAGCTGATGGCGATGCTGGATGCCTCGCAGGCCAGCGGCTACCGCCTCGGCGCCGGCGACGTGCTCGAGATCATCTACCAGCTCAAGAGCGTGCTGAGCGAGGAAGCCTACCGGCTCGAGACGCAGGACGGCCTGCGGATCGCTTTCCTCTACACGCCGAAGCTGGATGCAGACGTCTTTGTGCGCACGGACGGCAAGGTCAACCTGCCGCTCGTCGGCGACGTGCCCGCAGCAGGGCGCACGACCGAGGAACTGCGCCAGCAGCTCGTCGAACTCTATTCGAAGACCTTGCGCGACCCGGTGATTCAGGTCTTCGTGACGCGCTCGAACAACGCGATCGAGGAACTGAAGCGCGCCATCACGACCGCACCACGCGGCCAGAGCCGCCTGACGCCCGTGCGTCCCGACGGCTACATCTCGCTGCCGCTGATCGGCGAGGTGCGCGCGGCCAATCGCACTGTCGAGGAACTGAGCCACGACATCGTGGAGATGTACGCGCGCGCGAATGTGCAGAACATCGACGTGACCGTCGTGCTGCTCGAAGTGAAGGCGCCGGTCGTCTATGTGCTGGGCGACGTGGCGAACCCGGGCCCCATCACGATGGTGTGGCAGACGGACCTGTGGCGTGCCATCGGCCTGGCGGGTGGCATCACGGAGTCGGGCGATCGCGCGGCGGTGACGCTGGTGCGCTCGACGCAACAGGGCGAGACGCGCGAGACCTACAACTTCGACCGCTGGCTCTCCGGAGCGAATCCGGGAGAGAACGCGGTGCTCCGCAGGGGCGACGTTGTGCACGTGCCGCGCCTGATCGGACAGTACGTGTACGTGCTGGGCGAGGTCGAGAAGCCGGGTCGCGTGAAGCTCGAACGCGGCGAGACGCTGCACGCGAGCCAAGCCCTGAGCCTGGGCGGACGCATCCTGACGACCGGGCGCCAGCGCCAGGTGCTGGTGCTGAGCCGCGCGGAAAACGGCGAGCCGATGCTGACGGAGGTCGACCTGCGCGCCATCGTGCGGCCGCGCAACTACGATCATCCCGAGGACTATCCGCCCCGAGATCCGATCCTCAAGCCCGGCGACGTCGTCTACGTGCCCACCAGCCCGGTCGGCGACTTCAATCACTTCGCCGCCAACTGGTTCCGCAACGGCATCTGGGCCGTCGTGCCCTTCAATGTCGTCTACAACCTGAACTGATGCCCAGGAGAGACCTTCCATGACTCTGCCCCATCCAGAGCAACCTCGGTCGTCGGACAGTCGTGAGCGGCTCTTCGACATGGAGGTTCTGCTGTCGATCTTCTTCGCGGCCCGCGGCACGATCCTGCTCGCGCTGGTCGCGACCGTGGTGGCCACCGCCGTGGTGTCCTTCGTGGCACCGCGTCGTTACGAAGCCACGGTGAAGCTTCTCGCCGAGCCCCGGCGCGAAGCAAACCCCTACGCACTCGAGTTCCGCACCCCGCAGGACCGACGTCTGTTCGTCGAGACGCAAAAGGAACTGCTCGTCAGCGACTCCGTGTTGGCGCGCACCGTGGCGTCGTCAACGCGCGTCGAGCCCGCCGCGGTTCGTCAGGCCGACATCGACCGGCTGGCGTCCGCGATCGCCATCAACACGCGCTCCAGCCTCGGCAGGCGTTTCGCCCGCGGCGAGGGCATCGGCGAGAGCAGCACACTGTTCGTGACCGTGCAGGATTCGACCCCGGAGCGCGCCGCCTCGACGGCCAATACGCTCGTCGAAACCTACATGGACGTCTCGGCGGAACTACGGCTGGCACAGGCGCGGTCGGCCACGCGGTCGCTGCGCACGGCAACGGAGGAAACGGGGCGGCAGGTGCAGCAGGCGCATCGCCTGCTGGCCGAGTTCGAGAGCAACGCCGGCCCGTTGCTGTCGGAGCTGCTCAACGTCGATAAGCCCCAAGTGAGCGTGTTCCCCGAACTCGAGAATCTGCGCGCCGAGCATGAGGCGGGCGTGATCGAACTGGCGCGCCTGCGCCAAGGAGTGCTCGCCCTCGAGGCCGCGGCGACCAAGGCCGCCGACGAGGGACTCGCAGGCATCCCCACGGAATACCAGTCCAGCAACCCGCTGTTGCGGGCGCTGGCCGAAACCCGCCTCGCCATCCAGACCCGCATGAACACCCTGCTGCCGTACTACCTCGATGAGTCGCGCGAGATTGCGAGCCTCCGCGAGGAGATCGCTCTGACCAACCGCGAGTTCGTCTCGCAGGTGTCGCTGCTCGTCGACAGCGAGCGCGCCTCGATGGAAGTGTTGCAGGCCACGCAGACCGCGCGCGAGGCGGCTCTCTCGCGCTATGAGCAGCGTCTGGCCCAACTCAGCCGCATGAACAGCGAGTATCAGGAACTCAAGCGCGACTATCAGGCCAAGGCGAAGGCGCTGGAGTCGCAACTGGGGGCGTTGGCCGAGGCCGAGGCCGCGGCGGCGCAATCCTCGACTGCCGGCGGCAACATCACGATCGTCGATGCCGCCCGGCCGAATCCGGCTGCTGCGTCGCCGAAGGTGCTGCGCAACATCCTGGTCGCGATCCCGACGGGGTTCCTCCTCGGCGTTCTCCTCGTGCTTATCGGTCAGCTCAACCGCGGGGTGTTCGTGCATCCGCGCGAAGTCGAACGCCGCACCGGCCTGCCGGTCGTCGGCATCGCCAATCAGGAGGTCGCCCCATGAAGACGCAGACCATCGACTACATGCTGAAGCAGACCCCGCTGGGCATGAGCCTGCTGAACCGCATCCAGGCGACCGAGTCGGACCGCCAGCGCGGAGGGCGCGCCGTGATCGTCGGGTTCTTCCCGGCGAGCCGCGAGGCGCATGATTACCGCGTCCTGCGCCAACTGACGACGAGTGCGCTCGCCGCAGAGACGACGGTGGCTGTCCTCGACCTGTCCCCGGCTCCGGCCACCAATGCGGGAGAGGCAACGCAGACCATCGAGATGCTGGCCGCAGAACCCAACGCGCCCGTCCCCGACGATCTCGGCACGGTGATCCGGCCGTCGGCCGGCGGAACGGGCGAGATCGGCGCACGCGACGTCATCCGGGTCGCCCTGCGCCTGGCCCAGCATCGCGACCTCGTCGTCGTCGTGGGCCCGCCCGTCCTCGAGGGCAATCTGGCCGGCACGCTCGCCAAGTCGTGCGACCAGACCTACCTGATGGTGCGCCAGCAGGAGACCACGAAGCTCGACGTCGAGCGTTCGGTGGAGAAGCTCAAGCTGTTCGGAGCCCATCCGGCCGGAGTGCTCTACCTCGGTCGCAAGCGCCTGATCCCGCAGGCCGTCTACAGTCTGTTCTTCGGCCGCCGAAACGGGAAGCGATAGCGCATGCAGGCGGAAGCGCAGATGGAGTTGCCGGGCGCGAACGCATGCCGGAGGGACACCTCCGGCATCGGCATACCCGGCCGCCTGCGCTACACCGTGATGGTGCCGACGAAGGATCGCCCGCAGGAGCTGCTGACCTGTCTTGCCTCCGCTGCTGCGCAACTCCCGCCGCCGACCGAACTGCTCGTGATCGACAACGGGGCGCTCGACGAGGCGGCCTTGCGGACAAGCTTGGGAGAAGCAGGGAGGCTGCTTCGGGTCGTGCGCGTCTCGGGCTGCGGCCTCGTGGAGTTGCTCGATCGCGGAGCTGCACAGGTCGAGACTCCTTGGTTCCTTGTCTTGGACGATGACATCCGCCTGGAACCGGACTTCATGGTGCGCGTTTCCGAGGCTCTGGCCGATGAGAAGGAGGCTGGAAGACTGGCCGCGATCGCCGGCTACCCCATGCTGGCCGGTCGCTCCTGGTCTCTGCGCTGGCGGGTGCGTGTCTGGCTGGAACGCCTCTTCCTCATCACGGGCATGCGCGAAGGGCACTTTCTTCCATCTGGCTTCTTCACCAACTACGAGCTGGGTCGCTGTCCGTCCGCACCCTTCGAGGTGGAGCACATCCCGGGTGGATTGGCGCTGTGGCGCACCGACATCTTTCGCGAAGTGCGCTACGATCCTTGGTTCGAGGGCTATGCGCTTGGCTGTGATGCCGAACTTGCGTATCGCTGCACCCGCCAGTGGCGTGCGCTGTGCGTTCCCGCCGCACGAGCCGTGCACGCCAAGAGCACGCAGTCGCGCATTCCCAACGCACGCATGGGCCGGCAGAAGCTGCGCAACCAACTCTACATCTTTCGGAAACACTTTGCACATTCTCCGCTCAACTGGCTGGCATTCCTCTGGGCGATCACGGGGCAGCTTCTGATTCTGGTGCTCGGGGTGCTCGGCGGGCGAAACGTGCGCGGGCGTCTGGCGGAGATCGGCGGGATGCTGGCGGCGATTCCGGGCGCGTGGCGCGAGACCGGTCGGGGGCTCAAGCGATGATCCGCCGATTCCTGTTTCTCGTCGATTCGCTCGAACTGGGTGGCATTCAGCGCCAGTTGCTCGAGGTGGTGCGGGCGCTGGTCACCCGCGGGGACGTCGTGACGTTGGCGGCCATGCGGTCGGAGAACCTGGCGATGCGCGCAGCCTTCTGCGGAGCGGGCAGCGAGGTCCTGCTTATTGGCAAGCACAGTCGCTTCGACGCAGGGGCCCTCGGGCGCTTGCGTCGATTGCTGCGCCGCGAGCATTGGTCGCTGGTGCAGGCGATGTCCCCGCAGATGGCCTTTTGGTGTGCGTTGCTGGCGCCGTTGCGTCGGCCATGGGCCCTGGTGGGTTCGGTGCTGAACACGTACTTTTTCGATGACCGGTTGTCGCTGGCGGCAGAGCGGCTCATCACCAATCATCGCCTCGACGGCGTCATCGTGAACTCGGGGCGCGCGGGCGTGCTGTATCGGCGCCATGTCGCGCGAGGGTTGCCGGTAGCCGTGATCCGCAACGGCGTGCGCGTCACACCTTCGACGGCACGCGGTGTCGTTCGGAGTGAACTTGGCGTTTCGGACGTGGACCCGGTGATCGTCACCGTCGGTCGGCTTGTGCCGGTGAAGGGGCACGACGTGCTGCTCGATGCGGTGGCGGAGGCGCATCGCCGTGGCGTGCGCCCGCACGTGGTGCTGGTTGGAGATGGCCCCCTGCGCATGGCGTTGGAGCAGCAGGGACGCGCCCTAGGGCTCGAGCGATACGTGCATCTGGTGGGGGAGACTGTGGAGCCTGAGCGCTGGTTGGCGGCCGGGGATCTGTTCGTGCTTCCGTCGCGCAGCGAGGGGTTGCCGAACGCCCTGCTCGAGGCGATGGCGCACGGCCTCCCGTGCATTGCCACACGTGTTGGCGGCATCCCCGAGGTCGCCTCGCACGAGGATTGCGTCCTGCTCATGCCGGCGGAGGATTCGCACGCGCTGGCAGAGGCGCTTGTAAGGCTTTGCCAAGACACCGATCACGCGCGGGCGCTTGGCGAGAGGGCCAGACGTGTCGCTGCGCGCCGGTTTGGAATGGAGCGGATGATTCAGCGGACGCTGGAGTTCTATCAGCAACTCATCGCCCGTCGGGGGTGTTGCCCATGAAAGATTCGACTCTGCCCGTGCCCACTCCCGCGGAAACCCCACGGCTTGGAGGCAACTGGCACTCGTCTGTCGCGGGTGCTGGCGTTGTCCTGCTCGGAGCGATTGTCGGCGTGGCGCTTGGGCTGTTCGGGCCTGCGGGTGGCCTGCTGCTGGTGGCGTTGGTTATTGCTGCCCGACTGTTGTTCGCGCCGGTGATGCTGCTCAACGTTCTGGTGGCCGTCGCGGCGTTCGACGCACTGACAACGATCCTGCCGTTCCCGGGCTACACGCTGACAGCCAGCAAGCTGATTGGCTACGTGCTGGTGCTCGCACTGGCGCTGGAGATGTGCCTGGCTCGCTGGAAGGTTCGCATGGATGGCCCGCTTGTGCTCGTCATGACGTTGGTGGTTCTGGGGGCCTTGTCGATTCTGCGTGCCCCCCACGCGGCCCTTGCATTGGAGGACACGCTGCGCCTGGCGCAGTTGGGGATGCTGTTCATTGGCGTGCGGCAACTGATCGATACGCGGGCGCGGCTGACGACTCTTGCGGTGACACTGGTGGCGAGCTTGACGGTCGGCGCGGTGCTGGCACTGTGGGAGGCGATGGGAGCAGAAGATCGAATCGCCGGCGTCTCGCAGAACGCGGCGGTCCTTTCGGCAGAGCTTCTCGTAGGACTGGGCTTTGCGACGGCGTTGTGGTCACTTGCTCGGAAGGGCAGCGCCATCTGGTGGTTGGGTGTCGCGGGATTCTGGGCGATGGCCTTGGCACTGCTGGCCACGCAGACGCGGGCCGCGTTCGTGGCGCTGCCGTTGGCGGCGGCTGCGACCGCGTGGCACCTGCCGCGGCGCGGCGCCCAGATCGCCATGGCAGCACTCGTGCTGCTTGTCGTCGGTGTGCTGGCCTTCGGCGGTGCCGAACGCTTCCGTGCAGCCGTCGAATTCAGCGACAACTCGACACGCGGCCACCTGCGCACGGGGAAGGCGGGTCTTCGCATGACGGCGGACAACCCGCTGCTGGGCGTCGGCCTTGGGCACTTCCCGGTCTACTACCTGCCCTACAGCCACGATCCGCTGGGCTTCGAGAAGACGGCGCACAACAGCTACCTGTCCTTCTCGTCCGAACTCGGCCTGCCGGGGCTCGTGGTGTTCGGTCTCATGTTGCTTGCGCCGCTGGCGCTGGTCTCGCGCGAACTGCGCAAGCAGCGTCATGTGAACGCGTGGCACGCCGCCATTCTGTTTGGACTCGTCGCGCTGGCGCTGATGTCCATCTTCCACACACTCCACTTCCTGAAGTACTTCTGGGTTCTGCTCGCCCTGGCGGCCGATGCGGACCGATGGCGGGTCACGGCACCGTCAGCGTGAACGTGGACGCGCCGTTGCCCAGACGCACCTCCATCTGCTCGGTCAGCGGGATGCTGTGCCGGGTGAAGTCGTCGAGCGGGTTGATCGACGCGTTGGTCTGACCGGCGATCGTCACGCTGCCCCCGGTCTGGTTCGTCTGGGTGAAGCTGTTGGCGGTGTAGGTCGACGTGAAGTTGCGCCCTTGGTGCAGCAGATCGAGGTTGTTCACTCCCACGCCGAAGCGCACGTACAGGTCGCCGCCGGTGTTGTTTGTGTACTGTGCCGTCGCGACGCCCGAGCCGGACGCCAGCGAGATCGTCTTGCTGACCTGCCCGTTGGGGCTGACGAAGGTGATCTGGCCGCTGCCAACCGTCGCCGTGTAGAGCACGTCGGCGTAGGCGTCGTTGTTCATCTCCTTGAAGCCCGAGCAACGACTGGCTGTCGAGGTGCGTTCCTCTTCGCCCTGGGCACTGGGGTTGTTGATCGGCGACGTGCCGACAAACGAAATGGCGCGCCCGAGGGTGGTGTCGTAGTAGTAGGCCTGCACGCAGCGGCCGCCGCGTCGCTCGAAGGCCATCCAGATCCGGTTGTTGCGCAGGACGTACTCATCCTGGCCGTCCTGGTCGAGATCGAGCGCCTCGGCGACGGGCGTGGCGGGCTCGGTGCCGGCCGCGACACGAGCAGCCCATGCGGCGGCGGTCGTCGTGATCGTCACGCCGCGCAGGTGATTGTGCAGCGTGAACGCCCAACCCGAGACGCGGTCGTAGGTGGTGTCGGGGAACTTCCACGTGTGATGATTGGTCGCCGGGTCGCGCTCGTAGTTGGTGTTGTCTTCGTCGTGCCAGGCGGTTTCGTAGATCATGGCACTGTAGGCGATCTCGGCCAGCGAGCGCAACGGCCCGGCCGGGGCGGCGAGAATGGCCTGCCAGGTGTCGTGAATGATCGTGCCGGAGGCGCCCAGCTCACCAAAGCGCTTGCCGCTAGGAATCGGTGTGCCGTTGCCGACCACGCCATCGAGAACTGGCACGGCGTCGCTGAACGACTCCTCGAGCGCGCTGCCGTAGTACCAGTTCTCGTAGGAGTTCTCGGTGGCGTGGTGCAGGTAGTCGTACGTGTTGAAGGGCTTGTTGCCGACCGTGCCCTGCTCGACGACCCAGTTGGCGGCGTATCGCGGATTGGCCGGGTTGATGGCGCGGTCGAGGATGTCGGCGAGGTTCACGACTTCGATCCATGGCTTGTTGGCGACCCAGCGCATGACCTGCTGGTACTGGAGCGCGTTGTTGTTGTAGCCGGTGCCGAAGGAATAGCCGGCCAGGGCCTCCCAGTCGTCGAAGATGAGCGTGAGCTGCGACTGGTCGCTGTCCATCGCCTTGTAGAGCAGGTTGAAGCGCCAGTTGAGGTTCGCTCCGTCATCCTGCGGCCAGAACTTGTACTGGTCCTCCATGTCGTTGATCAGGAAGTTGTACACGCCGTTGATGCGGTGAATCTTGTGGTGACGGGGCTCGCCGTACACGCCCCCGATGCCGGTCCAAGGATCGCTCGGATAGAACCAGTCGCGGATGTGAGCGACCTCGTCGAGATAGCTGGCGATGTAGGCGGAGTCGACGATGTCGTCAAAGAGGTCGCGCGCCGGGGCGGCCCGGATGTTGGCGACGCGCTCCGGGATGTGCATGACCTTCATGTCGCCGCCGTCGATGCCCCAGAGGCTGCGCGTCAGGTTGTCGAAGTGCACGATCGAGCTCAGATTCACCGGACCGACGAAGAAGGGCATGATGTGCTCGGAAAAGACGCCGCCGATCTTCGAGCCCGGATCCTGCGCCTGGTTGGAGTCGATGACGCGACCCACAAGTTCAAGGAAGGCGCTGCCGTCGCGCAGCGGATTCGGGTCCTCGATCCAGGCGATCGCCGCGATGAGGGTCGCGCTCATGTGGATGTTGAGCGGAATCTGGAACAGCATGTGGGTGTCGAGCGTGAGGCGGAATCCGCTCGGCGCGCCGACGCCCGTTGAGCTGGCCGGGATGTAGATGCGGTCGCGCATGCCGTCGCCGCGGTTGAGCGACTGGTTGCCGTGGGCGATGGTGGCGAACTTGGCGCGGCCGGTGGTCGAATTGCTCGGGATGGAGCTGCCCAGGTCGATGGCGTCGGCGACCGTGCTGGTCATGTCCTTGGCCGTGAAGACGTTGAAGTAGACGACCGAGGTGCCGTCCCAGCCGGCGTCGCGCAGGGCGCTCTGTTTAACGCCGAACTCGACGCCGTCCAGGTCGGAGCGCCAGTAGGAGCCCAGGTGCGCTCCCTGAACGAGCGAGCCATTCGACGCGATGACGGCGTTGTTGACGGCATCGTAGGCTGCGACGGCGAGATTCCACTGGCGGGAGGTCGAGCCGGAGATGCCGTTGGGCAGCGCCGTGCTGCCGCCGGACGCGCAGTCGATTAGCACGTACACATCGACGAAGCCCTGCTCGGCGAAGATGCCCAGTTCGAGCAGGTCGACGCGGAAGTACAGGTTGTCGTCCTCGAACCGACTGTAGAAGGCGACAATGTCGCGCGACCACTTGTAGGAGTCGCCCAGATCGGCCGCGTCATCGGGCAGGTCCAGCGCGCGCAGGTCGTCGGCCGTCCAGTCCTGGAACTCCTCATAGAATGCCTGGCCGTTCGTGTCCGTGCCGAGCAGACGTCCCTGTCCGATGGTGATGGGGCGCGAAGGCGTCGTGCCGGTGACCGTCACGCCGACGTGAACGGACTGCGGCGAGTTGACCGCGTTGCCCGCCACATCGATCCGCGCCGCGTACGATCCCGGCGCGAGGCTTGCCGTGGAGAAGGAGACCGTGATGGTGTCCGCCTCACCCGTCGAAGAGCCAGTAAGCGGAGTGACGTTGAACCAGTTTGTCCCGTCGCCGGTGCCGACCTTCGTCAGCGTATAGTCAAGCGTATCCTGGCCGCCGTTGCGCACGGTGAAGGTCTCGTTCGCCGGATTGCTGCCTTCGGGAGTGGTCAGCACAATCGAGGAGCGACTCAGCGCGAGCACCGGGCCGGCGAAGGCCTGCACGGGGAAGTTCCAGTCTGCGCCGCCGTTGCTGTCCCAGTTGCCGGCGCCGTCGTTGGTCACGAAGTTCAGCGAGGTCGCCGTCTCGGGAATCGCGATGGCTGCGAACCACATCCCGCTGCCGGCCGGGGTCATCGGTGTACTGGTCACCTGTTGCCAGGTGCCGCCGGCACTCAGGCCGCCGTTGATGCCCCAGTGCAGGTTGATGGCACTGGCCGCAGCGAGCGGCCCGTCGGTCTGGCGATACCAGACCACGGCCGACTGCGCCGCGATGGGCGGGTTGGGATCGACGGTGGTGGCCGTCGGCAGGGAGGTCACGACGTGGAGACTGACGTCGATGGTTCGGGGCGTGTTGGTCGCGTTACCCGCGACGATGATCTGTGCGGTGTAGTGTCCCGTAGCCAGCGACGTCGTCGCGAACGTGACAGTAACTTCGCTCTGTCCGGTGGTCACGGAGCCCGAGGCGGGGCTGACTTGCAGCCAGCCCTGCGGGGCGAGCATCGCCGCGACGATGTCGGCGGCATCGACGACCGAGTCGGCGTTGTTGTCTGCTGGCGTTCCACTGCCCGGGTTGAGGATCTGCTGGATAACCGTCGCGCGCGGGACCGTGGTGGCAAGCGAGGTGGTCGCTGTGAAGTCGAGCTGCCCGCCGCCGGCGTTGCTCACGGTGAACGTCTCAGACGGCGCATTGGCCCCGACGAGCACCACGCGCGATATGGTGCTCCTGCTGAGCACCATCAACGGATCGTCGGTGGGCGCCTCGATCGTGGCGATCTTCCAGTCCTGGCCGCTGTTGTTGTCCCAGGTGCCCGCGCCATTGTTGAAGACGAACTCGATCTGTGTGGCGTCGGCGTCCACGACGAAGGTGTGGGTCCACGTCGATCCAGTCCCCGGGGTCATGGCGGGGTCCGGGCTCACGATGGTGGACCAATTGTTCTTCGCCCGATGGATGTAGACTTGCGATGCACCGGCGAGCGGGCCAGCGGCGGCGTCGTAGGTGATGGTCAGCGAGCGGGCGCGCTGCGGAGGATTCGGATTCAGCGTCACCGGGCCGAGGTTCTTGGCCGCCGCCGGATCGGGGACGGTGAACGACACGAACCGCCTGGTATCGACGGACTTCTTGAAGGCGTCCAGCTCGGCCCGCGCCTTGGAGGCGCCGTCTTGGGCCGCAAGAAAGTCCACGGCCGCGGGGTGATGCGGAGCCTCTGCCGTGGCGAGTGCCGCACGGAGCAGCACACCAAGCAGGATCGCCGATAGAAGGATGCGGATGGGTTGCGGAGGATGCAGGCGGCTGAACATGGTTCCCGACCGGATGGACTGGAATGGGCGACGCGAAAGGCACACGGCCCTTGTTGTCGGGCTCGTTCGCGCCGTCAATCCGGGTCGGTTTTTGGGGTGCGGCGCGGCGAATAAAAGTTGATGCCCGGCCGATAAACATGCCGGAAACGGTACGTCGGTAACGAGAATCCGGCGACTACTCTTCGCGCGTCCGATAGTTCGGCGCGTCCTTCAGGAAGTGGATGTCGTGCGGATGGGATTCGCGCTTGCCGGCTTCGGTGACACGGACGAAGCGGGCGCGGGTCTGGAGATCGTTCACCGACGGGCAGCCGCAGTAGCCCATCGAGGCGCGCAGGCCGCCGCTGAATTGGTCGAGCACGGCGCCGGCCGGGCCGACGTAGGGAACCAGACCCTCCACTCCCTCGGGCACCAGCTTGCCGCTCGAGGTGCCCTTCTGCCCATAGCGATCCGCCGAGCCGAGCGCCATGGCGCTCAGCGAGCCCATGCCGCGATAGGTGACGTACTGACGGCCGCCGACGAGGACGCGCTCGCCGGGGCTCTCGTCGGTGCCCGCAAGGATGCTGCCCATCATGACAGCGGTGGCGCCGGCGGCCAGCGCCTTCGCCACGTCGCCGCTGTAGCGGATGCCGCCGTCCGCAATGATGCCGACGGGCCGGCCGCGCAACGCCCGCGCTGCCAAATAGACTGCCGTGAACTGCGGCACGCCGACGCCGGCCACCACGCGCGTCGTGCAGATGGAGCCTGGCCCGACGCCCACCTTCACGGCGTCCGCACCCGCGTCCGCCAACGCGATGGCGCCCTCCTCGCTCGCCACATTGCCGGCGACGATCTGCTGCTCCGGCCAGCGACTCTTGATCCACTTCACCATGTCGAGCACGCCCTTGGTGTGCCCGTGCGCGGTGTCCACCACCAGCAGGTCCACTTTCGTTTCGAGCAGGACCTCGACGCGCTCGTGGTCGGAGGGTCCGACGGCGGCGCCGGCGCGCAGCGAGTAGGCCTCGTCCACGCACTGGTTCGGCGACCCCTGGCCCAGGATGCGCCGTACGTCCTTGAAGGAGTACAGGCCCTGAAAGATGCCGTCGCCATCGACGATCGGCAACACGCTGATGCGATGCTCCAGCATGATCTCGTGCGCCTGCCGGATCGTCGTGCCGGGGGGCGCGGTGACCGGTTCGCGTTCCATGACGTCGGCCACAGGCACGTCCAGCGTGCGTGCGTAGCGGAAGTGTGTGCCCGTGATGACGCCGAGCAGGCGGCGCTCGTCGTCGAGCACCGGGAAGCTGCTGAAGCGGAAGCCCTTCTCGGCCGCCCAGGTCTGCACCTCGGCCAGCGTCTGCCCGGGCGCGACCGTGCGGGCCTTGGCGAGGAAGCCGTTAAGGTAGAACTTGATCCGCTTGATTTCGCCGCGCTGGTCCGCCGGGGGCAGGTTCTTGTGGACGATGCCGAGCCCGCCGGCCAGCGCCATCGCGATGCCCATGTCGGCGCCGGTGACCGTGTCCATCGCGGCCGAAACGAACGGGATGTTCAGCCGGATGCGTTCGGTCAGGTGCGTCGCCGTGTTGGCGTCGCGGGGCAGGAAGTCCGCGTATTGGGTGACCAGCGAGACATCGTCGTAGGTGAGGCCGGTGAAGCGGTTGGCCTCCATGAAGGCGTCGAGGTGCGGATTGATGGGCATGGGCGGGGGAGGCTCCGGGATTGTCGCGGCGGACCGGATGCCCCAGCGTGGCGGCCGGCGCAAGGGGCGCGTGGCCGGGGGAGTGGCCCATGGGTGGGCTTGCGCCGGCTGGGCGCGGGGGCGCACAGCTTCCACGAATCCGCCGGAGTCCCGCCCCGATGCGCCCGTCCTTCCGTCGCTGGCTTGTCCTGATGGCTGTTTCGCTGTCCTGCGCCTGCTCGGCGGCGTCGGCCGGCGCCGACCCCGGGCGGTTCTTCGCCATCCAGGTGGTGGATGGCGCCACCGGGCGGGGGGTGCCGCTGATCGAGTTGGCCACCACGAACCAGGCCGCGTGGTGGACCGACAGCGCCGGCTGGGTGGCCTTCGATGAGCCCGGCCTGATGGATGGCCAGGAAGTCTACTTTCATGTGCGCGGGGACGGCTACGAGGCGGCCGCCGATGGCTTCGGCTTTCGGGGGGCGCGCCTGCACCCGGTGCCCGGCGGCGAGGCGCGCATCGAGGTGCGCCGCACGAACATCGCCGAGCGCCTCTACCGCGTGACCGGTGCCGGCATCTATCGCGACTCGGTGTTGCTGGGGCGGGAGGTGCCGCTGCGCCAGCCCGTGCTGAGCGGCCGCGTCATGGGGCAGGACTCCGTGCAGGCGATCGTGTTCGCGGGCAAGGTGCGGTGGTTCTGGGGCGACACGGGTCGGCCGGCATATCCGCTGGGGAACTTCGCGACGTCGGGGGCGGTCAGCCTGCTGCCGGCCGACGGGGGGCTGGCGCCGGACCGCGGAGTGGATCTCGAGTACTTCGTCGATGCGGCCGGCTTCAGCCGCGCGATGGTGGACGACCCGCGCGAGGGGCTGAAGTGGATCGATGGGCTGATGGTGCTGGAGGACCCGGACGGGGTGGAGCGATTGGTCGGCCGGTGCGAGCGCGTGCGCCGTCTCGGCGAGGACCTCGGCCGGTCGCTGATTGTCTACGACGAAGCCCGGGAGGTGTTCGTGCCGCTGGTGGACTTCCCGCTCGAGACGCCGTTGGCCCCAAAGGGCCGTCCGTTCCGCCACGCCGCGGATGGCGTGGAGTACTTCTACTTCCCGGCGCCGTTCCCGATGACCCGGGTGCCGGCGATGTGGGAGGCGGTGCTCGACCCCGCGCACTACGAGGGCTTCACCTGCCTGGAAGCAGGCGCTGCCTGGGATGCCGACGCGCCGCGCATCGAACGCGACGCCGATGGCCGGCCCGTGTGGGGATGGAAGGTCGGCGGCATGCCGCTCGGCCCGGGCGAGCAGAAGCAACTGGTCGAGGCGGGATTGCTCGAGCCCGACCAAGCCTGCATCGACATCCGGGATCCCGACACCGGCAAGTTCGTGCACCTGTGGGGCGGCACGGTGGCGTGGAACGCCTGCCGCGAGCGGTGGCTGATGATCGCCACGGAGTTTGGCGGAACCCCCTCGACGTTCGGCGAGGTTTGGCTGGCCGAGGCGGACCGCCCCGAGGGCCCCTGGCGCAGCGCCCGCAAGATCGCCAGCCACGCCCGCCACACGTTCTACAACCCGGTGCACCACACCTTCTTCGACGAGGAGGGCGGCTGCGTGATCTACCTCGAGGGCACCTACTCGGACATGTTCTCGAACGGGGCGGCGCCGACCCCGCGATACGACTACAATCAGATTCTGTACCGGCTGGACCTGCGGGACGGCCGCTTGTAGGCGGCGCGTTCCGCGCTTGCCCACGGTCCGCACGCCCGGTCCTGTTGCCACGAGGTCCGAACCCGATGCCGCGCCAGATCGTGCTCATCCATGGCAATGTCGAGGAGAAGGTCGGAGACAAGCGCTTCGAGCTGCAACGGACGCTGCTGCCGAACGGCGACGAGGACGGCGAGGTGGTGGACGTCAAGTCGGCGGGCAACCAGCCGATGACGCTGGACGCGATGGCGGACACGATCGTGCAGGAGCTGGGGACGGTGTCGCTGATCCCGGACGCGCGGCGGGTGGTCGTGGTGCACGACCTGGCCGACTTCCGCTCGGGGCGCGGTGGGGGAGCGGCCGCCGGCGGCAAGAAGAAGAAGGCCGCCGCGGGACGCGGCTGGACCCTGCTGCAAGACTTCCTGCTCAACAGCCTGCCGCAGACCCCCAACTGGCTGCTATTCGTCTTCAACGAGGACGACGAGAAGATGCGGTGGGTGGACAAGAAGGGGGTGCTGTACGAGTTCTGCCAGCGCCACGGCGACATCTTCGAACTGAGCGAGCAGCGCATCGACTGGCGATTCCAGAACGTGGTGCTCGAGGGCGACCTGAGCGGCTCGATCCGGCTGCTGCGCGAATGGGGCGACCGCCCCGGCAGCACCCAGTTCCGCGTGGTGCAGACGATGCACCAACTGCTGCAACTGCTGCTGCAAGCGCGGCTGCGCGAGGAGGCCAAGGCGGCGGGCCGCGATCCGTCCGTGGCCGACCACCCGGACAAGCGGCTGTCGTTTTCCCAGCAGCATCCGTACAAGCAGCGCCTGATCGCGGCACGCGCGCGCGCGATCCCGCTGGCGCGCCTGCGTCGGGCACTCGTGCTGCTCGACCAGGCGCAACGCGCCTTCTTCCCGACCGGCGAGGAACTCTACATCCCCGACGCGTGGGACATGCTCGAGCAGGCGCTGGTGGAGCTGCTCGGCGAACCGGTCGCTTGACGGCGCCGCGCCGGCAAGCCCATCAGGGTCAGTCTGGAACTGGGAAAAGGGTGGTGCCGGAGGAGGGACTCGAACCCTCACGGGGGGTAAGCCCGGCGGATTTTGAGTCCGCTGCGTCTGCCATTCCGCCACTCCGGCACGGCGGGCCGGATTGTGCACCGGTGCCCCCGCGCGGCAAGCGGATTGTGTCCCGGGGCGCGAATCCACGCACGGACCGCGGCGCCACGCCCGGTGGCCGGCGGTGCTTGACTTCCCGCGGGCGCTTGGCTTGGGTGGTACTATCGCCTCCTGAGTGTCGCCGCGCATGACGTCATCCGTTCCCGCCCCCACTTCGGCCGCCGAGAAGGTGCGCCGCTTCGGGCTGGCCGGTGGAGTCGTGGCCTTCCTGGCCATCGTACAGTTCGTCGATCTGGAACCGGGCAATCCGGTGCCCACGCGCACGGCGGCCATCGCGGCGCTGATGGCGATCTGGTGGATCACCGAGGCGTTGCCGCTGGCGGTGACGGCTCTCGTGCCGCTGGTGCTCTTCCCGGCGATGGGAATCCAGAGCGGCGGGCAGGTGAGTTCGCACTACGCCGACGACGTGATCTTCCTCTTCATCGGCGGGTTCCTGGTGGCGTTGGCGATGCAGCGCTGGAACCTGCATCGCCGCTTGGCGTTCCGCATTCTGCGCCTGTTCGGTGGCCGGCCGGCGGGACTGGTCGGCGGGTTCATGGCCGCGACGGCGTTCCTGTCGATGGGCATCTCGAACACGGCGACGGCGATGATGATGGTGCCGATCGCGCTGGCCGTGATCCTCGATCTGGAGCAGCATCTGGGTTGGCGCACCGGCGGACGACTGGGCACGGCGGTGCTGCTGGGCATTGCCTACAGCGCCTCCATCGGCGGGCTCGCGACGTTGGTGGGCACGCCGCCGAACCTGGCCTTCGCCGGCATTCTGCACGAGACCTTCCCCGACGCGCCCGAGATGACCTTCGGCACCTGGCTGCTCTTCGGATTGCCGCTGGCGGGGATGATGTTCGCCACGTTGTGGGCGTGGCTGGCGTGGTGGGGCCTGCGCGGGATCGACCTGCCGCCGGGCGGCATCCCGATGCCGGAGCACGATCTGGGGCCGATGGGCTACGAGGAGAAGGTGGTCGCCGTCGGCTCGGTGCTGCTGGCGTTGGCGTGGATGTTCCGCGCGGACCTTGCGTTGGGAGCCGTGACGATCCCGGGTTGGTCGCGCCTGCTGGAGAAGCCCGCATTCGTCCGCGACGGCAACGTGGCGATCGCGTTGGCGCTGCTGCTCTTTCTGATTCCGTCGCGACGCGAGGGAACGCGGCGCATTCTCGAGGTCGATGTCTTCGCGCGCCTGCCATGGGGAATTGTGCTGCTGTTCGGCGGCGGGTTCGCGCTGGCGTCGGGTTTCAAGGAGTCGGGACTGTCGGAGTGGGTCGGCGGCCAGCTTGCGGGACTTGGTGGTCTTCCACCGATCGTGCTCGTGGCGGTGGTGTGTCTGGTGATTACGTTGCTCACGGAGATGACGTCGAACACGGCGTCGGCGCAGATTCTGTTGCCGGTGCTGGCGGCGTTGTCGCTCAAGATCGGAATCGATCCGCGCGTGCTGATGATCGCGGGCACGGTCTCCTGCTCGT
>JAHCAW010000062.1 GCA_019634695.1 Candidatus Sumerlaeia bacterium
GAGCCGTGGAATCGCTGGATGAGCAATCCCAACGTTCAGGGGCAGGCCCCCAGCCGTCCGTGGGATCCCCTCCAGTTTGTGATCGACGAGTGCCGCCGCCGGGGCATGGAGATCCATGCGTGGTTCAATCCATATCGCGCCGGCGTCAGCCAGTCGCTGACCTATCATGCGACGCATCCGCTCCACGATGAGTCGGACATCGTCGTCGCCTTCGAGAGCAGTTCGAGCGACTACTGGTGGTTCAACCCCGGGCATCCCGACACGGCCGACTACACGATGGACGTAATCCTCGACGTCGTGACGCGCTACGACATCGACGCGATCCACTTCGACGATTACTTCTATCCGTACGGCATCAGCACACCGACGTATCCGTTCCCGGATGCGACGGAGTTCGCGCTCTATGGCAGCCCGCTGACTCTGGCGAACTGGCGGCGTAAGAACGTGGACGACTTTCTTGCCGCGGTGAAGGGCACCGTCCAGTCGATCCCGGGCAAGGAGCACGTTCGCTTCGGCGTCTCGCCGTTCGGTATCTGGAAGAGCGGTACGCCGACCGGCATCAGTGGCCTGAGCGCCTACGATTCGCTTTTCGCCGACTCGAAGAAGTGGATCGAGGAAGGGTACGTCGACTATCTCGCGCCGCAGCTCTACTGGGGCCGCGTGGCGGATGGCTACTCGTCGTCCCAGAGCTTCGATGCCCTGCTGAACTGGTGGACCGCCCCGGCGCAGAATGCCCTTGGTCGGCATGTGTATGCCGGCATTGAGCCGGCGCGCATCGTCACGCAGAGCTGGCCTGCCGCGCACATCGTCAGCCAGATCACCTACACGCAGAGCCTGAACCCGACGCTGACGGTCAGCCCGGCCACCGAGGCCTTCGGCAACATCCACTTCCGGGCGCTGCACATCATGAATAACAATGATGGCATCGCCACGTCACTGGCCTCCGGAGTCTACGCCGTGCCCGCCACGGCGCCGGCGACGAACTGGCTCGATGCGGCCGTCCCGACCGAACCGGTCGTCGCGTTCACCGACGATGGCGGCAGCTACACTGCCTACTGGACGCCGGCCGGCAGCAAGTACCCGCAATGGTACATTGTCTATTGGCAGGACGGCGCCAACTGGGAGCACGCCGTCGTTCCCGACTGGCAGCGCAAGTACGCCGGCATTCCGGGCTCGGCAAGCAACATCGCCGTGCAGGCCCTTGACCGGGTCGGCAACCGCAGCGCCACGACGCCCATCTCGCTCGCCGGCGCCAGCCCCAATCCGGTGCCCACGCAGTTCGCGAGCACCGACGTACGCAACTTCGACAGCAGCGCCCTGGCGTTCAACACCGGCTCAGGCAGCAACGACAATATGGCCGGCTCTCCCCGCTCGAGCGCCAACTCGACCGAGGAGTACAACAACCGCCTCGATCCGCGCGCCGGCGACCCGGGCTCGACGTCCAGCAAGAATGTCTTCCAGTGGTCCGGCAGCAGCGGCGGGCGTTACCGCCTGACGACGACAAGCGCCGCCCCGATGGTTGACTATGCCCAAGGCTTCGGCGTCTACTTCAAGCTGCTCGAGGGTGAACTCGACATCTCGCTGGCACTGCGCGAGACGGGCGACTCGGGGCCCATCGGCGGCGTCGGCACCACCTCCGGGGCCATCGAGCGCACCAGCAACCTGCGGCGCCTGACGGCCTCGCCAAACTGGCAGTACATGCACTTCGATATGCAGAACGAGGCGTGGACCAGCTTCGCCAGTGGCAACGGCGCGATTCCGGCCACCGGCTTCGGCGTTTTCGAATCCTTCCTCATCTACCAGGTGGCCGGCAGCGCGCTGCCGAGCAGCGGCTACATGCTCTACATCGACGATATCCACCAGGGCGGACCGCACACGCCGCTCGGCGAGCCGCTCGCCCCGATGACGGCCAGCGCGGCCACCGCTCCGGGAGACTGGGGCGTGGATCTCGCGTGGGGCGCCAGCTCCGCGCAGGACCTCAAGGGCTATCGCATCTACCGCAGCACCAGCCCCAGCGTGGCCCTGACGTCGGCGAATCTCGTCACCGAGGTGACCGGCAACAGCCACACCGACACAAACCTCACACCGGCCGGCACGTACTACTATGTCGTGACCGCCGTGGACCACTTCGGCTACGAGTCGCTCGCCTCGCCCGAGGTGTCGGCCTCGGCGTCATCCGTGCCAGTGGAGCTGGACCTCTTCGACATCCAGTAAGGCAAGAGCGCATCTCTGCCCGAAAGAACGACGCGCCCCCGGAGACGGTCTCCGGGGGCGCGCTGGGTGGTCGGGGGTGACTTCCTGATCTCAGTTGTAGAGCGACCAGGACGAGACGTTGGAGGGATCGCTGACGACGGATTCCCACGTGGAGCCGGCGCGGATCTCGTCGATGCGCCAGGCACCCGGCCAGTTGATGTTCTGGAACTGACGGACGGAGAATGCCTGAATGCCGCCACCCGTTGTGGTGATCCCCTGGATGTCGCCGGTGTTGGTGCCCGTCACATACTCGGACACGACAGTCGGGCTTCCGGGCTCTGTTGCCGGAACCGCTTGGGTCGTGAACAGGTAGAGTGCGCTGGTGTCGTTGCGTTCCCCCGGGACTTCCGTGACCTTGATGACCAGGAAGACGGGGGTGCTCGCGGGGATGGGGTTGCTGGCGAAGACAGTCGGATTGTCGCCCGATGTGTTGGAGAACAGCTGCGTGCCCAAGTAGACGTTGCCGACGCCATCGCCACCGCCGCGGAGAATGCCGCGGAAGGTCGTGCTGCCGGTGGCCGGCGTGCCCAGGAACGCTGCGAAGTAGCTGGATGTGTTGCCGGCGTTCGTGCCGTCCCACTCCAAGATGGCCGACCAGTAGTACGTGTTGTTGTCGGCCGGCGTGATGACACCGCCGGGGAAGGGAAGCCGGGCGTCCTCGCCGTCAAGGGCCTGGATGCGCAGCGAGTTTCCGTTTGAGGCGGGAATCCCGCCCGGCGCGTAGCTCAGTGAGCCGGAGACAACCTCAAGTGCCGGCGTCTCCGTGGTGGCACGACGAAGCCAGTCGCCCTGTCCAACAACTGTCTGTCCCGCCGTAAAGTCGAAACTCTGCACGGGGAAGAACTGATTGGCGGCTGCGTCCGTGGGCGCGGCGAGTACGGCGGCCACGAGGGCAACACCGCCGGCGAATCCTTTGACGTTCATGAGCGTGCCTCCTGAGTGGAAAGCGAGGGATCGGAGCACCGCATGGTGTCTCATGGTGTTGGGTTGGCCCAAGCGGACCCCCATGTCAACCCTCGAATTCGCCGGTTGGATGTCGTCGGCAGTCGATGCCGTGCTCCCTCCGAAGTCGCTTCGTACAATCGAAGAAATGCCCTGCCGGCATGGTCGCCTGACGCAATGGCCCAGTGGGCAGTTGCGCAAGTGCCCCGTCGTGCGACCACGTTCGTTGCCGAATCGCTCCGCATACTGTCATAGGGTTTTTGTTGTTGACCGGCCGGGAGGGGCGCGGACAAGGCTGGAGCATGAATGTGCACCCGTCCGTCCACCCCATGGCGGACCCATCTGTCACCGCGCCCCCGCGCGCAAGGAGAGCACCATGACACGGGAATCGTTTCCCACAAGTGCGGCCCGAGCATTCACCCTGATCGAGTTGTTGATCGTGGTCGCCATTATCGCCATTCTGGCGGCCATCGCCGTGCCCAACTTCCTCGAGGCCCAGGTGCGCTCGAAGGTTTCGCGCGCGAAGTCCGACATGCGCAGCCTTGCCACGGCGCTCGAGGCCTATCGCGTCGACAATCGCCGCTACCCCGCCGGTTTCTCCGCCACAGGCGATCCCACGTTCAGGACGATCAACCCGCGCATTCGCCGGCTGGTTCCCCTGACCACTCCCATTTCCTATATCTCCAGCGTCCCGCTCGACGTCTTCAGCCGCGAGGAATCCTCGAACCCGGCCATCCCCACCTCGGCCGTGCGCGTCTTCCTGTACGCCGACCGCGACACCTACGAGCAGTTCGTGCCCTCGCCCTACGGACCCGTCGGGTCGTCGGCCAACATCTACCGGATTCTCTGGGGCATTCAGTACCCGTCGGCTCAGTGGGTGCTGCGGGCGCGCGGGCCCGTCGGCGAAGAAGGCGGCCTGGGCAACAGCATCGACATCCGTTCTGCCTACGATCCGACCAACGGGACGGTCAGCCTCGGCAACATCCTATTCCTTGGACCATCCATCGGGCCGATCTGAGGCGTTCACCTGAGGTCTTGGCGTTGCGGGGAGCGACTCGCTCCCCGCAATGGGTTTGACGCTGGCCCGCAAGATGCTACATGGTGCGCGTGTGATGAGAATGAACCGTCCACCGCGCCTTGCCCGATCAGCCGTTGCCACCGCGGCAGCCCTGCTCGCTGCCTTCGTCCTGCTGGCGCAAGTCGTGGTTTGTCAGTGCGGACTGTTGTGTGCCCACGACGGTGTGCCGACGGTTGTTCCGGCGACCGTTCCCCCGGTCACCCTGGCCCACACGTGCTGCGGGGAATCCGCACCTTCTGACGCACCCAGTCCTCAGCAGCCCGCGGAGCCGGAGTGCCCCTGCGAGAAGCAGGTGATCGCCGACCTTGCCCCTGTGGCCGACGTGATTCTGGTCGCCTCCAGTCATACGACCAGCCTCCCGCCCGCTGCGCTCGCCGTCGCTCCCTGTCTGTCGCTGGAGCTTGTCCAGCAGTCGTCCGTGAGCCCGCCCCGCGCTCCCACCCGAGCCGGGCCCGCACCCGCCGAACCTCTCCACATCCTCCTCGACGTCTTCCTGATCTGATCCTGCCCGGCTGACGCGATGCCCGCGACGCCCACCATGGCCTCGTTGCGGTGCACACCCGTCCCAACCGGCGGTGACGCTTGCCTGCCCTTGCAGGCCGCCAGCGTCCCGTCCCCCCAAGCAACTTCGGGCAGGACATCGAATGCTCAGAACCCTACAAGATGCACTCCGGCGCGTGGCTCGTCTCGCGACGATCTGTTTCGCCCTGTCGGCGATCGCAGCATGTGCCACTCCCACGCCGCCGATTCCAGACCGCCTGGCACTCGGGGCCGCTCCGGTCGTGATGATGCCCGCGCGCGACCGGGTCGCGAGGAACGACGCGGCGACGACTCCCATCGCCTCGCTCGACCTCGTGGTCCTGCGCGCGATCGAGAACAACCCGACTCTTCGGGCGGACTTCGCGCGCTTCGAAGCCATGCTGCTCGACGTGCCGCAGGTCTCGTCGCTGCCGGATCCGATGGCCGAGACGGAAGTCATGCAACGCTTCGCGGGACCGGAGGACATGCGCGAGAACACCGTGCGCATCAGCCAGACCTTCCCGTGGTTCGGCAAGCAACGCCTGCGCGCGCAACTTGCCGACAGCACCGCGCGCGAGGCGCTCGAGGAGTACAACACCGCCGTGCTCGACCTGCGCCGCGACGTCACCAGTCGCTGGCACGAGGTCGCCTTCGCGCGCGCCCAACGCGAGTTGGTGAGCGAGGAACTGGAGCTCGTGCAGAAGGCCCATGAGGCGACCGCCTCTCTCTATGCGGTGGGCCAACGGGGTCGTGAGGCGATGCTGCGTCTGCAAACCGAGCTGGCGCGCTCGCGCGAGACTCTCGCCGACCTCGACGCCGAGATCGCCATGGGTCAGGCCGAACTGCGGCGCATGATCGGCGAATCCACGGCGACCTTCGCGCCGGTCGCCCCCGAGGAGGGACTTCAGGAGTTCACCATCCCCGACGCCGAATCGCTTGTGGCCCTGGCCCTCGAGATCCAGCCCGAGCTGGCTCGCTACGACCGCCAGCGCGAGCAGGCCCTGCTCACCGAGCGCCTCGCTCAAGCCGACTACTATCCCGACTTCACGGTTGGCGTTGGGTACCAGGGTGCGGGCGATCGGCCCGGCGGAATCATCGCGCCGCTGGCCGACGACCGCACCGACTCATGGAGCGCGATGATCGGCATGAATATCCCGCTGCCGAATGCGCGCCGCCGCGCCGCCCGCGAGCAGGCCCTCAAGCGCCTGGAGGAAGCCAAGCTTCGGCGCGAGGCAACCGCCAACGAGATCATCGAGGAAATCGAGTTGGCCCATGCCCGCATCGAGGCGCTGGTGCAGCGCATGACAATCCTGCGCCGCAACATCCTGCCGCTGGCGGAAGAGACCCGCGGGGCCATGCAGGCAGCCTACGAATCGGGACAAGCCACGCTCGTCGACCTGATCGACGCCCAGCGCGCCATCCTTGCCGTGCGGCGCGACCTGCTGATCGTGCGCCGCGACTACTACATCGCACTGGCCGATCTCGAATGCGCCGTCTGCGCGCCACTCGTCTTCCCTGACTCCGCCCCGGAGGCGAACCCATGACCCCCAAGCCCTTCCCCTCTCTCTTCCGAGTGGCACTAACGGTGATCGGCCAGCTCCTGTTCGTCGCCATTGTGATCGTCACTGCGTGGGTGGCCTGGAACATGGGCGCGCGTTCCGGGCATGCCGGCCACTCCCCCGCCAGCGCGCTCACGCCTGCGCCCCACGCTGCGCACGAGCCGGCTCCCGTCTACACCTGCTCGATGCACCCCGAGATTCGCCAGCCCGAGCCCGGCGACTGCCCGCTCTGCGGGATGGAGTTGGTGCTCGCCGAACCGGAGCACACACACACTCCTTCCGCGCACGCTGCCGCCCAGCAGGCCCCTGAGCTGCTCGGCTACGCGTGCGCCATGAACTGCCTGCCACCACTCGAGGAAGCCGGCGAGTGCCCCATCTGCGGCATGATCATGCAGCCGATCTTCGACGAGCCTTCCGGTGGCGCGACAAGCACCTCGCCCCGAAGGATGACCATGACCGAGGAGGCGCGGGCGCTGGCCCGCATCGAAACGACGGCGGTCCGACGCGGGCCGGCGACGCGCGTCGTGCGCCTCAACGGCGAACTCGTCGTCGATCCCGCGCGGCGCGTCACGGTCAGCGCCAACGTCGGCGGCCGCGTGGATCGCCTGCATGCGCGATTCGCGGGAGAGCAGGTCGCCGCAGGGACGGACCTCGTCGAGTTGTACAGCCCGGAACTGTTGGCCGTGCAGAAGGAGTTCCTGCAAGCGCTGGCCGCAAGCCGGCGCCGGGACCTCGCGACGGCCGAAGGCATTGGCGCCGCAACGCGCGCCGCCGTTCAGGCGGGCCGCGAACGCCTGCGTCTCGCGGGCCTGCTCGAGGAACAGATCGACGCGATCGCCGCAGAGGGCGTGGCGCTCGAACGCGTGATTCTCAAGGCACCCGTCGGCGGCACCGTACTCGAGCGACCCGTGCAGGAAGGCGACTACGTCGCGCGCGAGCAGCCCGTTCTGGTGCTCGGCGATCTCGGCACCCTGTGGGCCGAACTCGAAGCTTTCGAGAGTGACCTGCCATGGATGCGCCGTGGACTGCGCGTTTCGCTGACCACGCGCGCGCACCCGGGCCGCGAGTTCGAAGGGAGGATCACCTTCATCGAGCCCCTTGCCCGCCGCGAGACGCGCACCACCCGCGTGCGCGTCGAGGTGTCCAATCCCGACGGCGCCCTGAAGCCCGCCATGGTGGTGACCGGTCATGTGCAGGCCTTCCTGCCCGGCGCGCAGCCGTTGCTGATTCCCGCCAGCGCACCACTGCTCACCGGCACGCGGGCCGTCGTCTACGTCGAAATTCCCGACACGGATCGCCCGACCTACGAGGGGCGCGAGGTCACGCTCGGGCCGCGCGCGCGCGACGGTTACGTGGTCGCCGAAGGGCTCGCCGAAGGCGAGCGCGTCGTCACTCACGGGGCCTTTCGGATCGACTCCGCGCTTCAGATTCTCGCCCGCCCGAGCATGATGAGTCCGCAGCCGGCACCCGAGAGCGCCACGATGCAGGGGCACCAACACTGATGACCGACCGGCTCATTCGCTTCTGCATGGACCAGAAACTGGTCGTGCTGCTCGTGACCGCGGCCCTCGTGGTGTGGGGGCTGATCGTCTCGCCGTTCAACATCAATCTCGGCCCGCTGCCGCGCCACCCGGTGGCCGTCGATGCCATCCCGGATCTGGGCGAGAATCAGCAGATCGTCTTCACCGATTGGCCGGGTCGCTCGCCGCAGGACGTCGAGGACCAGGTCACTTATCCGCTGACGACCGCGCTGCTCGGCATTCCGGGCGTGAAGAACGTCCGGTCCAACTCGATGTTCGGCTTCTCGTCGATCTACGTGATTTTTGAGGATCGCGTCGAGTTCTACTGGTCGCGTTCGCGCATCATCGAGAAACTCAACAGCCTGCCGCCGGATCTGCTGCCCCCCGGCGTGCAGCCCGCCCTCGGGCCCGATGCCACCGGTATGGGGCAGATCTTCTGGTACACGCTCGAGGGGCGGACGCCCGACGGCAAGCCGGCCGGCGGATGGGACCTGCACGAACTGCGGTCCATCCAGGATTGGCAGGTGCGCTACGCGCTTCAGGGTGCCGCAGGCGTCGCCGAGGTCGCCAGCGTCGGGGGCTTCGTGCGCGAGTATCAGGTGGATGTGGACCCGGAGGCGATGCGCGCGCACGGCGTGACGCTGGCGGAGGTGATCGCCGCGGTTGGCCGGTCGAACCTTGATGTCGGCGCTGCGACCATCGAGCACAATCGCGTGGAGTACGTCGTGCGCGGTCGCGGGTTCATCCGCGACGCAGCGGACATCGAGCGGGCCACCGTCGCCACGCGCGATGGCCTGCCGGTGACGGTGGCCCAGGTGGCGACGGTGACGCTCGGGCCGGCGCTGCGACGCGGCGCGCTCGACAAGGCCGGCGCCGAAGCCGTCGGCGGCGTGGTCGTCGCGCGCTACGGCGCGAATCCCCTCGAAGTGATCGACAACGTCAAGGCGCGCATCGCCGAGATTTCGCCCGGCCTGCCACGCAAGACGCTCGACGATGGCACCGTCAGCCAGGTGGCCATCGTGCCCTTCTACGACCGCACGGGCCTGATCCACGAGACGATCGGGACACTCGAGAGCGCCCTGCGCGACCAGATTCTGATCACGCTCATCGTCGTCATGCTCATGGTGCTGCACCTGCGCAGCTCGCTCCTGATCGGAGCCATGCTGCCGCTGGCGGTGCTCAGCGCCCTCATCCTGATGCAATTGTTCGGCGTGCAGGCGAACGTGGTGGCCCTGGGCGGCATCGCCATCGCCATAGGCTCGGTGGTCGACATGGGCATCGTGCTGTGCGAGAATATGCTGCAGCACCTGCGTACGGCCGATCCGCGCGAGCGCCGCTTCGACGTGCTTCGGCGCGCCGCCAGCGAGGTCGGCGGCGCCGTGCTGACCGCCATCGCCACCACGATCATCAGCTTCCTGCCCGTCTTCACGATGATCGGGGCCGAGGGGAAGCTCTTCAAGCCGCTCGCCTACACGAAGACATTCGCGCTGTTCGCCAGCATCGCGATCGCGCTCACCGTGCTGCCCCCGCTCGCCCATGTGCTTCTTGGCGTCCGGCCGATTCGCCTGCCGCGCTGGCTGCATCGGCTGTGGCGCGGATTCCACTTCGCACTCGTCCTCGGCCTGTCGCTGGCCGTCATCGTCGTGCTCTCCTCGACGTGGGAGCCTCTGGGTGCGCGGCGCGAGGACTGGCAGAATCTGGTCGTCGTGATTGCGGTCGTCGGCGGGCTTCTGGGCTTCTTCTGGCTCTTCCGGCATGCCTACGCGCCGGTGCTGCGCTGGTGCCTGCGGTTCAAGATCGTCTTCCTTGCGGCGCCTCTGTTCCTCGTGCTGATGGGCACGTCGGTGTGGCTCGGGTTCCACCGAACCTTCTCGTGGGTGCCCCCGCGCGTGCACGAGGCGCCCGCCGGTCAGGCGCTCGCGCGTGCGTTCCCCGGGCTCGGTCGCGAGTTCCTGCCCACGCTCGACGAGGGCAGCTTCCTCTACATGCCTGTCGCGATGCCGCACGCGAGCATCGGCGAGGCGATGGAGTTCCTGCGCGACACCGACATGGCGATGCAGGCGATTCCCGAGGTCGAACTCGTCGTCGGCAAGCTCGGGCGTGCCGAGAGCCCTCTCGATCCCGCGCCGGTCTCGATGATCGAAACGATCATCAACTACAAGTCGGAGTTCATCCAGGACGACCGCGGCAGCCGGTTGACGTTTGCCTACGATGCCGAAACGGGCGAGTTCCAGCGGGACACTGACGGCAACCTCGTGCCCGATCCCGACGGACGCCCGTATCGCAATTGGCGCCCGCACATCCAGTCGCCCGACGACATCTGGAACGAGATCGTCGAAGCGACCCGCTTCGCGGGCCTGACCTCCGCACCCCAACTGGCCCCCATCGCGGCCCGGCTCGTCATGCTGCAAAGCGGCATGCGCGCTCCCATGGGCGTGAAGGTGCGCGGCCCGGACCTCGCCACGATCGAGCGCGTCGGCCTGCGCATCGAGGAGATCCTCAAGCAGGGCAACGTGGCAGGAGTCCGCAGCACTGCCGTCATCGCCGAACGCCTTGTCGGCGTGCCCTATCTCGAGATCGTGCCCGATCACGACGCCATCGCGCGCTTCGGCCTCGTCGTCGAGGATGTGATGGAGGTGATCGAGGCCGCCATCGGCGGCATGGCCGTCACGCGCACGGTGGAGGGGCGCGAGCGCTACGCCGTGCGGGTGCGCTACGCGCGCGAGTTGCGCGACTCGCCCGACGAGCTGGGCAACATCCTGGTCGATGCACCGATGGTCTCGATGGCCGGCGCGCCCCCGGTTCGCATTCCCCTGCGCGAACTGGCCACCATCGAGTACGCGCGCGGCCCGATGTCCATCCGCAGCGAGGACACCTTCCTCGTCGGCTATGTGCTGTTCGACCGCCAGGCCGGCTTCCCCGAGGTGGAAGTCGTCGAGAATGCCCGCGCAGCCCTGCGCACGCAGCTCGACTCCGAACTTCCCCCGGGCGTCTCCTACACCTTCGCCGGCGCCTACGAAAACCAGGTCCGCGCCGCGCGCACCCTCGCCCTCATCCTGCCGCTTACGCTGCTGCTCATCTTCCTGATTCTCTATCTCCAGTTCCGCTCGACCGCCGTCACCCTGCTCATCTTCCTCAATGTCTTCGTCGCATGGTCCGGCGGATTCCTGTTCCTCTGGCTCTGGGCCCAGCCCTGGTTCATGGACATCGCCGTCTTCGAGTCCAACATCCGCGAGATCTTCCGCATGGGCCACGTGAACCTGTCCATCGCGGTGTGGGTTGGATTCCTCGCCCTGTTCGGCATCGCCACCGACGACGGCGTGATCATGGCGACCTACATCCGCCAGAGCCTCGACAACCGGCCGACCACCAGCGTTGCGGAGGTCCGCGAGGCCATTGTCGAGGCCGCACGCCGGCGCATCCGGCCCTGCCTGATGACCAGCGCCACCACGATCCTGGCACTCCTGCCCGTCCTCACCTCGACCGGCAAGGGCAGCGAGATCATGACCCCACTGGCGATTCCTGTCTTCGGCGGCATGCTCGTCGTCATGGTCAGCGTCTTCGTTGTGCCGACGCTCTACGCCGCCATTGAGGAATGGAAACTGCGACGGACCCTCCGGCGCCACGATCCCGACTCCCCCGGCCCCGTGCCGGAAAATCCCAACCCCTGACCCACCCAATCCCCTCCAGGAGCACACCCATGAAGTCCCTCACGAAGTCCCTCCTCGTGGCCCTTGTCGTCACTGCCTTCGCGCTCGGCAGCGCCCACGCCCAGCACGCCGGCCACAATCACGACGCCCCGGCAGTCGATGCTGATGACGCCGACAAGCGGCTCGGCGACGCCTACCCGCTCGACACCTGCATCACCGCCGGGATGAAGCTCGGCTCCATGGGCGCGCCCGTATCGCTGTTGCACGAACGCCGCGAGGTGCGCTTCTGCTGCGCCGGCTGCATCCCGAAGTTCAAGAGCGACCCGGCTTCGCTGCTCGCCAAGGCCGACGAGCAGATCATCAAGGACCAGAAGCCGCTCTATCCGCTCGACACCTGCATCGTGGACACCGACGAGAAGCTCTCGGCCGACGAGAAGGAAAACTCCTATCACGTCATCGGTAACCGCCTGTTCGTCTTCTGCTGCCCGCCGTGCGAGAAGGACGTCCTGAAGGATCCGAAGAAGTACTTCGACATCCTGGACAAGGCCGCGGCGGACAAGCAGCGCGCCGAGTACCCGCTCGCCACCTGCGTCGTCTCGGGCCAGCCGCTCGACGCCATGGGCGAGCCGTTCGAACTCGTCCACGCCGGCCGCCTCGTGCGCCTGTGCTGCAAGGGCTGCGCGAAGGACTTCGACGCCAACCCGCCGCAGTACATGGCCAAGATCGCCGAGGCCGCGAAGGCAAAGGCAGGCAGCGCGGCAGTCGAAGCCGCTCCGGCCTCCTCCGGCCACGCCAACCACTGAGGCGGCCCCACCCAACGCGACCGAAGGCAACAGGAGCACCTCCATGGCACGCCATGCGTCAAGCCCTCGCACGGCGATTCCCGTCCTGCTCATCCTGCTTTCGGTCGCGTTTCTGGCGGCCGATACGATGTCGCCGCCGCGCATGAACGAGTTCTGCCCCGTCATGCCCGACGAGCCCGTCAAGGCTTCCATCTTCGTTGAGTATGACGGCCGAAACGTCTATCTCTGCTGCCAGCGATGCCGGCGGCAGTTCCTGGCCGATCCGACGCCGTACCTGGCCAACTTGCCGCCGGACTATCTCGCCTCAGCGCATCTTGCGCCGGAGGAACCTGCGGGCGAGAGCGACGCGCACGCTCATGCCATCGGCGAACGGGCGCCAGTCGCGCACGACCACTCGACACCGGCACACGACCACGCCACAGGCCATGCGCACGGCGCGTCGCTGGCCCGTCGCGCGGTCGCCTTCGCGGGCCGCTTCCATCCCATCGCGGTGCACTTCCCGATCGCCCTGCTGTTTGCTGCTCTGCTGGCCGAAGCGCTCGCGTGGATGCGCCGCAACGATTCATTCGTCCCCATTGTGCGCTTCTGCCTGTTCGTCGCCGCCGCGGGGGGCGCCGTGGCCGCTCCCTTGGGTTGGGCAGCGGCGGCGGGCTCCAGCTTTCCGGGCCTCGAGGGCACGCTCGCGTGGCATCGCTGGCTCGGCACCGCAACGGCCATCCTGCTCGTGGCAACGGTGGTCGCCGGCGAGGTTGCCCGCCGTCGCAATACGACTCGATGCCGCTGGATATTCCGGGGCCTTCTCGCCCTGACCGCCCTTGTCACCGGCATCGGCGGCCACATGGGCGCCACACTGGTGTACGGACCCGATCACTTCGCGTTCCCCGGTTAGCGGGAACGATTCCGGAAACCAATCGAGCGCCAACCTGCCGCGGAACCTTTTCCGTCGGATGCCCACCGCGCCCGAGTCGGCAACTCACCCCGACTCGGGGAGACGCTTTCCATATGCCTCCTCGAGTCGCGTGAACGTGGACCAGAAGGGCGGGAGATCGCCTTGCTCCAGATGCGCCACAAGGAGCTCGAGGTGCGTGTGCCAGCCGGGTGCGACGCTCTGCAGTTCGGCGCGACGCGTGAGCCGGCGATGCGTCAGCACCAGAAGAACCTGCTCGCCCTGCGGCGTCAGCTCGAAGATGACCTCCGAGCAGTCGCCGTCCGTCCCGCCCCAGGTGTGCGCGAGCACATGCGGAGGCTCGCAGCGCGTGATCCGGATCGCCATGCGGGACTCGGGCGTGTATTTGCAGAAACGCTCGGGCACAGTCTCGACGTGCGGCGTCAGGTCCGCGTGGCGAAAGCAGAGCTCGCCGGAACCACCGACGCGCAGGTCCATCGGACCGCCGGCCAGCCACTTGGCGCGCTTCTCCGACTCGGCCAGAAAGGCCCAGACACGCTCGATCGGACCGGGCAGCAGGCGCTCGAAGCGCAATGTGACCTCCCCGCCTTCCTGCGACAGAACACCCATTGAATTGGACATTGTCTCTTCCTTTGGCGGTGAGGCACTCCTGCGCGTGCGCAAGACGGGCCGGGATGGCCTCGCTCCCCTCCGCACGATACGCCGACGTCGCCGCGCGCGCCGCCTACTCCTGAAAGATCATGATGAAGTTGCCGCAGGTGTCGTCGAAGACGGCCATCGCCGGTGCCCCGGGCGGCTGCATGGGTTCGCCGCGGAAGCCCACTCCAAGCGCCGTCAGCCGCTCATACTCGGCGCGCACGTCGCGGACCGCGAATGCGGTCAGCGGCACGCCCGCGTCGTGCAGCCCCTGTTGATAGGCGCGCGCGAACGCAAAGCCCATCGGCTCCAGCACCAACTCGACGTTGTCGGGCCCCTCTGGCGAGACCACTGTCAACCATCGCCCCTCCCCGGCCGGGAAGTCGTGTTTCTTCACAAAGCCCAACGTCTCCGTGTAGAACTTCAGGGCCTTCTCCTGATCGTCGACCAGCACACTCGTCAGAGCAACTCTCATCATGCCTCGTCCTTGTGGGGTGGTGGGGCCAGCAGCGCGTCCTCGTTCAGCATCGCCTCGAGCGCGTCGAGCCGATCGTTCCAGAAGCGTTCGTAGAACCGCAGCCACTGCTCGGCCTCGGAAAGCGGCTGAGCCCGCAAGTGGCAAACATGTCGCCGGCCTCGCACTGTGCGGCACACGAGTCCGGCGCGCTCCAGCATCTTGACGTGCTTCGAAGCCCCGGCCAGCGACATCTGGAACGGAGCAGCCAACTCGCCCACCGTCCGCTCCCCCGCTGCCAGATTCCGCAACATCGCCCGCCGGGTCGGGTCCGCCAGCGCGCGGAAGATGCCGTCCAGTCGTTGTGCGCTTTGTTCAACCATAAGGTTGAGGGTTAGGGCGACCGGACCGTTTGTCAACCGAAAGGTTGAATTTTTCTCTCTCACTCTTCCCTTCTCCCTCAGGCTTGCTCTGCGAACTTGGCCAAAGCGACCTTGAGCCATGTCCGACGCCGCCTCCTCCGCTTCCCGCGTGCCCTGGCGCGAGCGTGTCCGGTTCGACCGGCACGAGCTGGCCGGCGCCTTTGGCGACATCGGCACCGACCTGCCCTTGATCGTCGGCATGATCGTGGCCGCCGGGCTCGACAGCGCCTCGGTCTTCCTCGTCTTCGGTGCATTGCAGATTCTCAGCGGCCTGTACTACGGCCTGCCGATGCCGATGCAGCCGTTGAAGGCGATGGCGGTGATCGTGATCGCGCAGCAGTTGTCGCCCGGGGTGCTAGCCGGTGGCGGCGTCGCCATCGGGGTGATGATGCTGCTGCTGGCGTGGTCGGGGGCGCTCGAGGGGCTCGTGCGGGCGATTCCGCGGTGCGTCGTGCGGGGTGTTCAGCTCGGTCTCGGGCTCAAGCTCGCCGCGCTGGCGCTGGGGGACTACGTGCCCCGCGGGGGATCGTGGGGCTGGGCGGTGGGCGCGGCGGGTTTCGCTGTGTTGCTCCTGCTGCGAGGCAATCGCCGCGTGCCGCCGGGGCTTGTCCTGATCGGCGCCGGGGCCTTGTGGGCGCTGGCCGTCGATGTGGATCACGGCGTGCTGGTCGAGGGCATGGGCGTCGCCCTGCCGTCGTTTCAGCCGCCCACATGGGGCGAGATCGTCACCGGCTTCCTGTTGCTGGCCATTCCGCAATTGCCATTGTCGCTTTCCAACTCCGTCATCGCCACACGCCAGACTGTCGCGGACCTGTTTCCCGCGCGCGTCTTCTCCGTTCGCCGCATCGGCACAACGTACGGCGTGGCCAACCTCGTCGCGCCGCTGCTCGGCGGGGTACCGGTCTGCCATGGGTGCGGCGGGCTGGCCGGGCACTATGCCTTCGGCGCGCGCACCGGCGGCTCGGTCATCATCTACGGCGGGCTGTTCGCGGTGCTGGGGCTGCTGTTCAGCGGTTCGCTGGACGAGGCGATCAAGGTCTTCCCGATGCCGGTGCTCGGCGTGGTGCTGCTGTTCGAGGCGCTGACGCTGATGCTGTTCGTGGAGGACACGGCGCGCGAGGGCCGCGAGTCGCTCGGCATTGCGCTGCTGGTGGGCGCGATCGCCTGCTGGGTCCCGCAGGGCTTCGTCGTCGGCATGATCGTCGGCACGCTGCTGGACCTATTGAGGCGGCGAAAGGCCTCCGGCTGATCGAATCTGGGCACAGCACAACAACGGCCCCGGAGAACCGGGGCCGTCGAGCAACGCGTCGTTGTTCAGGCTGGGAGGACTGGAATCAGCCCTGCGCTTCGGCCGGAGCGGCCTCGGCGGTTTCGGCGGCCTTGCGGGCCTTCTTCTCGGGGGCCTTGTAATCGACGAACTCGATGAAGGCCATCCAGGAGCCGTCGCCGGCGCGCTGGCCGTCGCGGATGATCCGGGTGTAGCCGCCCGGGCGCTCCTGGAAGCGCGGGCCGAGTTCCTCGAAGAGCTTGTGGACCGCGTGCTTCTTGCCGATGGCGGCGAAGGCCTGACGGCGCTGGTGCAGCGTGCCCTTGCGGGCCAGCGTCACGAGGCGCTCGACGTAGGGGCGCAGGGCCTTGGCCTTTGCCTCGGTCGTGCGGATGCGCTCGTGGGCGATCAGCGACGCCGTAAGGTTGCGCAGCAGGGCCTTGCGGTGGCCCGTGGTGCGGTTCAGCTTCAGGGTGTTCTTGCGATGCCGCATGGGAGGAATTCACCTTTGGGAGTCGTGACTCGCGGGGAGAGCGGAGCGTCAGTCCTTGTCGTCGTGCGCGGACTTGACCGGATTGCCGCTTTCGTCGAACTTGATGCCGAAGCTCAGGTTGTATTGCTTGAGGATCGCCTTGATCTCGGAGAGCGACTTGCGACCGAAGTTGCGGTACTTGAGCATCTCGCTCTCGGACTTCTGGACGAGGTCGCGGATCGTCTTGATGCCGGCGGCCTCGAGGCAGTTGTACGAGCGGACCGAGAGTTCGAGTTCCTCGATCGACTTGTCGAGCACGGTCTGGATCGGCGTGCCTGCCTCGCCGTCGGCTCCGCCGCCCAGGCGGTCTTCGCCGATGGCAGCCCCGTCGCGGTCCTCGATGCGGATGAACAGGTCGAGGTGGTCGCGCAGGATCTTGGCGGCAAAGCTGACGGCCTCTTCTGGCCGCACGCTGCCGTTCGTGCTGACTTCGAGCACCAGACGGTCGTAGTCGGTCTGCTGGCCGACGCGCGCATCGGAAACCTCGTAGCGCACCTTGCGGATCGGCGAGAAGACGGCGTCAATCGGCAGGATGCCGATGTCGTCCTCGTCCTCCATCTCCGGGTAGACGGCCGGCATGTAGCCGCGGCCGGAGGCAACGAGAACTTCCATCTCAAGGCGGGTGCCGCCGGTCAGTTCGGCGATGTGCTGGCCCGGGTTCAGGATGGTGAGGCCGTCGGGCAGCTCGAAGTCGGCGGCCGTGACCTTGCCCGGGCCCTTCTTCGACAGCACGATGTTGGTGCTGCCCAAGTCGGCGTCGAGCTTGAAGACGACCTGCTTGATGTTGAGGATGATGTCGTTGACGTCCTCACGGGCGCCGGGGACGGCCATGAACTCGTGGCGGACGCCCTCGAAGCGGACGCTCGTGGCGGCCGCGCCCTGGATCGAGGAGAGCAGGATGCGGCGCAGCGAGTTGCCGATCGTCGTGCCGAAGCCGCGTTCGAGCGGCTCGACGGTGAACCGACCGAACGTGTCGGTCAGCGTCAGCTTGTCCTGGATCAGGCGGGTGGGACGGATGAGCGGCTTGAGTTCCAGCTCCATGTGGCGCGTGCTCCTGTCGGCGAGTCGGGTCGTGGTCGGTTCGTCGGTCGGTGCGGATCGCTGTTCCGGCCCGGGGATTACTTCGAGTAAAGCTCGATGATGAGCTGCTCGCGGACGGTGATATCGTCGAGTTCGTCGCGTTCGGGAATGCGCAGGAAGCGCACGGACTTGGTTTCCTCGTCGAGCTCGATCCAGGACTTGAGGCCGCGCGTGCGGTTGTACTCAAGCGCCTCGAGGATGCCCTTGTTGGCGCGCATCTTCTCGGTCAACTGGATGACGTCGCCGACGCGGACCTCGTAGGAGGGGATGTTGACGCGGCTGCCGTTGACGAGAATGTGGTTGTGGCCGACGAGCTGGCGGGCCTGCTGGCGCGTGAGGGCGAAGCCGGCGCGGTAAACGACATTGTCAAGTCGGCGCTCGAGGAGCTGGATGAGGACGTGGCCGGTGACGCCGCGGTAGCGCTCGGCGCGCTCGACGTAGCGGCGGAACTGGCGCTCCAGGATGCCATAGATGCGCTTGGTCGCCTGCTTCTCGCGGAGCTGGACGCCGTAGGTGGACATCTTGGCGGGCGGGCGCCCGTGCTGGCCCGGAGGAGTGCCGAGCCGGTCCTGCACCCGGCGATGGGCTGCCGAGCGTTCGGACTTCAGGAACAGGTTCCGCCCTTCACGGCGGTACAGGCGCAAAGCGGGTCCGCGATAACGTGCCACAGGTGGTTTCCTCGACGGCGAATGGAGTCTTTCCCGAAACGGGAGGTGCGGGTTGGAGGTTAGACGCGGCGGCGCTTGGGAGCGCGGCAGCCGTTGTGCGGGATGGGCGTGACGTCCTTGATGGTCTTGATGGCGATGCCGGCAGCCTGGAGCGAACGGATGGCCGACTCGCGGCCCGAGCCCGGGCCCTTCACCAGCACGTCGCACGAGACCACGCCGTTGTCCTTGGCGATGGCGGCCGCCTTCTCCGAGGCCTGACCGGCCGCATAGGGCGTGCTCTTGCGCGAGCCCTTGAAGCCCGAGGTGCCGGCACTGGCCCAGGAGATGGTGTTGCCCATCTGGTCCGCGAACGTGATGATCGTGTTGTTGAACGTGGCCTGCACGTGGACGATCGCGTGCGGCACGTTCTTCTTCGCCTTCTTCTTCTGGCGTTGGGCGACTTTCTTGGCCATGGGCTGCGTGCTCCGTGGATGCGGTTCGTGTTCGGGGGTGGTGGATTACTTCTTCTTGGAGCCGACGGTGCGACGCGGGCCCTTGCGTGTACGCGAGTTGGTGCGGGTGCGCTGGCCGCGCACGGGGAGGCCGCGGCGGTGGCGCAGACCACGATAGCAGCCGATGTCCATCAGGCGCTTGATGTTGGTGTTAACCTCGCGGCGCAGGTCGCCCTCGACCTTGTAGTTGCTGGTGATGAGGGCGGAAATCTTGGTGACCTCGGCTTCGGTGAGGTCGCGCACGCGGGTGTCGAAATCGACGCCGGCGGCGGTCAGGATCTCGCGCGAGCGGGTCACGCCGATCCCGTAGATGTAGGTCAGCCCGTACTCGACGCGCTTGTCGCGGGGAAGATCGACTCCGGCTATGCGTGCCACGGCAACGACTCCTGGTCGGAAGATGGTCTACGGATCAGCCCTGCCGCTGCTTGTGGCGGGGGTTCTTGCAGATGATGCGGACGACGCCGCGGCGCTTGATGACGCGGCAATCCTTGCAGATGCGTTTGACGGATGCTCGGACCTTCATGTCTGCCTTCTCCGTTGTTCCGGCGCCGTTTCGTGGCGGCCGCCGGTTACTTGTTGCGGTACGTGATGCGGCCCCGCGTCAGGTCGTAGGGCGAGAGTTCGACGGTTACCTTGTCGCCCGGCAGAATGCGGATGTAGTGCATGCGCATTTTGCCGGAAATGTGGGTCAGCACGGTCATCCCGCTCTGATCGAGTTCCACCCGGAACATCGCGTTGGGGAGCGTCTCAACGACGGTTCCGGAGACTTCGATACCCTTTTCTTTCGCCATAAACTCCCACCGGGAAACGTACTTTTTTCAGGCTTCCGTCCTTCCGAAGACAAGAGGGAATGGACTCACTCGCCGGGGCCGCCTGTCAACCCCAATCCTGGCCGTCTCCGACCCGGGTCAGTACCTCCGGACCGCTGTCCGTCACGGCCACCGTATGCTCGAAGTGCGCCGCCAGACTGCCGTCCTTCGTGACGACCGTCCAGTCGTCCTCCAGCACCTCCGTCTCGCCCCGGCCCGCGGCCACCATCGGCTCGACCGCCAGGACCATTCCGGCCTGCAAGCGCGGGCCGGACCCCGCCGTTCCGAAGTTCTCCACCCGCGGCTCCTCGTGCAGGTCGCGCCCGATCCCGTGGCCGCCGTAGTCCTGGATGATCGAGAAGCCGTTGGCCTCCACCCAGGATTGAACCGCGTGCCCGATGTCGCCGAGCCGATTGCCCGGCCGGCACTGGTCGATTGCCCGCATCAGAGCCTCGCGAGTGACGTCCAGCAACCGCGTCGCCTCCGGGGCGATCCGCCCCACTCCGACCGTATAGGCCCGGTCCGAGAAGTAGCCCTTGTACCGCACTCCGCAATCGATCGAGACGATGTCGCCCTCGACCAGTTCGCGCTTGCCCGGGATTCCGTGCACCACCTCGCGGTTGACCGAGATGCACAGCGTGCGCGGGAACCCATAGAGACCGAGGAAGGCCGGCTTGCCGCCCGCTTCCCGGATGCGCGCCTTCGCCAAGCGGTCCAACTCGTCCGTCGTGATCCCCGGCACCACCGCCCCGACCACCTCGCGCATGACGGCATCGAGCATACGCCCGGCCTGGCGCATCAGGGCGAGTTCGGCGGCGCTCTTGAGTTCCACCGCTTTTCGTGCCGAACGACTCACGTTTTCCACTGCGTTTCCCGTGTCCTGCGATTCCTCAGTATTGCTCCGACAGGATGCCGCACAACCGCTCGAAGACTTCGTCCGGATCTCCGGTGCCGTCGATGGTCGCCAGCTTGCCGGCCATTTCGTACTGGTGGAGAACCGGTTCGGTCTGCGCGTGGTAGATGCGCAGACGCTCGCTCAGGGTCTCGACCGTGTCGTCCTTGCGCTGGATCAGTGGCGGCGAGCCGTGGCAGATTTCGCACGAGGCGATCGCCTGCCGGTCCAGGGCATGGATGTTGAACACTCTCCTGCACTCGCTGCAAATCCGGCGTCCCGTCACCCGGCGCACCAAGTCGTCGTCCGGGACTTCCAGGCTGACAACCACCGCGGGCGTCAGCCGATGAGCTTCGAGCAGACTGTCCAACTGCTCGATTTGGGGCAGCGTCCGCGGATAGCCGTCGAAAAGAAAGCTGTCCGTCTGGCTGCGGTTCCGGGCGACGAACTCCTCGACGATGCCCGTTACCATGTCGTCGGGGACCAGCTCCCCGTGTTCGACGAGTTCGGCCACCAGCCTGCCGATCTTCGTCTCCTCCCGGATGGCCGACCGAATCGCGTCTCCGGTCGAAAGGTGCTTCAGGCGATAGCGTGCACACACGCGTTGCGCCTGCGTCCCTTTTCCCGCCCCGGGAGGCCCGAACAGCACCAGGTTCATGGCGTCTCCCTTCCTCCAGACCTGAAGCCAGCCCGTGCAGTCTCCTCGCTACTTCCGCCCGGACCAGCGTCCCGAACCGGCTCCCCCGCCGCCGCCCTGGCGACGAATCTTGAAGCCGTCGTAGTGCCGCATCAACATCTGGCTCTCCACCCGCTTCATCGTGTCGAGCACCACGCCCACGACGATGATCAGGCCCGTGCCGCCCGCGAACTCCGCGTAGGTCCAGTGCACGTCGAACGCCATGCTCAGCACCATCGGGATCAGCGCGACCGAAACCAGGAACGTGGCGCCCACCGTTGTGATTCGCGTCAGAACCATGTCGATATAGTCAGCCGTCTGCTTGCCCGGGCGATAGCCGGGAATGAAAGCGCCGGACTTCTTCAGATTGTCCGCCACGTCCTGCGGGTTGAACGTCACCGCCGTGTAGAAAAAGCAGAAGAACGCCGTCAGGACGATGTACGCCAACGTGTAGAAGTTCACCATCTTCAGAAGCAGGAAGATGCTTTCCTTCTGGATGTTGAGCGAATAGTAGAGGTTATAGGGCGAGTTGGGCGAGAACCAGACGCCCAGGCCGGTCATGAATCCCCCGGCGCCCTGACCCGTGCCGACCCATCCGAAGATCGTCTGGGGCAGCGTCAGGATCGCGCTCGAGAAGATGACCGGGATGACCCCAGCCGTGTTGACCTTCAGCGGCAGGTAGTTCGTCGTCGCCTGCTGCACGCGGCGCCCGACCGTTCGGCGCGCATGCTGGATCGGAATCTTGCGCGCACCTTCCTGGATCAGGATGATCACCACCGTCGTCAGCAGGCACAGCGCGATGATCACTGGCACCCAGATCTTGGCCAGGTGGCCGATCTTCAGGTGGCTGGCCATCAGGCTGACGGCGCCCGGGTAGGCTGCGACGATGCCGAGAGCGATGATGAGCGAGATACCATTGCCGACGCCATTCTGGGTGATGCGCTCGCCGATCCACATCAGCAGCGTCGTGCCCGTCGTGATGGCCAG
>JAHCAW010000063.1 GCA_019634695.1 Candidatus Sumerlaeia bacterium
CCCCCCGGTCGCACACGGATGCGCGCCACCACCTCGCCTGCCAACACGGGCTCGTGGTATCGCACCGTGCCGTCCCTGTTCGTCCCCGGTTCACGAATTCGGGGAACTTGTTGTTTCGTTGTTTTGCCGGAGAACCGGCAAACTCTCTATTAGTGACTTGATGGGGAGCGCGCGAACCGCGCGCGCATCGGACGCCATCAAGCCGGCCCAGCCAAACCCGTGTCCCGCCCACCGCCGAACGAACGCCGCGACTCCGCAAGGCGACGCTCGCGCACGTACGCGTCGTACTCCGCCACCGCCGCGTCCCAATCCGAAAGGCTCAGCAACTGCAAGTGACGCCCCACGCCCATCACCACGATCTCGCCCACCAGACCCCGCGACCGGCCGAACAGCGTCGGGATCCGCACCCGCGCCTGCCCGTCCAGCGTCTGCGACTCCGTCGCCCCCCGCAGCACCCCCAGAACCCCGGTCACGTGCAGGTTCCCCGCCCCATCGTCCCCCTCGATCTGCGCCACCATTTCCTCATGGACATTCTTCGGAAACACCCCTACCTTGCCCAGCAAATCGAAGGCGACCACCACCTCCAGGTCCGACTTCGAATCCCCGGAGCCCGCCAGTGCCCGCAGCCCGTCCAGAAAACGCGCCGGAATCGCGACCCGATTACGGTCATCCACCTTCACCAGCTGGAACCCCGACAACGGGGCCGCCGGCTTCGCGGATGCGGCGTTTTGGGGCGTCTTTTCCACGGGTCCCCTCGGTTTGGGTATCATCCCCACGTAGTGGGTAAGTGGCCCCGCCCGCCGAGGAAGGTCAAGCACGAATTTTCTTCGGCGAATGCTTTTTCCTGCCACCCCTCCTTCCTACCAGATGTTGTGTTCTTGATGAGCTTTCGATACAAAATGCATGCGCTTCGCCGGACTTTCGTAGAAAGTGCCCCGGCGTCCAGAGCACCACTCTTTCGGCCGATTTCCGATATAAACTGTTGCCAGTACTCAACTTATCCACTCGCGCGCGTTCGCACCCGCCGCGCCCCCATTTTTTCCCCCATCCGATGAAGATTCTTTTCCTCACCCCCAGCGTCCGGCTCCTCGGCGCCCGGCAATCCCTGCTGGCCCTCGTCACGCACCTGCCCTCGCGCGTCGAGCCGCTCGTCGTCTGCCCGGCAGCAACTGGCTTAACCGAACAACTTCAGCACTTTGCAGTCCCCGTCGAGGTCATCCCGCACGGCGCCTGGCGCAAGGTCACCGGCCGCCTGACCGCCCATTTCCGCCAGATTCCCGCCCTGCGGCGCCTGCTCCGCCACTTCCGACCCGACCTTATACACTGTAATGAGTACCACTCCGTGCCCCAGGCCGTGACGGCGGTGGGGGATCGCGGGGGACGCGTGGGGGTGACCGCCCACGTGCGCCTCGGCCTGCCCCCCGGACACATCGCCAAGTACCGCCTCGAGGGCTGCCGCCGCATCGTCGCCGTCAGCCAGGCGTGCAAGTCCCTGCTGGCCGGCACCCCCTTGGAGGCCCGGACCGATGTCGTCTACAATGGAGTCGATGTCCGGAATCTGACCGGTCGGCCCGCGGACCGCTCCCTGCGCGCCCAGTTCGGATGGGCCGACGACGACCTGGTCGTGGGCCTGCTTGGGCTGGTTTCCCCCCGAAAGCACCAACTCGTCGCCGCCGAGGCCGTCGCCCGCGCCAATGCCCGGGGCGTTCCCGTCCGCCTGCTGCTCGCCGGCGATGCCTTCAAGAGCAGCCTCGACTATGGCCACCGCCTCCGCGAACGCCTCGCCGCCGAGGACCTGCGCGGCAAGGCCCAATGGGTTCCCTTCGCCGCCGACGTCGCTCCCCTCTACTCGGCCTGCGACGCCAACCTGCTCATCTCTGCCGAGGAAGGCTTCGGCCGCACGATCATCGAGGCCGGCGCCCTGGGCGTCCCCTCCATCGGCACGCGCATCGGCGGCATCCCGGAGCTGATCCGCGAAGGCGAAACCGGCTATCTGGTGGGGGAGGGATCCGTCGAGGACCTGAGCGACTGCCTCGAGCGGCTCTGGCGCGACCGCGCCCGGCTGACCGCCATCGGCGACGCCGCCCGCCGGCACGTCCTCGCGCACTTCACCATCGAAGCGCACGTCGCCGCGATGATCGACTTCTGGCAGCGCGCCCGCGAACAACCGAATCGGTGAGCACGCGCCGCTACGCCAGCAGCAGCAGCGCCAGGATCGGCCAGAGAACGATCAGAAGAAACGTCGTGCGACGGGACATCGGGAGCAGGTGACCAACGGGAAGTCGTCTCGACGACCCCCGCTCCTCCAACCCTGCCCGCCACCATGTCAACCCGCTTCGCGCCCACCGCCCGGGAACGCGAGGCTTCTGCCTTCGCTCAAGCTCCGGCGGACAGGTCCGCACTCGCGCGCCCGCGCCGGCCCGCCGGGGGCGCTTCATTCAAGCAGCGGCGCCAAGATGCCACCCGGCACGCGCCGCCGAGTCGGTTTGGGTTGCCAGCCGCCTCCCCATGTTCCCATACTGACATGTAGTGCACGAGGACGGAATGCCACACGATGCCCACGCCAGCCCCGAGTCCCCACATGACCCGCCCAATCCCCCCCGCTGACAGCAGCAACATCTTCCTCTCCTCCGATCCATGGTCCTTTGAGTCGAATGCCGACAACCCGCAGCTTCCCGACATGCCGGGATGCAATGAGGAGTTCTGCTGGCAAAACGCGACCTCAAACGGCGCGCGGTTGTTCATCGCCGTGGCCTACGACAGCAGCGATCCCGACGACCGCCCAGCAAGTGTCAAGTTCACGTTCTCCACGGGATCGTGTCCGTAGGTATCGGCCGCGGCGAAACAACATCAGGGGATGTCTTGGTTATGGGAACGCGTCCACACGACGGGCCTTTTCATGATTGGATTTTGATCTGTTGTTTCCTCCTGGCGACAGGACTTGCGTCGGCCAATGCACCGCTCTCGCTGGCCGAAGTTGCCGAGGACAGTGACAACAGAGGGTTCCTGATTCATGGCGTGTACTATCCACCGCCCCAGGGGCCGTTGGGCGATCGCGCGGGAACCGCGGTTGTTGGAGCCGGAGATGTAGACGGTGACGGCCTTGCGGACCTGTTGCTAACCGCCACTGTCTTGGGCGAAGGGCGAGTTGGACATTTGGTTTTTGGGCGTGCTGGGGGACAGCGTGTGGAGTTGTCGGAATTGCGGCAGGATTCGGATGACCGTGGATTTGCCATTTATGGCAACATCTCGGATCGGCAGCGAGGTGTGGGTGCCTTAGGTGATGTTAACGGGGATTTGCTGGATGACTTTGTTGTAGGCGCCCCAGGGCACGGTACGGGATATGTGTATGTTTTATATGGTAAATCAGGTGGGGACAGTCTTCGGACATCAGTGCTTCAGCATGGTGCCACAGGCGATGGCTTCGCAATCCGGGGTTATAGGATGTCATCCAATAATTCTGTCAATGCCCAAGTCGGAAGGTCCGTTTCGGGAGTTGGCGATATTGATGCGGACAACTATCCTGATGTGCTCGTCGGTACGCTGAGTATTGATTTTTCTGGCATTCTCCCGCCAAACTGGCAATTTGCGGTCCCCATCTCATCGCCTCCTCATATGCTTCTGGACCTGGAGTGTTCACGTAACGATCAGGCTCTCTGCGTTACAACCTTTGAAGCCGCGTGGTCGGACTTCTATGGCGGATCGCCGATGGGAGTTGGCGACGTCAATGGCGACGGCATTCCTGACGTCGTTTTGTCACACACTCCACGCACGGATGATGATCGCTATGTCCGTGTCGTCTTCACCGAGCCGGGCAATCGCCGCGTTAGCATCACGCCCGACTTTCCGAACGAGACTGCCGATGGGTTCGCAGTCGCAGGCCCGAATCTCGAAACGACAGCCTTTGCCGCCGGCGACGTGAACGGCGACGGGTTGGCCGACATCGTTGTGGTGGTGCCCGAGGCGAGTGCGCTCAAGCGTGCCGAAGCGGGCCAGGTGTTCGTCGTCTTCGGCAAGCCCGACCAGGAGCCGCTCGATCTCGATGACATCGCCCTCGATGCCCACACGGGCGGGTTCGTGATCCACGGGCCATTCGAAGGCGCCCGTGCGGGATATGCCGTTGCAGGCGCCGGCGATGTCAATGGCGACGGGTTTGCCGATATTCTCGTCGGCACCAACACTGCAATCGGGTCGAACACCTTCGTTTCGGATGCCTATATCGTGTTTGGCAAGCCGGACGGTGTTGCGATCGATCTTGTCGACATTCGCAACGGCAGCGGACCGGGCATTATGCTCCAAGGGCCGGGTATCTATCACAGTCAGTCCCTTGCCGTTTCGGGCGCCGGCGACGTGAACGGCGACGGTCTGCCGGATGTCATCATCGGCATGCCTTCCTTGCGGACCTTTAGCTTCTGCGGGGGGCAGGGTTGCGTCGACGACGGACGCCCCGGCGCGGCCTATGTGGTGTTCAGCCCGTTCACCGCGCCGGCGCAGGCGACGTATCGGGCGTTTTCGCGCGCAGGCTTCGCGCCGCGGACAGGGGTCGGGATTCTGGGCGACCAGACGCTGACGCCGCCCGATGCGCGCATGTGGATCGGGTTCGACGCCGGCGGCGCGGGAGAAGAAGCCGACCGCGCGAGCCTCGAGACCGTCACGCTCTTCCGCACGCAGCAGGTGCCCCGCACCGCCGGCGTCGCATGGCATCTCGAAACCGACCGCGCGGGCTGGGGCACCGCCGAGGTGCATCTGAAGTATGTCGATTCCGAGGCGATCGGGCTGAACGAAGCGAATCTGACATTGTACCATGCGCCCTCGCTCGACGGACCCTGGACCCCGGCGGCGACGTCACTCGCCATGCCCGAGCGCAACCGCATCGTCGCCACCCTGGACGAGTCGGCTTTTGGCGCCTCGGACTGGCTGGTGCTGAGCGACCATGCCTATGGCCCGGGCGACACGCCGGCCGCGCCCGCCGACGTCAACGTTGACGGCGCGGTCACGCCGCTCGACGCGCAGTGGGCATTCGAGTGCTTCCTGGGCGCCTGCCCGCCGGGGGCGGACCTTTCGGCCGGCGACCTCTGCCCCCCCGGCGGCGACGGCGCCATCACCCCCTCCGACGTCCAGGCGATCTTCCTCCACTGGCTCGGCGTCACCCCCGCCTGCGAGTGAGGGGGGAAGGCAGAAAGCAGGCGGCAGAAGGCAGGGGGGCCGAGGGCGGAGAGTGTGGAAGGGACGGAGGAGCCGCGCCAGCCTGTCCGCCGTATCCCGAGGGTCCTGTTCAGTACACGACCCAGCCTGCGCCCGTCACGACATTCTCGCCAATAGCGATTTCATCGAGTCGCATCTCCGGCCGGGCGCCATTGTCGCCCGACACGTGGTAGTACCGCCAGAGGAGCTGCACATAGGGCTGGTCGCGCGCGTCGTCGGGGAGCGGGATTCCCGTGAATCGGATCGCCTCGCCGTTGCCGCCGACCCAGTACGTCGTGTCCGCAATGTCGCGGAATTCCTGGTCGATCGCCGTGCGGTACTGGAGGCTGATGGCATAGGTGCGATTGCTCCGGCGCACGGTGCCAGCCAGCCACGACATCGCAGGATCTGCCAGCCCCCGCGTGTCCAACGCTACCAATGCTCCTCCCAGATCGCGATCGCGCCCCGTGTTGATGAAGGAGACTCCCCGCGGGCCCAGGCCGTTCATGCGCGTGCGGCTCGTGTTGTTGTACGGGAAGCCGATGGAGTGCTGGTCGTCGGCGTGGTGGTCGTGGTGCGGCACCCGATAGGCTCGGGTCAGCGGAACATGCAGGCCGGGGTCGCTCACTTCCGACTGAAGGAACAGCATCGCCTCGGGGAACGCCATCTCGGGTTCGTCGGCGTCCCATGCGACAAACCGGAAGATGTGCTCGGACAGGCGATGCGGCGCCGGGTAGACGAGCACCCTGAAGGTCGTGCGTGCCTCGGCGCCCTGGTCGTTCACGATGCGGACGAGGACATCGGCCTCGCCTTGGCTCAGGGGGGTGAGCTGGACGATCCCGTCGCTCGCGGTTGCCGACAGAACCTCGGGGTGGTCGCTGATCACCGCGATTGAGTCGTCCTCGCCAAACTCGAAGTAATCGCGGAGGTCGATAGACTCCGGCGCCTCCAGCGCGACGGTCTCCAGATTGGGCATCAAGGAGAGCAGGAGCGGCGGGGTCGAGAGCCCCGGGAACAGAGTGCCGACCACCGCCACATTGTCGAAGCGATTGTTGCCCTCCGTTCCTCCGGCGCCTTGGTCGAAGTGAATCCGGATACGGAAGTCGGGGTTGTTGTCGGCTTGGGGAATCGGTCGGAAGTCCAGCTGATGGACAACCGGGTCGCCATTGGTGACCACAAGTTCCCGGAAGAACCGGAAGTCCACGCCATTCAGCGAGTAGGCGACGCGCTGGACGCCGGCGCCCTGAGCCGAACGTCGGGTCTCGTAGGTGACCATCACGTCGCTGAACCCCACCGTCGGAAGGCGAAAAGTCAGAGCCGCGCCCAGCGGTTCGTTCACGCGCAGGTGGGTGCCGGCCGGACTGTTGAATCGCGCGTTCGCCGCCTCGAAGCCTTGGCCGCTGTCGGCAGAATAGGCGGACTCACCGGCGAGCGCGATCTCCAGCTTGCCGCCGCCGGTCGTATACCCGGGCTCCAGCAACGCCGACCCGTCGTTGAAGTTCCAGTAGTGCATCGGCCGCCCCGTGGCGGCGGGCTCGAAGTGGGCCGTGACGGTCGTGTCGTGATCCGCCGCCAACGTCATGAGTCGGTCCATCGACAGGAGCTTGGTGCCCGATGTCAGGCTGTCGGTCGTCCAGTGCGCGAAGCGATAGCCATCGGACGGAATCCCGGTCAACTCGATCGGGATGCCGGAGAAGTAGCTTCCGCTCCAGGGGAACGTCTCCTCGGGCACGCCCGGCGTGGAAGGATCGAGTAACAGAGTGTTCACCCGCACCTGTCCCTCCTCGGCCGGGCAGGCCAGCTCGACCGTCAACGCGACATCGCGTTCGATTCCGAAGTGGTTCCTCACGTGCCCGCGCAGACTCTCCGGGCGTCCGTATGCGAACTCCTTCATCACACCGATGCGGAACTCCCAGAACGGGATCGTGAACCGTTCGTTCCAGCGGTCGAAGACCTCCTGCATGACGGGTCGGATGTTGTCGGCATATTCGTCGATAATGCCCACGATGCGATCCGGCAGGAAGGTCGTGTTCAGGTTGTCCGCCAACCGGTTCAGGAAGGCGACGCGAACGGCGTCGTTGTCGAGCAATCCCCGCAGGATCAGATTGGGCCATTCCTCTCCTGTGCGGGGATTGATGCGGTCCGTGACCCACTCGATCGTGTCGTGTGGGTGCTTGGTGTTCAGTCCGTACGAGACGTCCACATCGTAGAGCAGCCAACGCCATCGCCCGTCGCGCCCGGCAGGCATCGTTGGATCGTGGTCGGCCTGCAGGCGCCAGTAGTCGATGTTGTTGTGGGGCCAGTCGATGTTGGCATGGAAAATCTGCGCGATGCAGTAGTCGATGTAGTTCTCGATGTCCATCATCTCGGCCAGCCGCGAGATGTTCTCGTCGAGGCTCAGGTCGTGCTCGCGAATGAACTCGAGCATCGCCTCGTAGTGTTCGGCGGACCCGTTGTCCACTGTCGCGTTGCCCGTCAGGTAGTCGATGCGCTCCGGTTCCACGCCCTTGCGGCGCGCGAGATAGTGCCGGTCGTAGCGCTCGCGGATGTTGTGCAATCCCCAGAACTCGCCGTTCAGAAAGGCGATCGAGGGCTGGTAGCCCAGGGTTGCGATGTTCATATGCTCGACGACGCGGTGCACGGTCGCGTCGCGGATGTGCGTGATGAGCCACTCGTTGCCCGAGCCTCGCAGCACAATGCGCCGGAACGCCTCATCGTCGCGCTGGGGAAAGAGCCGGTGCTCGATGTAAGGGTTGCCGTAGCCCTCGCGGGCATACAGGCGCAGGTTCTTCTGCGGGAATCGGCGCGTCCAGCCCCCGTGGATTCTCGCCCCCAGCCATTGCGCCACCTGGAGGGTTCCATCGGCATCGAAGTATTCGAAGTGCACCGGGCGTTCCCACGCAGCTCCGCCCATCTGGAAGTTGCCCGAAACCGGGGAATCCGGATCGCCGTGAATTCCCGGCACGTAGATACCGATGGTGTCGTCGAAGAAGTCCTCGGGGCTGACCACCAGCGGGAGCACCGGCAGGTGATAGCGCTCCGCGCCCTCCGGAAAGACGAAGTAGGTGGCAACAGCGGTGGAACTTTCCAGCAGCGACTCGTGGAAGGCGCGGGCGCGAACCACGGTAGCCTTGGCGATAGGGGCCGCCGGCGGGCGATGCCCGATGTCGTCCTCCGGCGGGAAGTAATTGGTCGGTATATTGGCGAAGTAGTTGTCGTCCCCGGATCGATCCGTAACTTGCAGTCCTCCCAGGTACTCGTCCGAGTCGAGCGTCGGCATGGAGCCGTCGAGCGTGTAGAATATCCGAGCCGTTGGATTCGGGTGCTCGATGTGGACTTCCACGTCGGAAGTATGGAATCCGGAGACCTGCGAGATACGGGGAGGTTCCAGGTACCCGTCGTATCCCTCCCCGTCATTGGCCATGCCCGGCGTGGCCGTGCGGAAGTACACGATTCGGCTCGGTTCGCCCGGGAATCGGCCGCGGGCCACGTTCGCCGGCAAGGACGCTCCGGGAATGCTGTCCACCACGGTTGCCCCGTCCGGGGCGACCAGCAGCAGCGGTTCGCCACTCGACGAGATGCTGAAGTTCGTGTGCAGCTCTGCTCCGTCCCGGCGGTCCTTGCCAGAGGCCCAGACCACAAGGTATTCTCCTCCGGGAATCTCGACGGATGGAAACTGCCAACGTGTCCGATTCGCCGGGTTGTCGCTCAGGTAGTAGCCTGTCAGGTCGATGGGCTTCGATGCTGGATTGAACAACTCGATCCAGTCGGAGGAGTCCTCGTCCTCATCAAATATTGCGTTCCCGTTCGAGGCCATGTATTCATTAATGAGTACAGCGCCCTCGGCATGCAAAACCCCCGGATGCAGAATCAACAATACTCCGGCAAGTAAGGCCAGACATCCATCACGCATCGGGTGCAGGGCGGAAAGAAAAGAGGATGCAACTGGCATCAACGAAAGGCCCTCGCGAAGAGAACTACTTGGGATGATGTGTGTGGTCGGACAGGAGTTGCGGCGACGAGAAGGCCCTCTTGGCGAGGGTGAAATCGCACCGGCTGCGGTGACCCGTGACTCCCAAGGGACGGGATTCAATCAGGCACACCGTTTTCGTCTGCGGGAATGCTCTCCAAGTGATGCACCAGCTACCGTCTGGGGAGCAGAAACTGGTGAGGTTCGGCTTAGGTTCGCGGGGCAGTCGCGCGCGCCGCGCCCGTTCAGCCTAACGAAATCCTAATCTGATGCGCCCGAGTGCGGTCCGCAAGCGTATTCCACCCCCTCCTTTCCCCGCCCTCAAACCTCTCGGAACTCAGGCAGGATTTCGGGGCTCCGGCCGCGAAAAAATCGTCCTCCCTCACGATTCTCTCGCGCGATCCTTGCACACCGCTGATCGAGCCGATAAGCCCTGTATTTCCAATACTTCAGATGCCCTTTGAAGGGGGCCGGAAGGACCCCTTCGCCGGTGAGGCAGTTGCTGAAGCGCCCCGCGCGAAATTCACAGATTCCAAGCATCCATGACCCAACTTGTGGGCAGCCTTCCTCAGCTCCGTTTTTACCTTGACCGGCACCATATCTTGTAGGCACGGTGCCCTTCGCATCTACGGATGGTGCCGATTCCCAAACCATCCTCAGGATACTCCCAAGCCGAACCGGGATTATCCACAGAAAGCCCCCACCTTTCGCCGGACTTTCGCGGCGCGAAGCCCTTGACTTTTGCCAGAGCTTCGCTTTCGCTGAACGACCCAACGACACCAGCACGCCCCCGCCGGCCCGTCGCCGGCTCACGATAACCCTCTCGAAACCCTCCGATCCCGTCCCCATCGCTCCAGGAGAAACGCCCCATGAAGATCGTCCGCCGCTTCACCACCGCCAAGTCCGACCCCTACGCCGACATCCCCTTCGCCAAACGCACCTCGCGCATCGTCAACCCCGACGGCACGGTCGTCTTCGAGGCCCGCGACATCGCCGTCCCCGAGGCCTGGAGCCAGATCGCCGTCGATATCCTGGCGCAGAAGTACTTCCGCAAGGCCGGCGTCCCGGCCGCCCTGCGCCCCGTCCCCGAGGAGGGCGTGCCCGCCTGGCTGCAACGCAGCGAGCCGGCCGACGGCGCCGCTTCCGGCGGCGAGGCCGACGCCCGTCAGGTCTTCCACCGCCTCGCCGGCTGCTGGACCTATTGGGGTTGGAAGCACCGCTACTTCGACTCCGAGGACGATGCGCGCGCCTACTACGACGAGATGTGCGCCATGCTCGCCCTGCAGATGGCCGCCCCCAACAGCCCCCAGTGGTTCAACACCGGGCTGCACTGGGCTTACGGCATCACGGGTCCGGCCCAGGGCCACTCCTTCTGCGATCCCGAGACCGGTGAGCTGCGCCTGAGCGAAAACGCCTACGAGCACCCCCAGCCCCATGCCTGCTTCATCCAGTCCGTCACCGACGACCTGGTCAACGAGAGCGGCATCATGGATCTGTGGACCCGCGAAGCGCGCGTCTTCAAGTACGGCAGCGGCACCGGCACGAACTTCTCCGCCATCCGCGCCTCCGGCGAGCCCCTCTCCGGCGGCGGCAAGTCCAGCGGCCTCATGAGCTTCCTCAAGATCGGCGACCGCGCCGCCGGCGCCATCAAGAGCGGCGGCACCACACGCCGCGCCGCCAAGATGGTCATCCTCGACGTCGACCACCCCGACATCGTCGAGTTCATCAACTGGAAGGTGCGCGAGGAGCAGAAGGTCGCCGCCCTCGTCGCCGGCTCGCGTCTGGTGGCCCGCCACCTGAAGGCCATCATGGCCGCCTGCCACACCGTCGAACCCGACATGTTCGGCGCCAACTGCAAGCCGGCCGAGAACAAGAAGCTGCGCGCGGCCGTGCGCGACGCCCGCCGCAACGGCGTGCCGGAGAACTACATCCAGCGCGTCATCCAGCTCGCCGGCCAGGGCTTCAAGAGCCTGGACTTCGAGGAATACGGCACCGACTGGAACGGCGAGGCCTACGCCACCGTCAGCGGCCAGAACTCCAACAACTCGGTGCGCGTGACGAACGACTTCCTGCGCGCCGTCGAGGACTGCCGCCCGTGGAAGCTCCACCACCGCGCCAGCAAGCAGGCCCCGCGCGAGATCGAAGCCCGCGACCTCTGGGACCAGATCGCCTCGGCCGCCTGGCAGTGCGCCGACCCCGGCCTGCAGTTCGACACCACCATCAACGAGTGGCACACCTGCCCCAACAGCGGCCGCATCAATGCCAGTAATCCCTGCGTGACCGGCGACACGCTGGTCGCCACCGCCCAAGGCTATCGCCGCATCGCCGACCTCGTCGGCAGCAGCGTCGAGGTTGTCAACGGCCTGGGCCAACATGTGCGCGTCACGAAGGTCTTCAAGACGGGCACCAAACCGGTCTACGAACTCAAGACCTCGGCCGGCTATCGCCTGCGCCTGACGGCCGACCACAAGGTGCTGACCGCCAATCGCGGCGACGTGCCGGCCTGCGAGCTGTCGCTCGACGATGTCGTGCTGCTCGAGCGCCCCGGCTTCGGCCGCGAATCGGTTCCGGATTGCTTCGGCGAACTTCTGGGCGCCGCACTCGGCGACGGCTGCCTCACCCACGGCGCCGGTCAGGATCACCTCTTCATCACCCTTGGCAAGAGCGAGCAGGCCGTCGCCGATCGCCTGCTCGCGAACCTTGATGCCTGCAAGCGCTGGGTCGATTCCTGCGACGGGCGCACCACGCGCGAGACCGGCGTCGTGCAGACCGCCACCAGTCTGCGCGTCAGCACCTCCGTGGCCGCCCTGCTCACCCAGGCCCGCACCTACGCCGTCCTCGACGCCGGGGCCGACGGCAAGCAGTTCACCGACGCTGTCTTCGCCCTCGATTCCCGCAGCCAGGCCGCCATCCTCCGCGGTCTCTTCACCACCGACGGCACCGTCGCCAACTATGGCGAGAAGTCCCAGTACGTCTCACTCGACAGCACCAGCCTCGAGATGCTGCGCCAAGTCCAGCTCCTCCTGCTCGGCTTTGGCATCAAGGCCAAGATCTACGAGAACCGCCGCGTCCTCGGCCAGCAGACCGCCCTGCTGCCCGACGGCAAGGGCGGCATGAAGGAGTACCCCGTCCGCCAGTTGCACTCGCTGCGCATCAGCCGCGCCTCGCGCCTGATCTTCGAGCGCGAAATCGGCTTCCTGCCCGAGAGCGACAAGGCCCGACGCCTCGCCGACCTCAACCGCAAGGTCGCCGCCTACGGCGAGCGCCTCCAGGACCGCGTCGCCTCCCTGACGCCCTGCGGCACCGAGGACGTCTTCGACCTCACAGAGCCCCAGAGCCATCACTTCGTCGCCAACGGCATCGTCGTTCACAACTGCTCCGAGTACATGTTCCTCGACGACACCGCCTGCAATCTCGCCAGCCTCAACCTGATGAAGTTCCAGGACCCCGACACCGGCCAGTTCCGCGTCGACGACTACGTTCACGCCTGCCGCCTCTGGACCGTCACGCTCGAAATCAGCGTCGCCATGGCCCAGTTCCCCAGCCGACGCATCGCCGAACTCAGCTACGAATTCCGCACCCTTGGCCTTGGCTACGCCAACCTCGGCACCCTGCTCATGGTCATGGGCATCGCCTACGACAGCCCCATGGCCCTGGCCATCACCGGCGCGCTGACCGCCATCATGACCGGATCGAGCTACGCCGCCAGCGCCGAGATGGCCCGCGAGATCGGCCCCTTCCCCGGCTACAAGAAGAACGCCGCCGCCATGCTGCGCGTCGTCCGCAACCATCGCCGCGCCGCCTACAACGCGCCGGCCGCCGAGTACGAAGCCCTCACCGTCCTGCCCATGGGTATCAATCCCGAGTACTGCCCCGCGTATCTCGTCGACGCCGCCCGCCGTTCCTGGGACGGCGCCCTCGACCTCGGCGAGCGCCACGGCTATCGCAACGCGCAGGTCAGCGTGATCGCTCCCACAGGCTGCCTCGTCGCCAACTCGCTCGTCACCACCGACCGCGGCATCATGCGCCTCGGCCGTCTCGGCAACGTCGATGGCGCCCGTTGGCAGGACGTCAACTTCCGCGTCCTCACCGACGAGGGCGAGCGCCGCGCTTCCAAGTTCTTCGTCAACGGCGTCGAGCAGACCCGTCGCCTCGCCACCTCCTGCGGCTACTCCGTGCAGGGCACGCTCAAGCACCGCATCAAGGTGTTGAACCCGACCACCAGTCAGCTCGAGTGGAAGCGCTTCGCCGACGTCGAGCCCGGCGATGTCGTCGCCCTTGCCATGGGACAACTCGCCGGCGAGCCCCTTCCGGTCAACCTGCCGCCCCTTGGCGAAGAGTACTGGACCGCCGACTATACCACCCGCGTGCCCCGCACGATGACCCCCGAACTCGCCGAGTTCGTCGGCTACTTCATGGGCGACGGATCGCTCCATGCCAAGGGCATCCGTCTCTGTGTCGCGGAGAACGACGCCGACGTGCTCGACCACCTTGTCGCGCGCGCGCGTGCCCTGTTCAACATCGAGCCCCGGATCAGCCAGCAGCAGGGCTACACCGAAGTCGCGTTGCACTCCGTTCCGCTCACGCTTTGGTGGGAGGCCTGTGGCTTCACCAAGCTGCCTCCCTCCGACGAACACTCGGGCAAGGGTTACCTGCCCCGCATTCCCGACTCTGTCCTGGCCGCAAACGATCCGGTCGTCTACGGCGCCTTCCTGCGCGGCCTCTTCGAGGCCGACGGCACCGTGACCAACGGCGTGCCCCACTGGTCCGGCTCGCACCGCGAATTTGCCGACGAGGTCCGCACCGTCCTGCTCGCACTCGGCATCCCGACCATGACGAAGCAGGACACCAGCGGCTGGGGGCAGGCACCGCTCTACGTCCTGCGCATGCGCAACCAGGCGTACAACGCCACGTTCAACCGCCTCGTCGGTTTCATCGGCACGCGCAAGCGCGACGCCGTTGTCGTGTCGGAGGCGTGCCAGACCGCCCGCAAGGACTACGTCTATCTGCCCGCCGCCGTCATCGACGAGCTGGTCTCCGTCGACAGCCCGCAGCGCAATGCCGTCGCGCTGGCCCGCAAGCGCCATGCCGGCGCCATCACCCGCCGCGCCGCCGACGCCCTCTATCGCGAAACCCAGGATGAGCGCCTCGAACACGCCCTCGGCTTCTTCTACGACACCATCGCCACCAACGAGGACGGCGGCGAACAGCTCACCTACGACCTCTCCGTCCCCTCCAACGTCACCTACTTCGCCAACGGCTTCATCAGCCACAACACCATCGGCCTCGTGATGGATTGCGACACCACCGGCATCGAGCCCGACTTCGCCCTCGTCAAGTTCAAGAAGCTCGCCGGCGGCGGATACTTCAAGATCATCAACCAGAGCGTCCCCCGTGCCCTCGCCCACCTCGGCTATGGCGACGAGCAGATCAAGCGCATCGTCGAGTACGCCCGCGGCACCCAGACCCTCAAGGGCGCCCCGCACATCAACCCCGAGGCCCTGCGCAAGAAGGGCTTCACCCAGCCCATGATCGACACCGTCGAGGCCGCACTCGCAGGAGCCTTCGAAATCGCCTTCGTCTTCAACCGCTGGACGCTCGGCGACGACAACTGCAAGACCTACCTGCACCTCTCCGAGGAGCAGCTCGACGATCCCGCCTTCAACCTCCTCGAAGCCCTCGGCTACACCCGCGAGGAAATCCAGGCCGCCAACGATCACATCTGCGGCCGCATGACCGTCGAGGGCGCACCCGACCTGCGCGCCGAGCACCTGCCCATCTTCGACTGCGCCAACAAGTGCGGTCGCTACGGCACCCGCTTCCTCGACTACAAGTCCCACATCCGCATGATGGCCGCCGCACAGCCCTTCATCTCAGGCGCCATCAGCAAGACCATCAACATGCCCAACGAGGCCACGGTCGACGACATCAAGGAAGCCTACATGCTTTCCTGGAAGATGATGACCAAGGCCAACGCGCTCTATCGCGACGGCTCCAAGCTCAGCCAGCCCCTCAACATCACCAGCGACCGCCTCGACGCCGCCGACGAGGAGGAGACGCCCGCCGCGGAGCCCATCCGCGCCAGCGACTCCCCCGCGCTCATCGCCGAGAAGATCGTCTACCGCTACATCGCCCGCCGCCGCAAACTCCCCGAGCGCCGCAGCGGCTACACCCAGAAGGCCTGGATCGGACAGCACAAGGTCTTCCTGCGCACCGGCGAGTACTCCGACGGCAGCCTCGGCGAAATCTTCCTCGACATGCACAAGGAAGGCGCCGCCTTCCGCAGCCTCATGAACTGCTTCGCCATCGCCGTCTCGCTCGGCCTCCAGCACGGCGTCCCGCTCGAGAAGTACGTCAACGCCTTCGTCTTCACCCGCTTCGAGCCCAACGGCGGCGTCCGCGGCAATCCCTACATCAAGCGCGCCACCTCCATCATCGACTACATCTTCCGCGAACTCGCCGTCAGCTATCTCAATCGCTACGACCTCGCGCACGTCTCGCCCGAGGACCTGCGCTACGACGCCATGGACACCGCCGCCATCGACTACGAGGACGAGGAAGTCCACAGCGAGCGCCTGGTGAAGGCCGATGAAGCGACACGTCCCTCCTCCGCAAACCGCCCCGCACCCAGCACCCACATGCGCCCGGGCCGCGAGGAATCCTCCGACGAGGTCGATGTCCGCCCCCTGCGCAATACTGCCCCGCCGCCCAAGACCGGCAAGCCCGTCACCCCGGCCGACGTGAAACCCCGCTCGACCGCCGCCGTCATCCCCCAGGCCGAACAGGTCCGCATCGCACGCCTCAAGGGCTACGAAGGCGACCCTTGCACCACCTGCGGCTCCTTCACCCTCGTCCGCAACGGCGTCTGCCTCAAGTGCGAAACCTGCGGCGGCACCACGGGGTGCAGTTGAGCCCAGCCTCGTGCCACTTCTTCATACACCCCGCGCCGTCATCGCTCCGATGCGATGGCGGCGCGGCTCGTTCAGGAGGAGCAGACACAGTCCGGCGCAAAGCAACATGACGCGTGTCCAAGCGATCAGCCGACTCGCGTTGAAGCGGCCCTTGACGGAGCCGACCGGTGCATGCCAGAGAGCGTGAATCGAACTGCCACCGTATCTGGGCGGGTTCTTCAGCACTATTGGGCGGCTGGGGCCGCATCGAGATAATCCATGGGGATCACGCCAAAGTTCATCGTCGGCGCCGTCACAATCGGCGTTGGTGCCAGCGTTCTGATGGACGCCTGGAATCTCTTCCTGAAGCGCGCATACAAGATCCCGTCGCTGAACTACTGCCTGCTCGGCCGATGGCTTCTCCATATGCCGGGAGGGACATTTGTTCACCCCAGCATCGCGGCCGCGTCGGCACGACGCTTCGAGTGCCCGGTCGGTTGGTTCGCCCACTACACGATCGGTGTTGTGCTTGCGCTGGGCTTCCTTGGCCTTGTGTCCGGGGACTGGCTTGCGCGGCCAACCGCTCTTCCTGCACTCCTGTATGGAATCGGCACAGTCGTGTTTCCCCTCTTCGTCTTGCAGCCCTGCCTTGGCCTCGGCATGGCTTCCGCAAAGACGCCCAAGCCGGCACAAGCGAGGCTCAAGAGTCTTGGCACGCACACGGTCTTTGGAATCGGGCTGTATCTCTGCGCACTTGTCCTGAGCCTTCTACGGACCGCCTGACGCTGGTTCCAGCCAGCCGCTTCCGCCCGCCGATGTGACGCAAGCTCCATGAGGCCTTCGCTCCTCGGCCCACCAGTCACCTGCCCTCCAAAGCATCTGGGCATTCCTCACGAACTGTGGCGGCGTGGTGCGCTTGTCCGGAGACGATCGCGCCCGCTTGCCTGGATTCGAGAAGCCGCAATCGGAACCCGGAGCGTGAGCGACGGGCAGGCCATGTCCTTCCGTCACGCGTCGCGATTCTCGATCGACAGATATCCCGGACAACGTGTCCCACGACTCTGGGAGTGTGGAAACAGTCGGCATGGATGCCAGGCAGGGTCGGCGATGGCGAGGCGCAACGGGAGAGCGTGGGCCTGCCGCCTCGCTCACGCTCGGGGTTCTGATTTCGGCAGCCGTCCTCAATACGTGAAGCACGACCCGCCGATGAATTCGCGCAGCAGCGAATGCCGCGGCACGAACTCGTGGTCCAGCGGCCGGAAGTAGCCCAGGAACTTCACCAGCCGCGCCGCCTCCGCGTACTCCGGCGCCGTCGGCTTCACCCGGCTCAGCACCGGCAGCGCGTACGGCTTCAGCGCGGCCAGCTCGTATGGCAGCGCCGAGTTGAAGATCACGTCCGCGTTCTCCTGGTACGGGAAGATGTTGCGGCGCTCGCCGCGGCGCACCGACGGCCAGCGCCGGATCGTGTCCACCGCGTCGTAGCCCCGATGATTGAAGTCCCGCACCAGGCGCCGGATCAGTCGCGCGTCGCTCGACGAGATGCGATTGTGGTCGTCGATGTTCAGGTGCGTCAGCGGGCTCGCGTAGATCTTGAACTTCAGCCCGTCCGGAATCGCCGGCATCAGCTCGTCGTTCAGCGCGTGGATGCCCTCCAGGATCAGCAGGTCCTTCTCGCCCAGCACGACCGTCTGCCCGTCGAGGCTCCGGCCCTCCTTGAAGCTGAACTTCGGCAGGCGCACCTGCTCGCCCTTCAGCAGCCGCCGCACGCAGTCCTGCAGGCGCGGGATGTCGATCGCTTGCAGTGCCTCGAAGTCATACTCCCCGGTCGCATCCTTCGGCGTCTTCTCGCGGTCCACGAAGAAGTCGTCGAGCTCGATCACCACGGGCCGGTATCCCAGCACGCGCAACTGGATCGCCAGGCGCTTCGTCGAGGTCGTCTTGCCCGACGACGACGGCCCGGACAGCAGCACGATGCGCGGCCGCCGCGGGTGGTTGCGGATCATGTCGGCGATCCCCGCGATGCGCTTCTCGTGCAGCGCCTCGGCGATCAGCACGTACTCGCGCACGCGATTCGAGTCGATCAGCGCGTTGAGCTGCGCCACCGTCCGCCAGTCCAGCACGCGCATCCACTGCTCGTACTCGCGCAGCACCTCGCGCATCTTCTCGTACGTCTGGTGCCCTGGAATCTCGTACGGCTTCCCCGCGTCCGGGAATCGCAGCACCAGTCCCGGCGACTCCGCCACCAGTTCGAACACCTTCAGGCATCCCGTCGACGGCGCCAGTTGACCGTAGAAGTGGTTCACCTCGCCGCCCAGTCGATACACCGAGACCGACCCCGGAGGCGCGTACTTCAGCAGTTCGACCTTGTCCATGTGCCCGGCGGCGCGGAACAGCGCGATCGCCTTCTCGACGGAATGCTCCTCGCGCACGATCGGCTCGTCGTGCGCGATGATGTCGCGCATGCGCCGCGCAATCGCCTTCACGTCCTTCTCGTTTAGAGGAATGACATCCCCCAGGATGCCGTCCTTCTGGTACAGCTCGGCGTAGTATCCGCGATTCAGCGAGTGGTTGATGTGCACGCGCAGGCCCGGGAACAGCTCGCCCACCGCGCGGATCAGCACGAACGTCAGGCTGCGGCTGTAGATCATGTTGCCGTCGGCCGAATCCAGGTGCACGCCCTCCAGCTCGCCGGGCTTGTCCAACGGCCGGGTCAGCGACGTCACCTTGTTGCGGAAGCGCGCCGCCACCATCGGATACTTCGACGTCGGCTCGATCTGCTTCAGCACCTCGATGGCCGGCGTGCCCCGCGGCACCTTCAGCGTCTTGCCGCCCGGCAGCGTCACGCGCACGGTCGGCCCGGTCGCCGACGCGTCGGCCGGCGCCTTGGCCGGCGCAGCCAGGGCGGCCGGGGGCAGGAAGGCCCCTGTCTTCGAACGGCGCTGCTTCTGCGATGGTGACATCGTCATTCCTCCAACGTGCGATTCCCGCCAGTCCGGGCCACAGTTCCCAACAGGGTCAATGCGCTTTCCGCTTCTCGCGCAGCGCCGCGACCAGTCGCACCGCGTCCCGCGTCGCCGCCACGTCGTGCGTTCGGATGATCGCCGCTCCATGCTGCGCAGCCCACGCCGCCGCCGCCAGCGAACCCGCCAACCGGTCCGCCGCATCCGTTCGCCCCAGCACCGGGCCCAGGAACGACTTGCGCGAAGCCGACACCAGCAGCGGATGACCCTCCACGCGCAGCGCATCCAGATGCGCCAGCAACTCCATGTCGAACGCATGCCACGCCAGCCCCGTGTTGCGGAAGAACCCGATCCCCGGATCCAGAACAATCCGCTCGCGCGGGATGCCCGCCGCATCGGCACGCGCAAGCGCCTGCCCCAACCGTTCGCGCACGATCTCGATCGGTGGACGCGCATCGCCCGGCGCGTCGCTGCGCTCGCGCGCCATCAGCACCACGCTGCAGCCCCGCGCCGCCACGAGCGACCCCATCGCTGCGTCCTCCTCGAATCCCGACACGTCGTTCACGATGCACGCCCCCGCATCCAACGCCACGCCCGCAACCGCCGCGTACATCGTGTCGGCGGAGATCGGCAGCCCGCACGCCTCGCGCGCCGCGGCCACTGCACTCGCCATGCGCTCCGCCTCGACCTCGACGCTCACCCGCGTCTCCTTGTACGGCGCCGTCGAGCGCGCCCCGATGTCGAGCACGTCGGCGCCGTCGCGTTCGGCTTCCTCCGCCGCGCGGCGCACCGCGTCCCGACCGCTCGCCACCGAGCCGGCAAAGAACGATTCCGGGCTCACGTTGACGATTGCCATCACGCGCGCCGGGTTGTCGGGCGCGAGGACAAGGGGACCGAGGTGGAAGGTGCGGGAGGACATGGGCACGCCGGACACGCGGGAGGCTGTGGAAAAACTGGGGAGACTCTGGGGACAGCGCAAGGCCCTTGAGCAATCGGGGAGAATCCGTGGGCGCATCGCTTGTCGCAACGGGAAACTCACCGCAAAATCGCCTGCGGGCAGGTGTTGACGATGGGCGGGGCCGCGTGCGTGTGTCGGCCCGCTTCGGTCTTCGGGGCTGCCGCACTTCGCCACGCTCGTTCCGCACGTCCGATTCCCGTTCCGCTTCCCGAGAGGTTCGCGGTTCCGGGGCCGAAGCCTCGACGTCTCGCGCGTCCAATCCGGGGGAGAGCCGATGTCCGAATCCATCGAGACCGTTCCGCGCCCGCCCCGCGCAACGCCCTCCGACACGCGCACCCTGCCCCACGACCCGGACGCCGAGCGCGCCGTCCTGGGCGCCATGATCCTGGACCGCGAGGTGATCCCCGAGGTCGCCCGCCTGCTCAAGCCCGAGGACTTCTTCGAGCCCCGCCACCAGATCATCTTCCGCCACGCCGTCGAGCTCCACGAATCCGCCAAGCCCGTCGACCTGCCGCTGCTGTGCGACGCCCTGCGCCGCCGCAACGAGCTCGACGCCGTCGGCGGCTACGTCTACGTCGCCCAACTCGTCGAATTCGTCGCCGGCACCAGCGCCGCCCCCGAGCACGCCCAGCTCGTCGCCGACAAGGCCACCCTGCGCCGCCTCATCGCCGCCGCCGACACCATCCTGCGCGAGGCCAGCGCCGAAGCAACCGAGCTGCCCGACCAGATCGAGACCGCCGAGCGCCTCATCTTCGAAGTCGGCCGCAGCACCCAGTCCGGCCGCTTCCAGAGCGTCGGCTCCCTGATGGGCGAGACCATCTCCGAAATCGCCCGCCTCTACGAAACCCGCAAGCCCGTCATCGGCCTCTCCACCCACATGCACGACCTCGACGCCCTCATCGGCGGCCTCGAGCCCACCGCCCTCGCCATCCTGGCCGCCCGCCCCTCGATCGGCAAGACAGCCTTCGCCCTCACCCTCGTGCGCAACGTCGCGGTCCACGGCGGCAAGCCCGTCGGCTTCTTCTCCCTCGAAATGGGCGCCGACCAGTTGAACATGCGCCTGCTGTGCATGGAGGCAAAGGTCCCCAGCCACGTCATCCAGCGCGCCCGCTTCGACGACACACACTGGGAACGCCTGCGCGAAACCGCATCGCGCCTGATGGAAGCCCCCATCTACATCGACGACTCCGCCGCGCTGACCATCATGCAGCTCCGCTCGCGCGCCCGCCGCCTCAAGGCCCAGCGACCCGACCTCGGCCTCATCGTCGTCGACTATCTCCAACTCATGCGCGGCCCCGAGGGACGCGGCTCCCGGCGCGAGGTCAACCGCCAGCAGGAAGTCGCCGAAATCTCCATGGGCCTCAAGGCCCTCGCCAAGGAACTCCGCGTCCCCGTTCTCGCCCTCAGCCAGCTCTCCCGCAACATCGAACAACGCAGCACCAAGAAGGAACCCGCGCGCCCCCAACTCAGCGACCTGCGGGAATCCGGCGCCATCGAGCAGGACGCCGACCTCGTCATGTTCATCCACCGCGAACGCAAGGAAACCGACCGCGACGAGTCCGGCAAGCCGCTCAACCGCTCCCTGCCCATCCCGACCGAAATCATCGTCGGCAAGAACCGCAACGGCCCCATCGGCACCGTCAACATGCTCTTCTTCGCCGAAACCACCATCTTCCACGACGCCCTCCGCGACCAGCGCTAAACCCCACTCACCACTAACAACCAACCACTAAC
>JAHCAW010000064.1 GCA_019634695.1 Candidatus Sumerlaeia bacterium
TCAAGAATAACGCCGGCGGACGTCGGGGCCTTCGGTCAACTGAACCGGTTCTCCAAGTGGGAGGTCATCCAGCCGACGACGACCTGCTCGCGCTGGGCGTCCCAGAAGAAGTAGATGCGCAGGCTCTCGCGCGGGTCGTGGCTGGTGCCCTTCTTCAGGTGCCACTCGAGGAACCAGCGCCGGTCCTTCGAGGTCGGCCAGTGGACGAAGTAGGTGTCGCCCTCCTGTCCGGCGCGGGAGGGGCTGATCGAGCGCGTCAACTCCACGCCCAGACGCCGGATCGACTCCTGCGGGGCCTCCTGCGTCGATTCCTCGCCGACGCGCGCGTCGCGGTACTCGGTGGCCAGAAACTGGAGGCACTTGTAGACCAGCGGCGGATCGCGGTAAACCGACTCGCGCGCGCCGCGAAGCGCCCGCGGCAGCAGCACCAGACGGCCGCCGTAGTGCTCCTCGACCCACTCCTGAACTTCCAGAAGGCTGCCCGGGATGGGCACCTGATTGCCCTCGCTCCGCACGGCCGCCCCGAGACGGCGCACCAGCGCCCGCATGCGTTCCAGCTCGCCCTCGAGGCGCGAGACGCGCAGCAGCAGACCCTCGACCTCGGGCTCGTGCTGCGTCTCCTCCACGGGCTCCTCCGGAGTCGGGGGGGCCGGCGGCGGCACCGGAATCGGCGTCCGTCGCGACGCGGAGGCGTCCTCCAGGAAGTCCAGCATCCACCAATCCATCTCCCACTCGCCGGACTTGCGCCGGGCCTCTTCGGCCGCGCGTGCCGGCATGTCCGGGCTCAGGCGCGCGGGCAGGTGCAGCGGGTGGTCCCACGGGTCGCCGCGCAGCAGATCCGCCCCCGGCTGGTACACCCGCACCGCCCCCATGTAACAGGACCAGACCTTGCCGATGCGGTCGCTCAACTCGTAGGCAAGCTCGTACGTGATCGTGACGGACAGCAGGGCGTCGGCCGCCGTCACGGCCAGCGAGGCCGGATCGACCAGCAGGCTGTTGGTGTGCGGGTCCGTCTCGGAGACCAAGAGAATCGGCATGCGGCGGCGGGGATGGGCCAGCAGGCGCTCGAACAGGTCCAGGTCGCGGCTCTTGCGCAGCTCGAGGACGGCGCCGACGGGCGCGCCGGAATGCTCGAGTCGGACCGCCGGACCGGGCGCCGTCGCCAGCCCCACCTTGCGCAGGAACTCGGCCACCTGCTCCGGGAACCGCGCGTTGGGCAGCACCTGACGCCGCAGCGTCAGCATCGTCTCGGCCCCGCTGCGGTCGGCCACCACCTCCACCCGCCACCCCGGTCCCGCAATGCGGACTCCCCAGTACGGGGTGTCCACGTCGGCGGCCATCGCGCGGAAGTTGCCGTTGCTGACATTGAACGTCGTGCCGCGGGAGTCGGCCTCGGCCGCCTTGCCCACAAAGGCCAGCGCCGTGCGGGCCCAGTGGCGACGAACGGCGGCGAATGCCTCCTCGGCGCCCCCGGCAGGAGCGGAGACGGTAGCCACGAATTGCGCTTCTGTACGCCAGAACGAACTCATGCGCAGAGCCTGCACCAACAGGGCCGAAGGTGTCGAGTATTACATGAAGCGCCCGAACCCGAGATTTCGCGAACCTCAATCCGGATTGACAGGCATTGCCCCGCCCTCGCCTGCTCGACCCCGGACAAGATGGGGTTTCTGGCTCCGGGTCTGCCGGACCCGTGGCAGCCGGCCTCCCCCGGGAGCTTGTCCGGAATGTTGAGGCTTCCCGGGTTGCACATTCGCTGCGTCCCGGTCGGGAATGCGGCGGCGGAGGATGCTGCCCGGCCGTTGCAGAACTCCTTGCCCAACTCCCCGCAAACCGCCACCGAAAAGACCACCCCTTGGAATCCGCATGACCCCTGTCGTCCCCCTGCGTGAGGAACTCGTCATCGAGGCCGGCCGCACCGAAAGTCGCTATTGGCGCGACCTGTGGCGCTATCGCGAGCTGTTCGCCTTCTTCGCCTGGCGCGACATTGCGGTGCGCTACAAGCAGACCGTCATTGGCATCGCCTGGGCGGTGCTGCGGCCTCTGGTCACCATGGTCGTGCTGGCCTTCGTCTTCGGCGACCTGGCCGGGATGGCCAGCGGCGAGAAGGTCTCGTTCCACCTGCTCGTGCTCGCCGGCCAGCTCCCGTGGGGCTTCTTCAGCAACACCCTGACGGCCGCCAGCCAGAGTCTGGTCGGCAACGCGCGCCTGCTCACCAAGGTCTACTTTCCGCGGCTGATGATTCCGGCCAGCACTCTGGGCGTCGGCTTCGTCGACTTCGGCGTCGCGCTGCTCCTGATGCTGGGGATGATGGTTTGGCTGGGCGTGGCGATCACGTGGCAGGCGCTGCTCGTCGTGCCGTTCCTGCTGGCGGCGGCGCTGGTCACGTTCGCCTTCGGCCTGTGGTTCGCGGCGTTGACGGTCACCTATCGCGACTTCCGTTTCATCGTGCCGGTGGTGATCCAGGCCGGGCTGTTCCTGTCGCCGGTGGGGTATCCGTCGGACAAGGTGGCCGAGGGGACGATGCGGTTCCTGTACTCGCTCAACCCGTTGGTGGGCGTGATCGAGGGCTTCCGTTGGGCGCTGCTGGGCGACGAGCGCGGCGTCTACTGGGAGCCCTTCTGCATGTCGATGGGGCTGGTGGTCCTTTTGCTGGTCGGCGGCCTGTGGTACTTCCGCCGCATGGAACGCACTTTCGCGGATGTCGTGTGAGCCGATGAGCGAGGCGATCGTCGCAGTCGAGAATCTGGGCAAGCGCTACGTGATCCGTCACGAGGCGCGGCGGCCGCGCGACTATCGGTCGCTGAGCGAGTCGCTGTCGCGCGGGGCCTCGGCGGTCGTGCGGCGGCTGGCCCCGATGCGCGAGGTGGCCGAGGCCGAGCGCGGATCGTGGGAGGAGTTCTGGGCGTTGCGCGAGGTGGCCTTCGAGGTGCCGCGCGGGCAGGCGGTCGGCATCGTGGGCCGCAACGGCGCCGGCAAGTCCACGCTGCTCAAGTTGCTCAGCCGGATCACCGAGCCGACGACCGGGCGCATCCGCCTGCGCGGCCGCGTCGCCAGTCTGCTCGAAGTCGGAACCGGCTTCCATCCCGAGCTGACCGGGCGCGAGAACATCTTCCTGAACGGCGCGATCCTGGGCATGAGCCGGCAGGAGATCCGCCGCAACTTCGACGGCATCGTCGCCTTCGCCGAGGTCGAGCGCTTCCTCGACACGCCCGTCAAGCGCTACTCCTCCGGGATGTACGTGCGGCTCGCGTTCGCGGTGGCGGCGCATCTGGAGCCCGAGATTCTCGTCGTCGACGAGGTGCTGGCCGTCGGCGACCTCGCGTTCCAGAAGAAGTGCCTCGGCAAGATGGACGAGGTCGCGCGGCAGAATGGCCGCACCGTCCTGTTCGTCAGCCACCAGATGGCAATGGTGCAGGCGTTGTGCACGCGGGCGGTGATGCTGGACGGCGGGCGCATCGTCGCCGATGGCCCCGTGCAGGAGATCGTTGCCGCCTACCAGCACTCGCTGCTCGACAACCCGGATGCGAGCCAGCCGCGCGAGTTCTTCTCCGACACGCATCGCATCGGCGTGCGCGACGTCCGCACGGTGCTCCTGTCCGACGCGGACGAACGCGACACGCTGAACATCTCCTTCGAGATGCACGCCGAGCAGCCGTGGCGCGAAGTGCATATCGCCCTTGAGGTGCTGACGTATAACGGCGTGCGCGTGGCGCTGCTGCCGCCCAAGATGACCGGCTTCATCGTCGAGGACCTCGCCGGCTCCGTGCGGTGTCGCTTCACCTGTCCCGACATCGGCGCGCGTCTTGCCGCAGGGGACTACACGATCAATGCCGCACTGCGCCGGCCGGGAGACGAGCTGTTGCGCATCGAGCCGCTCGGGCGCTTCAGCATTCCGGCACGTGACCTCTACGGGTTGGGGACTGACTTTCGTCAGGAGCGCCATGGGCTGGTGCCGCTGCGCTTCGAGTTTCATTCCGGGGAGGCCGCATGCGCGGGTTGCTCTCAAGGTTGATTCGCCGGGCGCACGCACGCACCGAAATTGCCAACAGCCTGAGGCACGTCCTGTTGTGGCGCCTGCGCGGCATCTCCGTTGGCCCGGGCACGCGCATTGGCCGCGGCGTCGAGGTGTCGCTCGGAGGCCGCACCGGCTGTGTGCGCATCGGCCCCAAGTGCATCCTGCGCTCCGGCGCACAGGTGCATTGCCACGGCGGAGCTGTCGAGTTGGGCCACCACGTCTACGTGGGCGAGCACGTCGTCATCTACGGCCATGGCGGCGTTGCGATCGGCGACAACTCGCTGATCGGGATGCACACCTGCATCATTGCGGCCACCCATCGCGTTCCGACCGCCGGTGGCCTGATTCGCCGCGAGGCAGATGAGCCGCTGCCCGTGCGCATCGGCAGCGACGTGTGGCTGGGCGCGGGCGTTAAGGTGCTCGGCGGCGTGACGATCGGCGACGGCTGCGTCGTCGGTGCCGGCGCGGTGGTGACGAAGGATCTGCCGCCGGGCAGTCGCGCCGTCGGCGTGCCGGCCCGTGTCATCGGCAGGCGCGAGGACGCATGACGCCCCGGCTGTCTGTCGTGCTGCCGACGCATCAGCCGCACGCGGGGCGGCTCGCCGAGACGCTCGCAGGTCTGCGCGGGCAGTCGCTCGATCCCGCCGCGTGGGAGTTCATCCTTGTCGACAATGCCTCGCCGTCGTTCGCGCCGCCGGACCTTGCCGGGCTGCCCGGGGCGCGTCTGGTGCGCGAGGAGTCGCTGGGCCTGACGTTCGCCCGGCGCCGTGGTATTGGCGAAGCCCGCGGCGAGGCCATCGTCTTCGTTGATGACGACAATGTGCTGGCAACCGACTATCTGCGCGAGGCCCTGCGCCTGCTCGACGCGCATCCGCGGCTCGGCGCGGCGGGCGGTCGCGTGCGGCCGCACTTCGAGGCAGCGCCGCCCGAGTGGGTGCGACGGTTCGACCGTGCGCTGGCGTTGCGCGATCTCGGCGACGCATCCATCGTGACGGGCTTTGCGCCGGACGCGCCGCGCGCGTTCCCCGAGGCGGCTCCGATCGGCGCGGGCATGGTGCTGCGGCGCGCTGCGGTCGAGGCGTGGCTTGCGGCGCTCGAGACGCGCGGATCGCTTGTCGCCACCGACCGGCGGGGGAGCAGTCTCGCCTCGGGCGGCGACAACGACATCGTGCTGACGATTCTCGATGCGGGTTGGGAGGTTGGCTACTTCCCATCGCTGGAACTGACGCACCTGATTCCGGCAGGGCGGTGCACGCGCGAGTATCTGGGCAGACTGCTGCGCGAGTCGCATCGCTCGTGGATCGGCGTGCTGGCGGCGCATGGCCTGTGCCGGCGACGTCCGATTCCGCGATGGCTGGCGCCGGCGATGAAGCTGCGCGCGTTGCTTCAGACGGGCGCCTGGCGCGGCCCGGTCGAGTACCTGCACTGGCAGGATCGTTGCGGCGAGATCGAGGGTAGGACGTTGCTGCGATGACGCTGCGCGAGTCCGCACGGCGCCTTGGCGTCGGACGCCTGGTCTATCGCACGTGGCACCAGCCGCGCGGGTTCCTGCGGCGCTGTCTCGAAGAGGGGCCGGTCACGCTGGCGCGAACGCACCGCGGCCGACGCGAGATGGAACGCGCGGTCGATTCGCTGCCGCCCGTGCATCCGCCCGCGTCGCGGAACGCCGGCGGGCCACCCATTTGCTTCCTCACGGGGCATGCGTTCCGACACATGACGGCACTGTGCGCGGCGACGTTGCTGCATCGCGCGGGCGAATCGCTGCCGATTCACCTGCTGGACGACGGCACACTGACCGCCGCGGACGGCGACGCGCTGGAGCGCGTGCTGGGGGATGTTGTAGTCGAGCCCGCGGCCGCCATCGAATCGCGCCTCGACGAGCATCTGCCAGCGAGCCGTTTTCCAACCCTCCGCCGCCGCCGGATCGAGTATCCGCACCTGCGCAAGCTCACCGATGTGCACGCCGGATGCACCGGCTGCCGCGTGGTCCTCGATTCCGACATGATCTTCCATCGCCGCCCTGACGCGTTGCTCGCCTGGTTGCGCGAAGGCCGCCTACCGCTCCACATGATCGACTGTCAGGATTCCTATGGCTACAGCATGCAACTGATGGAAGAATTCGCCGGCCATCCGATTCCGTCGCGGCTCAATGTCGGCGTCGTGGGACTCGACAGCGCGACGATCGACTGGGAGACGCTCGAGCGCTGGGCCGTCGCGATGCTGGAGCGCGAGGGCTCGTCGTACTATCAGGAGCAGGCGCTCGTCGCGATGATGCTCGCGGGCAGGCCATGCGACGCCCTGCCCGCCACCGACTACGTCTGCATGCCCGATCCCGCGAATCCCGCGCACGAGGCGGCCGTGCTGCATCACTACGTTGCGGAGTCCCGCCACCTGTACTTCCAACGTGCGTGGCGCCCGGCGGTGGAGGCGCTGCGATGAGCGACGCGCCTCTCGTTTCGATCCTCGTGCCGTGCCGCAACGCGCGCCCGTGGATTGCGGCGTGTCTCGAGTCCGCCCTGGCGCAGACGTGGTCGCGCGTCGAGGTGATCGTCGTGGAGAACGGGTCCACCGACGGAACGCGCGAGGTGCTGGCGCCGTTTGTCACTCGCGGCGTGCGCATCATCGAGCACGCTGCGCAGGGCGCCGCCGCGGCCCGCAACCGGGCCCTTGCCGAAGCGCGCGGCGACCTCTTCCAGTTTCTCGACGCGGACGACCTGCTGGCCCCCGACAAGATCGCGCGTCAGATGGACGTGCTGCGAAGCGCCCCGCCGGATGCCGTCGCCACGGGCGAGTGGGCCCGCTTCTACGACGATCCCAACGAGGCCCGCTTTGCGCCCGAGCCCACTTGGAACGACTTCGCGCCCGTCGATTTCCTGCGCCTGCTGTACGCGGAGAATCGCATGATGCACCCGGCCGCGTGGTTGGTGCCGCGCGCGGTGGCGGAACGTGCCGGGCCGTGGGACGAGTCGCTCAGTCTGGACGACGACGGCGAGTACTTTGCCCGCGTTGTGCTGGCCGCCTCGCGTGTGGTATTCGCGCCCGGCGCGCGCTCGTACTATCGTTCGGGCCAGGCGCAGAGTCTCAGCCAGGCGCGCTCGGCCCGCGCGTGGGAGTCGCAGTTCCACGCCATCGAGAATAGCAGTGCGGCCTTGTTGGCACGCGACGATTCGCCCGCAACGTGCCGCGCGTGCGCGGACCGCTGGCAGCGATTCGTCTTTGCCGCCTATCCCGAGGTGCCGTATCTTCGCGCGCGCGCCGCGCAGGCCGTGGGGGATCTCGGCGGCTCCGACGTCGTGCCCGACGCCGGGCCGATGCTCCAGCCTCTGCAGCGCGTGTTCGGCTGGCGCGCCGCCGCACGCGCCCGCCGTCTCGTGTATCGCCTGGGCTATCGGGCTCTCGGGCATCGTCGCCGCGCCCGCCGCCTGGCACGCCGTCCACCGGAGGAATCGTGATGCGCCGTCTGCTCTTCGTCTTCGGCACGCGCCCGGAGGCCATCAAGCTCGCTCCCGTCATCCTCGCCGCGCGTCGGCATCCCGAGTTCGCGGTCCGCGTGTGCGTCACGGCGCAGCATCGCCAGATGCTCGACCAGGTTCTCGCCCTGTTCGGCATCGTGCCCGACAGCGACCTCGATCTGATGCGCCCGGGCCAGACGCTCGCCGCATTGACCGCCCGCATCGTCGAAGCCGTCGATGCCGAATTGGCCGCCACGCCCGCCGATGTGGTGGTCGTGCAGGGCGACACCACAACGACGATGGGTGCGGCGCTCGCTGCATTCTATCGTCGCGTGCCCGTCGCCCACGTGGAAGCGGGCCTGCGCACCGGTCGGCGCGACTCGCCCTTTCCCGAGGAGGCCAACCGCACGATCACGTCGCTGCTGGCGAATCGCCACTTCGCCCCCACGCCCTCGGCGCGCGCGAACCTGCTGCGCGAGGGCATCGCCATCGATGCGATCGAGGTCACCGGCAACACGGTGATCGATGCGCTGCTGTGGGTGCGCGAACGCGTCCGCGAGCAGCCTCCCGAGTTGCCCACGCCCGGTGCGCATCTGCTCGCCTCCGCGCGCCCGCTCGTTCTGGTGACCGGTCATCGGCGCGAGAGCTTCGGTGGCGGACTCGAGGCGATCTGCCAGGCACTCGGCCAACTGGCCGAGGCGTTTCCCGACACGGACATCGTCTATCCGGTGCATCTGAACCCGAACGTGCGCGACCCGGTGCACCGCCTGCTCGCCAACCGCGCGAACGTCTTTCTGCTGCCGCCTTTGGGATACGCGCCGTTCGTCGCGCTGCTCGACCGCAGCACGCTGGTGATGACGGACAGCGGCGGCATTCAGGAGGAGGCGCCGTCGCTTGGCAAGCCGGTGCTCGTGTTGCGCGAGACGACGGAGCGCCCCGAAGCGATCGAGGCCGGCACCGCGCGACTCGTTGGCACGGATGCCGAGCGCATCGTCGCCGAGGCCGGGCGCTTGCTGCGCGATCCGGCGGAGCGTCTGGCGATGGCGGCGTCGGTGAATCCGTTCGGTGACGGTTGTGCCAGCGAGCGCATCCTCGATGCCCTTTCGGAGTCGCGATGGCCCGCATCCTGACATTGATCGGCGCGCATCTGTGCATGGCGCCGCGGCCGCTGAAGGAGGCCGAGGCACTGGCGTCCGCCGGGCACGACGTCACCATTGCCGGCGTCTGGTTTGACGGCGAGCTTGCCGCGCGCGATGCGGAGCTGGCGCGCGATCGGCCGTGGCGCTTCGTGCCGGTGGCGGACTTTCGTCCCGTCGATGCGCGCCGTCGCCTGACGGGGATGCGATTGCGCGCACGGCGACGCCTCGCGTTGCTCGGCTGGCGGATGCTGCATCGCGCATCGCCCCACCTGTTCGGCTATGCCGCACGCGAGATGCGCGGGCTCGTGCGACGCGAGCGCCCGGACCTGACCATCGCGCATTGCGAGTCGGCGCTGTGGGCCGCCACGCGCGCCCGCGCCGAGGGCCTGCGCGTCGGCGTGGACTTCGAGGACTGGTTCTCGCGCGACCTGTTGCCCGAAGCCCGGCGCGATCGTCCCGTCGGGACGCTTGAGGCATGGGAGGGTACCCTCGCTCGCGCGTGCACCTATTGTCTGGCGCCCTCGCGCAGCATGGCCAACGCCCTCGCGCGAACCTTCGACGCACCGAGCCCGGCCGTCGTGCGGAATGTCTTCCCGTTCGGCGAGCGCGACTCGATCGACGGCGAGCATCGCGATCGGCGCGACGAGTCGCTCCCTTCCGTGCATTGGTACTCGCAGACGATTGGCCCGGGCCGCGGCCTCGAGTTGCTGGTCGATGCCCTGCCGCTGCTAAACCATCCCTTGCAAGTGCACCTGCGCGGTCGCGTGCAGGCGGGCTTTCGTGAGTGGATTGCCGCACGGGCCGGACCGCGGTGGGCGGAGAACGTGCACGTGCACGATGTCGTGCCGCCGGGCGAACTGCTTTCCCGCATCGCCGAGCACGACATCGGCCTTGCCCTCGAATCGCCCGACATCGCGAGTCGCGACCTGACGATCACGAACAAGCTCTTCCAGTACATGCAGGCGGGTCTTGCCATCGTTGCCACGCGCACAACGGGGCAGACCGAGGCGCTGGCCGGCGCACCGGGTGCGGGCATCGTGCTCGATCGGCACGAGCCCGAGGCGTTGGCCGTCGCGCTCGATGCGTTGGCTGGTTCGCCCCCCCGCTTGGCCGCGATGCGCAAGGCTTCGCTGGCCGCCGCACGCACCACCTTCAATTGGGAACGCGAAGCCGCCGTCGTCATCGACCGCGCGGAGAAAGCGCTGGGCCAGCCGTGAAGCGGCGACGCGTGCTCATTGTCAGTCCGCACTTCCCGCCGACGAACGCGCCGGACCACCAGCGCGTGCGCATGGCGTTGCCGTACTACGCCGACTTCGGATGGCAGGCCGACGTGCTCGCGGTTGCCGCCGAGGATGTCGAGGCTTCGCGCGACGAGGACCTGCTGCGCACCCTGCCGGAACGGGTGGAAGTGACGCGCGCGGGGGCGCTGCCGGCAAGGCTGACGCGGCGCCTCGGATTGGGCAGCATCGCCTGGCGCGCGTTGCCGGGGCTCTACGCGACGGGCACGCGCATGCTGAGGCGTCGGCGCTACGACCTCGTCTTCTTCTCGACCACGCAGTTCGCGACGATGGCACTTGGGCCGCTCTGGCAGGCGCATCTTGGCGTTCCCTATGTGCTCGACTTCCAGGACCCCTGGCGCACGGACTACTACGCGCGGCGCGGCATCACGCCACCGGGCGGCGCGGGCAAGTACGCCTTCGCGCGTGCCACGGGCGCGGTGCTCGAGCCCATCGTCGTTCGGCGGGCGGCGCACATCATCACGGTGTCTCGTCCCTACGCGCGTGCCTTGCAACGCCGCTACGCGGACCTCGCGCCGGGGGATTTCACCACGCTGCCCTTCGGCGCGTCCGAACGCGATTTCGATCTGGCAGGCAGGCGTCGCGCGCAGGACGCCGGCACGCGGCGTTGGGTCTTCATCGGTGCCGCGGGCAGCGTCATGCGCCGCGCACTGGCGCTGCTGTTCCATGCCATCGCCCTGGAGCGCGCGGCCCAACCGCACGCGTGGAACGATGTCCGTCTCGAGTTCCTCGGCACCTCCTACGCGCCGCCCGGCAGGGAAGTGCCCAGCGTCCTGCCTGTTGCGCGGGAGTTCGGACTCGAGGCACTGGTGCGCGAGCGACCCGCGCGCGTGCCGTATCTGGAGAGCCTGCGTCGAATGCGCGAGGCCGACGTGCTGTTGCTGTTGGGCACCGACGATGCCGCCTATTCCGGTTCGAAGACGGCGACGGTTCTGCTTGCCGGGCGACCGGTGTTGGCACTGGTGCACGAGCACTCGCCCGCGCGCCCTCTTCTCGAAGCCGCCGCCGTTGGCGAGGTGACCACCTTTGCCTCTGCCGGGCCTGACGATGCCACGGTGGCACGGCTGCGCGAGGCCCTGCGCCGCGCCCTTGTTTGGGACCGAACCACCTGCCCCGTGTTGCCGCCGGCAATCCGGCGGCGGGTTTCGGCGCGCGAGAACGCGCGCGCTCAGTGCCGCGTCTTCGATCGCGTGGTCGGGGTCCATCGCGCATGAACTCTGCAACCCACCCGCGCCTGCGCCTTGAGTTTCCCTTGTGGTTGACCAGTCGGCCGCATCGTCGTCGGGCCATCGCAATCTTCCGCGTGCTGATGCTCGGCGTTGTGCTCCTCGCCGCCACCCGCCTCCTGTCGATCCATCCACTTTCGATTCTCTCGGCCTTGATGCTCGTCGGCGTCAGCTTCTATCCGATCTTCCGGTGGGCCCGCGATTCGGACGGCACGCTGCCGATCTTTCCGCTCTTCGCGTTGACGCTGGCACCGGCCTACGGTCTGCAAGTGCTCGCCCGCCACCCGGTCGTCATGGAGTACCCGCCGACGAGTCACTTCGCCGCCAGCTTGAAGCTGAGCGCGTTCCTCTTGGTGGCCATCGCCGTCTGGCTTGCCGTCACCCGGCGGCCCACGCGCCCGGAGCGGCGCCTGTACATTCTTCCGTGGGACCGCCTTGTCTGGCTCAGTCTGGCGGCCGTCGCCGTCGGCGCGGTGTTTGAAGTTGTCGTTCGCCTTGGCCTCGTCGCTCTTCCACAGCAGGCCTCCTCGGCGATTCGATTCACCGCGTCCAACGTGGCGCTCTTCGGCTGCTTCTACGGTGCCTACGTTTGGGGTCGCCGCGGCTTCGGCGCGCCGGCGATCCTCTTCTATTTGGCCTGTCTGGGCGTCATCGCGGCGCTACTGGCGGCCGACTTCGTGATCGCCTCCATCGTGCTCTATGTGATCGTCGGGCTTGCCGGGTTCGGCATCGCTCGCGGCCGGATCCCGTTGCTGTTCCTGGTGGGCCTGCTCATTGCCTTGTCGATCCTTCATGCAGGCAAGAGCGACGTGCGCGAGCGCTATGCGCGCAGCACGGCTCACATCGAGGAAGTGCCGAAGCGCATGCGCGACTGGGGTGAGTTGGGCCTGCGGGCCACGCGCGAGAAGCTCGAGGGCGGCGAGCACCTTGCGCCCCGTCGCCGCACGGATCTCCTGCAACGCGTCAGCCTCATGCACCTCTTTCTGCTCGCCCAGGACCGCATGCCGGACCAACTGCCGCGCCTGAACGGCGCCACCTATCGCCTGGTGCCTCGCATCTTGGTGCCCCGTCTCCTGATGCCCAACAAGCCCCGCGCCCACGACGGCACGCATCTCATGGGCGTGCACTTCGGGCTGATCACGTGGGAGGGCACGCGCACGACGACGATTGGCTGGGGTCTGCCGAACGAGGCCTACGTCAACTTCGGTCTCGTCGGTCTGCTCGCGCTCGGGCTCCTGCTGGGAGCGGGCCTTGGCCAGGTCGAGCGCCTCGTTCGCGGCTATCCGGTCAACTCACTGCGCTTCATCCTCGCCATCGTTGTGTTGCGCACGATGATCAACACGGAGATGAGTTCGGGCGTGTTCGCCTCGACGTTATTGCAGGGCACCGTCGCCACGCTCGCCGTCTCGATGGTTGTCATGCGCAAGGTCCCCTGGCCCCGCGACGCGCACGAGCCCGAGGCATCCGCATGACGCGCCTCGCCATTCTGGCCACTCATCCGATCCAGTACTACGCGCCATGGTTTCGCCACATGGCGCGGACCGATGGCCTCGACGTGCGCGTCTTCTACCTTTGGGACTTCGGCGTCTCGGCGCGGCTTGATCCGGGCTTCGGCGCCGATGTGGTCTGGGATGTTCCGCTGCTGGACGGATACGAGCACGAGTTCGTGCCCAACGTCGCCCGCGATCCCGGCACGCATCGATTTGGCGGGCTCGCCAATCCGGACCTACTTGCACGCGTCGCGCGTTGGCGACCGGACGCCGTCCTGCTCACCGCCTATCGCCATCGTTCGCTGGTGGACTTCCTTCTTGGATGGGATCGGCGCCGGGCGCCGATTCTGTTCCGCGGCGACTCGCATCGGCTCGTTCCGCGCTCCGGGTTTGCCGAGCCTCTGCGCCGTGCCGCGATTGCAGCGCTCTTCCGGCGACTGAATGCCTGTCTCGCCGTTGGCCGTGCGAATCGCGACTACTTCCGGCATCATGGGGTGCCGTCGCGTCGCATCTTCTTTTCGCCGCACGCCGTGGACAATGCGCGCTTCCTTGCCGCGGAACCCGACGCCCGTCGCGATGCGGCCGCGTGGCGACTCGAACTCGGCATCCCGGCCGGCAACCGCGTCCTGCTTTTCGCCGGCAAGTTCGTCGAGAAGAAGCGTCCCCTCGATCTGCTCGCCGCCTTTCAGCGCGCGCGCCTGGACGGCGTGACCCTGCTCTTCGTCGGCTCGGGTCCGCTAGAGTCGAACATGCGCCGTGCAGCCGCCGGCAATCCCTCGGTGGTCTTCGCGCCGTTCCAGAACCAGAGCCAGATGCCGCGGACGCTTGCGGCGGCGGACCTGCTCGCCCTGCCCAGCTTCGGGCCGTTCGAGACATGGGGCTTGATCGTCAACGAGGCGATGTGTCTGGGAGTTCCGGCACTCGTCAGCACGCACGTCGGCTGCGCGCGCGATCTCGTGGTGCCGGGCCGCACGGGGTTTGTCTTCCGCGCGGGCGATGTCGCCGAACTCAGCGCACGCTTGAGCGAGGCCTTCGCCGATCCGACCGCGCTCGCGCGGCTCGGCTGCAACGCCCGCCGCCGCGTGGCGCGGTACGACTATGCCCACGCAAACGAGGGACTGATGCGCGCGCTCGAAGCACTTGGAGTCTCGAATCCATGACGGCACCCGTTTGGCATCTGTGGTTTCCGGAGTGGCGTCGGTCGCCCGGCGGCATCCAGCGCACGTCGAATGCCCTGCACGAGGCGATCCGGCGCCTCGACCCGGCGCCCCACGTGCACATCTTCGTGAAGAACGACCTTCCGTCCGACGCGGGCGGGCATGGGACGACCTTCGGCGCGTGGCCGCCCGGGTTGCGCACACTTGCCTTCTGCCTTGGCACCATCCTGTCCGTCCTGCGCAAGCGCCCCGCGCTCATTATCACGACGCACGCCAACTTCACGCCCCTGGCCCGCGTGATCGGGATGCTGTTCGGCACACGCTATTGGGTTCTTGCCCATGGCATCGAGGTCTGGGGTCCGCCGACGCGACGCTTGCGCTTCGGGCTGCGCGGCGCCGACCGCATTCTGTGCGTCAGTCGTTTCACGCGCGACCGCGTGCACCACCTGTATCGCCTGCCGAAAGCGCGCTTTCGCGTGTTGCCGAACACGTTCGACACGCGGCGCTTCCGGCCCATGCCGGCGAACGCACGCCTGCGGGCGCGTCTTGGCATTTCGCCGGACGCGCGGATCCTGCTGACCGTCGCGCGCATCGCGGCGTCGGAGCACTTCAAAGGCTACGATCGCGTGCTGCATGCCTTGCCGCGCGTGCTCGAGCAGGTGCCCAACGCAGTCTACGTCCTCGCGGGCGGCGGTGACGACCGCGCACGCGTGCAGCGCGAGGCCGACTCTCTCGGTGTCGGCCATGCGGTTCGCCTGCCGGGCTACATCCCCGAACTCGAACTCGCCGACCTCTACAACCTCTGCGACGTCTACGTGATGCCGAGCCGCAAGGAAGGCTTTGGGATCGTCTTCCTCGAAGCCCTCGGCTGCGGCAAGCCGGTGATCGCCGGCAACGCCGACGGCTCGGTCGAGCCCCTTGCCGATGGACAGTTGGGTATCCTCGTCGATCCCGACGACGTGAACGCGATTGCCGACGCACTGGTGAACGTCTTGGCTGCCTCGCATCTGGACCGGCATCTGCTGGACTCGGCATGGCTGCGTCGCGAGGTGGTCCGGCGCTTCGGCGAACGTGCCTTCCGCCGGCGACTCGCACGCATCGTGGAGGAGCAGTTTGGCTGACCGCGCGCTCGAGGTGCTGCACGTCGTCGCCAGCATCAACCGCCGCACCGGTGGCCCGGCCGTTTCCGTGCCCGGCTTGGCCGCAGGCCTGCGGCGCTGCGGCGTCGCGGCTGAGATCGCCGCGCTGGACCTGCCCGGCACCGGCGCCGTCGTGCGCGCGCCGAGCGTGCCGCTCCATCTTGTCCGCCCGGGCCGCGTCGCGTGTGCCCTGCGCGGCTTCTCTCTCGACTTCCATCGACGCTTGACTGTCCTTGCGCAGCGCCCCTGGGCACTCGTTCACAATCATGGCCTTTGGATGGGGCCGAACATGGAGGCGCGTCGCCTCGCGCGGCGCATCGGTGTGGCACTGGTCATCTCGCCGCGCGGCATGCTCGAGCCGTGGTCGCTCCAGCATCATGCCGCCCGCAAGCGACTCGCATGGCATCTCTTCGAGCACGCCAACCTGCGCGCCGCGCATGCGTTTCATGCGACCAGCGACCAGGAGGCCGACTCCATTCGCGCGGTCGGCCTGCGCCAGCCCATCGCCGTGATTCCCAACGGCGTCGCGATTCCGCGCTCGATCACGGCTGGGGAGCGCGAACAGTTTACCCGGCAGTTCCCCGCGCTGCACGATCGCCGCGTGCTCTTGTTCCTGTCGCGGCTGCATCCCAAGAAGGGTCTCGACGAGTTGCTTCGTGTTTGGCAGCGGCTCGGGCCCGAGCATCCCGGTTGGTGTCTGGTGATCGCCGGCGAGGCGGCCCCCGGCAGCGAAGGCATCTACGAGCGCCAGGCGCGCGATCTTGGGCTGGGCGACTCGGTTCTCTTCACGGGACATCTGGACGGCGCATGCAAGCGTGCGGCGCTCGAGTACGCGGAGCTGTTCGTGCTGCCGTCGCACTCGGAGAACTTCGGCATGGCAATCGCCGAGGCGCTCGCGGCGGGCTGCCCGGCGATCGCGACACGCGCGACGCCGTGGCAGGCGCTCGAGCACGAATCCGCCGGCTGGTGGATCGATAGTGGAACCTCGTCACTCGAGGCGGCACTGCGAGTCGCGTTGGCTCTCCCTCGCGAGGACCTCGCCGCGCGAGGCGTTCGCGGGCGCGCCCATGTTCGACGCGAACTATCGTGGCTCTCCGTTGCCGAGCGCATGGCCGCCTTCTACGAGGCGTTGCTCGACAACACGGCATTCCCATCCTTCGTGCGAACGGACTGACGTGCGGATCAGCATCCTCACCGGGCCCTTCTTCTCGATCCCGCCCGCACCGTGCGGCGCCGTCGAACGCATCTGGTGGGACATCGCCAGAGCCTTCGCTGCTCAGGGCCACGATGTTCGCCTGTTCTGCCGCGCGGCGCACGAGGTGCCCGCACGCGCAACCGTCGATGGTGTCGCCGTGCAGAGCCTTACCGCCTGGCGCGGCACGTCGAGCCTCGCGGTGAATTTGCTGAAGGATGCTGCCTACGCCGCCGATGCGGTGCGGCGGTTGCCGCCGGCGGATATTCTGGTGACGAACACGTTTTGGGCTCCTGTTGCGGCGCGCCTTCGCCCCGCGGCCGGCCGCGTCGTCGTCAACGTGGCCCGCATGCCCAAGGGCCAGATGCGCGTGTACCATGCCGCGGGTGTCGCACGGCTGGCGGCAGTGTCGTCCGCCGTCGCCGAGGCGATCCGTCGCGAGTGTCCGCGATGTGCGGTTCGCACGCGTGTGCTGCCGAATCCGATCGACACCGAGCACTTCGTTCCTGTCACGCGCGCGTGGAAAGCGCCGCATTCGCTGATCTACGCCGGTCGCATTCATCCGGAAAAGGGCCTGCATGTGTTGCTGCGCGCGGTGCGCTTGCTGGCCCGCGACGGGGTGACGATGCGCACGCGACTGGTCGGCGCATGGCGGACGGCCGACGGCGGCGGGGGAGAGGCCTATCGCGCGCGCCTCGAGCGCCTCGCGCGCGGGCTCGATGTTCGCTTCGAGGATCCCGTCTATGACCGCACGGCATTCGCACGCCTGCTCGGCGAGAGTCAGTATTTCTGCTACCCCTCGCTCGCGGAGCGCGGCGAGAGCTTCGGCGTTGCGCCGCTGGAGGCCATGGCCACCGGCGCCGTCGCCATCGTGTCGGACCTTGCCTGCTTCCGCGATTTCGTTCGCCCCGGCCAGAATGCCCTCGCCTTCGATCATTGTGCGCCCGATCATGCCGCACGCCTCGCCGACGTCCTGCGCGGCGTGCGCGACGATCCGCAAGCGTGCGCGCGCCTGTCCGCCGCCGCCGCGGAAACGGCCCGGGCCTACTCTGTTCCCGCGATTGCCGCGCGCTATCTTGCCGACTTCGAGGAACTGACCCGCCGATGACCAGTCCTGCCCCGCGCACCCGACGCTTCGCCCAACGCTCTGCCTACGCGTCGCCGTGGTCGCTGCGCGTGCGGCTCGCCATGGCGCTGTGGCAGTCCGCGTGGCTGTTGTTTGCGCGCTGGACGCCCAAGCCCGCGTACCCGTGGCGCGTGCTGCTGCTGCGACTGTTCGGCGCCCGTGTCGAGGGACACCCCTTCGTCGCCGCCTCCGCCCGCATCAAGATGCCCTGGAATTTGTCGCTTGCCGACCGCGCCTGCATCGGGCCGGAGTGCGAACTCTACAACCTCGCGCCCGTCCGGTTGGGAGCCCGTTGCACGCTCGCCCAGCAGACCTACCTCTGCGCGGGCACGCATGACTTCGCGGACCCGACCCTTCCCCTGATCGTTGCACCGATCAGCATCGGCGCGGATGCCTTCCTTGGCGCGCGCGTCTTCGTGCTGCCCGGCGTGCGCATCGGCAACGGCGCGGTCGTTGGCGCCTGCTCGGTCGTCACGCGCGACCTTCCGCCGCGCATGATCTGCGCCGGCAATCCCTGTCACCCCCTGCGACCACGCCCCAGCTCATGAGATTCTCCGCGCTCGTCCTCACGCACAACGAGGCCGTCAATCTGCCAGCCTGTCTGGCGTCGCTCGCGCCGGCTCGCCGCATCGTTGTGATCGATTCCGGTTCGACCGATGGCACGAAGGAGATCGCCCGCGCCGCCGGCTCGCGGGTCACGCTGATCGAGCGCCCATTCGTCAGCTTCTCCGACCAACGCAACTTCGGCCTCGCGACCGCCTTCCGCCGCGGCGAGTGGGTGCTGCACCTCGACGCCGACGAGCGCCTGACACTCGCGCTCGCCCGCGAACTCGCCCGCCTGCGTCTCCCCGACGACGCCATCGCGTTCAACCTCGCCTCGCTCACCTTCATGCGCGGGCGCCCGATTCCGCGCGCATCGGGCTTTCCCAACTACCAGACGCGCCTGACACGCGTCGGCAAATTCAAGTTTGTCGAAATCGGACATGGGCAAAAGGCCCCGCCGCAGCTTGGCACGCTGCCGCGCCTGCGCGCGCCTTACGAGCACCATCCCTTCGAGAAGGGCCTCGCCGAGTGGTTCGAGCGCCACAATCGCTACTCCGATCGCGAGGCCGCCGACCTGCTCGCCGCCGCGCGCCGCTTCGGCCTGCGCGCCGCGCTCACCGATCCCATCGCCCGCCGCCAGTGGCTCAAGCTCGCCACGCGCCGCCTGCCCGCGCGCGCCTGGTGGATCTATCTCTGGATGCTCGTCGTGCGCCGCGGCTTCCTCGACGGCCCCGAGGGCCGCGACTACTGCCGCCTGCGCTTTCTCTACGAATCGATGATCGACCTCAAAGTGCGCGACCGCCGATCCTGACGCGCCGTCGTTCGCCTTCCCCGTGCCGGCGGTAAAACGCCCGCCGCGCCCCCCGCCCTCCCACGTCCAACTCTCCTTGCCCGCCCGGCCACCCGGCGGGCAGACCACGCCCCGGCGCCGCCCCCGCATGCGGCGATCCTTCCACCGGGACATGCCTCCATGCACCTTGTCCAGGCAATCAAGGCCTTCTTTCGCGTGCTCGCGCACGGCGAAGGTGCGGCGCCTGCCGCGGTGGCTCCGCCGCCGCCGGACGCCTTTCGCGCCTCGCCCGAACCCGCCGTCCAGCTCCTTGCCCTCTTGCAGAAGGAGGGCCGCCTTGTCGACTTCCTGCGCGAGGACATCGCCGCGTACTCCGATGCCGACATCGGCGCCGCGGTCCGCGCGATCCATGCGGGGTGCCGCAAGGTGCTCGACGAGCGCGTCGCCCTGGAGCCCATCGTCGCCGAAGCCGAAGGCGCGGCCATCGCGGTTCCCGCCGACTTCGATCCCTCGGCCATCGCGTTGACCGGCAACCTCACCACGCCCCGGCCCCATCGCGGCACCGTCCGCCATCGCGGCTGGCGCGTCACCCGCCTCGACCTGCCCACCATCCCCCCCGGCAGCGACCCCCACGTCGCCGCACCGGCAGTGGTGGAGATAGGGTGAAGCGGAGTGTTTAGCCATTAGTAGCTAGTTTTTGGTTCTTGGGCTCGTGGCGCAACTGGTCTTCAATCGCCACTCTTCGGACCCGATCCAAAGGTTCTTTGCTTACCAGCAACAGATGAAGAAGAGCTGCAAGCCGGCAACCAACAACTAACAACCAACAACTAACAACCAACAACTAACAACCAATAGCTCCCCTCCCCATGTCCCCCCGCTACTCCATCGGCATCGACCTCGGCACCACCAACACGGCCATCGCGTTCGTCGATACGACGGCCGTGGACGAAGTGGCAGAGGCGATTCCCGTCGCCGACTTTCCCGTGCCGCAGGTTGTCGCGCCGGGCGCTGTCGAGCCGCGCTCCACGTTCCCCTCGGCGGTCTATGTCGCTGCCGGACACGAGCTTCCGCCCGACAGTCTCCACCTGCCGTGGCGCGCCGAGACGCGCACGGTGCTCGGCCACTTCGCCCGCGAGCAGGGCGCCCGCGTGCCGACCCGCACGATCCACTCCAGCAAGTCCTGGCTTTGCCACGGCGGCGTCTCGCGCACCGAGCCGATCCTCCCGTGGCAGGGGCCCGACGAGGAGGCCAAGTGCTCTCCCGTCGAAGTCGCCCGCAGGATCCTCACCCATCTGCGCGAGGCATGGGATCATCGCCACGGCAGCGACGCGCGCCTTGAGGATCAGGAGATCACGCTCTGCGTGCCCGCGTCCTTCGACGCCGAGGCGCGCAACCTCACCGTGCAGGCCGCCCAGCAAGCCGGCCTTCAGCACCTGCATCTTCTGGAGGAGCCCCAGGCCGCGCTCTACTCGTGGATTCAGTCGCGCGGCCGCGCATGGCGCGACGAACTCCGCGTCGGCGACCTTGTCCTCGTCGTCGATGTCGGCGGCGGCACGACGGACTTCTCCCTCATCGCCGTGACAGAGACCGACGGCGCGCTGGAACTGCGCCGAGTCGCCGTCGGCGAGCACATACTGCTCGGCGGCGACAACATGGACCTCGCCCTCGCCTTCGACCTGCGCGCCACACTCGAACGCGAGCGCGGCACCAAGCTCGATTTCTTCCAGACCATCGCCCTCACGCACCAGTGCCGCCTCGCCAAGGAGCGCCTGCTCGCCGACGACTCCCTCGACGCCGTTCCCATCGCGCTGCTTGGCACGGGTTCCGGCGTCATCGCCGGCACGGTCCGCACGCAGCTCGATCGCGCCCGCGTCGACGCGCTTCTGCTCGAGGGCTTCTTTCCGCATTGCACGCTCGCCGATCGCCCCGCCCGGCCGAAGCGCGCCGGCTTTCGCGAGGCCGGACTGCCCTACGCGTCCGACGCCGCCGTCACGCGCCACCTCGCGCGGTTCCTTGGGCTGCACCAGGAACTCGCTGCCGAGCTGCTGCCCGATCGCGCGCCCGGCGCCCCGATTCTGCCCACCGCACTGCTCTTCAACGGCGGTGTCTTCCATGCGCCCGCGCTGCGCCGCCGCGTCGTCGATGTCGTCGCCGCATGGTGTTGCGACGCCAACGCGCCCGAGCCCCGCGTTCTGCCCGATCCCCAGCTCGACCTTGCCGTTGCCCGCGGCGCCGCCTACGTCGGCCTCACGCGCCGCGGCCGCGGCGTTCGCATCCGCGGCGGCAGCGCCCGTGCCTACTACGTCGGATTCGAAGCCCCCGCCCCCGCCGTCCCCGGCGCCCAGCCCCCCGTCAAGCTCCTCTGCGTCGTCCCCTACGGCATGGAGGAAGGCACCGCTACGCCCATCTCCGGCGTCCCCATCGACCTGTGCATGTGGACCGGCGAGCCCGTCGAGTTCCGATTCTTCAGCTCCACCACCCGCCGCCACGACACCCCCGGCACCGTCCTCGATCTGGACCCCGACGCCTTCGACGAACACAGCCCGCTCGAAACCACTATTGGCGAATCCTCCCCCGGCACCGACGGCGAGGCCATCGAAGTCGACCTCCAGTCCCACCTCACCGACATCGGCGTCCTGCACCTCGACGTCGTCGAGCGCACCGGCCGCCAGCAACACCGCCTCGAATTCAACGTGCGCACCCCCGCCAGCCCCTCACCACCCGGCCTGTCCGAAAAAAATAAATAGTCGTTCACATACAAAAATCCCTTGCGCCCCCGCCAACCACTCCCCACCATCGCCCCACAAGCCACGAATCCCGGCAGCCAACAACCAACAACCAACCACTAACAACCAACCACTAACAACCAACCACTAAAAACCAACATCTCCCCCCCCCCCCCCCCCCCCCCCCCCCCCCC
>JAHCAW010000065.1 GCA_019634695.1 Candidatus Sumerlaeia bacterium
CCGCCGCGCATCCTGCTCGGCGGCGCCGACCCCACGGAGACCAAGGCCCTGTGCAAGGTTTTGCACCGCGAGTCCCTTGCCGTCGAGGCCGTGCTCTCCGGCCGCGATGTTCTCGACCGCGCGCGCAAGCTCCGCCCCGACCTCATCGTCCTCAGCCTGCAGATGCCCCACATCGACGGCGTCACCCTGACCCGGGGCCTGCGCGCCATCCCGGATTTCGCCGCCACGCCCATCGTCGTGCTTGCGCCCGAGGCCGGCGAAGAGGTCCGCAATTCATGTCGGCTGGCCGGTGCCACCGCTCTCGTCCTGCGACGCTCGGATTCCGTCGAACTGCTCGACACCATTCGTTCCCTGCTCGGACCCCCCATCGAAACCAAGGGAAGACCGCATGAAGATCCTGATCGTTGAGGACGATCCCGCCACGCGGCTCTACATGGAGGAGTCCCTTGCCAGCCAGGGATACGCTCCGCTGTCGGCGCCCGACGGCGTCCGCGGCCTCGAAATCTTCCGCCGCGAGCATCCCGACCTCATCTTCCTCGACATCCAGATGCCCGGCATGAACGGCCTCGACGTCCTCAAGGCCATCCGCGAGGAGCGCGACGACGTCATCGTCGTCATGAACACCGCACACGGCACCGAGGAACTCGCCATCAAGGCCATGCGCCTGCGCGCCAACGACTATCTCAACAAGCCCGTCCGCCACTCCGAACTCCTGCCCCTGCTTGCCAAGTACCGCGCCGCCATCGAGGCCCACCGCGCCGCCGGCGAAATCGCCGACGCCATCGTCTCTCACGAGCTCGTGATGAAGCTCGAGAACAAGCTCCTGCTCGTCCCGCGCGTCGCCGACTACCTCGCCTCGCAGGCCAACCTCGGCCCCGAGAAGGACACCGTCATCGGCGTCACCCTCGGCCTCATCGAGTTGCTCAACAACGCCATCGAGCACGGCAACCTGGGCATCAGCGGCACCGAGAAGGCCCGCCTGCTCGAAGCCGACCCCGGCGCCCACCAGGCCATGGTCGCCGAGCGGCTCCAGTCACCCGAACTCGCCGCCCGACGCGTCCACATCCACATGAACGAGAATCGCGAGTGCTGCGAGTGGATCATCCGCGACGAAGGCAACGGCTTCGACTACGCCCGCTTCCTCGGCAACCTCGAGGCACCCGACGTTCTCCAGCTCAATGGCCGCGGCATCTTCCTCTCCCGCTTCCAGTTCGACGAGATGGAGTATCAGGGTTGCGGCAACACGGTTCGGGTGCGTCGCTACAAGAACTGGGCGGCCAATCGGGTCGATTCGACCCGCTGATCCTGACCCTTGCCCGGCGGAGCCCCGCATGAACGACACCGCCCACAGCCCCATCGACGAATCGGTCGCCCGATCCCTGCTCGAGACGATGGCGCGCCTCGGTGGGCAGCTCGCCGCCTGCGAATCCCTCGACGCCGCCGCGCGCCATCTGGCCCACGCCCTTGCCGAGGCCTGCGCGCCCGACGCCTGCCACGTCTCGCTGCTCGAGCCCAACGGTCGCCTGCGGCCGCTGTTGCACATTCACTGGCCCGACGATGGCCCCCGCGAAGGCGTCGAGCGCGACCTGTCCGACGCCCATCCAACCCATCACACCCACACCGCCCTGCTGCGCGATGCCGCCGATCGCCCCGTTGCCGCCGTCGCCCTTGAGTACATCTGCGATGACTGCCTCGCCGACACCGACGCCGAATCGCTCCAACGTCTGGCGGCCTTTGCCGCCCCGGCCTTCGTTCGTCTGACCCACTCCGACCCGGCCCGCTCCGAGGCCGATGAGGAGCTTCGCCGTTCCCGCGATGCCGCCGAAGCCGCCGCTCAGGCCAAGAACGCCTTTCTCGCCACCATGAGCCACGAAATCCGCACCCCGATGAACGGCATCATCGGCATGGCGAATCTCCTGCTCCAGGCGCCCCTCGCCCCCGAGCAGCGCGAATGCGTCGAGACGATCCAGGGCTCCTCGCTCGCCCTGCTCAACATCATCAACGACATCCTGGACTTCTCCAAGATCGAAGCCGGCAAGCTCGAACTCGACTCCGTCGCCTTCAACCTCCGCGAAACTTTCGAGGGCATCGCCGAGCTGCTCGCTCCCAAGGCAGGCTCCCGTGGCGTCGATTTCGTCCTGCGCTTCCATGCCCACACCCACGAGCGCCTCACCGGAGACCCCGGCCGCATCCGCCAAGTGCTGCTCAACCTCGTCGGCAACGCCGTCAAGTTCACCCGCCAGGGCCATGTCCTCGTCGATGTGCTCAGTCGCAGCCGGCCCGACGGCAAGGCCGACATCCGCGTCGCCATCGAGGACACCGGAGTCGGCATTCCCGCCGACAAGATCGGGGTACTCTTCAAGGAGTTCTCGCAGGCCGACTCCTCGACCACCCGGCAGTTCGGCGGCACCGGTCTGGGCTTGGCCATCTCGAAGCGGCTCGTCGAGATGATGGACGGCCGTGTCAGCGTGCGCAGCGAACCGGGTCGCGGCTCGACCTTCCACTTCAACATGATCCTGCCGCTCGATCCGCTCGGCACCGCCGTCGTCGATCCCGAGCGCATTCCCCACGCCCCGGCCGTCCTGCTCGTTCACCCGCACCAACTCGCCCGCTCGGTCCTTGCCACCCAACTTGCCGAGTTCGGAGCTACCGTCAGCCAGGCAGCTTCGATCCCCGACGCCCTGCCGATGCTCGACCGCGAACAGTCCTTCGGCATCCTCCTCCTCGACATGCGCCTGCCCGGCCTGCGCCAGGACGAAACGCTGCGCACGCTCAGGGAGACACTCGCACGCACCGGCGTGCGCCCCGTCGTGCTTGCCCAACGACCTGCCGACCCCGTCGCCCAGGCCATCAAGGACCACCTCGGCGCCGCCACCCTCCTGCTGCCCGCCAAGCGCCGCAATCTCCGCCAGCTCCTCGATCAACGTCCCGTCTCCGAAGCCCCCGCGCGCCCGCGTCACGAGGATTCGCTTTCGCCCCTGCTCCTGATGGCCATGATGAAGGACGATCCCCCCGCCGAGATCGCGCCCGAGCAACCCTGCGTCCTGCTGGCCGAGGACAACATCGTAAACCAGAAGGTCGCCACCCGCATGCTCGAGCGTCTCGGCTATCGCGTCGAGGTCGCAGCCAACGGCATCGAGGCCCTCGAGCGGCTCGCGATCGGCTCCTACGCCGCCGTCTTCATGGACTGCCAGATGCCGCTCATCGACGGTTACGAGGCCACGCGCCGCTTCCGTCGCGCCGAACCCCGCGGACGACGCCTGCCCATCATCGCCATGACCGCCAACGCCATGGCCGGCGACCGCGATCGCTGCCTCGCCGCCGGCATGGACGACTACGTCAGCAAGCCCGTCGCCTTCGATGGCCTCGCCGAGACGCTCGCGCGCTGGATTCCCACCCCACCCACCCCCGCCCGGCGGGAAGGGTGATCGCGCCGGCGCACATCACTCCTGATTCATCATGCCCAGGTCCTTCAGGCGCTCGACAAGATGCTCCACGGGCGTGAAGACGAGCTGCTTGCCCCGCTTGCGCATTGTCATCAGGCCGCGGTCGCGCAGCTCGAGCAGGTCGGTCCGCGCGGTCTGATACACCACGTTGTGACTCAATCGATGACCCGCAATGGTGTAGGCCTGTCCCGGATGCCGCACGGCATGACGAAGAATCGCGGCTTGCCGGTGATTGAACCGGTCAAGCGCCCGCATGCCGGACTCGGCCTCGCGCGCCTCGTCCGTCTTGCGCTTGATGTAAGCATGCAGCGACTCGACTGCTGCCAGGATCACCTTCGCCTGCGCGATCAGGAAGTACGTCAGATCGTTGTCGTCCGTCTCGGTGTGCAGGAACGACAGGGCATACTGCGTGGGAGCCTTGCGCAGGATGCTTGAGACCGAAAGGTACTCGAACAGCCAGTAGCCCCGATGCGACATCGCCCAGTAGAAGAGGGCCCGTGCTGTGCGCCCATTGCCGTCCACGAAAGGATGATCGTAGGCGAGCCAGAAGTGTAGGATGATCGCGCGCACCACCGGGTGGACGAAGAAGTCTGGCGTTGTCGCGTTGGCGAACGCGCACATCGCCTCCAGACGCGTCGGAAGCTCCTCGGCGCGCGGCGGGTTCTGCATGACGTGGCCTTCCATGTCGTGCACCATCACCCGCTCGTCCGATCGGCGAAAGCGGCCGGCGGCCGCCGAAGTCCTCAACGTGTCCTGCGTGACCAACCGATGAATCTCGAAGACCAACCCGGCGGTCAGCGGTTCGTCCTTCAACTCGCGGATGCGCTGCATCGTCCGATAGTTGTTCAGGATCATTCGCTCGCTGCGGTCACGTGGCTTTCGCCCTGTGCGGATCATCTCCTTGGCCACCTCGCGGGTGGTGGCGGCGCCCTCGAGTTGGCTCGATGAAATCGCCTCCTCGATCATCGAGCTGACGAGGTAGCGGTCGCGCGTCTGCGGATTCGTCACCGCCTCGGGGACGGAGGTCAGCCCGCCCGACCCGGTGTCGATCGCATGCAGGGCCTCCTGCACGGAGACGGGAACGGTGAAGACGAACGGGCGCCCTTGACCGTCCGTCAGCGCGATCGGCTGCGACGCCGCCCGGCGCGCCAGCTTCAACGCCAGCCACCACTGACTGTGTGCTATCCCCTCCGGGGCAGGGAGGCGCAGCAGCTCGTCCCAGTGAGAATAGGCGCGTTCCCCGGTAGGGCTCGCGAGCGTTAAGCCCAGTTTCTCCAATAATCCAGGCTTCTGAACAGCATCGGCTAGGAGGCCTTGGAGCTTCGGAGGGATCTTCGGCATGCGCATGGGCGCACCTGCTATTTTCCTGCTGATTTGGTACTAATTAGTAGATTGCTGCAAGCGTGGGCCAGCCCCGAGGCCCCGTCAAGGAAACCCGAATGCCCGAGGCCCCGCGTCGTCATTGACCCAGCGCCCGCCGCAGGCGCACGGTGCTCCCCCTTTCCGGGCGAACGCCCACAGGAGGTCCATCCAATCGTGCTCGACTACGAGAAGATCCGCAAGCAGGCCGAGAAGTACGAGAAGCCCATGGTCGCATTCCTGCGCGACATGGTCGCCATCCCGTCCGAGAGCGGCGAGGAGAAGAAGGTCATCGCCCGCATCAAGCAGGAGATGAAGGAGGTCGGCGCGTTCGATCGCATCTGGACCGACAAGATGGGCAACCTGCTGGCGCGCGTCGGCAAGGGACCGCGCCTGATCGCCGTCGACGCGCACGTCGACACCGTCGGCGTCGGCGACCCGCAGGAGTGGAAGCACGATCCCTACAAGGGCAAGGTCGAGGGCGGCTACGTCTGGGGCCGCGGCGCGGGCGATCAGGAAGGCGCCATCCCTGCGATGGTCTACGCCGGCCGCATCATTCGCGACCTTGGCATCGACACCAGCGAGTGGAGCCTGCTGCTGAGCTGCACCGTCATGGAGGAGGACTGCGACGGCTTGTGCTGGCAGTACCTCCATCGCGAGGAGGGTATCACGCCCGAGTGCTGCATCGTCACCGACTCGACCGACTGCAAGATCCTGCGCGGCCAGCGCGGCCGCATGGAGATCGGCGTCACGGTCAAGGGCCGCTCCTGCCACGGCTCCATGCCGCACAAGGGTATCAACGCCGTCTACAAGATCGCCAAGGTCGTCAACGAGATCGAGAAGCTCAACGACCAGCTCAAGGAAGACCCCTTCCTCGGCAAGGGCACCATCACAGTCTCCTACATCGACTGCAAGACGCCCAGCATGTGCGCCGTGCCCGGCGAGGCCTTCATCCATCTCGACCGGCGCCTGACCACCGGCGAGACCAAGGAACTCGCCGTCAAGCAGGTGAAGGAGGCCATGAAGCGCGTCGGCGTCGCCGGCACCGTCGAAATCCTGCGCTACGCCCGCCCCAGCTACACCGGGCTTGTCTACGAGACCGAGAAGTACTTCCCGACTTGGTGCTACGACGAGGACGCTCCGCAGGTTAACGGCGCCGTCGAGACCTATCGCCGCCTGTTCGGCAAGCGCCAGAAGCCCGGCCGCTGGACCTTCAGCACCAACGGTGTCTCCATCGCCGGCATGTTCGGCATTCCGTGCGTCGGCTTTGGCCCCGCCGAAGAAGCCGTCGCCCACACCGTCAACGACCGCGTGCCCATCGAGCACCTCACCAAGTGCGCCGCCTTCTATGCCGCCTTCCCGCAGACCTACTGCGACGCCCATCCCCGCAACGGCAAGTAACCATCACACGACCACTCATCCCCATTCAGGAGCCACCCGCATGAACCTCAAGGGACGCGACTACATCGAGACGCAGGACTTCACCGTCGAGGAGATCAACCACCTGCTCGATCTCTCCGACCGCATGAAGGCCGACTTCCGCAACGGCCGCTCCACGCTCTGGCTGCCCCACCAGACGATCTACCTGCTCTTCTTCGACAAGTCCACACGCACGCGCAACGCCTTCGAGGCCGGCGCCACGCAGCTCGGCGCACACGCCCACTTCCTCGACTCGTCCGCCACCCAGATCTCCCACGGCGAGACCGCACGCGACACCGGCATCATCCTCGGCAGCATGGGCCACGGCATCGCCATCCGCCACGACCTCATCCCCGGCGCCGGCAACTCCTACATGCGCGAAGTCGCCGACGCCACCGACGTGCCCGTCATTAACATGCAGTGCGACATCGACCACCCCACCCAGACGCTTGCCGACCTGATGACCATGCGCGAGATCTTCGGCAAGAACCTGCGCGGGCGCAAGATCGCCGTCTCCTGGGCCTTCGCCCCGTCCTACGCCAAGCCCCTGTCCGTTCCCCAGGGCCTCATCACGCTCATGACCCGTTTCGGCCTCGACGTCACCCTCGCCATGCCCCCCGAGTACAAGCTCATGGACAAGTGCATGGAAGACGCCCACCGCAACGCCGCCGCCGCCGGCACCAAGTTCGAGGTGGTCGACGACATGGACGCCGCCTTCGAGAACGCCGACGTCGTCTATCCCAAGAGCTGGGGCGCCTTCGACCTGATGAGCGAGCGCCTCGACCTCAAGACGCAGGACCAACTGCGCCGCAACGAGGAGGAGTGCCTGAAGCTCAACGCCAAGTACAAGAACTGGATCTGCGACGATCGCCGGATGAAGCTCGCCAAGAAGGAAGCGGTCTACATGCACTGCCTGCCCGCCGACCGCGGCAACGAAGTCACCGACGCCATCATCGACGGTCCGCAATCGGTCGTCTTCCAGGAGGCCGAAAACCGGCTCCACACCGCCAAGGCCATCATGGCCGCCACCATGCGCGAGAGACCGTTCTGAGGAACGCAAGAGACAGAACACAAGAAGCAGAAGGCGGAAGGGGCCCATCCCTTCCGCCTTCTGCCTTTTAACTCACAGTCCCCATCCAACACCATTCATCCCAACGCCCTCAACTGCCGCTCTTTGCCTTCATCCCCCTGCCCTTCCCCTTCTTGCTTGCCGCCCTCTTGTACTGGCCATCCCGTTCCATCGTTGTGCAGAAGGCGACGATGCGTTCGAGCGTCTCGGGGCTGCAGTGATGCTCGAGGCCCTCGGCGTCGTCCTCGGCCGCCTCGGCCGAGACACCAAGATGGCCCAGGAAGCGCAGCACCAACTCGTGGCGTTCGCGGGCTTCGACGGCCATGCGCTCGCCGTCGGCCGTCAGCGACACCGCGCGGTAGGACTCCGCGTGCACAAGCCCCAGGCTCTTCAGGCGCTTGACCGTCTTGTGGACCGTCACATGGCTGACGCCGAGCCGGACCGCGATGTCGCTCTTGTGGGCTGCACCGTACTCGCGCTGCAGCGCCGCGATCAGCTCGACGTAGTCCTCGGCGTTCTCCTGCGCGTGGTCGCAACGCTGGCGGCTGGCGGCGCGGGAGTTCTGGCGGGACGAGGTCATGCGGGGCGCTCGCGTCGGTGGGGGAGTGAGTCCGCCAAGGGTGCAATGCTAGGGTGCACCGTTTGCCCCGCCGCCGTCGGGGTCAACGGGATTGGACCGGCGCCGTCTCGCCCCGCGGGCTCAGGATCGGGCGGATGCCCCGCTGGATCGCCACCCGGCCCAGCATGTGCGCCGCGATCGGCGCCGTCAGGAACTGGAACAGCACCGCCGCCAGCGCCTTCGTGACGTCCGTCGGCGTTCCCGTCCGCATTGCCACCGCCATGATGATGAACGCGAACCCGAACGTCGCCGCCTTCGTCGCCGCGTGCAGCCGCGTGTAGATGTCGCGGAACTTCACGATCCCGAGCGCCGCCGTCAGGATGAAGAAGATGCCGTTCAGCATCATAAAGATGAAGAGGATGTCTGCCATGGCTCAGTCCCGGAACAGGCCTCCGCTTTCGAGATAGCGCGACAGCAGCACCGTGCCGATGAAGCCCACGATCGACAGCACCAGCACCGCGTCGAAGAAGTAACGCGACCCGACCGTCACCTGCCACACCCCCATCAGGCACACCGAGATCAGCGTCACCGCCTCGACGCACATGATGCGGTCCAGCACGTGAGGCCCGCGGATCACCCGGTACAGAACCATCACCAGCGCGGCCAGCAGGCCCGCGAAACAGATAATCGGAAAGGGATGCGGAAGCACGTCCATGGTCTACACCTCGCGCCGCAGGATGTCGATCGGGCGTCGCAGGTAGTTTGCGTCCTGCCCGTCGCACTTGGGGTACATGGCATGCACCAGCAGGTGCTGGCGGTCCGCCGTCACGTCCACGCTCAGCGTTCCCGGCGTCAGCGAGATGCGCATCGCCAGGAACGCAATCTGCAAGTCCGTCAGGTCCGCGATCGGCACCTCGAGCAATCGGGGCCGATAGTAGTCCTTTGGAATCCACACGTCGAGCGCCAGCACCGTGTTCGACAGGATCAGGTCCCACAGGAAGTCGAATAGGAACACCAGCACGTTCCACGTGTAGCGCACGAGGCGCTTGCCGGAGTCCAGCGTCGGCATCGTCACGGAACCCGAGATCGGGAGCTGGGGCAGCACCGCCATCACGCAGAACGCCACGACCACCCCGAGCACGAGGCTGGCCCCCGAGAACCCCACGAGCAGGGCGAACGCGAACGCCAGGAACAGCAGCATGATCATGGCTGCACCTCCGCCACTTCCAGCAACCCACTGCTCGTCGCAGCCCGCAGCGCCTCCACGCCCCGTTCGCCCAACACCGCCCCGACGTAGTCCGCACGGTCCAGCATCTGCGTTGCCGACTCAACCGACAGCGCCATCACCCAGCCACTGGCCACGGCGATCACCAGCGTCACGGCCACCAGCCCGCCCGTCGCCGCGATCACACCGACGTTGACCGGTCGCTCCGGCATGCCCTCGTGCCGTTCGCCCCAGAACGCATAGCGCCAGATCTTCATCATGCTCGCCAGCGTGAACACGCTCGTCACCAGCGACACCGCCACGATGAAGCCATGTCCGCCCGCAAGCCCTTCCACCACCAGGCCGTACTTGCCGTAGAAGCCGCTCAGCGGCGGGAAGCCCGCCAGCGAGAACGCCGCCAGCAGGAACAGCATCGCCAGCCACGGCGACAGGTGCGCCACGCCGGAGATCTTCTTCAGCTCCTCGCTGCCCACGTTCACCGCCACCGCGTCACCCACCAGGAACAGAGCGGCCTTCACCGCGATCTGGTGCACGATGAAGAAGATGCCCGCCGCGAGCGCCAGCGGCGTGAATATTCCCAGCGCGAACACCATGTAGCCGATCTGGCTGACGATGTGGAAGGCCAGGATGCGCCGGAACGAGTACTGCCCGAACGCGCACAGGACGCCAATGATCATCGTCAAACCGGCGATGCCCAGGATCAGCGGCTGGAACCACTCCTGAAACGCCACGGGATCGCGGAACAGCAGCGTGAAGATGCGGTACAGGCAGTAGACGCCGATCTTCGTCAGCACGCCCGCGAACAGGGCCAGCACGCCGCGCGGAGCCTTCGGATACGCGTCCGGCAGCCAGAAGAACAGCGGGAAGACGGCCGCCTTCATGCCGAACACCACGAGGAACAGCGTGCCCAGCACGCGCGACTCCGGCGGGTAGCCCGCCTGCGCGAACCGCACCGCCAGCTCCGCGAAGTTCAGCGAGCCGAACACGCCGTACGTGTAGCCGGCGCCCAGCAGGAACAGCGCGCTGGCGATGATGTTGAGCACCACGAATTTGATCGACTCGCGCAACTGCGAGCGCTCGTTGCCGTGGCTGATCAGCACGTAGCTCGCCAGCAGGATGATCTCGAAGCTGACGAACAGGTTGAACAGGTCACCCGTCGAAAACGCCCAGTTCACTCCCGCGCCGAGCAGCAGCAGCAGCGGATGCATCAGGAACGACTCCTGGTCGCGCTCCACGCCTCCGGCCACCAGGAACCACCATGTCGTCGCCTGCACCGTCGCCGACACGGTCATCAGCATCGCGCCGAACAGGTCCACGGCCAGCACGATGCCGAACGCGCCCGGCCAGCTCCCGAGCCGCAGCACCTGCGTTCCCTCGCTTCGCACTTCCAGCAGCAGCGCAAGACAGGCCAGCGGCAACGCCAGCGACACCGCCCCGGAAACGATTTGCTGGAATCGCAACGAGCGCCGCCGGAACAGGCAGGCGACCGCCCCGATCAGCGGCAGAAGGATGGGCAGCAGCACGACGTTGCTCATGCTTCCCCCTCGCCGCGCGGTTCCTCGGTCGCCTCGAGCGACTCGGTCTCCTCGTAGCCGCGCATCATCAGCACCACCAGGAAGCTGGTCACGCCGAACGAGATCACGATCGCCGTCAGGATCAGCGCCTGCGGCAACGGATCCACGTACACCGACACGTCATGCGGCCCGTCGTGCAGCAGGATCGGCGGCAGCGTCCCCGCCCTCCAGCCGCTCATCGACAGCAGGAACAGGTGTACTCCGTGCGAGAGCACGATCGTCCCGAGCAGCACCTCGAAGAGGTTGCGCTTCATCAGCAGGTACAGGCCGGCCGAGACGAACACGAAGACGACGAACGACGCGAGGAATGCCATGGTCAGTCCCTCCCCAGCCGCTCGATGATCATCAGCGTCGTGCCCAGCACGGCAAGGAAGACGCCGAGGTCGAACAGTGCCGCCGACGCGAACTCCACCTCGCCGAAGAAGGGCAGGTGGACGTAGGTGTAGCCCGATGTCAGGAAGGGCAGCCCGAGGACGATGGCGACCAGGCCGGTGCCGATCGCGAAGGTCAGCCCGAGCGGCAGCAGGCGCAAGTAGTCGAAGTCGTGCACGGGCTGCGCGTCGCGACGCCGGAACGAGACGAGCACTGTCGTGAAGGCGACGCTGGCCAGCAGGCCCGCGATGAAGCCGCCGCCGGGCGAGTTGTGCCCGCTCAGGAACAGCACCACCGCCAGCACCAGCATGAGCCCCGGCACGATGCGCGCCATCTCCGACACGATCAGCGAGGGCGCCGGCCACATCTTTCGCGGCACCACCGGTGTGCGCACCTTGCCCTCGGGGTCGAACTTCTCGTTCACGCGCTGCACCTCGCGCAGCGCCAGCGCCCTGCCCTCGGGGGATCGCGCGTGCGTCCGGCGCAGCGTGAACAGGCACAGAACGCCCAGCCCCGCGATGCCGAGCACCGCCACCTCGCCCAGCGTGTCGAAGCCGCGGAAGTCCACCAGGATCACGTTCACCACGTTCTTGCCGCCGCCGCCGTGATGGTAGCGCACGTCGGCCGGGTAGCCCGCCGCCAGCGCCTCCTCGGCCGTCTCGAACGCCGCTTGCTTGGAGTTCTCCAGGTAGTACCGGCTGACGCGCGGTTCGCCTGCGAACGTCGGCCCACCCGGCAGGTCGCGTGCGAAGCCCGAATGCGAAAGCACTGCCAGCACCGCTCCGCCCGCCAGAGCCAGCGCCACCCGCAGCACGCGCCACGGCAGCCGGAACGGCCGACGCGGCGGCAGCATCTGTTGCGGCAGGTGGAACACCAGCAGCAACAGCACCACCAGCATGACGACTTCGACGAGGATCTGCGTCAGGGCAAGGTCCGGTGCCTTGAAGATCTGGAACAGCAGCGCCACGAACAAACCCAGCGGCGCCATGGCGATCACGCGAATCAGCGCGACGTTGTGCATCAGCACCAGCAGCAGGCACGCCACGATCAGGACCCCGAGGCCGATCGCGAGTACCGGCGGATGGTCGAAGTCCGCGCGCGGCAACTCGAACGACGCGGAAAGGCCCGCCGCGATCAACAGCACGACGGCTGCGAGCAGCGTCCGCATCACGTTCGTCGACAGCGAGGCCGGCTGCACCGTCGCCGCCAACCAGCCCGCGAAAGCGGGGATCCACTTGTCGAACAACAACTCATAGCTGGTCCGGAAGATCGCCGGACTGCCCGCCGCCTCGTAGCGCGCCAGCAGCCAGCCCCCCGCCAGGAACACCAGCGTCCCAACGCCGAACAGGAACGCCGCGATCGCCAGCAGCTTGTCCGCATGATGAAAGAACCCGACGACGAAACTGCTCGCCGTTCCGTAGAACCCGGCGTTCGTCATCGCCGCCAGCGGGCGCTCCAGAATCGGAACGTACAGGCCCGCGGCCAGGCACAGCACCAGCAGCAGCGCCGGCGAAATCAGCAGGCCCACGCCGCCCTCGTGCGGGTGAATCTCCGGGTCGCGAGGCTTGCCGAAGAAGGGCGACACTGCCATCCGCAGGCAGTACGCCACGGTGAACAGGCTCGCCAGGATTGCCACCGTCGGCAGGCCGTACCGCAGCAACGCCACGTCGGTTTGCAAGGCGAGCGACGCCTTGAGGAACAGCTCCTTGGCCACGAAGCCGAACGTGAGCGGCACACCGGCCATCGATGCGCAGCCAACAAGCGTCAGTGCCATCGTCACCGGCATTGTGCGCCGCAGGCCCCCCAGTCGCGTCCACTCGCGCGTGTGGCACCCATGGTCGATCACGCCGACGATCATGAACAGCGCGCCCTTGAACAGCGCATGGCTGAGCACCAGCATCAGGTCCAGCGGCAGCGGCGCTTCCGATCCCGCACGCGCGAAGCCGAAACCGTAGTACGCCGTCAGAAGCCCGAGCTGGCTCACCGTCGAGTGCGCCAGCAACTGTTTCAGGTCGCGGCTCACCATCGCCATGAAGCCGCCCACCACCATCGTCAGCACGCCCGCGCCACCCACCAGCCACAGCCACAGCGTCATGTCCGAGTAGATCGGATACAACCGCCCCAGCAGATAGATGCCCGCCTTCACCATCGTGGCCGCGTGCAGGAACGCGGACACCGGCGTCGGCGCCTCCATCGCTCCCGGCAGCCAGAAATGGAACGGGAACTGCGCGCTCTTCGTGAATGCCCCGAGCAACAGCAGCAGCAATACCCACGGCGCCGCCGCGTGTCCGGTGTAGACCGCCCGGTTCTCCCACAACTGATCCCATTCCAGACAGCTCGCCACGTCCAGCCCCGACGCGCCGGCGATCCACACCAGCGCCGCCAGACCCGCCAGCAAGCACAGCCCGCCGCTGCCCGTCACGATCAGCGCCCGCAACGCACCCGCACGCGCCGTTGCCTTCTCGTGCCAGTGGCCGATCAGGATGAAGGACGAGATCGACGTCAGCTCCCAGAACAGGAACATCAGCATCGCGTTGCGCGACACCACCACGCCCACCATCGAGCCCATGAAGAACAACATCGTCCCGTAGAACCGCCACGGCGAGTCCTTCGGGTCCATGTAGAAGCCGGCGTAGAAGAAGATCAGGAACCCGATCCCGACCACCAGCCACGCGAAGAACAGCGCCGGCCCGTCCAGCCAGATCGAGAAGTTCAACCCCACCTGCGGCATCCACGCGGCATGCACCGCCACCGGCGCCTCGCCGCCGCCGAAGGTCAGGCCGGCCAGCAGGACCAGACACAGCCCTGTCGTCACCAGCGTCAGCACCCAGGGCGTCGAGGCAGGCAGTCGGTCGCGCGGCAGCAGAAACGCCAACACGGCACCGAGGAAGGGTAGCAGAAGAAACGTGACGAAGAGCATCGGTGGAAGGGGGGCCGGTGTCCTTCGAGACTGGGGGAGCGGGAAGTGCCCGCATCCGTCGAGCGATCTCGATCGCCTGCGGCAACCCGGATGGGTCACCCAAAGCGCACGCACCCTGACAGGGCGACCCCTCAGACGGCAAGCACGACCGGAAGTGCTCGGCACATTCCCTTGTCGGAACGGATAAAGGGCTCACGAAGCCCGTGCTCTCATCCCGGTTCCATCTCGGCCGGCTCTGGCTTCGGGACGTTCCAGATCGTACACCCGCACGTTCGTCCGCCGACACCCTGGGCTGGTCCGTTCCTGCCTGACAGTCGTTGACTTGCCGGGCGATTCAGCCATCCTGCTGCGACGCGAGTGGCCCTGCCAGCCGGTGGTCTGCCCCTTGCTCGCTCTCTGCCGCCGACATTTCGGCCCCGACGGATTCCCCCGATGCGATCCCCGCAGGCGGCCGCGCTGACCACTCTGGTGCTCCTCGCAGGGCTGGGCGGCGCCATCGCCCAGCAACCGGTCGTCACCGAATTCATGGCCAGCAACGGGGGCACCTTCACCGACGGCGAAGGCAACAACCCCGACTGGATCGAGATTTACAACCCGTCGGCCAGCGCGGTCAGTCTGGTCGGCTGGCACCTGACCGACAACGCGAACAACTTGACGAAGTGGATCTTCCCGGCCTCGGCGGCGGCCAGCATTCCGGCCGGCGGCTTCCTGCTCGTCATGGCCTCCGGCAACGCCACCAGCTCCGCGGCTTACCTCGACGCGAGCGGCTACCTGCACACCTCGTTCCGGCTCGATGCGCAGGGCGAGGACGTGCTGCTCGTCGCGCCCGACGGGACGACGATCGTCTCGGGATTCCATGACTACCCGGAGCAGACGCGCGACATCTCCTACGGTCGTGGGTCGAACGGCGTGGACGGCTACTTTGCGACGGCCACGCCGGGTGCGGCCAACGGGCCGGCTGCGGCGGGCTTCGTCGCCGACACGCGCTTCTCCGTCCGTCGCGGCTTCTTCACCGACCCCTTCGCGGTCGAGATCACCTGCGCGACGCCCGGCGCCACGATCAAGTACACGCTCGACGCCAGCACCCCGTCGGCCACCAACGGCCTCGTCTACTCCGGCCCGATTCCCATCACGCGCACCACGGTGCTGCGCGCGACGGCCCTTCGCGACGGATGGTTCCCCACCGACGTCGACACGCAGACCTATCTCTTCCTCGCCGACATCGTCGCCCAGCCGGCCACGAAGCCCTCCGCCGCATGGCCCGATCCCTTCGTGCCTTCCGGCCCAGGTTCCACCCGCCAGGCGATCGACTACGGCATGGATGCGCGCATCACGGGCCACGCCACCTACGGCCCGCTCATGCTCGGCGCCCTGCGCGCCGTTCCCTCCATCTTCGTCACCACCGATCTGCCGAACCTGTTCGACGCCACCACCGGCATCTACTCCAACCCCGCCGGCGACGGCATCGAGTGGGAGCGCCCCGCGGCCGTCGAGATGCTCCATGGCGACGGCACCGAGGCCTTTCACGTCAACGCCGGCCTGCGCATCCGCGGCGGCGTCAGTCGCTCGACGCGCAACCCCAAGCACTCCTTCCGCATCGTCATGCGCAACGAGTACGGCGACTCCAGGATCGAGTACCCGCTCTTCGGCGACGAAGGCGCATCCTCCTTCGACAAGATCGACTTCCGCACCGCCCAGAACTTCTCCTGGAACTTCAGCAACGCCGCCTTCGCCTCCTGGCTCGACGACCCCTTCAGCCGCGACACCATGCGCGACCTTGGACATCCCTACACCCGCGGCTTCTTCTTCCACCTCTATCTCAACGGCGTCTATTGGGGCCTCTTTCAGACCGAGGAGCGCGCCGACTCGCACTTCGCCCGCTCTTACCTCGGCGGCAATCGCGACGACTTCGACGTCCTCAAGTCCGACAACGACGACGGCCACCTCTACGCCGTCGACGGCACCACCGACTTCTACTTTGCCCTCTGGAGCATCGTGAACGCCGGCGTCGCCACCGCCGCCGACTACTTCCGCATCCAGGGCCGCAACACCGACGGCACGCCGAATCCACAGTATCCGCGCTATCTCGACGCCGACAACCTCATCGACTACATGCTGATCGTCTTCTTCACCGGCGCCACCGACATGCCCATCGGCCCGCCCTTCAGCAACCGCATGCCCCGCAACCTCTACGCCATGGTGAACCGCGCCGAACCCGACGGCATCAAGTGGCTGCCGCACGACAACGAGCATTCGCTCTCCCGCCAGAGCGGCATCAGCCTGAACCGCGTCAACGTCTCGCTCCCCTCGCAGCTCGCCCTGCAGACCAACTTCAACCCGTGGTGGCTCCACACGCGGCTGCAAACCAATCCCGAGTACGCGATCGCCTTCGCAGACCGCGTCCGGAAGCACTTCTTCCACGGTGGCGCCTTCACGCCCGAGGCCTGCACGGCGCGCTATCAGGCGCGCGTCGCCGAGATCGAACTCGCCATCGTCGCCGAATCCGCGCGCTGGGGCGACTGGCTCACGCCCACATCCCCGCGCACGCGCGACGTGGACTGGCGCACGAACGTCAACTGGGTCCTCAACAGCTTCTTCAACGCCACGCCGTCGTCGCGCACCACGGTGGTTCTCGGGCAACTGCGCAACGCGGGACTCTATCCCGCGGTCGATGCGCCCGAATTCAACCAGCATGGCGGCGTCGTCCCGGCCGGCTTCCAGGCGGTCGCCACGGCACCTTCCGGCACGATCCACTATACGCTCGACGGCACCGACCCCCGCGCCGTCGGCGGCGCCGTGGCCACCGGCGTGCTCTCGGGCGCGAGCGGCCTCGCGATCCCCATCACGCACACCACCACGATCAAGGCCCGCGCGCGCAACGGCACGACCTGGAGCGCGCTCACCGAGGTGACGTTCGCCGTCGCGGCCCCGCCCGTTCGCGATTCCTGGCAGATTCGCTGAGCCTTCCCGCTTGCCGCGCGGCTCCGCCACTCGCAAGGAAGAGGCGTGCCGTGCCAGTCCGACGGGAGCGTGTCGCATGGAGTTCGTCGCCGAGCGCGAGGTGCCGCGCCCGAGCCTCGTCGCCGTGCTTGCCCTCATCGCCGGCATTGTGTGGAGCCGCACGCTCGACCTCGATCCGCTTCCCGCATTCCTGTTCCTGGCAGTCGCGCTGGCGCTCGCCATCCTGTTGTCCGGGCGCGACCGCTTCCGTCTTCCGCTGCTCGCGGTCACGTTCGCGGCGCTCGGCCTCGCGTTGATGGCGCCCCACAACACGGCCGAGCGGCAGGCCCGCCAGCAACTCTCCGAGTTCGAGGCGGTCTCGAGCGCCGTCGTCGTGCTGCGCGGCACCATCGCCGGCGAGGCGCGCCGCACGGGCGAACGGGTGCGCGTCTTCGTCGCGCCCGGCGCACGCATCCAGCACCCCGACGCCGTCGTGACGATGCCCGTTCCGATCGCGGTATGGCTCTCGCACGATGTTCAGGCACCGATGCCCGACCTCGCGCCGGGCGACCACCTCGAGGCGGTCGGTCGCCTGCTCACCACCTCCGGCAATCCGGCGCCCGGCGATCCCGAGTACTGGCTCGCGTCGCAGGGCACGCCCGCGATGTTCCGCGCCACGACGTGGGAGTCGGAGTCGCCCACGCAGCGCACGAGCTGGGCGCGCTTTCGCCTCGCGATGCGGCGCACCGCCGAGCACCTCGAGGCGACGATGCTCGCGCACCTGTCCGAGCGCGCCGGGCCCGTCCTTGTCGCGGCGACCCTGGGCCGCACGCAGCACTTGACGCCCGCGCAACGCGAAGCCTTTCGCCGCGCCGGCCTACTGCACATCTTCGCCGTCAGCGGCCTGCACGCCGGCCTTGTCGGCGTCCTGCTGGCCCTGCTCGCCGCGGCCCTCGGCATCGAGGGGCGCGGTCGGGTTCTTCTCGTCATCGGTGGCCTCGTGCTCTTCTGCGTGCTCACCGGCCTGCGCATCAGCGCCCTGCGCGCCACCTGTCTCGTCACCCTCTTCCTTCTTCAGCCGATGCTGCGCCGTCACGTCGATGTGCTCGGTATGCTCGCCAGCGTTGCACTGGTCTTCCTGGTCGCTCGGCCGCTTGCGCTTTGGCAGGTCGATTTCCAACTGTCGTTCCTGTGCGCATTGACCATCGTGCTCGCGATGCCCGGTGCCATCGCGCTCGAGGAGGCGATCGGCCGACGTTGGAAGGGCGTCTGGGGACTGACCGCCCTGATCCGCATCGTGCAGACGATCTTCCTGTCGACGTGCATCCAACTCGCGTTGCTGCCCGTGCTCTCCGCGCACTTGCGCGAGGTCTCGCTCGTTGCGCCGTTGGCCAATGCCGTCGTCTTGCCCTTTCTCGGCGCGTTGCTGGGAGTGGGCTTCGCGGCGGCGCTGCTGGCGTGGGCGATTCCCGCTTTCGGCGTGGTGCTGTTCGCCGTGCTCGATCCGTGCCTGCTCGCGGCCGAGGGACTCTCGCGCGCGTTCTCGGCGTTGCCCGGAGCGGCGATGCGCGCGGCGCCGTGGACCGCCCTTGCGGCGGGCCTGTACTGGGCCGTCTTGCTGGCCGGGCGTTGGATTCGTCTGCGGCCGCGGTTCACGCCGCTCGATGGCGGCATGGCCGCCGCGCTGCATGCGGTCGCCGCGTTGGGTTTGGCTCTATGGATACCTCTCGCGCGTCCGGCGCCGGAGTTGTTGCGCGTCACCTTCCTCGACGTCGGCCAGGGCGACGCGATTCTGGTGCAGGCGCGTGACGGCGCCACGATGCTCGTGGATGCCGGGCCGCCGCGCAACGGGGTGCTCGTGCGCGAGTTGGCCCTGCTCGGCGTCGACTCGCTCGACGTCCTTGTGCTCACGCATGCGGACGCGGACCACATCGGCGACGCGGCGGCCATCGTGGAGGCCCTTCGTCCCGGCATCGTCCTGACCGGCGGTTCGTTGGCCGACACGCAAGTCTGGCGCGCGCTCGACACGGCCGTGCGGACCACCGGCACGCAGGTGGCCACCGTTCGGCGCGGTGCGACGATGCACCTGTCTTTGGAGATCGAGGCCACCGTGTTGCACCCCACCGAGGCGTTCGTTGCCGGAGGCCTCGAGCGCAACGACGCCTCGGTCGTCCTGCGCATCGTCGCCGGTGACGTGTCGTTCCTGCTCACGGGCGATGCCGAGTCCGCCGCTGAACTCGACATGGTGCGTACGCTGCCCTCTGCGGACTTGCGCAGCACGGTGCTCAAGGCCGGCCATCACGGCGCGGCGACCTCAAGCGGCATGCCGTTGCTTGCGACGGTTCGGCCCGCCGTCGCCATCATCAGTTGCGGGCGCAGCAATCGCTACGGCCATCCCGCGCCCGACGTGCTCGCCCGCCTCGCTGAAGTCGGCGCCGCCGTCTGGCGCACCGATACGCAGGGCACCCTGGTGGCCACCACCGACGGGACGCACCTGACCCTGCGGACCCGGCGAGCACTTCCCGAGCCCACCAACCGTTGACACATCGCGACGGCGCGCGCGAACGCACCGCCGGAGAGCTTTCGCCCCCATGCGCTACTTCGACCATGCCGCCACCACGCCGCTCGATCCGCGCGTCCGCGACGCGCTCGTCGAGCACGCCGGCGAGCCCCTCAACCCCGCGAGCATCCACGGCGCCGGCCAACACGCCCGCCGCCTGCTCGAGCACGCCCGCGGCGAACTCGCCGAAGCCATCGGGCTCCACGATCCCGCGCGCATCGTCTTCACCTCCGGCGCCACCGAGGCCGCCAACCTCGTCCTGCGCGGCCTTGCCGATGCGCTCGCCCGACCGTTGCGCGTTCTCTCCAGCCCGATCGAGCACGCCTGCATTCGCCAGACGCTCGAGTCTCTCGAGCGCGCCGGTCGCGCCCGTGTGCACCTGCTGCCCGTCGCCGAGGATGGCACCGTGCAGCTCGCGGCCGACAAACTGCCCGAGGCCGATCTGCTCTGTCTCATGCACGCCAACAACGAGACCGGCGTCTTGCAGGACGTCGAACGCGCCCGCGAGCTGGCCCGCCGCCACGGGATGCTTTGGCTTTGCGATGCCTGCCAGTCGCCCGCCCGCGTGCTCTTCGACGCCGATGCACTCGGCGCCGACTTCGTTCTGCTCTCCGCGCACAAGCTCTACGGCCCGGTCGGCGTCGGGTGCCTGGCAGGCCCGGGCGTCGATCGGCTGATGCCCCAACTGACGGGTGGGGCGCAGGAGGACGAGCGGCGCGCCGGCACGGTGGCCGTGGCGCTCGCGCGGGCGTTCGCCGCGGCCGCGGCGCTGGCGGTCCGCGAGCGCCAGGCCGACGCCGCCCGTCTGCGGATCCATGAGCACGCGCTGCTCGCCGGCCTGCATGCGGCCGGCGTGGCCTTTCGGCTCAATGGCGACGCCCCACGCCTGCCCGGATTCCTGAACCTCTCCTTCGCCGACCACGCCGCCCTT
>JAHCAW010000066.1 GCA_019634695.1 Candidatus Sumerlaeia bacterium
AATCGCGGGCGGTGGCCACGTCGCCGGAGTCGATCGCCGTTCGGGCGATGGTCATCGAGGAGGAGTACTGTTCGAGTTCGACGGCGCGCAGTGCCGCGGCGACCTGTTCGCGGGCCTCCTCGGCCACGTGCAAGGCGACGGCGGTCTCGTCACGGGCCTGCTCGGCCTGGCGGCGTGCCTCGTCGGTGGCAAGCAAGGCCGCGGCGGTCTCGTCGCGGGCCTCTTCGGCCAACCCCCTGGCGCGCTCGGCGGCATTGCGTTGCTCCATCAGGCGCTCGGCCGCGTGGCGTTGGTCGAGCGAGTACTTGAAGGCTCCGGCAAGGATGACGAGCAGGAGGGCGGCGACGCCGACGAGCGCGGCGCGGCGCTGCGTCTCCTGGCGATGACGCCGGTGCTCGGCCAGTGCGACGGCATCGGCGATGCGGTGCTGCTCGTCGGGATCGGTCAGGCGGCCGGAAAGGCTGCGAGCCAGCACCAGGTCGTCGTTGTCGAGGGCAGCTCGTGCATACCGTTGCAGCGTGACTTGCTGGACGTCGCCGATGCGCGCGTTGGCGGGCGCGAGGACGCGGGCGCGATCGAGTTCGCCGAGCACCGCGTTGTACTCCGTGTAGGCGAGGGTGCTGGTGGCGAGGCGCTGCTCCTGGGCATGCAGGATTACGGCGGCTTCGCGGCGCTGGCGCGAGCCCGTTCGCCAACTATCGAGGGCTTCGAGGAATTGCTCGGCGGTGGCGTAGCGATCGGCCGGCTGCGGCGCCAACGCCCGCAGGCAGATCTCCTCGAGTTCGGCGGGAATCGCCCGGTTGGAGGCACGTTGCCGGGGCGGCACGACCTCGCCGCGGCGCGCCTGCTCGAACGACTCGTGCGAATCATTGGCCGCATGGGGAGGACGACCCGTCAGCAACTGGTAAAGCGTCGCCCCCAGAAGGTACACGTCCGTATGTGGGCCAAGTTGCTCGACCGAGCGGGAGGTCTGCTCGGGCGCCATGTAGGCGGGCGTGCCGGCCGGGTTCGAGTACTCCATCAGGGGTGCGGAGTAGCTGGGGTTGTTCTGCTGGTCCCCGGCGGCGCGGGAGTCGGTCCAGACAAATGCCAGGCCCCAGTCGGTCAAGTAGACCTCCCCGTAGCGGCCGAGCATGACCTGCGTGGGCTTGATGTCCCGATGCAGGATGCCACGCGAGTGCGCGAAGGCCACAGCTTGGGCGACCGAGTGCAGGATGGTGACGTGCTTGAGCAGAAACTGGTCGGGTTCGAGGGCACGGAAGTCCTCGGCAAGGACGTCAGCCCATTCGAGACCCTCGACGAGTTTCATGCCCAGAGCATCGAAGCCCTGCTCGTCGACGCCGAGCGAGTAGACGGGAACGATATAGGGATGATCCAGCCGGGCGGTGGTCAGCGCCTCGCGCAGGAACAGGGCCTGCCGGAAGAGGTCGTCGGTGTTCTGCCCGACTTCCGGAGGCAGGTCATGGCGGAGGCGTTTGACGGCGACCACGCGGGCGAGCGAGGATTGCTCGGCGCGCCAGATTTCGCCGAACCCCCCTTCGCCGATGCGGCGATCCAGTCGGAAGATTTCGCGGTCCCGGGACGTGGCGCCCCACGCCGTCGGGATGCTCCGGGACTCCATCGCCTCGTGCATGGCCTCGGACGACTCGGCGCGCAGGAAGGAATCGACGCGACTGAACGTCATCGTCGGGTCCGGCGGCAGGAAGTCCGGCGCGGGGTCCTGGGAGGGTTGATCGGGCGTTGGCGACTCTTCCGTCACAGGGCCCCCGCGAACGGCAACTCGAAGCGCTCGAACAATCTGGCAGGATCGTCGCCGGGAAGGCGAAGACGCTCAAGCCGAAACCACGGGGGAGCAGCGCGGACAGAACAATTCCTGCTCTGGCGGGAAGGCCGGAGCTCTCGCGTCAGCGCGGGCTGATCGTGCGCGTGGGGTACCGCTCTTCGATGTCATTGAGGGCGTCGATGCGCCGTTCGTGGCTGCGTTTCAAACTGTCGATGAGGCGGCGGTCGTTGGGCTCGGAGGGCGGGGTGGGTCCGGAGAAGGTCTCGCTCAGGATCGGCAGGAGTGACCGCTCGTTGACCGGGCCGAGAGGGGCACGGAGTGCGGGATCGAGCAGATCGCGGACGTGTCCGCGGATGGCGGGGTGGTCGGAGTGGGCAAACAGGAAGGCATGGACGCGGCCGGCACTGGCGGGGCCGCCGGGCTGTGGGGAGTTGCCCAAGCGCGTGTGATCGCACAGTTCGCGACCGAGCGCGATGACCTCGGGCGTGGCGATGCGGAAGCACTCGAGCAGCGAAAGCACCGCGTCGCTGACGGTACGCTCGTCGGGATTCGTGCGCAGCGAGAGTCGATAGCCTTGGCGCTCGAGAGCCAGCAGCTCCCTCAGGAATTCCACGTCGCCGGTCTGGTTGAGGTAGGCGATCATCGGCAGTCGCCAGTGCCAGCGCGTGTCGTTCGGACTCAAAGCCAACTCGAGGACCTCCTGGCGGATGCGCGCGACGTCGTCGTCGTCGAGAAGCGTCGTGAGCGCCGGCAGGTAAGATTCGAGTCCATCGGGCAGGGGAATGCCCGGGATGGGGTGGGTGGCCATCGCGGTGAACAGGCAAAGCTGGTAGGTGGCGAATGCTTCGGCCAATGCAGCCCACGGGCGTTGCGGGTCGTGCCGCATCATCTTGCGGGCCTTGACCAGCGCGGCCGTCGTCGGCTGGTCCTGCCAATTGGTTACGAACGTGAAGACCATGCGTGTGGGGACGTTCTCGTCCGGGGCGTCCGCCAGCGCGCGCGCCAGCGCGATGTCGTCCGGTGAGGGATTGAGCAAGCTGCGGTGGACGAGTTCGGCGCGGTCGCGGAACAGGGGCCGCACGATCTGAAACTGCTCCTGGACTGCCCGGTGCCAGTCCTGACCCGGGAAGTCATAGTTGTATCGAAGCGTGACGAGCGTGCGTTGCCCGATGAAGGGGAAGCCCTGCTCGCGCTCATCGCGGGGGGCGATGCCGGGAGGCTCCTCGAGCGCCAACGCCGACCCCGCCATTGCCAGGAGCAGCAGGGCGAGTACGAGGCTGAATCTGGACATCGCCATAACCCCTTCCGGTGCCTGGTCTCGCGTCCTGCGTTTCGGCGCCCCACCGCGCCGGGAATCGACTTCGCTCAGGCCTTCGGTTCGGTCCCGCTCAGCCACCGGGAGTGTACTGACTGATGGTAAACGGTGCCCAACAACAACGCGCTTGGTGAACGTCGGACCAGATCGGACCGACGTACTCGTTGTGGTTCGTCGACGGATTGCCCGTGTACCACACCTCGTTGTGCCAATAGTAGCGCGTCCACCAGGACTCCAGGTGGTACGCCTTCTGGAAGAGGTACCCCTTGGAGAACTTGCACGACGAGGCCGAACACCACGGCGACTGATAGATCGGCTCGCCGTCGCCCAATCCCATCCCGACGATAAGCGGTCCGAGGCGAATCGTCTGCGACTGCATCAGCGTCACGTCGCCTTCGTTCGGCGTCAGGAAGCCACCGGCCGCGCCGGAGCAGTTGGGGCCGCCCACGCTGTCGACCACCGCCGGAACACCCGTGCGGGCCCGCCCCCCGACGTCATTGTACCACCCGGCGTCGAGCGACCAGATGTCCTCGTAGAATTCGTCGAACGGCTCCTCGACGTCGGGCAGTCCTCCCATGGCCTCCAGCGGCTGGCACGAAATCGAACCCTCGTTGACGAGGATTTCGCGCTGGGGACCGTAAACGGGCGGATCGGTCGTCACATAGCAGGCTGGCGTGCTCAGCCAGTGGTTCTTGTACTTCGGCTCGATCTTGTAGGTGCCCGGCGTCGTCAGGTTCACCTGCCCCGTCGCCCAGATCCACTCGCGATAGACCTGATCGGCGACGTTCTGCGTGACGTCGAACTTGAAGCACTCGTCCCAGACATCGTAGCGCCAGTAGATCGCGTGGTCGACGTCATGGGCCTGCGAATACTCGGTGAAGCCGTCGCCGGGCATGCCCATGTGGGCGGCCCACTCCGCGGCTGTGCGCACCGGCGAGTTCGCGCAGCAGCGGTCCACCTCGAACGGATTGGCGATGTGCGGCCAGGATTCGAGGCGTACGATGCCGGGCCCGGCCGCCTTGGCGTCGGGGCACTCGTTGAAGGGTGTCTCTTCCGGACATGGTCCCTTGAACTCGTCGGCGATGGCCACCGCCCCCACCAGCACCAACGCGGGCAGAATCCCGCGGATTGCGCTGCCTGCTGCACGGTACGTCATGGAATCCTCCCCCGGTTTCGCTCCTGCTCCGCCTCGAGTTCGCGCGCCAGGCGCTCGCTCTCCAACTGGGCGGCATACTCGCTGTCCCACTTCTCCCTGCTCTCCACGATCGCGCGGCCCGGTCCGAAGTCCGGGAAGTTCTTCGCGATCGCCGAGGCCAACTCGACCAGCTCATCGCGCGAAGCCCCCATGCCCCGCTTGCTGGCGAACGCCTCGGTGTACGCCATCTGGATGCCGTGCCATCCCGGCCAGATCCATTCGTCCGGACCGTATTCGTCCATCACCCATTGAAGGTGCTCGAGGGCCTCGGCGTGACGGCCCAAGTGATTGAGCGAGCTGGCGGCGAAGATGCGCGCCGTCGCGATCTCGCGGCGGTGCTCGGGCCCTTCGTAGTCGGCAAGGAAAGCCTCGAGCTCGACGGGCGCCGGTTCGTGACGCCGCTGCCACGTCCAGGACTCAAGGTGCATCAGGCGGGCGATCTTGACGTGGTGTGCGCTGGCCCCTTCGGCCTCGCGGGCGACGTCGAGCATGCGGCGCAACTCGTCCCACTGCTCGTCCTCGATCGGTTGCTTGAGTCGGCTGCGGCGCTGCAGGATTTCGAAGTAGATGCTGGAGCCGTGCAGCAGGGCGTGCGCGCGCGTGCCCGCCGTCATGCCCGGGTTGTCGGCGATGTCGAGGTAGCCCTTAAGCGCCGCGTCGTGGTCCTTCATCGCATGATGCAGCGCGGCGAGGCGCGTTGCTGCCGTCTCGACCGCGCGCGAGTTGGGGGCCGCATCCTTCGTCGCCTCGAGAATGCGCATGAAAGGCGTGAGCGCTTCCTCGAACCGGCGATTGCGCGACAAAATATGCCCCTCGGCGTCGAGGGCACGCAGGGCGGCGGCGGTGCCGGGGAACTTCTCGCTCACGCGGCGCAGTTCGACGAGGGCTTCCTCGTCCGCGCGCGCGCTGCTCTTGGCCATGCCGGCGTCGTAGACGGCCGCGGCGGCGAGTTCGCGCGCGAGTTCGGCTTCGGCCGCCTCAGTGCTGCGTCCGTCGAGTTCTGCTTCGAGCACCGCGGCGCGCGCCACGTAGGACGAGTCGGGATGTTCGGCGCGCAGGCGCGCGATCGCGGCGCGGGCGTCCTTCTCGCGGGCGCCCTGCTTGCCGGCACGCGCCTTGTAGAACAACGCCACGGGCGCCCACTGTCCCTGGGGATCGAGCGCGATCGCCCGATCATAGGACGCGAAGGCGTCGGCCTTGCCCTGACGTTCCTGCGCGATGGCCACGCGCAGGGCTGCGCGCTGCGAGTCGGGGAACTCGGAGAGCACCTGCTTGTAAAGCTGTTCGGACTCGGCCCACTGGCCGGCCTGATGGGGTTGGTCCGCCGTCGACCACACCTGTTCGAAGCGAGCCTGACGCGCCGCCTCGAAGTCGGTCGCGTCCTGTGCCGTCGCGTGACCGGGCGCCAGTGCGAGCGCAGCGGCCAGGACTGTCGCCGCAAGATGGGGGGTACCAATGCGTCGATTCATGGAATCCAGTCGCCTCCTTGATCGCTCAAGCCGCCGGCACCCCACCCCGGGATTCCGGTCGATAACGAATACACGACTCAACCTCCCAACGCGTTGACGCGTCAAGGAGAATCGTTCGCTACAGCGCACATGACAAATATCGGGCGCGAACTGAACTTCTGTCAAATCAGTGTTTAATGCTGGTCGCGTCCGAGATGAGGCAGATGCCGCCGAAGCGTTCCAGGATCGGGCGGACCGCGACGGTCACGCGTTCGGCCTGCTCGGGCGAGCACGCCACGAGCACATACATGTTCTCGAAGACGGCGGTCACTTCGTCGGCCATGCGACGGCCACGGTCGCCATAACCTTCGGCGGCCCGCAGGATCGTGTAGCCCGGGACACCGGCGCGTTCGAGCGCTTCCAGCAAGCGCGGCTTCGCCACCGCCACCGTCACGATCTCGACACGCTTCACCGGATCCATCGCATCAACTCCACCACCACTGGATTATGGAATAGTACAACGGAATGCCGACGACAATGTTGAAGGGAAAGGTCAACGCCAGCGCCATCGTGACGTAGATGCTGGGGTTGGCGCGCGGGACGGCGAGTCGCATGGCGGCGGGGACGGCGATGTAAGAGGCGCTGGCGGCCAGGATCGTCAGCAGCAGCGCGTCACCGCGATCCAGTCCCAGCAGGCGCGCCAGCACCATGGCGACCACCGCGTGCACCGGGGGCGCCACGAGAGCGAAAGCCACCGCCGGCAGCCCCGCCTTGCGAATCGCCTCCAGCCGGCGCGTGGCCACGATCCCAAGGTCGAGCAGGAACAGACAGAGCACGCCGGTGAACAGGTCGTCCGTCAGTGGACGGACCGCCTCCCAACCACGGTCGCCTGTCGCGGCGCCGATCAACAGGCTGCCCGTCAGCAGGAACACCGAGCCGTTGAAGAAGGAGTCGCGCAGCAGCTCGTTCCACGCAATGCCGTTCGTCGCGCCACCGGCGGGCAGGGGCGCCGCCGACCCCGCGCGCGTCGTCATCCGCAGCAGCAACACGCCGGCCACGATTGCGGGCGATTCCATCAGCGCCATCGCCGCCACCATGTGCCCGCCATACGGCACGCCCTTGGTCTCCAGAAACGCAATCGCCGTCATGAACGTGACGGCGCTGATCGAGCCGTACGTCGCGGCGACGGCCGCCGCGTTCTCCGCGCCCAGACGCCCGCGCAGAAGGAAGAAGACGTAGCAGGGCACCACGAGCGACATCGCCACCGCACTCAGCAGGACGGCGAGCGTCTGCCCCCCGAGACCGCTGTGGCTGAGCTCCACCCCGCCCTTGAAGCCGATCGCGAACAACAGGTACAGGGAGAGAATCTTGGGGAACGGCTGCGGGATCTCGAGGTCGGAGCGCACCAGCGCGGCGCCCGCACCAAGCAGGAAGAAGAGCAGCGGAGGGTTGAGGAGGTTGTCGAGCAGGTAGGCCGGATTCATGGAAGGGGCGAAGGCGGCGAGGATGCCCGGAAATGAAACGCGCCCCCGGGACCGTCAGGTCTGTCGGGGGCGCGCAAACGGGTGACAGGTGGGCCTAGCGCACGTCAAGGATCGTCCGCAGGCTCTCGTTGCCCAAACGGTCAACCGCCGAGACGGCGACGCGGTCCACCGGGCGGGCATTCTCCGTGACCTCACGGACTTCGATGCCCTGATTGGCGGTCTCCGTCCGGGTGATCGTGCCGCGGGTCTGCACCGACAGGCTGGTCTTGTGGCCGGGCACGATCTCGTAGCGCCACGCGCCGCCCTGCCGCACGTAGACGACCCACCAGCGGACCGGCTCCGTGCCGGTGGCCTGCCACTGGATCACCAGGTTGTTGCCGTCCTGGTTGGCTTTGGCCGTCGGCGGGGTCGGGGGAATCGCATCGAGCCACGGCGAGGGGGGCACAAGCGCCGGCTTGGCGTACACGCCCTTGCGCAGCGACTCGGCGATGCCCTCGTAGTTGCGCTGCAGGTGCTTCATGCTGAAGTGCACGTGGCCGGGGCCATTGGGCACCAGCGCGCGCGTCACCATGATCTCGTTGGCCACTTCGCGCGTGGGCTTGAAGTTGGCGCTCGTCATGTCGTTGTTCACCCGATAGGTGCCCAGGCCGGGCCACAGGTTGCGGCCGTGCACGTTCTCCTGCGCCCACCACGCGAGCAGCGTCGCGTAGCTCTGCGGCACCTGCGAGATCGGCCAGTAGAGCTGCGGCGTCCAGTAGTCCACCCAGCCCTCGCGGAGCCACAGCAGCGCGTCGGCGTAGAGTTGATCGTACTGGTCGAAGCCCTGGATCGAGGCCGGGAAGCCGGGACGATAGATGCCGAAGGGGCTGAGGCCGAACTTGACGTGGGGCTTCTCGGCCTTGATGCCCTCGTAGAGCCGCTCCATGAATCGGTTGACGGCATCGCGGCGCCAGTCGCCGCGCGACATGGTGCCGCCGGCGGCCTGATAGGCCTTCCAGGTGTCGTCGTCGGGGAAGTCCGCGTTGTTGTTGTAGGAGGGATACGGATAGAAGTAGTCGTCCATGTGGACGCCGTCGATGTCGTAGCGACGCACGACGTCCATGACGACGTCGAAGGAATGGTCGATGACCTCGGGCATGGCGGGGTCGAGCCACCACTTGCCGTCGGCGAGCTTGCGCGCCATGTGGGGCCGGGCCGCGACCACGTGATTGGCCGCGCGCACCGCGTCGCCGCGGTCGTTGCCCGCGTGGGCGCGATACGGGTTGAACCACACGTGCAGCTCGATGCCGCGTGCGTGCGACTCGTCGATCCAGAATTGCAGCGGATCGTAGTAGGGCTCGGGCGCCACGCCCGGACGGCCCGTCAGGTAGCGCGACCAGGGTTCGAGGTCGGACGGATAGAAGGCGTCGCATTCCGTGCGAATCTGCAGGACGGCGGCGTTCATGTTCAATTCGGCCAAGGTGTCCAGGATGGCAATCACCTCCCGCTGCTGCACCTCGGTGGAAAGGCCCGGCCGCGACGGCCAGTCAATGTTGGCCACCGTGGCCACCCAGGCGGCCCGGAATTCGCGCTCGGCGGCAGGCACGCCGTCCGAAACAACGTCCTTCACCGCTGGTACTTCCGCTCGCTTCATGGTTGCACATCCTTGGAGCACGAGCGCCACGAACAGCGCCCAAATTGCAGCTTTCTGTTTCATTCTCCACCTCGCGATGGTTCGGGAATCGGTGAGCCGGCGACGACCATCCCCCCCGCCGACCCGCCGGGGCGGATGTCACCGCGCCGCCCCCCGCAGGGGCAAAGGCTTTCGGGATGTCCGAGGCTTCGAGAGGGGCGAATGTGGGCCCCCGCTCCGGGCAGAAATCCCCCGGAGCGGGGCACTGGGACAGGCTGGAAACTCGGGCTTCAGGCGCTCAGCAGGTTTTCCACGCGGGCCCGCAGCGTCGGCCGGCGCAGCTTGTCCAGCGCCCGCATCTCGACCCGGCGCACGCCCTCCTGGCTCAGCCCGACGACCTTGCTCGCGGACCGCAGGCTGTGCTCGTCGCCGGCCGCGGTCAGCCCGAAGCGCAGCCGCAGGACGGCCCGCTCCCGCGGCGACAGAAGCTCGAGCACATTGTGGACGGCGGCCTGGGTCTCCTTCTCCTCAAGCGTCACCACCGCCGAGGGCAGCTCCGACGGCATCGACTCGTACAGCGACGGGCTGTCCTCGCAGCGCCCCGCATCCGCGGAGATGACCGACTGCCGCAATGCCATCAGCGGGGCGATGCGGTCGGTCGCGAGTCCCAGCTCGCCGGCGATTTCCTCAACGCTCGGTTCCGTGCCGTCGCGCTCGAGCTGGCGCCGGCAGACGTCGTTGATGCGTCCCAGCAGCCGCGCCTTGCGCACCGGCAGGCGGATCATGCTGGCCTGACGCTGAAGGGCGGCCTGAATCTCCTGCCGAATGTAGTAGGCCGCATACGTCGAGAACCGGAAGCCGCGGCGCCAGTCGAAACGGCCGACCGCGTGCATCAGACCGATGTTGCCCTCCTGAATCAGGTCCGGCGTCGGCACGCCGATGCCGCGGTACTGCAGGGCGACTTTGACGACGAAGCGCAGGTTGCGCTGGACGATTTCCTCGCGGGCGATTTCGTCCCCGGCCTCCAGCCGCTGGAACAACGCCCTCTCCTCCTCGCGGGTCGGCACCGGGAACCCGGCGATGCCGTCGAGGTACTCCTGAATCCCATCCTCGCCGTACTGGCTGCGCGCGTGTTTCATGGCTGCAACATCTCCAGGCGGTCTGACCCCACATGGGGCAACCGCTATGCCGCGCTTGGGGGAGTCCGGGTGGTGCGTATCTAAGACCAGAAACGACAACGTTCCATGGGAGTCGTGACGAATCGGCAATCTGGCACGATTCTTGGCGATAAACCCTTTTCGTAAGGTTTGCCGCACGGCCATCGGCCCCCATGCAGGTTCCTGCACGGACCCGTCTCCAGAGGCCCCCGCCATCGCGCGTTGACGAACAACGGGAAGATGCGCACCGTCGCCGTGATCCCATCCCTCGGGGGGCCCAGCCGGGTCATGCCGCTGCTTCGCTGGCTCGTCTTCTCGATCTTCCGCCTCTTCTTTCGGCCAGAGGTCCGCGGGCTCGAGAACGTCCCGCGCCATGGCGCGGCCCTGATCGTGTCGAACCACCAGTCGTTCCTCGACGCGATGCTGATTACCTCGGTGCTCCCCCGCCCGGTGCCGTTTCTCATTTCGCAGTCGGTCATGCGGACCTGGTGGGTCATGCCGTTCGCGAAGGTGACGCGGGCGATTCCGGTGGAGCGCACGAACGGCCCGCGGGCTCTCGGCGCGGCGCTCGAGCGGGCCCGGGCGGAGCTGGCGCGCGGCGGACTGGTGGCTCTGTTCCCGGAGGGCATGATCAGCCGCACAGGCACCCTGCTGCCCTTCCAACGCGGCTACGAGAAGATCGTCGAGGGCACCGACGTGCCGCTGGTGCCGGTGGCGGTGGACGGCGGGGCGGAGACGCGCTGGGGTCGTCTGGCGGGCGCCGGTGGATCGGTTCGTCCTCCGCGCCGCGGCTGGCGCACGCCGTTGCGCATCGCCTTCGGCAAGCCGCTGCCGCCGACGACTCCGCCGGCAGAGCTGCGCCAAGCGATCGCCGAGCAACTCGTTGTGGCGTTTGGGCTGCGGCGACGCGACGAGGAACCGCTGCACCGCGCCGCCATCCGCCGCATGCGCCGCCGGCCGCTGGCCCGGCTGGTCGCCGACCACGCCACGCACGAGCCGCTGCCGAACCTCAAGTTGCTCGCCGGCGTCGTGGCCCTCGGCGACAAGCTGCGCCCGCGCGTCGGCGACGACCCGGTCGTCGGCGTCATGCTGCCTCCAACGCTCGGCGGCGTGCTCACCAACCTGTTCCTCGCCGCCGCCGGCCGCGTTTCCGTCAATCTCAATTACACCGCCTCGACCCGCATCCTCGACGAGATTCGCCAGGACACCGGCATGCGGCTGGTCATCACGTCGCGCGTGTTCCTCGAGAAGGCGCCCGTCGCACTGCCCGAGGGGCTGGAGATCGTCTGCCTCGAGGACCTGCGCGACGAGATCACCGGGCTGGATCGCCTGCTGGGCCTTGCGATCGGGCTGCTCGCGCCGATGGCCAGCCTCGAGCGCCGCCTTGGCCGAACCCGTGCCCCGCATGTCGAGGATGTCGTCGGCCTGCTGTACAGCAGCGGCTCGACCGGCACGCCCAAGGGCATCCCGCTGACGCACTGGAACATCGTCTCGAACATCCGCGGATCGCTCCTTGCGGTGCGCCTGCCGGACGATGCGCACCTGTTGGGCGCCCTGCCCTTCTTCCACTCGTTCGGTTACATGGTCGCGCTGTGGCTGCCGCTCCTGGGCGGAATCCGAATTACCTATTTCCCGAACCCGCTGGACGCCCGGGGAGTGACCGAATCCGTTCGCCGCGGTGGCGTCACGCACCTGTTCGCCACGCCGACGTTCCTGGCGCAGTACGTGCGCCGGATCGAACCCGAGGAGTTCGCCTCGCTTGAGTTCGTGCTGACCGGCGCGGAGAAGCTGCGCGACTCGGTGGCCGACGCCTTCGAGAAGCAGTTCGGCGTGCGGCCGATCGAGGGCTACGGCTGCACGGAGACCTCGCCGGTGGTGGCGCTGTCGGCGCCCGACGTGCGCGGGGCGGGACTGCTCCAGCGCGGTCACAAGCCGGGCTCGGTTGGCGTGCCGATCCCGGGCGTGGCTGTGCGCACGGTGGACCCGGAGTCGCTGGCGCCGCTGCCCGTCGGCACGCCGGGCCTGTTGCTGGTCGCCGGCGCCAACGTGATGGCGGGCTATCACAAGCGGCCCGAGCTGACCGCCGAAGCCTTCCTCGACGGCTGGTATCGCACGGGCGACATCGCCCACGTCGACGACGAGGGATTCCTGTTCATCACCGATCGGCTGAGTCGCTTCTCGAAGGTCGCCGGCGAGATGGTGCCGCATGGCCGTGTCGAGGAGGCGTTGCAGGCGGCCGCCGGCGAGGCCGAACCCTGCTTCGCCGTCACCGGCATCCCGGACGAGAAGCGCGGCGAGCGCCTGATCGTGCTGACCACGCTGCCGCCGGACCGCGTGCGCGCCGCGCTCGATGCGCTGGCGCAGCCGGGCTTCGATCTTCCGGCACTGTGGATTCCGCGCGAACGCGACGTCGTCGCCGTCGAGGCGATCCCGGTGCTTGGCTCCGGCAAGAAGGACCTGCAACGCATCCGTCAGGTCGCACTCGAGAGCACCTCGTGACGCGTTGCCCAAACGAAGACCCGCGCACTCCGGTGGAGCGCGCGGGTCGGATTCTTCCACCTGGACTGCGAGTGCGTCAGCCGGCGGCCTTGAGCTTGGCCATCGCGTCGACGAGTTCCTTCACCGCCGCGGCCGAGTGATCGAGCGCCTTCTTCTCGTCTGCCGTCAGCGGCACCTCGATGATCTTCTCGACGCCGTTGCGGCCGAGCAGCACGGGCACGCCGCAGTAGAGCTCCTTGATGCCGAACTCGCCGCGGCACAGCGCCGCGCAGGGCAGGATGCGACGCTGGTCCTTCAGGATCGCCTCGGCCATCTGGACGGACGCTGCCGACGGCGCATAGTAGGCCGAGCCGGTCTTGAGCAGCGCGACGATCTCGCCGCCGCCCTTGCGGGTGCGCTCGACGATCGCATCCAGCTTGTCCTTGGGCAGCAGCTCGGTGATCGGGATGCCGCTGATGGCGGTGGAGCTGATGAGCGGCACCATCGTGTCGCCATGGCCGCCGAGCACAAGCGCCTGGATATCCTTGACCGACATGTTGAGCGCCTCGCCGAGGAACGCGCGATAGCGCGCCGTGTCGAGGATGCCCGCCATGCCGACAACGCGCTGCGACGGGAAGCCCGACGCCTCGAGCGCCACATGGCACATGGCGTCGAGCGGGTTCGAGACGATGATGAGGATCGCTTCCGGCGATGCCTTCGCGGCACCCGCGGCGCAGGCGCCCACGATCTTCATGTTGGCCGAAAGCAGGTCGTCGCGGCTCATGCCCGGCTTGCGGGGCAGGCCGGCCGTGATGATGACGACGTCGGAGCCGGCCGTGTCGGCGTAGTCGTTCGTGCCCTTGATGCGGGCGTCGAAGGTCTCGACGGGCCCGGCCTGCAACAGGTCCAGCCCCTTGCCTTGGGGCATGCCCTCGGCGATGTCGAGCAGGACAACGTCGCCGAGTTCCTTCGAGGCGGCCCAGTGGGCGGCGGTGGCACCGACGTTGCCGGCACCGATGACCGAGATCTTGGAGCGACGAGGCATATTGGCGGGTTCCTCTCTGCGATAGTGGCGCGCCAGACCCGTCCGCGCGCGCTCCGAAACAGGCGCCCCCCTGCCGGGGGGGTCAACTGGAAGCGAAGTGCACGCTTGACAGGGCCGGCTGCAAACCGCACCCTTCCATCAGCATGTGAACCGAGCCGATTACTGGCAATCGTCAGGCGGCAAATCCTACGGCTACCCTCGGGTAGCCGTAGCGGTTGTTTACAGGCCTCGACGGGGGCTCCGAAGGTGCAACTAGCCTACGTCGACGAAGCGGGATGCACCGGAGTGCTCCCTTCGGCCAGCTCCCCCGTCCAGCCGGTCTTCGTCCTTGGAATGCTGGTGGTCGATGCTGGCCGCCTTCCGAACTTCACGCGGGACCTGCTCTATCTGAAGCAACGATATCATCCCGGGGGTGTGGCTCGGCCCGATCCGAGGCCGCGCTTTCTGGATCGAATACTGTTCGAGATCAAGGATGCCGACCTGCGGAAGCAGACGTGCGAGGCCTCACGCCGTCGCCGACGTTTTGCATACCGGTTCATGGACGAGGTCGTCTCGTTGCTGGAAATGCACGAGGTTCGACTCTTGGCGCGCGTTTGGGTGAAGGCCCCCGAGAAGGAGTTCGCCGGCCGAGCGATCTACACATCATCGATGCAGGCCCTGTGCGCTTCCTTCCAGCAGTACTTGTGCGAACGGAACGAGGACGGCATTGTCGTCGCCGACGCGCGCCTGCCGCAGGGCAACACGCAGGTCGCTCATTCGATCTTCACTCAGAAGTTCCGTGCAGGAGGGGACGCGTATGATCGGTTGGCCGAGATGCCGGTATTCGGCCACAGCCTGAATCATGCGGGTTTGCAGGCGGTGGACTTGGTCACCTCCGCCTTCATTGTGCCGATGGCCATCACCACCTATTGCGAAGGCCACCTCACCAGCCTGCACATTCGTCCCGGATACGCCGAGTTGAAAGCGCGGTTCGCTTCCCGAATCTCCCACTTGCAGTATCGCTACTGCGACCGTGCCGGAAGATGGCGGGGCGGCGTGACCGTCTGCGATGCGATCGCCAGTCGGTCCGCCGCCCTCATGTTCCGAGTGCCCTGAATGCCGCCTGCGATCACGCCATCGGCAGGAACTTCTCGTAGTCCTCGACGCTGCCGCCGTCCATGCAGCACTCGATGATCTGACGCCCGGTGGGCGACAGGTCCGCGTGCAGGAACTTCTTGAGTTGCGTGCGGAAGAACTCGTGCAGGATGGCGGCGCCGGCGTCGTAGCCCTCGTTGCCGACCTCGGGCTGCGTGTTCACCTGCAGGAACCAACGCGGGATCATGCGGCCTTCGATCTGCATCGCGAACAGCGAGTAGCCCAACAGTGGGCAGCGCGACGGCTCGATCTGGCCGGGACGGAAGCGCGCGTTGCCACGACGCGCCAGGTACTCGCGCGCCAGCCACTGCGGCATGAAGCTCGTCTCCCACGCCCCCACGTGCTGGTTCGGGCACAGGATGTAGCGCACCCGCGGGGTCTCGAGAATCTGGTCGAGCAGCAGGTTGGCCTGGTCGACGCGGCGACCGGTGGCGAAGGGCCAGTAGGAGCCGACGCCTTCGCTGCTCATGCCTTCGCTGGAGACGATGCTGGGGTTGGCGTGACCGCGCGGGGCAACCAGGCGCCAGAGCCAGCCCAGCGCCGGCGGCAGGATGTGGAACAGACCCATGATGCCGTAGCTGGGGTTCTCGCGCGTGCATGGCGGCGTGCGCACGCCCAGGCTGCGGATGTCCACACGCACGGGCTCGTTGACGACCTTCGGCACGATCTGGCGCGGGATGACGACGCGCGGATTCGGGCAGGGCTTGCCGGGCGAGTCCTGGATGTGCTCCCAGATCAGGGCCCGGCTGTCGGGCACGGCGTCGATGTTGAGGAAGAGCAGTGGCCGCGGCGGGGTTGCCGTCAGCATCTCGAGGTTCAAGTCCGTCCCGTAGCGCGTGATGTGGTTGACGCGGACGAACCAGCCGTCCTCGGCGTCGGTCAGCACCAGCTTGCCGTCGTCATTCTGCAGGGCCGAGTGGCAGAGCGCCATGTCGTCGGTGACGGGCTCAAGATCGCACGTGCGCGAGATTTCCAGGAAGCGGTCCTCGCCGGTGACGACGTTGTGGCCCAGATGCAGCCGGCCGTCGCGTTCGCGGTGCGGGAACTCGAGCATCTCGCTCTTGCCGCCGCCGCTGGCGCCCTCGTGCATGATGACGGTTTCGTTGTCGTAGGGGGTGACGACGCGCACCGTCGAGCAGTGTGCCGTGACCCAGCCCTCGCGCTCGCCCAGCGCGATCAGCACGCCGTAGATGCCCTTCTTGGCGCTCGGCCCGGGATACAGGTTGTACGAGAAGAGTTCGTGGACGGAGTCGCGGCGGTTGTGCACGACCACCTGCCGCCCCTCGAAGTATGTGTGCCGGAACGGCGGCACGACATAGATGATCGCGGCGGGCTTGAAGGTGTCGGGCAGCTCGGCGAGCGGCACAACGCCCTGCAGCAGCGCCAGGCCGAAGGCGAAGAAGCCGGCATTGGCCGGCCCGACGACGAGCGAGTCCATTCCCATGCCCTCGCGGCCGGAGACGAACGCGAAGGCAATCAGGTCCTGCGTGGCCAGCCAGTCGAAGGACTCCTGACGCAACGGGCCGAACTCGGCGCCGAAGCGGTCGCGATAGCGCGGCTTGTCCGACAGCCCCTCGTCCGCGATCACCATGCAGTCCGGATCGCGCCGGCGCATGTAGGGATCCACGTAGTTGGCCGCCACGCCGTTGCGCACGCGCGCCACGTGCGCCTCAACCACGCGGCGCCCGTCGGGCAGGGTGTAGGCTACTTCCATCGCGTTGGACCCGGGACCTCCGCAGGCCAGGTCCACCAGTTCGTCGCTGCTCGAAGCGATCAGGACGCTGCGGGCGCGCGTGAAGATGTCGGCGAGTTCGGGCGGCGGATTAAGTCTTTTCCAGGCGGGAGAGTTGGTCATGGGAGGACTCCTTGGGGTCGAGCCGGGGACGCCAACGGCGGGAACCGGCCCACACGTTGGCGGGGGTCGATACGCGACCCTTGCGCGTCGGCGCAAGGTGGACCGTATTTGTCCACATAGTCCTCGGCCGATTTCGGGGGAAACGCTTTTCTACTGCCCCGCCGTCAGAGTTGTGTTCGGTTCGCGGTCGGGGATGAATCGAACGGGGTGGATTCTGGAGGCTCTCATGCGTGCATCGCTGTGGTTGTTGGCTTTAGTGCTTGTTCTGGCATCCTGGGCCGGGGCGTCCGTGCCCGTGCCGGACGACTACGAGCCCCCCTTCTTTCCCGAGGGGCGTCCCCTGGAAGGGCTGGTGATCACGATCGACGCGGGCCATGGCGGCAGCTCGTTCTCGGGCGGCTATCACGGCAGCGCCCGCGGCACCGTCACGCGCGTCGTCGAGGGCGACCTCAACATGCACGTCACGGCGCTGCTCTACCACCATCTCAAAGACGCCGGCGCCTCGGTCCACATGACGCGCCGCGACGACCGCAAGGTGACGCTGGGGCCGACGGGTCGCGCCGAGGAACTGGGCGCGCGCACTGCCGTCGCCGAGCAGACCCGCTCGCACCTGTTCCTGTCGCTCCATCACAACTCCTCGCCGCGCGCCACCGCCCACGGCGTCATGATGCTGATCTGGCCGACCGACAAGGCCGGCGAGCCCCAGCCCCTCGAGGTCGCCTTCGCCAACTTCCTGCGCGAGGAGGTCGAAAAGGTCGTCCCCCACTCCGAACCCTTCTCCCACTACGTCGTCGACCATCCGCTCGCCTCGGGCACCGACCTGCCCTCGGCTGTCGTCGAGTTCGGGTTTCTCTCCAATGCAGACTTCGACCAGTGGGTCGTCCTGCCCACCAGCGCCAAGCACGAGGCCCGCGGCGCCTACAACGGCGTCGTCCGCATGTGGCAAACGCACCGCGAGGAACTCGAGGCGCTGCGCGACCGTGTCCTGCCGCCCGCCGAACCGGTCGCGTCCGCCGCGCCTGCCAGCGATCCCGAGGCCGCTCGCATCATTGCCAATTTCCGGCGCACCAATCTGTCCGACGCCACGACCTTCCATCTCGACGCCCGCGCCGTGCGCGTCGACGGCGAGCTGGTGCTGACCGGCAGCACCAACTTCCCGATCCTGCGCGACGCCATCGCCGCCGAACTCGGCCGCGCCCTCTCCCTGCCCGTGCGCAACGAACTCCGCGTGCTGCCCGACGAGGTCCTCGGCCCGGATCCCTTCGGCGTCTGCACCATCCCGATGGCCATGACGTGGGGCGAACCCGTCGAGGGCCGCAACGTCCAGACCCAACTGCTGCTCGGCGAGCCGCTCTTCCTGCTCGATCGCAACGCCGAGGAAACGCACTATCTGGTCCATGGCATCGACGGTTATCTCGGCTGGGTGCGCGCGGATGCGGTTCGCCGCGTGTCGCGCGAGGAGTTCGCGGCGATGATGACGGGCCCGGCCGTGCGGCTGCGGCACGACATCATGCGCGACGACTTCCGGATGCCCCCGGGCTCGTTTGTGCGGACCGATGAGGCGGGCACCCTGGTGCCGCCGGACGGCAAGCCCGCCGCCGCGCCGCCCGAGGCCGTGCGGCTGCTCAATGGTGCCCCGGGCCGGCAAGCGCTGGAGACGGCGATGGGACTGCTCTATGTGCCGTATGTCTTCGGCGGCCGCAGCTCGCAGGGTCTGGATTGCTCGGGCCTTGTCGGCGTGGCCTGGGCGGCAGCCGGCGTGCAGTTGCCGCGCGACGCCCGCCAGCAGGCCATCGTGGGCCGCCTTGTGGCCACGGCATGGTTCCCCGAGGGGATGCTGCCCGGCGATGCGCTGTTCTTCATCGACCAGACGGGCCGCGTCATCCACACCGGTATCTCGCTGGGCGGCATGCGCTTCGTCCATGCTTCGCCGCCCGAAGTGCAGATCAACAGCCTCGATCCGGCCGACCCGCTCTATTCAGCCGGCTGGACCAAGGCGTTCTGCTTCGCCCGTCGCCCGGCCGAGTGAATGGGATCGGATGACTGCCGGGGGTCGGTCACGCTTCCGCCTTCGCACGGCTCCGGCGGACAGGCCGGGTGTTGACGGACAAGAGCCATGGCGCGCATTCGACTCGATGTCCTGCTGGTGGAGCGCGGCCTTGCCGAGACGCGCGAGAAGGCCCAGCGCCTGATCCGCGCCGGACTGGTTCACACGGCCGGCGAGCGGCTCGACAAGCCCGGCCGTCTGGTGGACGCGGCGCTCGATGTGACGGTGAAGGGCACGGACTGCCCGTACGTCTCGCGCGGGGGACTGAAGCTGGAGGGCGCGTTGCGCGCCTTCGGCGTCGATCCGGCCGGAGCAGTCGCGCTCGACCTCGGCGCCAGCACCGGCGGCTTCACCGACTGCCTGCTCCAGCACGGCGCGGCGCGCGTCGTGGCCGTCGATGTGGGCCGCGGCCAGCTTCATCGCCGCCTTGAACTGGACCCCCGCGTCGAGAGCCGCGAGCGCACGCACCTGGACGCGCTCAAGATCGACCAGTTCGATCCCCGACCGACGCTGGCCGTCGTGGACCTGAGCTTCATTTCAGTGCGGCGCGCGCTGCCGGTGCTGGCGCGGGTGCTGGCCCCGGGCGGGCGGGCGGTCGTGCTGGTCAAGCCGCAGTTCGAGGCGGGCCGGCAGGCGGTGCCCTCCTCGGGGGTGGTCACCGATCCGGCAGTTCACGCGCGCGTGCTGGAGGGAGTTCGGTTGGCAGCCATGGCCGCGGGCTTCGCGGTGCTGGGCGAGTGCGACTCTCCCATCGCGGGAGCGGACGGCAACCGCGAGTTCTTCCTGCACCTGGCGCTGGAAATAGAAGACCCCCGCGACGGGCAATGACCGCGTCGCGGGGGGGAAGGCTGGGTCGATCTGGGTGCTGAATCAGTGCGGCCCCAACACGTTCGTGTTCCGCACCTGCTCTTGGTCGCTCATCTTCTGCGAGCGGATGATGTTGCCGGCGCTGATGGTGCCGTTGGTCGCGTCGTAGATGATGTACTCGCGGCCGACGATGCCGCCGCGGTTGATCGCCGTGCCGGAGGCTTCCATGTTGTTGTCGTAGCGGCGAT
>JAHCAW010000067.1 GCA_019634695.1 Candidatus Sumerlaeia bacterium
GCTCGTCCGCTCCGCACCTCCCGTCACCGCGCCGCCGCACCTGCTCGGCCAGGCACTCCAGCGCGCACGCTCCGAGGCACCGAACCCCTACGAGGTCCATCGCAACGTTGTGGACCTCTCTCACATGTTCGAGCAGCGTCGCCGCCAACAGCGCGCTGCATCGTCCCGACGCTGGCTCTACAGCGCCGCCGCAGCCTGCTTCCTTATCGGCGGGGGTTACGTCGCCTTCGATCTCACCATGCGCCCAGCCGCAAAGCCCGCCGCCGACGAGTCCGGTCTCATCGCCCTTGGTTCCGCCAAGCGGGCCGGCGTCGAGATTACGGGCTTCGAAAATGAAGGTGTGACCGCCGGCCGCCCGGCCACCGCGACAGTCATCGAGCGGGTGCGCAGCCACGAGCCGACCCTGTTTGCCTCCGCCTCTTCCGAGGCCAAGCCCTCCGAGGTGCGCACGCGCCTGCTCGCCGAACTGCTCCGCGACGAAATCGGACCCGTTCCCGCGACGGCGACCACCCCCGAGCGCGCCGCTGGAAGCTACCGCGACAGTATGACCTCGCTGGCCCCGCCCCAGACCCGTCGCCAAGTCGCGCCCGCTCCCAGTTCCGAGCCCGCCCTCGACGCGCAGGAGACCACCATCGCCACGGGCGACGTCTATCGTGTCCGGGAGGGCGACCTTTTCGATGCGCGTGGAGGGACCGCGACCACCGCACTCGCGATGACTTTCTTCGATACCGTCGCACCTTACGATCCGACCAACGCCACCGTGTCCGGTTCCGGGATCGTCCGATTCGAACCATCCAAGCCTGCCGCGACGATCGCCGCCCGCGAGCGGAACTTCTTCATCGCCCAGACCGTCTCCGCCGGAGGCGTGCCCAGCCAGTTCCAATTCCAGGAATCCGTCGTCCACGTGCCCGACGTCGTGCCGGTCGAAGTGCGCGATCCCCAACGCGCCGACGTCTGGTTCGGCAACTTCGGCACCGAGCCGCTCGTTGGCCTGACGCTCAACTTCCCCGGGCGCGCCGAGTACCAGGACTTCCTGCTGCGCGTGCGCACCCAACCGCTCGACCGCACCGGCCCCTCCCAGCTCCTCGACGTCACCCGCTTCAGCGCCGTCGTCGACACCGATCAGGAAACCGGCCACCTGACCCTGCACCTGCGTCCCCTGCCGCGACCCGCGGAATGAAGCCCCGCGGCCGCATTCTGATCGTCTGCCGCAGCTTCCCCGCCCATCGCCCCGGCGGCATGGAGGCACACGCTCAGGACGTTGTCGAAGGACTCGCCGCCGCCGGCTGGCAGGTCCATGTGCTCACCACGCGCCTGCCGCGCACGCCCGCACTCGCGCCGCTGCAACCCAACGGCACGCTGCACCAACTTGGCGGCGACGGGCGCGGTGGCTACACCTCCGGCTTCCTGTTGGGCCTCGCGCGCGAGGCCCAACGCATCTGCCGCACGCACGCCATCGACCTCGTGCACGCGCAGGGCTTCGCCGGCATCCCACTGGCCCTCTCGCGCCGCGCCCTGCCGCCGCTGCTCGTCACGATTCACGGCACGCTGTTCAGCGAAACGCCCCTCGACCGCCGCCTCCGCCGCCATCGGCCCGCCGCGCAACGGCTCGCCGATCTCTGGCGCTTCAAGCATCGCCTTGCCCTCTGGCCGCTCTGGCGGGCGTTCCTGGCCACGGACGCGCGCCTCGTCGCCGACAGCGCCTTCACCGAGCGCGAGCTGCGGCGCGAAGGCGCCCGCGGACCCATCGACGTCGTGCCGCTCGGATTCAATCTTGCGCGCTATCCGATCCAGTCGCGCGCCGGCTTCGATCCGGCAACGGGCAAACTCGTCGAGCGCCACAGCCAGTCGCCGCGCCTGCTCCTCGCCGTCGGACGACTCGAGGCGATCAAGGGTTTCGACACGCTCGTGCGCGCCTGCGCCGACATGCCTCGCGACGCGCGCGACTGGCACCTGGTCATCGGCGGTGAAGGCCCGGACCGCGCCCGCCTCGAATCCCTCGCGCGCACCGCAGGCATCGCCGACCGCGTTCACTTCCCCGGCCGGATTCCGCAGGAGGACTTGCCGCGCTGGTTCGCCGCCGCCGACCTGTTCCTCAACCCCGACAACGGCCAACCCGCCTTCGGGCTCACCATCGCCGAGGCCCTCGTGCAGGGCACCCCGGTCTTCGCCAGCCGCGTCGGCGCGCATCCCGAACTGCTCGCTCGCGGCGACGGACGCCTGCTGCCTGCCACCCGTCCCGACGCATGGACCCGCGCCTTGGAGACCTTCCTCGCCCGCGACCCCGAACGCATCGACCGCCGCACCGCCCGCGCCCATCGCGCCCGCGCCCGCTTCGACCGCACCGCCATGCTCGCCCGCCTCGCCGCCGCCTACTCCCTACCACACCGGAAATCAGAACCCGGAGCGTGAGCGACGGGCATGCCTTCGCCCACCCGTAACGACAGGCTCTTCAAGGCTACTCTTCTGTACCCGGAGCGTGAGCGACGGGCATGCCTTCGCCTACCCGTAATCACAGCAACAATCTGAACCCCGGCCTGTCCGTCGACTCGTCCGTCGTAGCCTCGGCGAAGACGGAAGCCTCGGCGAAGACGGAAGCGTGAGCGACGGGCACACCTTCGCCCACCCGCAACGACAGGCTCTTCAAGGCTACTCTTCTGTACCCGGAGCGTGAGCGACGGGCATGCCTTCGCCCACCCGCAAACACAGGCCATCCATCGCTGCGCTGCTCGCGCAGGTACGGCATCAACCACGGAAGTAACGGAATAAACGGAAGCGCCGCGGGCTGAGAACTTCCGCCACGTTCAAAGGCGCTGGAGCACCATCAAGAAAACCATGCCGTTCTCGATCCACGAACCACGAACCACGAACCACGAACCACGCCTCCCCACCCCCTACACCACCCGCACCAGACAATAGCGCTTCTTGCCGGCGCGCAGGAGCATCATCGTCTCGCTCGCAAGGTCCGCTCGCGTGAACACGCGCTTGTCCGCCGGCACCACGGCGTTGTTCAGGTACACGCCGCCCTGTTGCTGGAGCTTCCGCGCTTCGTTCTTGCTCGGCGCCAGACCCGCCTGCACCAGAACGTCCGCCACCGGCAGGCCCGCTTCCGGCATTGTCACCTCGATCGAGGGCACGTCGGGGAACAGCTCTGCCAGTTGCGCGTCGGTCAGGTTCTCGAGCCCCGTCGAGTAGAGCGCCGCTGCGGCGTCGCGCGCCTTGTTCGCCTCGGCCTCGCCGTGGATCATGCGGGTGACTTCCCATGCCAAGCGCTTTTGCCCTGCGCGGCTTTCCGGTGCGGCCGCGTGCTCGCGCACGATCCCCGCAATCTCGTCGAGTTCGAGCAGCGTGAACATCTTCAGGAACCGGTCGACGTCGGCGTCCTCGCAGCGCACCCAGTACTGGTAGAACTCATACGGGCTCGTGCGTGCCGCGTCCAGCCACACCGCGCCCTTCTCCGTCTTGCCCAGCTTCTTGCCGTCGGCCGTCATCAGCAGAGGGTACGTGATGCCATAGGCCTGCGCGCCGCACGTCTTGCGGATCAGTTCCATGCCGGCCGTGATGTTGCCCCACTGGTCCGCGCCGCCGCACTGCACGCGACAGCCCATCGTCTCGTACAGATGGCGGAAGTCGTGCGCTTGCAGCAGCATGTAGCTGAACTCGGTGTACGACAGGCCCACCTCGCTGTTCAGGCGCGCGCGCACCGACTCCTTGCCCAGCATCTCGCCGATCCGGAAGTGCTTGCCTGTCACGCGCAGGAACTCGATGAACGTGATCGGCTCGAACCAATCGTTGTTGTTCACGATGCAGGCGGCGTTCGGTCCCTCGACATCCAGGATGCGTGCGAACTGCGGCCGCTGCGCCTCGAGGTTGCGGCGCACCTGCTCGGGCGTCTGCAGGTTGCGCTCGTCGCTCTTGCCGCTCGGGTCGCCGATCATCCCGGTCGCCCCGCCCATCAGCACGATCGGCCGGTGTCCCGCCCGCTGGAAGTGCTTCAGTCCCATCAGCGGCACCATGTTGCCGATGTGCAGGCTCTCCGCCGTCGGATCCAGGCCGCAATAGACCGAGACCGACTCGCGCGCCGTCAGGGCCTTGAAGCCCTCGACGTCCGTGCAGTCCTTCACGAAGCCGCGTTGCTCGAGTGTCTCGAAGATGCCAGCCATGTCCGTTCCTTTCGCGCCCCACGCCGGGGAGCCCCGGTGCTGGCGCCGCCACCCCCACGGGTCAAGACGAACCGCCGAAACCATGGTTGCTGGCGGATTCCCTGCAGGACTTCTGTTCGGTGCCCCCGCCTATCGCCGCCTTGCGACTGTCGGTGGCGGGGACGGGGGTTCGACGGCGCGCCAGGGCAGGTCAGTCGGCACGCGCAGATCCGCGTAGTCGATCATCGCCCGCCCGCGCGTCTTCTGCATCAGTGCCTCGAACTTTGGCAGCGTCTGCGCTGGCGGCAGCGTTCCGCACAGCAGTCGCGTCCCATCGTCCATGAACAAGGTCAGTCCCGACGTCGGGCTCCAGTGCAGCTCGGACAGCTTGCCCGCCAGTGGCCCGTCCATCGTCGCCAGCACGTCGCGGTAGATCATTGCCAGGTCGAAGAACTCCGCCGCCAGCCGGTCGCCCAAGTCGAAGCTCATCGAGTCCGGCACCGTCAGCAGCGGCAGCCGCTCGTCCAGCACCTCGCGCCCCGAAGCGCGCGCAAACACGACGCCATCCACGTCCACCAGGAACGCCGCCGTCGCCGTCACCAGCACCGCACGCTCCTCGCGCTCGTGCACCAGCACCTCGATGCGATTCGGCCACGCCTTGCGCACCCGCGCATGGAAGACGCCGGGATGCTGCGCCAAACGTTCCTCAGCCGTCCGCACCGAGAAGCGCCAAATGTTCAGTTCGTCCTGCTCCGTCAGGCCCGTGGCCGCCGTTCGAATATCCGTCAGCCCCAGTCGCCGCGTACCGAACGTCTGCCACTCCTGCACCGTGAAGTAGTCCGACCGCAGCACGAAGTCGCCCAGCAGATACAGCAGCGGCAGCATGCCGACGATGCTCAGCACCGTCATCAGGCGCACCGGCACGCGCCGCGCATAGAAGCGCAGCCGCGCGGGCAGGCGACGCGGCACCGGCTCGCGCGCCGGCAGCCGGCCCACCGCAACGCTCGAACGCGTCGAGGGGGCGACGTCGCCGTCGCCCCGCCCGCGCATCCGCTGAATCCACCGGCCCAGCGCCATCGCCTTATCCCAGTTTGCAGCTTGTCAGCGGGCCACCCACGATCCGCGCCTCGATCTCCAGCACCACGCCGAACCGCTCCGCCACGACATCCTGCACCAGCGAAATCATCGCCAGGAAGTCCTCGCCACTCGCCTCGCCACGATTAATCAGGAAGTTCGCATGCTGCTCGCTGACGACGACCGAGTTCAGGCGGTAGCCCTTCAGTCCCGCCTCGTCGATCAGCTTGCCCGCGCTCACCGGCTTGCCGGTCTGGGGGTCCTTCGGGTTCTTGAAGATGCAACCCGACGACGGCACGCCGTAGGGCTGGCACTTCTTCTTCGAGTTGTACTCCTTCACGCGCTGGCGCCGGGTTTCATGGTCCAGCGGCTCGAGCAGCAGCTCCGTCTCCAGCACGATCGCATCGGCCAGCTCGCTCACGCGGTACGAGTAGCGGAAGTCGCCGCGATGCAGGTCGACGAACTCGCCGTCGCGCGTCAGCACGAGCACGCGCTCGGCGAAGTCGCACAGCCCATAGTTTCCCGCGCCGGCGTTGCCCGCCAGCGCCCCACCCACCGTGCCCGGGATCATCGTGCAGAACTCCAGGCCCATCAGGTGGTTCCGGTTCGCGAACTTGACGGCGTCGGACAGCTCGGCCGCCGCGCCCACGCGCACGATGCGCTCCTCCGAGATTTCCATCTCGCCGAAACCTTCGCGCGGCAGGATCATGACGATGCCGTCGAACTCGGCCGTTGCGAAGATCGTGTTCGATCCACCGCCCAGCGCCAGCAGCGGCCAGCCGCGTCGCCGCGCCAGCACCACCAGGCGCCGCAGCGCGTGCGGGCTTTGCGGAATCGCCAGCATCGCGGCACGGCACCGCGTCATCATCGATGTGCGCCGCGACAGGTCGGCGTTCGGAATCAGCGTCAGGTTCGAGATCGCCAGCAGATCGCGATCCTCGAGGTAGTAGTTGGACATCATGGGGCGAGGGCTCCTTGCGAACGGGATCGGTTGTCGGAGAGGGAGTTGAAGAGTTGCAGCGCGGTTTGCGTGATGTCTCCTGCGCCGAGCACCAGCACCACGTCGCCGCGACGCAGGTGGGGGAGCAGCAGCGGTACGATGTCCTGACGGCGGCGGATCAGCTCGACCGGCCGCGCCGCACGCGCTGCCGCCAGCTCCACCAGCGCCTCGATTCCCACGCCGGGAATCGGGTCCTCGCCTGCCCCGTAGATGTCCGTCAGCACCAGGCGGTCCGCCTCGTCGAAGGCGGCGCCGAATTCCTCCAGGAAGTCCCGCGTGCGCGTGTGGCGATGCGGCTGGAACACGGCCACCAGGCGCCCGCCCGACTCGGCGCGCAGTGCCTGCGTCGCCGCGATCGTCGCGCGAATCTCCGTCGGGTGGTGCGCGTAGTCGTCCACCACCGTGATGCCACCCACCGTTCCCTTGACGTCAAAGCGCCGGCCCGCGCCGCGGAAGTTCTTCAGCCCCTCGCGCGCGCCCTCCGCGTCGCCGCCCAGCGCCGCCACCATCGCCAGCGCCGCCACCGCGTTCGACACGTTGTGCAGCCCGGGCACGCCCACCTCGAAGCGGCCCGCAAACCAAGAGTCCGCGTAGAAGTCGAAACTCGACGAACGCGCCGACAGCACCACGTCCGACGCGCGGAATTCCGCGTCCCCCCGCAGGCCATACGTCCGCACGGCCCGCCCGCACGCCTCCGCCACCTCGCGCGCGCCCGCGTCGTCCGCGCACACCAGCACCGTACCCTTCGGCGCCACCTGCGCCACCACGCGGCAGTAGCCCGCCAGCATCGCCTCGCGCGTCTTCCAGTAGTCCAGATGATCGCACTCGACGTTCGTCACCACCAGGTGCTCGGCCGGCAGCGCCTCGAACGATCCGTCGCTCTCGTCGGCTTCCGCCACGGCCCACTCCAGCCCGCCGATGCGCGTGTTGCCGCCGAACTCCGGCACGCGCCCGCCGATGAACGCCCACGGGTCGAAGCCCGCACCCGCCAGCGCCAACGCCACCAGCGAGCTCGTCGTCGTCTTGCCGTGCGTGCCCGACACGAGCACCGAGCGCCGGCTGCTGAGGAAGCGCGCCAGCGCCTCGCTGCGATGCAGGATCGCCAAGCCACGTGCGCGCGCCGCAGTGATTTCCGGATTCTCGCCCCGGATCGCACTCGACACCACCACCACCTCGGCGTTGCCCAGATTCTCCGCCGCGTGCCCCACGCAGATGCGCGCGCCCGCCTCCTCCAGCGCATCGCACGAGGCGCCGCGCTTGATGTCCGAACCCGACACGCGCACGCCGCAGGCCAGCATCGCCCGCGCGATCGCACTCATCCCGCAGCCTCCGATGCCAAGCAGGTGCGCACTCGTGAAGCCAAACGGGTCTTTCGCCGTCGGCCGGATCGGCGACAGCTCGGGCGCGATGGAGCGGAAGGCGGGCGTCAGGGGCAGGTCCGTGTCGGGCAGCATCAGGGTCTCCGGTTCAGGCGGTCAGTTTCTCGATGGTGTGCGCCGTTGCCAGCACGGCGGGTTCGGTGGGCCACTCGTGCCCCAACAGGTGCGCGGCGATTGCCTCCGCACAACGCGGACGGCCGCATGCCCGCGCCGCGCGCGCCAACTCCTCGCGCCGCGCGTCGCTGCCCAACAACTCGGTCAACTCGTTCGCCAGACGCTCGCCCGTCAGCGACAACTCGTCCAGCACCACCGCGCCGCCCGACTCCGCCAACGCCCGCGCGTTCTCCCACTGGTGGTTGTCCTTCGCCTCGGGGAATGGCACCAGGATCGACGGCAGCCCCAGTGCGGAGATCTCCGCCAGCGTGCTCGCCCCCGCGCGACTCAACACAAGGTCCGCCGCCGCGTACGCCAGATGCACGTCGTCCAGAAAGTCGTGCAGCGACACGCGCGTGCCCTCGAGCGCGCTGCGCTCCAGCAGGCCGCTCACCGTCTTGTGGTTCAGCGGCCCACAGGCCCAGATCACTTGCAGCCCGAGAGACGACGGAATCCGCGGCAGCGCCTCGATCATCGCCTCGTTGATCCCACGCGCCCCTTGGCTGCCTCCGAGCACGAACAGCACGGGCCGACCCTGCTCGAGGCCAAAGCGCTCCAGCGCGTCCGCCCGCCGCGCATCGAACAACGCGCGCCGCACCGGCGTGCCGACGCGCTCGGTCGCAACCCGCGCATCCAGCCGCCGCGCCGCCGCCTCGTGCTCCACGAACACGCGCCGCGCACCCCGTGCGAACCAACGCGTCACCTGACCCGGCACCGCATTCGACTCGTGCAGGAAGTACGGAATCCGAAGCGCGCGCGCCATCGCCAGCACCGGCGCGCACACGTACCCGCCCGTCGCCAGCACCGCGTCCGGGCGGAATCGCCGCAGCAGGCGCCACGATTCCTCCACCGAACGCAGGTAGCGCAGCATCTCCGGCACGCCGGCCAGCGACACGCGCGGCGCCCGCTCGCACGCCAGGAAGTCCGGAAACTCGCTCGCCGCCTCGAAGGCCTGGCGCTCGATCTGACGGCTGCCCGTCAGGTAACGCACCACCGCGCCCTCGCCCGAGCGCCGCAGCGCCTCGCCCACCGCCAGAGCAGGGGCGATGTGCCCGCCGGTTCCGCCCGCCACCACCAGGAAGCGACGCGCGCTTCCATCGGCGGGCCTTTCGTGTTCGCTGCTCCAACGATTCTTCATGGCACAATCCTTCCGCACGCGGACTTCCTCACTCGCCCCCGTCGCTCGTTGCCGTGTAGTTCGCAACGTTTAACAGGATACCCACTGCCATCAGCGTCGATACCAGCGCCGAGCCGCCGTATGTGAAGAACGGCAGCGCCAGCCCCTTCGTCGGCGCCATTCCCGCCACCACCGCAAAATTGATGAAGGCCGCGCACACGATCGTCAGCGTCAGCCCCGCGGCGACCAGTCCACCGAAGTAGTCCGGCGCCCGATACGATACCCGGAATCCGATCAACGCGAACGCCAGGAACAGCAGCAACACCGCCAGCGCCCCGATGAACCCGATCTCCTCGCACACCGTCGCGAAGATGAAGTCCGTGTGCGCCTCGCTCAGGAAGTGGTACTTCTGGATGCCCAGCCCCAGCCCGCGGCCCCACGTCCCGCCCGAGCCGATCGCGATCAGCGACTGGTTCAACTGGAACGCATGCGTCAGCGCGTACTTCTCCGGATCGAGGAACGCCAGCACGCGGTTCACGCGATACGACTGCCGCAGCACCAGGAACACCAGGATCGGCAGCGACGCCAGCGCCAGCGACGCCACGTGCGCCACCTTGACCCGCGCCAGAATCCACATCCCCATCACCACCGTGCCCATCAGCACGATCGTTCCCAGGTCGCGTTCCAGCAGCACCAGCACCGCGAAGCCGCCCCACACCGCCAGCGACGGCAGGAAGCCCGTCTTCCAGTCCCGGATCTTCTCCCGCTTCTGGCTCAGCCACGCGGCCATGTACAGCACCAGCGCGATCTTGGCGAACTCCGACGGCTGGATCGTCACGGGGCCCAGCCGCAGCCAGCGCCGGGCCCCGCGCACCGTGATTCCCATTGGAGTGATCAGTACCAGCAACAACAGCACGAACGACAGCAGCAGCAGCCATGGCGCCCAACGCTCCAGCGTCTCGATCGGCGTCTTCATCAACGCGATCATCAACGCCAGCCCCGCAAGGCACCACACCACCTGCCGCTTCAGGTACGCCGAGTCGTGATGAAACTGCACCCGCTCGTCCGGCAGGCGTTCCCGTTGAGCCAGCACATGCCGCGCCTCGAACCCCGCGCGCGCCCCGCTCGAACTGAACACCATCACGGTGCCCAGCGACAGCAGGGCCGTCACGACAAGGGCCAGCAGCGTGGCCGGACTGTTGAGGGGAAACAGTTTCATCGCCCGTTCGTCTCCGGAGTCGTGGGCTCAGCCCAGGATCGAGCGCACGCAGCGCTTGAACACCTGCCCGCGTTCCTCGTAGTCCTTGAACATGTCCCAGCTCGGACAGGCCGGGCTCAGCAGCACGATGTCGCCATCCTGCGCCTCCTTCGAGGCCAGCTTCACCGCCTCCTCCATCGTCTTCGCGTGCACCGTCTCGACGAGCGGGCCCCACGACTTCATGATCAGCGGCGCCGACTCGCCCAGCACCACCAGGCGCTTGACGCGGTCGCGCACCAACTGGCCCAGCCGGTCGAACGACGCGTTGCGCGCCTGCCCGCCCGCGAGAAGCACCACCGGACGGTCGAAGGCCAGCAGCGCCTTCTCCAGCGAGTCGATGTTCGTCGCCTTCGAGTCGTTGTAGTAGGCCACGTTGTTCTTCGACCGGCCCACGAACTCGATCCGGTGCTCGACGCCCTTGAAGCGCCGCAGCGTGCGCAGCAGGCTCTCCAGCGGGGCACCCATCCGACGGCTCAGCACCAGCGCCGCCAGCGTGTTCTCCACGTTATGCTGGCCCGGCAGCGGCACCTCCGCCACCTTGCACACCTCCGTGGACTCGCCGTCCTCGGCCAGGAAGATGGTCCCGTCCTTCACGTACGCGCCCTGCTTCACCTGCTGGCGCATCGAGAACCACCACACCTGCGCGTCCGTCTCCTCGGCCGCCTTGCGGCACAGCGGATCGTCCCAGTTCAGGACGACATGGTCGTCCTCTTCCATGTTCTTGAAAATGCGGTACTTCGCGTCCACGTAGTCCCGCATGTCGGGATAGCGGTCCTCGTGCGCGCGCGTGATGTTGAGAATCGCGGCGACCTTCGGGCGGAACATCTCGATCGTCTCGAGCTGGAAGCTCGACACCTCGGTCACCAGCACCGTGTCGCGGCTGGCGTCCTGGCTGGCGAGCACCCCGTCCGAGAACGCACGGCCGATGTTGCCCGACACGACGGCGTTCTTGCCCGCGTCGGTCAGCGCCTGGCCGACCAGCGTCGTCGTCGTCGTCTTGCCGTTCGTGCCGGTGATCGCGCAGATCGGCGAGCCCGCGAAGTACGAGGCCAACTCCACCTCGGACAGCAGCGGGATGTGGCGGTTGACCGCGGCCTGGTTCAGGCGGTGCTCCAGCGGAATGCCCGGGCTCACCACCAATGCCTCGCAGCCCTGCAGCACGTCCTCGTCGAACTTGCCGAAGTACGGCGTCACGTTGTGGCGCTTCAGCTTGCGGATCAGCGAACGGAACTCCATCGCCGGTTTCTCGTCCATCAGGACGACTTCGATGCCGTGGTGGCGCAGGAGCGACATCGCCCCGACGCCCGAGCGCGCCGCGCCGAACACACCGACGCGACGGTACGGAAATTCGTGCTTCTTCGACTCGGTCATGGTACTGCCTCCGGGAACGGGACTGGGACTGCGGAGCAACGGGACTCGAACGGGAACGAGTGCTTGCAGAACGAATCGCTTGTCTGTCTTGCGGGGCCCTCCTTTCGGACCGAATCCATCACCTCAGCTTCAACGTGCTCAACCCGGCCAGCGCCAGCAGCGCCGACACGATCCAGAAACGCACCATGATCCGCGACTCCGGGATCAGCAGCTTCTCGAAGTGGTGATGGATCGGCGACATCCGGAAGATGCGCTTGCCGCGCAGCTTGTACGACGTCACCTGCAGCACCACGCTCAGCGCCTCCACCACGTACACGCCGCCCACGATCAGCAGCAGGAACTCCTGCTTCAGCAGCAGCGCCACGCTGCCCAGCAGCCCGCCGATCATCATCGACCCCGTGTCCCCCATGAACACGATCGCCGGATAGCCGTTCCACCACAGGAAGCCGAAGCACACGCCGATCAGCGCCGCCATCAGCACCGCCAGCTCGCCGCCGCCCTGCACGTGCGGGATGATCAGGTACGACGACATGTCCGCGCGACCGGCCACGTAAGCCACCACCACGAAGCACAGCGTCGCCGGGATCGTCACGCCCGTCGCCAGCCCATCCAGCCCGTCCGTCAGGTTCACCGCGTTGCTCGTGAACGTCAGCACGAGCACCACGAACGGGATGAACAAGATGCCCAGCGGAATCACCGTGTCCTTGATGAACGGCAGCGCGATGTAGTCCGTGCCCGTGCGTCCAAGGTGCGCGTAGTGCGTCGTCTCGTAGTGAAGCGTCAGCATCGCGATCGCCAGGAAGCTGGCGAGCACCGTCTGCCCCACAAGCTTGCCGCGCGCCGACAGGCCCGCCGAGTTGCGATGCACCACCTTGCGATAGTCGTCCACGAAGCCGATCGCCGCGAAGCCGACCGCCATCGCCACCGCCAGCCGGAAGACCGGCTCGCGCCAGTCGCCGAACAGGATCGCCGCGATTGCCAGAGCCCCGATCATCAGGATGCCGCCCATCGTCGGCCGGCCCGCCTTCTCCTTGTGCATCTCCAACAGGCTGATCGCGTCGGCTCCCTGGTCGTCGCGGATCTGCTGCCCCACCTTCAGGCGTCGCAGGTACTCGATCACCGGCTTGCCGCAGAACAGGCAGAGCAGGAACGCCGTCATCAGCGCCCCGGCCGCACGCACGCTGATGTAGGTTCCCACGCGCAGGAATCCCCACCCCTCGTGCGACGCCAGCGTTTCGCAGAGCCACGGAATCACGACGCGCAGGCCTCCCGGGGAGAGTCCGGCTCCAACGCCGCGCGCAACAGGCCCAACGCGCGCTCCAGCCGCGCGATCCGCGATCCCTTCACCAGCACCACGTCATCCGGACGAACAATCGCCGCCAGGCGATCCACGGCCGCCTCGATCGTGTCGAAGTGCCAAGCGGGTGCGCCGCGCTCGGCCGCCTCGAAGGCGATCCACTGCGCCAGCCCGCCCACGCACAAAATGCCGTCCAGTTGCGCGCGCGCCGCCGCGCGTCCCACGCGCCGGTGGCATGCCTCCGCGAACGCGCCCAGCTCGTTCATGTCGCCCAGCAGCACAAAGCGCCGACCGGGCCCAGACAACTGGGCGAACGACGCCAGCGCCGCACGCACCGCCGCAGGCGAGGCGTTATAGCAGTCCTCGATCACCCGCACGCCCGCGATCGTCTGCACATGCGACCGCAACTGCGGCGCCTGGAACGTCCCGAGTCGCTCGACCACCGCCTCGATCGGCACGCCCAGTTCGATTGCCACGCACGTCGCCGCCAGCGCGTTCGTCACCTGATAGCGCCCGAACACCGGCAGGTACGCCGGGAACGAATGCCCATGAATCGACAGGTCGAACCGATAGCCGAACGGCTCGCACGCCTCGACGCGGCAGGCGCGCACCTGCGCCTCCTCGCTCTCGCCGAACAGGATCGTGTCGCGTCGCGAGATGATGTCCGGCCGCACCTTGCGCGTGTTCGGACAATCCGCATTCAGGATCGCCATCCCGTCCGGTCCCATCGTCTCGAACAGCTCGGCCTTCGCCGCGATCAGCGCGTCGTGGTCCGGGAAGTTGCCCAGGTGCGCGTCGCCAATGTTCGTCAGCAGGCCGATGTCGGGCTCGGCCAGCGACGTCAGCCAGGCGATCTCGCCCGAGTGGTTCATGCCCATCTCGAGGATCGCGGCGCGATGCGTCGGCTCCAGCCGCAGCATCATCAGCGGCAGGCCCACATGGTTGTTCTTGTTTCCTTCCGTCGCGAACACCGGCAACGACCCGGTGCACAGGTGCGCGGTCAGTTCCTTCGTCGTCGTCTTGCCGCTCGATCCGGTCAGTCCCACGATCGTCGTGTCCAGCCGGCGCCGCCACGCCCGGGCGATCAGCCCCAGCGCCGCCGTGCCATTGTCCACCTCGACGACGAAGCCGCTCCCGGCCGGCAACTCGCGCGCCGTCCGCGTCTCGCACACGACGCCTGCCGCGCCGGCCTTCAGTGCTGCGGCCGCGAACTCGTTGCCGTCGAAGCGGTCGCCCGAGATCGCCACGAACAGATCGCCCGGCTGCAGGATGCGCGTGTCCGTGCAAACCCGCTCGACAACCGTCGCGCCGGAGCCCCGCACCAGCAGGCCCCCCGTCGACTCCACGATGTCATGCACCGACAGTCGCATCGTTCGCTCCTCGGCTCGCCGGCAGGACGTCCACGCCCGCCGTCGTCGACTTCCAATTGCCCGCCTGCGCGCGCAGCACACCGCGCGTCACCTCCCGATCGTCGAACGCATAGCGCACGCCCGCGACCTCCTGATACGGCTCGTGGCCCTTGCCCGCGATCACCACGCAGTCGCCCGGCCCCGCCAGCAGCAGCGCGCGCTCGATCGCCTGCGCGCGGTCCAGCACCGACTGCACCTGCGCCAGCCGGATGCCGCTCTCCGTCACGCCCGCCAACATGTCGCGCGCGATTTGCGCCGGATCCTCGCCGCGCGGATTGTCCGACGTCACGATCACCACGTCCGAGCCCATCGCCGCGGCCGCGCCCATCGGATAACGCTTCGTCCGGTCGCGATCGCCTCCGCAGCCGGCCACGGTCACCACCCGCCCCGCCGTGATCTGGCGCACCGACCGCAGCAGCTTCTCCAGCGCGTCCGGCGTGTGCGCATAGTCCACGATCACGTTGAACGGTTGCCCCTCGTCCACGCGCTCGAAGCGTCCCGGGATCGGCGGCGCAAGGCTCAGCCCGCGCGCGATCGCGTCCACCGGCACACCCAGCGCATGGCACGCCGCCGCCGCGCCCAGCATGTTCGACACCATGAACCGTCCCGTCAGTCGCGACGCCACGCGCGCGGTCCGGCCCTCCACGAGCAGGTCGAACGCAATCCCGTCCGGCCCCACGCGCACGTTGCGCGCCGTCACGTCCGTCTTCTCCGTCTCGTATTCCGTGTAGCGCAGGAACGACTTGTCGAAGCTGAAGCACAGTTCCTCGCCGACGGGGTCCGCCTCGTTGAAGCACGCGATCCCGCCCGGCGTCCGCGCCACCCAGTCGAAAAACAGACGACGCTTCACCGCGATGTAGCTCGGGAAGTCGCCGTGATAGTCCAGATGGTCCTGCGAGACGTTCGTCAGAACGCCGACGTGCACCGGCAGGCCGCCGATCCGGTGCTGGTCGATCGCATGGCTCGACGCCTCCATCGTCAGGAACTCGACGCCGTCGTCGCGCATCTGGCGAATCAGCCGCGCCAGCGTCAGCGCGTCCGGCGTCGTCGTGTCCAGCAGGTGGCGGCGCGTCTTCCACTCCGCGCCCAGCGTCCCGATCGTTCCCGCCGTGGCACCCGTCGAGGCCAGAACCGACATCGCCAGCCGCGACGTGCTCGTCTTGCCGTTCGTTCCCGTCACGGCCACCACGCGCATGTCGCGCGTCGGGTTGTCGTGAAAGGCATGCGCCAGCGGCCCCAGCACGCGCCGCGTGCTCTCCACGCGCACAATCGCCACGCCTGGATACGGTGGCACCTCGCGCTCCACCAGCACCGCCGACGCGCCGCGCTGCACCGCCTCGGAGATCAGCAGGTGCCCGTCCGTCTTCGTGCCCGCGATGGCGACGTACATCTGATGGCGTTCGGTGCGCTGCGCGTTCAGCGACAGCCCCGCCAGCGGCGTCGCCGGGTTGCCCTGCACGTCGAAGTTCTCCAGGCGCGCGCGGTCCAGCAGTTCGACAAGGGGAATCGTCTTGGGAATGGCGGTCATCGGGCCTTCTCCTGAACCTGGGCAAGGGAGGCCGGAGCCAGGGCGCCGGCCGGCGGAGCATCGGGCGCGAAGATCAGCACCGCTTCGGTCGCAAGGTCGAAGCGCGCGCCGGGCAGCGGCGACTGGTCCACCAGCCGACCGCTTCCCACGAAGCGAACATTGCGCAGCGCAGCCGGCAGTTGCCGCCGCGCCGCGGCCATCGTCAGGCCCCTCAACTCGGGCATCTCCATCGACGACCGCATTCCGGGCGTCTCCTCCACGCGGCGCACGACGGTCGTCGCGCCACTCTCCCCCCGGCTCGCCATCGCCTCCTCCGGAACATCCGACGGCATGATCCCCAAGTGCAGGATCATCGCCTCCGCCACCTCGCGGAACAGCGGCGCCGCCACCGTCCCCGCGTAATAGGCCCCCTGCGGATTGTCCACGTAACAGTAGATCGCCACCCGCGGCGCATCCATCGGCAACGCCCCGGCGAACGACGCGATGTACTCCCGATGCGTCAGCACCTGGCTCTTGCGCGTCGTCCCCGTCTTGCCGCCCACGCGGTAGCCCGGAATCCGCGCCGCCTTGCCCGTGCCGTTCACCACGACGTCTTCCATCATCTCGCGCATCACCAGGCTCGTCGCCGGCCGGATCACGCGGTGGCGGATCGTCCGCTCGCGCTGCCACACGACGTGGCCGCGCGAGTCGCGAATCTCCCGCACCACGTGCGGCTGCACCAGTTCGCCCCCGTTGACCAGCGCCGCCGTCGCGGACACGATCTGCAGCGGCGTCAGCGCCATCTCGTATCCCATCGGCAGCGACGTCCGGCTCCAGATGCTCCAGCGCGAAGGCGGATACAGGATCCCGGCGCCCTCGCCCGGCAGGTCGATCCCGGTGCGCTCGCCCAGCCCGAACCGCCGCAGGTAGTCGTGCCACTCCTGATTCTCCAGCACCTGCGCCGCGCGCACGATGCCCACGTTGCTGCTGTGCCGGATTGCCTGGTAGAACGGCACCACGCCCTGGTAGTGCCCCGGGGAATCCGTGATCCGGCGCGGGCCCACAACGGCCCGTCCGCCGCCGCAATCCACCAGCGTGTCGACCGACAGGTGCCCCGTATCGAGCAGGATCGCGGCCGTGAACAGCTTCGCCACCGAGCCCGTCTCGAGCGGGTCTGTCAGAATCCGGTTCCGGCGCGCCTCATCCGGGGCCTCCGAGAAGCGGCCGTTGTCGAACGTCGGCCAGTTCGCCAGCGCCAGCACGGCGCCGGTCTCGACATCCATCACCACAACGCCCGCCGCATCCGCCGAGTACTCCGCCGCCGAGCGCGCCACGGCCGCCTCGGCCGCCTCCTGGATCGCCGCGTCCAGCGTCAGCACCAGCGTGTTGCCGCGCGCCTGCACGATGTCTTCCGGCGGCAGCGGCTGCATCGCCTGACTCAGCCCCGTCCGCGACGTCCGGCCCTCGATGCGCTGCCCGCCGATCTGGTCGTCGTATTGCAGCTCCAGCGACGACATCCCGCGATTGTCCCCGTCGCCGTCCGTGCCGCACCAACCGATCACGTGCGGCGCCAGAGCCCGCGGGTACTGCCGCTTGCTCTCGCGATGGAACCAGAAGCCCCGACGGTTGATCCCGTACTCGTCCAGCAGCGACGCCACCTTGTTCGCCACTTCCGGGTCCAGCTGTCGCCCGAGGCTCGTCACGCGGTCGCCCTCGAGCCGCAACTGCACCGAACGTGCCGACATACCCGTGAAGTAGCCGATCTGGTGCGACAGCGCCTCGAGGTTCAGATCCGCCTCAGGCGCCCGGAAATACCGCGGCATCACATAGACGGACAGCGTCCCGACGCTCGTGGCCAGCGGGCGCCCGCGACGGTCCACAATGTCGCCCCGCTCCGCCTGGATCACGAAGTTCTTCGTCTGCTGCCGCTCGGCCTTCTCGAGGTAGATGTCGTGCTGGCGCACCTGCAAGTCGTACAGGCGCCCGCCCACGAGCGCCCCCAGCAGGCAGAACGTCGTCCCCAGCACCACCACCCGCAGTTTGTGCGGCTTCTTCAGCATCTCGTCCTCGCCGGGCCCGGCCGGCACCTTCCTTCGCTTTCAATTCGTCCTTGACGGTCTGGCGGACCTGCCGGTTTCTGGCGCCGCTCGCTTCGAGAGTTTCCCCATGGGAAGGCCAGAGGAGACGTAGTGTCTGTCGATTCGGGAGCCATGCCTGCCACAGCGATAACTCCCACAACCAACACACCCAACGATGCCTGCCCTCTCGGGAAGAATGACCAGCAAGGAGACGGAGACGGAACGGACAACGGGGAACCGGAACGGGAACGGGGCGCGGGAACGGAGCAACGGGAGCGCGTACTGGGACCGGAACCTCAACGGTGCTGCGGACAACCTCGACGACCAACAACGTCATTCTGAGGGAGACACACACCAACCGCCTCTCTGGCCTTCCCATGGGGAAACGCGTGGCGAGCGCAACAACGCCGAAATCAGAAGCCCTCCTCCTTCCAGGTCTCGCGGTCGACCCGCTCGATCACCAAACGCTGGCGCGCACGACGCGACGCCATGCCGAAGGCCTCCACCCGATCCGGGTTCACCTCCAGCACCTCCATCGCCACCGACGCCGGCTCCACCATCCCCAGCGGACCCAGCGCCGCCTCGCGCAGCGCCTCGCCCCGCTTCATCTGGCTGATCGTCGTCTCCAACTGCCGAATTCCGTCGCGACGCTCGCGCGTCATCTCCTGCATCCGGCGCGCCTCGATCTCCAGGTCCCGCGCCTCGAAACGCGTTCCGACCACCAGCACCCCGAGCGCCGTGCACGCCGCACCCGCACCCAGGATCGCCAACAATCCGCCCACCCGCAGCGGCGCCGAGGGCTCCGACGTCCGGCGCGGGCGCACACGCGCCGACGAACCACGCGACTCGCGACGGCTCATGACGCCCCTCCCACCCGCACGATCGCGCGCAACCGCGCCGAACGCGCCCGGGGATTCGCGGCCACCTCGGCCTCCGACGGCTTCAACGCCCCGCGGCTTTCCGCGCGCCGGTCCACGCCCTCCAGCGTCGTCGCCGAATACGGGTTCGACGGATCCGGACGCGGCGAGCCGTACTCGTCGAACAGCCGCTTCACCGTCCGGTCCTCCCCGCTGTGATACGACAACACCACGCACGTCCCGCCCGGCGACAGGCTCTCGACGCAGGCCCGCACGCCGCGCTCCACACAGCCCAACTCGTCGTTGGCCACGATGCGCAGCGCCTGCCACGTCCGCGTCGCCGGATGAATCCCCTGATGGCGGTCGCGCGGCGGATAGCATCCCCACACGATCTCGGCCAGGCGCCGCGTGCTGCGGATCGGCTCGAGCGTCCGCTCGCGCACGATCGCCCGCGCGATCGCCCGCGCGTGCCGCTCGTCCGCCAGCTCGTACAGCCAGCCCGCCAGCGTCGCCTCCGACGCCTCGTTCACCAACCGCTCGATGGACATCGTCCCCGGCTCCGAGGGATCGAAACGCCCGTCCAGCACGCCCTCGTGCGCGAACGAGAACCCGCGGTGCCCGAATTCCTCGGACACGTGAAGCGAGTTGATCCCCAGATCGAGCAGCACTCCGTCCACGCTCGCGATGCCCTCGCGCTTCAGAATCTCCGGCAGCCTCTCGTAACGCGCCGCCTCGAGTACCATTCGCACACCGCCCGCCTCGAAGTCCTTCAACCGCTCCCGCGCCCGCTCCAGCATCTCGGGATCGCGGTCCAGACCGACGAACGTCCCCCGGCC
>JAHCAW010000068.1 GCA_019634695.1 Candidatus Sumerlaeia bacterium
CGGTGGGTGTCGCGGGGGTGTCGATGGATGAGCTGCTGAAGCTGTATCGGGCGTTGGCGCCGCTGGGGTATCTGGCGGTGGCCGGGGCGTTGGGTTTGGCGGGGCTGGCGGTGTTGCTGCGGGATTTTGGGGGGACCCGGCGGCGGGTGGGGGGGTGGCACGTGGTGGCGGCCCTGGTGTGCGGGGTGGGACTGGTCGGGGCGCTGGCGGCGGCGGTGGTGCTGGGGCTGTTGGGGTTTGCGGAGTGGTTGCTGCTGAGCGCGGTGGTGGGGCAGGCGGCGCTGGCGGTGTGCGCGGGGATGGCGCTGCCGCTGGGGTTGCTGCTGGACGAGCGGTTGCGGGAGGGGCGGTCGGCACCCGGCAAGGGCGAGGCGGCGTGGGGGACGGCGCTCGGGACGGCGGTGGTGCTGACGGTGTCGTTCGGGGGGCTGGTGCTCGTGGGGCAGTGGGTGGAGATTCGCCATTCGGACATGATGGAGCGCATGGTTTCGACGTGGGGGGGGCTGGGCGTGTTCGCGGTCGTGGCGGTGGTGGCGGCTCTGGTGGAGGAGGTGGTCTTCCGGCTGGGCTTGCAGGGGGTGCTGGAGGCGTTCGGCCGGCGGATCGGTCTGCCGGCCGGGATGGCGGCGGCCGGCGCGATCGTCGGCGCCAGCGTGCTGTTCGCGCTCGGGCACGCCGGGATGGTGGAGCCCGACGGGCTGAAGGAGTTGCAGATCTTCTTCGTGGGCGTGGTGCTAGGGACGCTGAAGTGGCGTTACGGATTGTGGTCGTGCGTGGTGGCGCATCTGGTGCTGAATCTGGCGGCGTTGGGGGTGGAGGTGGCGATGCGGCTGGCACCGGAGACGATTTCGCTCTCCATGCTGTAGGGAATCGGGCGCGCGAATTGCCTGCAACCGGGGGCGGGCGGGACCAATCCACGGACGGACGACGGCGGTGTTCATGCGATTTCAGGGAATCTCGGGCCTTTGGGCGGCGTTGCTGATCGGGTTGATTTTGTTGCCTTTGGGCGCGCGCGGGCAGTTCGGCACGGCGGTCGATGTCGGGATTCCGTACCGGGTGTCGGCGCAGGTTTACCCGAACGTGGCGTTGCCGGGCGAGACCGTGCGACTGGATGTCACGCTGGCTCTGGACGACCCGTGGTACACCTATGCCTTCGATCCCGGGGCGCGGGGCCCCATCCGCACGTCGCTGGAGTGGACCGACGTGCCGGCCGCGGTGGCCGTGGAGGGCGAGGACTGGCGCGAGCCGGCGCCGAAGCAGAAGTTCGATCAGGGCTTCAACGCGCAGGTGAATTATCACGCGGGGCGGCCGACGTTCTCGCGCACGCTGCTGGTGCCGGCCGACGCGCCGGCGGGCGAGCACACCCTGGCCGGCACGATCCGCGTGCAGGTTTGCAACGACGAGCTGTGTCTGCCGCCGCGGCGCAACGCCTTCTCGGCGACGCTGCTGGTGCGCGCACCGGCGACGGGCGAAGCGGTCGCCACGACGGCCGAGCCCACTCCCGACGAAGTCCCATCCGCGCCGCCAACCGACGAACCGGTGCCGACCGCGGCCGCCGTGGTTGCGCCAACGGCGATTGCGACCTCCGGCGAGGCGCCCGCCTCCGTCACGCGTTGGACCACCGAAGCCGAACAGGTCGCCTCCGACAGTCTCACCGGGCTCATCTGGAAGGCGTTCCTGCTCGGCCTGCTGTCGCTGCTGACGCCGTGCGTTTTCCCGATGATTCCGATCACGATCTCGTTCTTCACGAAGCGCGCGGCGAAGACGACCGCCGGGCGCGTCGGCCTGTGCACGGTCTACTCGGGTTCCATCGTGCTGGGCTTCGCGCTGCTGGGATTCGGTCTGGCGCTGCTGATGCGCTTCGCGGGCTTCGGCGTCGAACGCGCCGGGACGATCAACACGCTGGCGGCGAACCCGTGGTTCAACATCGCGCTGGCGGGGCTGTTCGTCGTGTTCGGGCTCAGCCTGCTGGGGCTGTTCGAGATCGCGCTGCCGTCGAGCTGGGCAAACAAGCTCGAGAAGGCCCGCGGGGCCCGCAGCGATGCGCTGGGCGCCGTGATGATGGCGATGATCTTCGTCATCGTTTCGTTCACGTGCACGGCGCCGATCGTCGGGCCATTGATCGTGCTGACCTTCGAGGGCCATTGGCTGAAGCCCTTCGTCGGGCTGACCTCCTACGCGGTGGGCTTCGCGCTGCCGTTCTTCGTGCTCGGGTTGATTCCGTCCGCGTTGCAGTCCATGCCGCGCTCGGGCGACTGGCTGCACGCGACGAAGGTCACGATGGGGCTTGTCGAGATCGCCGCGGCGCTCAAGTTCCTGTCGAACGCGGACCTGGTGTGGCAGTGGAACCTGATCAGCCGCGAGCTGTTGCTGGCGGCGTGGAGCGCCATCGCGCTCGTCACGACGGTGTACCTGCTCGGCCTGGTGCGCATGGCGCAGGAACACGGCGAGGCCACGCGCATCGGCCCGGTGCGCATGGGCTTCAGCCTGCTGTTCGGCACGCTGGCGTTCTATCTGGCGTTCGGCCTGTTCGGCGGCACGCTGGATCCGAATCTCGAGTCCTACCTGCCCCCGCGCCAGCACGCGATCGTCGCGGGTGCCGGCGCGACCGCCGACGCGGCGCCGGGCACGAAGAAGGGCATGATCGTCAACGACCTCGACACGGCGCAGGCACTGTCGCGCGAGACGGGCAAGCCGCTGTTCATCGACTTCACGGGCTGGACCTGCACGAACTGCCGGCTCAACGAACTGCGCGTCTTCCCGGACCCGGAGGTGCAGCAGCTCTTCGAGGACTATGTTCTCGTGGCCTTGTACACCGACGACAAGGTGCACGGTGAACGCTACGCCGCCTACCAGCTCGAGCGCTTCGGCACGTCGGCGCTGCCGTTCTACGTGGTGGTCACGCCCGAGGACGAGACCGTGGCGACGTTCGGCGGCCTGATCCGGAACAAGAACGAGTTTCTGGAATTCCTGCGCTACGGCCTGCAAGGCGGCGCGTGAACGCGTCGTGCGCCCCTCAGCCCTTTTCCTTCTCCTTGTCCTTCTCCTCCTCGAGGCTCTTCTCGAGGTAGTGGATGACGGACTGGAAGCGGACGACGTTTTCGTCGTCCAGGCGGGTGAGGATGCGGTGGGCCTCGAGCGTGTGCGAGAGCTGCTCGGTGTGGGAGACCTGCGGATTCTCGAACGGCTCGAGCTGGCCCTCGGCGCGGTTGAGGGCGCTGGTGACGCCGCCGCTGTTGATTTCCATCAGGCGGGCCAGCCCCAGCGTGTTGAGCAGCTTCTGGATGTGGTCGTTGGCGTTGCACAGGGCCAGCGGCTGGCAGCCGTGGCGGGACTGGGCGAGGCTGATCGAGGCGAGCACACCCATGAACGTGGAGTCCATGGTCTCGCAGGCGCCCAGGTCGAGCACGATGCGCTCGGGGCGGTGGGTGCTGCACAGGCGCTCGGTGAACTTCTTGAGCGGGACGCTGTTGAGAAAGTTGCCGCGACCGGCAACGCGAATGACGGCGGTGCGGTCCTCGTCCAGCAGGGCGTATTGAAGGTCCCGGGAGAACCGATCACGCGAAGAGGTGTCCGCCGATTCCATGACGGCAGTGCCCACGTCTCGGGCACCTCCTTGTCGAAAAGTGGGGGGCTCGGGGGCCGTGCCTGACGCCCGGTGGCGGGGGAGAAGACCCTGCCATGGGGTGCGCCGGGGCCTGCCCGCTCGCCAACCGTCCTGAGGGTGGGGAGGGGGGGCGTGCAATGTCAAACGATTACGCGCGGGGGCGCCCGGGCAGGGGGGCGATTTTATCGGCCGGTTTATGGCCGTGGAGAGCAGATTCGGGTTGCACGGGGGTGGGCGGGATTGCCCACCCCCACGCGGCACGACGGTTTCACTCCGCCAGGGCGGCCTGATGCAGACCCCAGGCGCCGCGCATCAGCGCCACGGCTCCCGTCCGCGCAACCTCACGCAGCCCGTGACTCTCCAGCAGCGCCAGGAACTCGTCCACCCGCTCCGGCGTGGCGACGACCTGCAGGGTGACCGACTCCAGCGTCATGTCAACGATCTGCGGCTGGAAGGAATTCACCAGGTCGACCAGTTCGGTGACGCTGTCCTGGGTGATCGAGACTTTGACGAGAACCAGCTCGCGGGCGACGAACGGCCCGGCCTCGGTCAGGTCCTCGACGCGGATGACCTCGACGAACTTCTCGAGCTGGCGGCGAATCTGGTCCACGATGCGGCTCTCGCCGCGGACGGTGACGGTCATGCGGCTGCACGTTGGGTCGTGCGTCGGCCCGACGGTCAGCGAATCGATGTTGAAGCTGCGCGCGGCGAACATCGCCGAGATGCGGGCAAGGACCCCGAAGTGGTTCTCGACCAGGACCGACAGAACGTGCCACGAATTGTCGGGCGCGCCATTGCCGTTGTGGTTGCTCATGGTACATCATCTCCGTGTGTGGTGGGCAAGCGGTTGGGGATTCGGGTCGCGGGGCGGTCAGAACAGGTCGGCCTTGACCTCGCCCATCTTCTCGTCGCGTGCCTCGCGCGGCTTGATGTACGGACCCAGCATCATCTCCTTGTAGCCGGCACCGGGCCCGACCATCGGGAACACCATCGCGTCGGGATCGATGCGGACCTCCAGGAACGCCGGGCCGTCGTAGGAGACGAAACGCTCCAGCGTCTCCTGCAAGCGCGCGCGGTCGGCGACACGCTCCGCGAAGCCGTAGCCGTCCGCCTCCGCGGCCTTCACGAAGTCCTTCATGTGCATCGTCTTGTCCGTGCCCGAGAAGCGCTCCTTGAACATCAGGCGCTGCCACTGGCGCACCATGCCGTCGCCCTGGTTGTTCAACAGCAGGACCTTGACCGCGACGCCGTTCGTCGTCGCCGTCTCCAGCTCGCCGATGTTCATGCGGATCGAGCCGTCGCCATCGACGCAGATAACCGTCTTGTCCGGACAGGCGAGCTTGGCACCGATGGCCGCCGGCAGGCCGAAGCCCATCGTGCCCATGCTGCCGCTCGTCAGCCATTGCCGCGGGTTCACGAAGTCGAAGTACTGCGCCGCCCACATCTGGTGCTGGCCGACGCCCGTCGTGACGATCGCCTCGCCCTTCGTGATCCGGCTCAGCAGCGCGATGACCTCCTGCGGCTGGATCAGCGGGCTCTCGCGGTTGTAGTCCAGCGGGTGATTGCGCTTCAGCGCCTTGATGTGCTCCACCCACTTCGAGAAGTCCTTCGCAAAGCCCGTCCGCCGGCCATACGCCGTCAGGTCGGACAACCCGACCTTCGCATCGCCGACGAACGACCACGAGACGTTCTTGACCTTGCCGATCTCGGCCGCGTCGATGTCCAGGTGCGCGATGTTCCGCGCGTTGGGCGCGAACTCGGAAACCTTGCCCGCCACGCGGTCGTCGAAACGCGAGCCCGCAGCGATCAGGAAGTCGCAGTCCTCGACCGCATAGTTCGCGAACGCCGTCCCGTGCATGCCCAGCATGTGCAGTGCAAGGTCGTCCGTCGTGTCCATCGAGCCGATGCCCATCAGCGTCGTGACGACCGGGATGCGGAACGCGCGCGCGAACTCGCTCAGCGCACCCGCCGCGTCGGCATTGATGATGCCGCCGCCGCAGTACAGCAACGGGCGCTGGCTCGCGGCCAGCATCGCGAAGAACTCCGCCGCCGCCTCGTCGGTCAGCCGCGTCGCCTCCAGCTGCGCGCGCCGCTTCTCGAAGCCGCGGAACTCCAGCAGGCCCTCGCCCTGGAACGTGCCGACCCAGTTCTGCACGTCCTTGGGCAGGTCGATGACGACCGGTCCCGGCCGCCCGCTCGTCGCGATGTCGAACGCCGAACGGATCGTCGCCTCCAGTTCCTCGGGCTTCGTGACCAGGAACGTGTGCTTGGCGCACGCGCTCATGATGTTGAAGACCGGTGCCTCCTGGAAGGCGTCCGTGCCCATCGCCGCGCGCGGCACCTGGCCGCAGATCAGAACGACGGGGATCGAGTCGGCCGTGCAGTCGCGGATCGGCGTGACGCAGTTCGTCGCGCCCGGACCGGAGGTGACCAGGAAGACGCCGACGCGGCCGCTGGCGCGCGAGTAGCCCGCGGCCATGAAGCCGGCGCCCTGCTCGTTCGCCGGGACAATCAGGTTGATGCGCTTCGCATCGTCATCGGCCAGCTTCGCATTGTAGCGGAAGATCGCATCGTACGTCGGCAGAATGGCTCCGCCGCTGTAGCCGAAGATCGTGTCGACGCCCAGGTCGGCCAGCACTTGGACGACCATCTCGGCGCCCATCATCTGCTGGCCGGCCAGCGGATGCGTGCTCGCGCCAGGTGGTGTGCGGGATTCGGTGGTGGCGATACTCATGGGGTTCTCCTCGTGATCGAATTGCTTCGGATTGGCCCTGCAAGGTAGAAAGTGGCGTGGCGGGAAAAAGAAAACGCCGCTGAGCGATCAGCGGCTTGCGTCGTCGGCCCCGAGATGTGTGCGTTCCCCCTGCCGGCAGGCAGCATCTCAGGGCCGTCGTACGAGTACGAGGACGGTGGGGAGAGAGATGCTGCGGTCCGCCGCGCGCGACGCCGGCCCGGTCGCCAAGGCGGCGGGGGCGAAGGTCGAGGGGATGGCGGTCGGACTCGTCATGGGAAGCAGCGCCTTGTCAACCCGGGCCACCCGGCCCGAGGCGCGCAATAGACCAGCACCAGCCCGGCCCCCGTCAATCGGAAAAACGGGCGGGATGAAAAGCGGATGAACGCAGTCCGACAACCGGCTCTGCCGGGCGGCCGGCCGCTGATGCGGGCCGGCGGTGACTGGTCGGGGTGGTGGGACTCGAACCCACGACCCCCTGCTCCCAAAGCAGGTGCGCTAGCCAACTGCGCCACACCCCGACGGGGACGACGGCGGGGTTGTGCGTCGGGCGGGGGGCGGCCGTCAAACGGTCTTTCCGGGGGCGCATGGACCGGTTCTTGCACCCCTCCGCCCTCAGGGCCGGCCGTTCGGAGATCGAACGGCTCGATTTGGCGCTTGCTCGACCGGCCCGGCTGGGGCAGGGTCGGGCCGGGTGGAAGCGGGCGTCGGGCCATGGGCCGGCGACGCCGTCACCCGATTTCAGCCGCGGCAGGCGGACCATGCAAGTCTGGAAGGAATTCGACGACCAGCAGATCACGCACAGCATGGCGCACTACCTGATGGCGATCCAGGATCTCCTGAAGGAGCAGGGCTATGCGCGCGTGACGGACGTGGCGCGGCAGTTGGAGATCACGCCGGGCTCGGCGTCGGTCAGCATCAAGGCGCTGAAGGCCAAGGGCTATGTCTCGGAGGACCGCAATCGGTTCCTGGGCCTGACGGAGCTGGGCGAGAAAGTCGCCCATGACGTCCACCTGGCGAACCGCTCCTTCATCGTGCTGTTCAAGGACATTCTGGGCGTCGACGGCGCGCAGGCCGAAATCGACTCGTGCAAGATCGAGCATCTGGTCAGCGACGAGACGCGCACGAAGCTGCTGCTGTTCGTGCAGTACTTCCTGTCGCGCAAGGAGGAGGCCGAGAGCTTCCTCACCGGGCTGCGCCAGCACCAGTTCAACTGCCCGGGCCCGCAGGAGTGCCAGCTCTGCGACAACGATGTCTGCGAGATGGAATGCCTGGGCGAGGCCTGCGAGCACCAGCATCCGCATTGAGCGTGGATCGTTCTTCGTTGTTCGTGACGGGCGGAGCTTCGTGCTGCTCAGCCTGAGGGGACGGGCTTGCCCAATCCCGGACTGATCCGTCCGGCGAATCGCTCAGCCCCGCAATCCACGAGCCCCTCTACATGGCGGCGCGGCGTTGGCGGAAGACGCGGGCAAGGTCGGCCTGCGTAATGGTGCCCAGCAGGCGCCGGCCTTCGAAGACGGGCATGGAGTAGCGATTGGCGTTGGCAAGCTTCTCCAGAGCGTTGAGCGCCTCGACGCCCGGCGCGAGCACGCCGTCGCGGTCGTAGGGGCGGACGATTTCGCGGGCGCGCATCCAGTCCCATTGGCGGGTCGGGATCGTGTCGAGGTCCTGTCGGCTGATGGCGCCGAGCAGGCGCGGACCGTCGACCACCGGCACGCTGTCGAGCCGCAGCACCTGGAAGTAGCGCGCGTGCACATCGGACAGCAGCGTCTCGGCGGGCACAACGGCGCGGATGGGCTGCATCAGGTCCGCGACGGTCAGACCGCGGAAGGCGGCGATGAACTCCGCCTGCCGCAGCGACAGGCGGGCGAGATAGATGACGAAGACGCCGAGCAGGCCGCGCAGGACGCCCGCGGCGATCGAGCCGCTTCCCATGACGGCAAGGAGCAACTCGAGCGCGCCGAGCGCCACGAACACCGCGCCGACCGCCACGCCGCCCCAGACGGCGATGCGTGTCGCCTTCAGGTAGTCGCCCGTCAGCCCCCAAATCGCCGAGCGCACCACGCGCCCGCCGTCGAGCGGGAACCCGGGCACACAGTTGAAAACTCCGAGAAAGATGTTCATGGCGGCCAGATAGCCGAAGAGCATCCCGGCGACGGGCGCCTCGCGGGTCAGGTACCAGACGACGCCCAGTGCGCTGCCGAGCACGATCGAGACGGCGGGCCCGGCCACGGCGATGAAGAACTCGTCGCGTGGCCGACGCGCCTCCGACTCCAGATAGGCCACGCCACCGAACAGGTGCAGCACGATCTTGTTCGTGCGGATGCCGAACAGGCGCGCGGTCAGGGCATGGCCGTACTCGTGCGCCAGAACGCTGGCGAACAATGCCAGCGTCAGCGCCACCGCGAACACCACCGAGCTGACGTGCGTGGGCAGGTAGGCCTCGAAGTGCCGCGACAGCGACACCACGAGAATGAAGAAGACCACGAACCAGTTGAAGTCCAGCGCCACGTCGATCCCGAAGAGGCGACCAATCCGCAGGGCGTTCCTTCCGGGCATGAACAGGCGCGACATGCAGTCCCTTTCCGACACACGTTCCCGGCAAGCCTGAATCGTCGCGGGGCGGCCTGCCAACGGGATTTCGGGGGTACCCCGCGGCCCGTCCTCCGTGCTTGACGGTACGTCACCGCCGCCGGCAGGATTCAGGAAGCTGGGCGAATCCCGGCGACCGAGATTCCCGGAGAAGCTCTTCGCAACATGCGCGCCTTGATCGCCGGCAACTTCATGAACGCCCTCATCGCGGGGGTCATCCTCGTCATTGTCGGTGGCCTGCTCGCCTTCAAGGCCGACAGCAAGGCCGGCTACGGCGTGCTCGCGGGCGGCGCCCTGCTGATCGTCTACACCCTGCGCGTGCACGGGTTGATCTGAGACTTTGGCCGTGACCCGGTCGGCGCCACGGGCCACCATCGCGGGTGCAGGTTCCCGCTCCCTTCCGATTGGGATGGCCCATGACCGCCGACGTTGCCGCGCGCACCGATCCCGCCGGCCAGTTGTCCTGGCCGCGGCTGGCGCTGCTGCTCACCTTGGGGCTCGTGGTGCTGTCGCATCTGTACCCGCAGGCGGCCTACCCGACGCGCGGACTGCCGATCGGGTTCGGGCTGCTCGTGGCCTTCGTGCTGGCGGTTGTGGGATGCTGGCGGTTGGGCGGCGGCTTGCCGCTGCGGCCGGCCGGGGCTGTGGCGCTGCTGGGCGGGGTGGCCTGGATGCTCTGGTGGGGCGTTCGCCAGGGCAGCGCAACGGTGGCGGCGCTGGGCCGTCCTGCCGTGGCCACGATCTTTCAGGGTGGCTTGGCGTTTCTGACAGTGGCCTTGGCGGTGGGCGTCTGGCGGCTGGAGCGCGAGAACGCTCCTTCCGGCGACGACGCTCCCCCCGGCGACGACGCCCCGGAGTCGCTCGCGCCGCTGGTCGGCGGAGTGCTGGTCGCCATGGCCGCGCTGTTCGCCGTGCACGGAATCTATCAGGTGCTGGGGCCGGAGGGTTGGCCGGGGACGCACGCCACGCTGGCGGCGCGGGTGGTGGCCGATGGGCGCGGCCTGTCGGACCCGTTGCGCGAGGGCATCCTGCACGCCCTGCGTGAGGGCAGGGCGTCGGGGCGGCTGGGGTCGCCGAACGTCTTCGCCGGCTTGCTGGCGTTGGGATTCCCGCTGGCGTTGGGTTTGGCGGGTGCCAGTGCCTCGCGTATCGGGCGCGTGGCGTGCTTCGCGGCGGCCGGGATTCTGGGCGCCGGCGTGGTGCTGTCGGGGTCGCGCGGCGGTCTGCTGGCCTTGGCGGGCGGCGGTGGGATGGTGCTCGTGTTGGGGCTTGGCGGGCGGGTGCTCCAGTCGAGAGCCGTCAAGCATTTATGCTTGATTGGATTTGTGCTGCTGGCCGGCGTCGCGCTGGCCGACGGAGGGCTCGCGGACCGCTGGCTGGGCGGCTCGACGGTGCGTCAGCGCGTCCTCTACTGGCAGGCCGGCGCGGCCATCTGGCAGCAGAACCCCCTGTGGGGCAGCGGTCCCGGCGCGTTCGAGGTTCACTATCCGCAGTTCCGCCAGCCCGGCGCGCAGGAGACGGTGTTCGCGCACAACTGGGCGGTGCAGTGGGCATGCGATGTCGGGGCGGCGGGACTGGTGCTGTTCGGGTTGTGGGCGAGTGCGTCGTTGGCCTTGGGGCTGGGGTGGTGGCGTCGGGCCGAGGGCTTGGGGCGCCAGTGGCTGGCGGCGGGCTTTGCGGCGGCCGGAGTGGCGGTGCTGGCGCACGGGTTGGTCGAGTTCACCCTGCAGTTCCGCGAGCTGTATCTGGACGCGGCGGTGGTGCTGGGGGTGCTGACGGGTCAGGGGTTGGCGGGTGTGCGGGGTCCGGCGTTCCGGCCGGGCGGTCGCTCGCTGGCGTTGCCGGCGGTGTTGCTGCTCGTTGTGGGGGTGACCGGTTGGTCGCAGAACGAGGTTGGGCCGGCGTTGGCCTCCATGCCCCGGGAGGAGGCGGAATGGCATTTGGAGGAGGGCGACGCGGCCGGCGCGGTGGAGTCTTACACGCGGGCGTTGCGCTGGCAGCCCGACGACCCGCGGCTGCTGGAGGCCCGGGCCTTTGCACGCCACTTGGCCGGCGATCCGAACGCGCGGCACGACTTGCAGCGCGCCCTGGCGCTGCACGCCAACTCGGCCCGCCTGCACGAGTCCTTCGCGCGCTTCGAGGCGGTCGCCGGCAACCTGCCCGCGGCGCTCGACTGGCAGCGCAAGGCCATCGCCCTGCATCCGCTCGACGGCGACCACCGCCTGATGCTCGCCGAACTGCTGGTGCGCGCCGGGCGTCCGGCCGAGGCCGCCGAGGCGATCGCTTCCACGGACGATCTGCTCCTGACCCCACTCGAGCGTGCCCGCCGCCAGCGTCTGCTTGACGAGTTGGCCACCGACCCGTGATGACGCACGCGGCGGCCCATTCGCGCTTGCTTCCCCCTCGGTCGGCTCCCAGCATGCGCCTCCGGTTCGCTCCGGACACCGATCCCTGCATCCGCCCGACGCCCGGTTTGGCGCGGCGGCACTTCCTCCCTCAAAGGACTCCCCACACATGAAGGGTCGTCATCTCTTCACCTCCGAATCGGTCAGCGAAGGTCACCCCGACAAGGTCGCGGACCAGATTTCCGACGCGGTGCTCGATGCCTGCCTGGCGCAGGATCCCGAGTCGCGCGTGGCCTGCGAGTCGTTCGTCACGACGGGCCTGGCGCTGATCGGCGGCGAGATCACCACGCGCGCGCAGTTCAACTACACGCAGGTCGTGCGCGACACGATCCGCCGCATCGGCTACACCGATCCGGCGTGCCGCTTCGACGCCGACAGTTGCGCGGTGCTCAACTGCCTTGGCACGCAGAGCCCCGACATTGCCCGCGGCGTGAACCGCAAGAAGCGCGAAGAGCAGGGCGCCGGCGACCAGGGCATGATGTTCGGCTTCGCCTGCAACGAGACGCCCGAGCTGATGCCCATGCCGATCGTTCTCGCGCATCGCCTCACCAAGGAACTCGCCGATGCCCGCCGCGACAAGAAGCGCGGCATGGCCTGGCTGCGTCCCGACAGCAAGTCGCAGGTCACCATCGAGTACGAAGACGAAGTGCCCGTGCGCATCGACACCATCGTCATCTCGACGCAGCACTCGCCCGACGTCAGCCAGAAGGAAATCCACGACCAGGTGATCGAGAAGGTCATCGCGCCGGTGCTGCGCCGTCCCGAGTACAAGAAGCTGGCCGCCGGCAAGATCACCTACCACATCAACCCGACCGGGCGCTTCGAGGTCGGCGGACCGCACGGCGACGCCGGGCTGACGGGTCGCAAGATCATCGTCGATACCTACGGCGGGCGCGGTGCGCACGGCGGCGGCGCGTTCAGCGGCAAGGACCCGAGCAAGGTCGATCGCTCGGCGGCCTACATGGGACGCTACCTGGCCAAGAACATCGTCGCGGCCGGCCTGGCCAAGAGCGCCGAGATCCAGCTCGCCTACGCCATCGGCGTTGCCCAGCCGGTCTCCGTGCACGTCGAGACCGACGGCAGCGGCCCGCTCTCCGACGCCGAGCTGGCGCGCCTCATCCGCAAGGTCGTCGACCTGCGGCCGCACGCCATCATCGACCGGCTGAACCTGCTGCGCCCGATCTACAGCCTGACGGCGGCTTACGGACACTTCGGTCGCGAGCTCAAGGAGTTCGTCTGGGAGTCCAAGAACCTGGCGAAGGAGCTCAAGGCCGCTGTCAAGTAGCGTGGTTCGTGGTTCGACGCCGGTGGGCGGAGGACTGCCGGGGATTGGCAAGGGCGATGACGAGGAGAGGAAACGAGTCAATCGCTTGGCCGGCCGTCGCAGTGTTGACGGCCGGTCTTATCCTTGTCGCATGTGGCCAGGAGTCGTCCTCGTCGGCGGCGCTGCCCGCATCCGCGACGGCTGCCGGCAAGCTCCAACTAGGCGATCCGCTGCCCGACTTTGAACTCGCGACTCTCGATGGTCAGGCGATCCGGCTCTCGACGCTGCAGGATGGCGAACACTACGTCGCCGTTCTCTGGTACGCGCCGACCTGTCCCTGCGCGGTCAACTGCGCGAATGCCGCCGTCAAGGAGCTGACGGCCGAGAAGTATCCCGACCTGCGCCTGATCGGTGTCGTATCGGACCCGATGTGGGAGATCGACTGGTATCAGGCCGACCTGCGCACGCAGATCGACGAGGGCGTGGTCTCGTTCCCCGTCGTCATCGATCGCGAGCTCGACGTGATCGCGCGCTACGGCGCCACGCGCACGCCGACCGTGTGGCTCGCCGACAAGCAGGGCCGCATTCGCTTCTGGGGCGCGCCCGAGAACACGCTCGAGCAAACCGAGACCGGCTATCGCTTCCTGCTCAAGGAAGCGCTCGACGACCTGCGCGCCGGCCGCGAACCCGCCGTGCCCCGCATGGAACCGATCGGCTGTCTGATCAACATCGCACCGCCGTCCTGAAGCGCGCGGCGCACCATCCATCGAATGCTCAAGGACGGATCGGACGAGTCCGACCGATCCGTCCGATCGATCCGCGTCAGTCAACGAGGAACATGTCCAACTCGACGGGCACCAACGGATTGGCCGTGCCCGGCGTGGCCGCCAGCCAACTGAAGTCCGCCGCGTTGTCGAACGTGTTCGCGCCGTCGGGCCAGCGCGAAAGGCTCATGCCCGACGTCGCCGAATCGTCCGTGCCCGCGTTGCCGCTGGCCGGTGCACCCGTCGGGTGCGCGCCCGAGCCCGCGTAGGAAACGCTGTCGATCAACGTCGAGGGACTCGCCACCAGGCGCAACGCCACGCCGTCGTTCGCTCCGTTCTCCAGGAAGTCGATCGTCTCGCCGCCGAACACCATCGTCTCGTCGACCGACCCGGCCACCGACGCGCTGTCCGTGCCCGTGCCGAGCACCCAGCGCGCGCCGTCCGCCAGCGTGCCGTAGCCCAGCTTGTAGTTGCGCTTGATCGAGCCGTTCTCCGTCGCCAGCACCTCGATGTCCGACAGCACGATCGTCCGGCCCGAGACGTTGAACAACTCGATGAAGCTCTCGTCGTCGGCGCCCGGGTCGTCGTAGTCGATCTCGTTGATCAGCACCTCGCCGGCGGCGAGAGCGACTTCGGTGGCCGGCACCGCGTCCGGACTTGCCGAGGCCGTGTTGTTCACCAGCCCCGGCGTCGCCACGTCTCCGATCACCCAGTCGCTGTAGTCGTTGAGCGTGCGGTCGCCGACGCGGCGCGAGATGGTGTTGTCGTTGCTCAGCACGCCGCCGAGCTGGTTGCCGGTCAGCTCGATCACCAGCGGCGACGTCGAGTTCGTCTTGATGAAGTGCGAGGTGGCCACGCCGTCGTAGGCGTGGATGTAGGCTTCGATCAGGTGGTCCTGCGTGGTGGACTTGCCGGTGCGTTCGCGCGTGACGAGCGCGAAGCCGGCGTTCGGGCCGTTGTTCAGTGTGAAGGTGCTGTTCTTCATGCGCTGGATGGCGGGCAGGTTGGCCTCGATGGTGGCCTCGATGCCGGCCGACTGATCGCCGTCGTCGTAGAGGACAAAGATCCCGCCGGGGGGAATGACGCCGACGAGGTCCCACGAACCGGCGATGTTGTGGCTGCCGGGCTCGCTCGTGGCGACACTGTTGCCGGTGCGCAGGAACAGGTAGTCGACCGGCGCGTCGAGATTCAGGGGCCGGCCGCCGATGTTCTTGAACTCGACGAACGTGCGGTCGTCCGCGCCGACATCGTCGTAGCTGAACTCGTTGATGACCAGTTGCGCGACCGGATTGGGGTCGCGGCCCAGGGCGAAGTCGGCGACGAGCGGCAGGTGGTCCGGGCCGTCGACATCGCGGTCGGTGTCGCCGGCTTGCAGGCCGGCGGCGGTCAGCGCGCCCGACGTCATCGTCGTCGTGTTCAGGATGAAGGTGCTCTTCACGCGCATCGCCGAATCGGTATAGTAAATGCGGTCGAGCCTGCTGCTCGGGTTTGCGGTGGCCGGTTGCGTGCGCGACCAGCCGCTCGTGTGGTCGTAGGGCGCGGCGTCGGTGGCGGCGGTGCCGTCCCAGTCGGGGGCGAAGTCGGCGCCCCATGTCGCCTCGTCGTAGATGTCGCCGGTGACCAGGGTGCGGCTGGTGTGATACGGGTCCTCGTTGCCGGCGTCGTTGAAGTCGATGTTGAAGTCGCCCGCCCAGACGATCGGCGTCGAGTGGGGCAGCGTGATGTTGCCGCCGTCGGTCTGGATGTCGCGAATCCAGTTGATGATCGCGTCGGCGCCCGCCTGGCGCTGCTCCTCGTCGCTGGTCGTGCCGCCGGACTTCAGGTGCAGCCCCATGATGTACAGGTCGCTCGAGCCGTAGGTCGCGTCGGGCAGGTCCACCAGCGCGGCCGTCACGCCACGCAGCCCGGTTGAGGGAATCACGTCGGTGATTTGCATCGAGAGGGGATAGCGCGACGCCACCAGGTTGCGATTGAATCCGTCGGAGATGCCGCGGTGCACGTACCAGGTGCCGCCGGTCTGCGTCTCGAGCAGCGTCTTCAAGTCGGCCTCGGTGTCGCTCGGCACGATCTCCTGAAACACGATGACATCGGGCTGGATGGCAGTGAGCACGCGCTCGATCGCGGCCAACTCGTCGACGTCGCCGGTCGGGCGAAACTTCTTTTCCACGTTCCAGGACATCACGCGGATGTCGGACGAGCTGGCGCGGGAGAAGTCGCCGCTGACCGGATCGAACGCCGCGGCGAGCGCTGTCAGGGCGACGAGCACCAGAGTCAGCAGCGGGCGGATTGCAGCAGCCTTGAGGGTCACAGGACGCACCTCCGAGTTGGACTATCACAGAGTGGGGATATGAAGAGAGGATGAAGCGGTTGGCAACCCATTAAGCAGCCGAAGAGCGTCGATCAATGCAGAGAGATCCCGCTCTCGATGTCGGTCCGTTTCTCGAAGGAAAGCGCCTGGCCCGCCGTCAAACAAGTATCGCGCATGAATCGCCGTCGTAATATTCGGTGCGGGGCCCCCCCCTTGCGCCACTCGAGCCACGAGCTGCGTCCATTCAATCCATGTCGGCCGGCGGCGGCAGGTTCTGTGCGACGTGCTCGCGCAGCATCACCTCCTGTGTGGCGGTCAGGCGCAGATGCTGGGCGCCGAAGCGGTCGAGCAGTTCGCCGACGGCGGCCTCGCGCGCCACGCCGCGCACCCGCGCCAGCAGGTCCACCAGGTCGGCCGGCTTGTGGATCGCGCACAGCGAGTACTCGCAGTGATACGTGTTGCGGCGCGGATTGATCACCAGCGTGCGGAACAACGTGTCGCCGTGGATCGGGCAGAACATGCGCCACAGCCCGGCGGTCCGGATCGCCTTGTCCGCGTGATAGCCGAGCAGGTCGATGAACTCCTTCACGTCGAGCGAGGAGTTGATGCGCGCGCACAGGTTGTCGAACTCGCGGTCGTTCATGCGTCGGCCATCGGGAGGCATGCCCTCGGCGTGCGGACGGGGGTGGCGTTCGGGGTTGTTGTCGCTCCCCGCGGCGCCCAGCGCCAGCGAAAAGTCCCCGCCCCGCCCGATGGACCGCCACAGACCCCCACGGACCGGCACGAGCCCCAGCCCTCAAAAACAACTCGCCGCTCCGGAAGGCTCCGGAGCGGCGGGGGAGGGGCGAGCCAAGGTGTACCAGTCGCCGGTCATTCCGGCATCTCAGTCGATGTGTCGGACATCCGAATGCCCAAGTAGATCTCGAAAATCGTCTGGGCGTCACGCGGAGTCAGTTGTCCATTGCCGTCCACCCACTCGGCCAAGCCTTCCGTCCCTCGGTCTGGCCACATGTCTCCGGCCCGGAAGATGAAGCCTTCGCCATCCGGACAGTTCCCTGGGAAACCACCGATCAAGAAGCACTCGAAGGCCAGCTGTGAGTCCTGAGGTGTCACCTGTCCGTCGCAATTGACGTCGCCGGGAATCGTCGACAGAATGATACTGACGTTGCCCTCGGAGGAAATGTCGGCGCCCACGACATCATCAATCAAACTTCCATCCAAGATAAACACGTTCGCATTGCAGAGGGATGACTTGGAATCGGCGGGGGGCGGGAATCGCTTGAACTCCAGGATGGCGATCTCGCCATCTCCGGTGAGCGGAGCGGCATTGCCGCGGAAGCCACCTATCCTGACCTCGTCGAATCCGTTGGACGATACTCCCGATCCTGCTACAGTGGCCCACGTTGAAACGTCGGAGCCTTTGAGAACATCTGTCAGTTGAAGACAACCGGGAACATATGCGACGGTGAATCCGAATGCCTCGATGTCGGAATCGAAGTTCTCGGCCCGGATTGGGACGCGAAGCGTGATGGTGGATCCCAAGTCGCAAGTCCGCACATCACGGCTCTCGATGACCAATCGGGCAGGCGGGCGTGGCCCCTGCTTGTCCTCCAGCACCAGCTTGTCCACCAACATCAGAACATTCCCGCTGCGCTCGCCTGAAGACCGACCCTTGAGTGACACCGCGGCCTGAGTGAACAGCGAGAGATCGACCGCGCCTCGTGCCACAAGCTGCTCGGGAGAGCCACCAGCACTACGCCGGATTTCCAGATTGGCAACAGTAGCTTTCCCACCGGTCGGTTCCTCTGTGGACGGGATCGTCGCCTCAATGGTGTAGGTGTACCAGACCTTGTCGTACTCAGGACCATAGTCCTGCATCCCGGGTTCGAACGTCACGAGCGGGCCCTTGTCGTCCGCGAGAAGGGCCCGTCCTTCGATTGTGATCGCCTGCCCCTTCCGATCTCCCGGAGGAACACCCGGAGCCAGATGCGGAGTCAGGCGAATATCGATCAAGCTCTCAGGCTCGCCCTGAAAGTTGCAGGGAGCGTTGCTGGTCAAATTGAGAGCCGCCAGCCCGACGCTGATTGTTTGGTCCCAACTCGTCCGGACATCGCTCGCACCCGCCAGAGTGTTGACGTCGAACGAGAGCTTGAATCCGCTGCTGACGTCGAAACCATCTGTCGAGTAGGTGCCGCTGTCGCACCAACTGTCGCCGTCAGGGTCCAAGGCCTTCTCCGAACTGCCGGGAAGCTGAACGATCTTCGGCTTCGGTTCGCCCCACTTGGTCCAGCGAGCTGTTTCCGGCAATTCCCCCTCGGCGTACGCTTGCCAGTCCTCGACGAATAGCGTCGCGGCTCCCAAAGGCAGTGCAGTGCTGATCGTCAGCATCAGCATCACGGCCAGAGTGCAGCAGCTTGCTCGGCGCCAAGCCGATGCTCCGTTGTTCAGTTGCTTGTGCAACATACTGTGCCTCCGCAGGTGTCTTTCGAGTCTCGTCCTAGCTGCCTTTCGGCATGTGCATCCACGTCCCCGGGCTCTGAAGCGTCGTGTCCATCGACTTCGTGAGAAACGTTCTCCACGAGCGCGGTCCGCAGACCTCCCCGCCTGAGCCCCATATCGCGATGGGAACCTACCCGTTAAGCATCGTCAAGCGTCAACCGGGCTGGGGCGCAACTAAGATTTGCCACGTGTCCCGGTCTCACAGGCGGAAGGCTGCTATCCAAGCGCCGACCCCTCAAACGAGCCCGCG
>JAHCAW010000069.1 GCA_019634695.1 Candidatus Sumerlaeia bacterium
CGCACGGCGCGCTCGGCATCGCCGCCGGTCAGCACACGCGCCGCCTCGTCGAGCTTGGCGGCAAGGCCCTCGGGCAGCGAGGCAACCTGCGGCACGGCCGGCAACTCGGCCGGCTGGAACCGGGCCGCGATGAAACCATGAACCACGCCCGCCAGCACGAGCGTCAGGCCGCCGTAGAAGGCCGCCATCAGGACCACGCGACCACGCGACGGGCGACGACGTGCGGCGGGCCGAGCGGGTGCGGCGGCCGGTGCGGCCTTCTTCGCCGACAAGCGATTCAACTCGCCCATCATGTGGCGAACGGCTTCGCGGGACTCGGCGCGGTGCGATTCGTTGGCGTCCGTCGAGGCCATGCCATCGCGCGGGCGTTCGGGCAACTTGCGGGGCGCGGGCTTGGGACGCGGAGCCGGCGGCGCATCGTCGATCAAGTCCGGCAGAATCGCGGTGCTGTTGCCGGCGCGACGCGGCTTGCGAGCCTGGGCGCGCTCGAGCAACACGTCGGCAAACTCGGCGCGCAGCGACCGGCTCAGCGGCGCCAGATCCAGCGCGGCCCGGTACAACTCGCAGGCCTCGTCCAGCCGCCCAACCGCGCGCGCCGCCTCGGCCTCGCCCACCAGACGATCCACTTCCGGCACCCGGCGCGGGGCAGTCGGCTTGCGCGTGAACAGAGAAAACATCGGACCCACATCCTCAAACGACAACGGACCCTTCTCAGCCCCCCTTTCGCCACCGCCCGCCGAACAGCATCAAGAAGAAACGCACAGGAAAGAAACGACCAATCCGCCCACCCCGGGAACGCGAGGCTCCGCACTCGCGCGGCCTTGGCGCGGGCAACGGCGATATGGACGGGATGGACTTCATGGACCAAATGGACGAGGTGGACTTGATGGACCGACACGGACCCAATCGGGCATCGGGGTGTGCGGGCAGACGCCCTGCCATGACGTCCATCGGGTCCATCAAGTCCATTGGGTCCATTGAGTCCATTGGGTCCATTGAGAGTGCCGAGCTGGCGCTCGGCGCTCCCAGGGGGGGCATTCCTGTCCTTGCGTTTGGCGGCGTCCTGTCCCTAGCTTCCGCGGCCCGGTGCGCTGCGCCCGGCACCCCGCGCCCGGAGCAAGCTCCCCATGGCCATGACCCTGACTGAAACCATCTCCCTCCTCGAGGAGCTGCGGCATTCCTGCCAGCAGCAAAGGGGGTATCTTTGACGTCGATGCCCTGAAGCAGCAGATCGGCTCGATGGAGATGGAAACGCAGCACCCCACGTTTTGGAACGATGCGGATCGCGCACGCAAGACCATGCGCCAGCTCGACGAACTCAAGGAGACCGTCGAGCCTTGGGAAGCTCTCGAGGCCGAAATCGTCGAAAATCTCGAACTGGCCCGCCTGCTCAAGGAGGAGGGACAGTCCGAGAGCGAGGACGCGCAGACGCTCGGCCAACTGGCCACCGAGTTGGCCGACCGGCACGAGAAGCTCGAAATCCGCTCGATCCTGACCGAGGAATCCGACCGCCTTCCCTGCTTCCTGCACATCAACTCCGGGGCCGGCGGCACGGAGGCCGACGACTGGGCCTCGATGCTGATGCGGATGTACGTGCGCTGGGCCGAGCGCCGCGACTACAAGGTCGAGCTACTCGACCTGCAGGAAGGCTCCGAGGCCGGCATCTCCAACGCCCAACTGCGCATCGAAGGCTTCATGGCCTACGGCTACCTGAAGGCCGAGTCGGGCGTGCACCGTCTTGTTCGGATTTCGCCGTATGACTCCAACGCCCGCCGCCACACGTCGTTCGCGTCGGTCTACGCCTCGCCCGAGGTGGACGAGAACATCGAGATCGACATCGGCGTGAAGGACAAGGACTGGCGCATCGACACGTTCCGCGCCTCGGGCAAGGGCGGCCAGAAGGTCAACAAGACCAGCTCGGCCGTGCGCATCGTGCACTTCCCGACGAACACGATCGTCTCGTGCCAGAACGAGCGCAGCTTCCACCAGAACCGCGACCTGGCGTTCCAGATCATGCGCTCGCGCCTGTACGCACTCGAGCTCGAGAAGCGCCGCCAGGCCGCCGATGCGCTCGAGGCCCAGAAGAGCGACGTGAATTTCGGCTCGCAAATCCGAAGCTATGTCCTGCAGCCCTACCAGCTCGTGCGCGACGAGCGCACCGAGATCAAGGTCTCGGACGTCCACCGCGTTCTCGACGGCGACCTCGACGAGTTCATCGAGGGCTTCCTGAAGTCGAAGCTGCGCGAGAAGGCCGCCAAGCGCGGCGGCGCCTGAGCCCGATCCGCCCGATCAATCGCCAACAACACGTCGCCCCGCTGCGCAGGACGCAGCGGGGCGAGAGATTCCGGTCGTGCAGGGCGGGATCAGCGGGTGCGGATGCCCGTGCCCTCGGTGCGGTCGATGTAGAGACCGACGATGAAGAACGGAATGCCGGTGTAGGCTTCGGTGTGCGGCGTGACGTTGATCATGGCGTTGGCGCCGTCGTCCTTGGCCGAGCGGGCGATCTGCTCAAGCAGGCCCTCGTTGCTCTGCACCGGGTACAGCTCCACCAGCTTGATCAGCCACGGAATGCCAACCGCGATGCCGATCTCGGTGCCGGTGTAGTGGCCCGTGGCCGTGTAGTTCTCGAACGTTCCGTCGCCGGTCGTGATGTTGACCATACCAACGGCGTTCGACACTTCGTCCAGATCCGTTCCGCCAGGCAAGTAGGCGCAACCGTTCAGGGCGGCAAGCAGCCCCGCCATACACAACACTGCGAGCATCTTTTTCATTCGTACCACCTCGGGGGTTGGAATATAAGGGGGTAAAAGCGCGGATACGGCGATGAGCGCAAGACAATTCTTTCGGGGGGAAAGAAGCTGTGGATAGCATGCCCGGGCCTGCTTGAACGGCTTGCCCCGCCTCGGAGGCCCGGGCCCGATAGGCCGTGCAACTCCCGAGATCGCCTGCTCCGAAAGGCCCCTGCCATGGCGCCGCCGCGCGAAAAGCTCATCCGCGACCCGGTCCACGATCTGATCGCGTTCGACCTGGGGTCGGCGGGCGACCGCCTGCTGTTGCGCCTGATCGACTCGGCCGAGGTCCAGCGTCTTCGCCGAATCCGCCAGATAGGCATGGCTTCGCTGGCCTTCCCCGGGGGCGAGCACAGTCGCTTCTGCCACAGCCTCGGCGTGCTGCACCTTGCGCGCCGGATGCTCGCGCTGCTGAGCCGGGGGCAGGCGGTGCCGGACGAGGCGGCCCTGGCGCTGCAGTGCGCCGCACTGCTCCACGACGTGGGCCATGGCCCGTATAGCCATGTGGTCGAGCGCTTCTTCGAGGGCCGCCACGAGGTCTGGACCCGGCGCATCGTCGAGTGCCCCGAGACGGAGGTGCACCAACTCCTGAGCGCGGCGGACCCCGCGCTGCCCGGCCTTGTCGTTCAGGCCCTGGACGGCACGCTCCAGCCGCTCTGGCTCGGCCAGATTGTCGGCAGCCAACTCGACGCCGACCGTTTCGACTACCTGCTGCGCGACAGCCTGATGACCGGCGTGAAGTACGGCGTCTTCGACCTCGAGCGGCTGCTGCTCCTGCTGCGGGTCGCGTCCACGGGCGACCGGCTCTACGTCGAGCCCAAGGGATTGCTGCCCATCGAGAAGTATCTCCAGTCGCGCTACCACATGTACCGCCAGGTCTACTTCCACAAGACGGTGACGGCGGGCGAGGCGATGATGACGGCGGTGCTGCTGCGCGCGCGCGACCTGACGCGCGAGGGGCGCCCGCCGGGACTCGAGCCCGACAGCGCCTTCGCCCGCATTCTGGCCGGCGGCGGGCGCATTGCAGTCCGCGACTATCTGGCCTTCGACGATGCGATGCTGCAGGGCTGGCTGGCGCGATGGGCCGAGGACGACGACCCGGTGCTGGCCGATCTCTCCCGGCGCCTGCGCACCCGCCACCTGTTCAAGACCATGGAGATCGGCAACCACGACGAGCAGGACCTGATGGTGCAACTGCGTCTCGAGCAGGCGCGGGAGCTCATGGACGAGGTGGGGCTCGACCCGCGGTACTACCTGTTGTTCGTCGAGAGCACGGACGCCCCGTATCGCCCGTACAACCCGCGCGGCGAGGGCCCCGGCGGGACGATCTGGACCGAGATGCCCGGCGCAACCGGTATCCTGTGCGACGTCAAGGACGTCTCGCCCACAATCCGGGCCTTCACGGAGTCGCCCTATTCGCTCTGGCGACTGGTCTTCCCGGCGGCCCATGCGGGGCGCGACCTGCGCCCGGCGCTCGCTGAGTTGTTCCGAGGCTAGTAAAAGGACGCACCGATTCCGCCGGCGCGGCTCAAAAAAAGCGTTGTGGACAGAAGACCGTCCTTGGCAGCCTCAAGGTCACATCTGTGAAAAACCATCCGGGCAGAACCCGAAACTCACCCCTGTGGGAGGTGTCGCTCATGGCCGAACCCGGCAAGACGGACAGCGATCTGGGCGCAGTACTCGAACGTATCGAGCAGAAGATGCGGGGCGTCGAAAGCGCCCAGGCGAAGGTCAAGGTGACCGGGCGAATGGTGTCGGTGGCCATCGCCTTGGTGGCCGTTCTCATGGTCGTCATATTGCTCATGCCGTTCTTTGGGGCTTGGAAGGACAGGACGCCCTACGTCGATGCCTTCAACGAGAACTTGCACTCCAGATTGATCCCACTGGTCAAGTCCGAGGCAGAGCAACTCGGCAAGGATCTGATGCCAATCCTTCAGGAAGCGGGCGAGAAATGGCAGACCGAACACCTGCCGACCGTGATGACCTCCATCGAGGTCGAGGCCAAGATTCTGGTCGAAAACCTCGTCTTGAAGTCGAACGAGGCGATGGAGACCTTCCTGGAGAACTTCAGCCAGCAGCAGTATGCCAAGCTGATGGAAGCCTTCCCGCAACTGCGTGACGAGGACCAGGCGGCCGACATGCTCGAGCGCCTCGCGATCGTGGCCCAGGGTGTCGCCGAACGCATGACCGACGAACTGCTCACCGAGCACTTCGACGCCCTCGTGCGCATGGAAGCCGCGTTCTCGACCATCGAGGTCCCCCAGGACATCGCCGCGATGTCCCCCGGCGAACTGGACGAGCATATCTCGGCGCTGCTGCTTGAACTCGTGAACCTCAAGCTCAACGAGTTCCAAGGCCAGTCGGCCGCCACCGGCGACGAGCCGGCCGTTGAGATGTAAGCCTCCAACCGACTCCACGCACCCGACTCTCTCGAAGGAGACTCCCCTCATGGCCGACGCCAAAGCCAGTGCACAGCGCATCGAACAGTTGCTCGATCAGCAGATCGCCGCCGCGGAACGATCCCAGAAGGTCACGATCATCATCGGACTCATCCTGATCGTCTTCCTGGTCGGCTACCTATCGTGGAGCACCTACATGGTGAAGAAGATGATCGAGCCGAAGGAGGTCATCGGAATCGCCATGGTCTACGTGGAGCCGCTGCTCCCTCAAGGGCGGGAAACTATCGTCGAGCAGGTGCGCCTGAACTCGAACACCTACATCGACGAGGCGATCAAGGTCGTCATGACCCGCATTCCCGACGGCCGCCAGCAGTTGGAGATGTGGGCGGTGGACCGCTTCAACGAGCTGCTCTACGAGCTCAACGCCCAGCTCAACGAGTTCACCGACTTCGCCATCGAGCAGCAACGCGACACCGTCAACGAGATGATGGCGATGCTCGACACGGACATGGAAGCCAACGTGCTCGAAGAGGAGCTCTACGGCATCTTGATGGAGCCGATCCAGACCTCCAGCCTGCAAGCCGACCTGCGCGCCTACGGCGCAGCGCTCATGGAGCTGGCCGACCTCGTCGAGAAGCTCGCCGCCGACGACAACCTGACCGAAATCCAGGTGGTTCAGCGCGACTTGCTCATCGCCCTCAAGGTCCTGAGCGAGCGCTCGAACTGAGCCGGCACACCCCTTGCACCACCCCGGCGGCGCGGAGAATCACCTCCGCGCCGCCGTTGCATTCAGCAGGACCCGTCCGCCCCATGAGCACCTTCCCCGACCTCCCCATCGCCCCGCCCACCGAGTACCTCGCCTACTTCCGCCTGTTCAATGCCGGCGACTACTTCGAGGCGCACGAGGTGCTCGAGGACCTGTGGGTCGTCGAGCCCGGGCCGCTGCGCAACTACTACAAGGGGCTGATCATGATGGCGGTGGCGATCCTGCACTGGCAGCGCGGCAACGCCAACGGCGCCCGCAAGCTGCACCGCGACGCACGCGCCTATCTCGCCCCCTACGCCCCGGCCTGCGAAGGGCTCGATGTCGGGGAGTTTCTGGACTGCACCGACCGCCTGTTTGCGCCGTTGCAGGAGTGGTCCCCCGGCCAGCCCGTTCCCCCGATCGACGGCACGCGTCTCCCCCGCCTGGAACTTCGTGGCTGAGTTGGGATTGCGGGGGACTTTGATGGACAAATGGACAGGATGGACCTGATGGACCGGATGGACTCGAAGGCCTGAGAGAGTCCGTGTCGCTCCGTGAGAGTCCGTGGCGCTCCGCGAGAGTCCGTGTTGGTCCGTGGCGGTCCGTGTGAATCCCGGAACTTTTCACGTCGTCGCGTTGGCGATGATGTCCTTAAGTTGCAGCACCCCGTAGCGCGCGAAGTTGTAGAACTCGCGGGGCGAGGAGACGCCGGCCAGCGTGCGCGCGATGAAGCGCGGGCGCATGTAGTACTCGCGCAGCCCCCACGTGCGCAGCTTCGCCAACCGGTCGATTGAGATGTGCCGGGTCGCCATGGCGGGCAGGCCATAGGCCTCCTTGGGAATCACGCCGTCCGCGAGCAGCCCCTTCTCGACTGCCTCCTTGTAGAGCGGCGTCCCGGGGAAGGGGTACGGGTAGAAGATTTCCAGAAAGTCGGGATCGACCTGTTTGGCGAACTCGATGTCGCGGCGCAGCGTGGCCTCGTCGTCCTCGGGCAGGCCGAACAGCAGGTACATCGACCGCTTGATGCCCGCCTCGCGCGTGATGCGCATCGCCTCGCGCGCCTGATCGCAGGTCGCCTTCTTGTTGATGATCTCGAGCGAGGCGTCGTCGCCCTTCTCCACGCCGAAGGCGATGATCCAGCAGCCGGCCTTCTTCATCCACGAGAGCACTTCCGGGTTCACGGTATCGACGCGCGAGTTGGCCGCCCACTGGATGTCGAGCCCCAGGTCCAGGATGCCCTGGCACAGCTCGATCACCCACTTGCGGTTCTGCGTGAACAGGTCGCTGCGGAAGAGGAAGTTGCGGATGTTGTGGCGCTCGACGCATTCGCGGATTTCGCCGAGGACGTTCTCGACGGACCGATAGCGGTTCTTCAGCCCGCTCACCTGGTTCGCCAGACAGTAGGTGCACGAGAACGGGCAGCCGCGGTTCGTCACCAGCGTGGTCTGCATCTGGTCGTTGTCGGGCCGGATGTAGAGGCGGTTGTTGGCCAGGTGGCGCGCGGGATAGGGAATCTGGTCGAGGTCCGTGGGCAGGGGACGCGGGTCGTTGCGGACGACCTGTCCGTCGCGGCGCCAGGTGATGCCGGTGATCGTCTCGAGGGGCCGGCCTTCGGCCAGCTCCATGCAGGTCAGCTCGTACTCGCCGCGCAGGGCGACATCGAGCGCGGGGAAGGCCTCGAGCCCGCGCACGTCGAGCGTGTTGAAGTGCGCCCCCTTGGCGATGGTCAGGATGTCGGGATCGACGCTCTTGGCCAGGGCGGCGGCTTTCATGTCGTCGGCAAACGAGGGGGTCGTGATCGAGAGGACAAGGGCCTGCGGGCGGAACTCGCGCAGGTCGGCCTCCAGACGCTCCCAGCCCCACTCCTCGCCGGGATAGTCCACCATGCGGCACTCGGCGCCGGCCTTCTCGAAGCAGGCGGCCGCGTACAGCAGATCGATGGGCGGCCGCAGGGCCACCGTCTTGAGCTTGTCGATCGGGGTCTGGCAGCGATCCTCGCGGATGAACCGGCCTGTGGGCGGCACGATCAGCAGAACGCGTTGGGGCCGGGACATGGGGGGCTCGACGCACACGACAGGATGAAATCCGCCGACTTAGGGCCGGCAACCCCGCGGAAGCTAGGGACGTGCCGCGGACGCGTCAAGGGGCTTGAACCGGACCCGAATGCTCCGGTTTCCCCCAACGAAAGACACCGGCCCTTGCGAGCCGGTGCCTTCCGGGAGAGGGGGATGGGGAGAGAAGACTCACGCCGTCAGATTGTGGTACCCCGACTCGCCGTGATCCACCAGGTCGAGACCGACCATCTCGTCCTCGACCGTCGGACGAATGCCGATCGTCTTGTCCACCAGCAGCACCAGCACCGCCGTCGCCACGACGGAGAGCACGATCGTCACGACCACCGCCAGCACCTGCTGAACCACCTGGCCCGGGTTGCCCTCGAGCAGGCCCGCCTCGCCGCCAACCGCGACCCGTGCGAACACGCCCGTCAGCACCGCGCCGGCCATGCCGCCCACGCCGTGCACGCCGAACACGTCGAGCGAATCGTCGAAGCCGAGCCGCGGCTTCAGAAACACCACCGCGCCGAAACACACGAGCCCCGTCGCGATGCCGATCAGCAGGCCGTCCACCGGGCCGACGAAGCCGGCCGCCGGCGTGACGCCCACCAACCCTGCCACGATGCCCGAGATCGCGCCCAGCAGGCTCGGCTTGCCGCGCATCACCCACTCGGCCGCCGTCCACGACAGCATCGCCCCGGCCGCCGAGAAGTGCGTCGCCGAGAACGCGCCCGACGCCGCCCCGTCCGCCGCCAGCGCCGAGCCCGCGTTGAATCCGAACCAGCCGACCCACAGCATCGCCGCGCCGATAGCCGACAACACCAGGCTGTGCGGCACGTACTCGTTCGACGGGTAGTTGCGCCGCCGGCCAATCATCAACGCCACCACGAGCGCCGACACGCCGGAGCTGATGTGCACGACCGTCCCGCCGGCGAAGTCCAACGCCGTGATCGTGGTGTTCAGGAACCCGCCGGGCCCCCACACCATGTGGCACAACGGCGCGTAGACGACGAGCAGCCACAGCAGCATGAAGGGCACGAGCGCCTTGAAGCGAAACCGCTCGGCGAAGGCGCCGGTCATCAGTGCCGGCGTGATGATCGCAAACATCATCTGGAAGAACATGAAGGTCTGGTGCGGCACGTTGTCGACCGGACCGCCCGGCTCGGTGCCCACGTTGGCAAGGAACAGATAGTCCAGACCACCCACGAATGGGCTGCCCTCCGAGAACGCCAGACTGTAGCCCGCCACCAGCCAGAAGACCGACGCGAGTCCCATCAGGAACATCGACTGCATGAAGATGGACAACACGTTGCGGGCCCGCACGAGCCCGCCGTAGAAGAGGATCAGCCCCGGCGCCGTCATCATCAGCACGATCGCCGACGAGGTCATCATCCAGGCGTTGTCACCGGCCATCTGCGCGGCGGCGATCTTCTCCTCGAGCGCGGCCAGCGCCTCGGCGCTGACCCCTTCCTGCGCGACCCCGAGCGATGCCGCTCCCAGCATCACGGCAACCAATCCCCCCACCCGCCTCCAGCGAATGGCGTTCGTCGATCCCATCGTTGCGCATGCCCTCTGTCCCAAGGCGTTGCGTGGCTCGCGGCCACGTGGGCCGGGGCATGCGCCAGTTCCATTCCCGAAGGCGAGGCGCGGCACAGGCGAAGCTGAAGCCTTGAGAATCAAGGCCTTGGGACGGGGTCGGGCAGATGCCGCTTGAGCAAGCCTGCGTGCATCAGACTGGCAACAATTAGCCAGTCTGGACGAAACGCAGGCGGCGGGTGGTCAGTCGTAGATCCGTTCGAGCCGCACGTTGGCGAAGTAGGCGTGCAGGATTTCGCGGTAGTCCTGGCCCACGAGCCCGCGCCCGAGCGCGCCGATCTGGCAGAGGCCGGCACCATGGCCCCAGCCCGCACCGACCAGCGTCGCCTCGGCCAGCGTCTCGCCGGCATCGCGTCGGTCGGCCAGCATGAACGCGCCGCTGTACAGGAACGACGAGCGCATCGCGGCCCGGATGTCGTACTCGCTGGTCAGGTGGTGCGTCTTGCGCGCGCCGTCGCGTGCACGGTAGTCGACCGCCATCAGATTCAGCCGGCCGCTGTACCCGCGACGCAGCGGACGCAGGTCCAGCACGTCGACGAGGTCCTCGATGCCGGCGCGTTTGACGAGCGACTCGCGCAGCGTCTCCTGCGTCACCGGCACCCGCCAGCGGAAGTACGTTCCGGGCTCGTCCACGCGGCCCAGATAGCGCGGCAACTCGTCGTCCTTGCAGACGTTCGGCCCGGCGAAACAGTCCGTCGTCTTCAGCCAGTCGCCCGTCAGGTACTCGACCAGATTCTCCTCGGTCACGGGGAAGAAGCGCTCGACCGACGAGCCCTTCGGCGCGTCGATCATCGGCAGCAGGCCTTCCATCGCCACGCCCCAGACGTTGGCCGCATCCTCGGAGATGCCGCCGGTGTTCTTGCTGTAGCGCGCGTCGCAGTAGTGGTTCGTCGGCGTGATGAGCACCTCGCCGTGGCAGGCCCGCACCGCCGCAATCGCCGCGTCGGACCAGCCGCCCGTGCCCTGATAGCGCTGGCAGCAGTCGTCGTTGCACCAGACGAACGGCGTCCCCTGATGCGGCGCCTTGGGCTGCGCCAGCAGCCAACTGCGCGCCGCCACCGTCTGCGCCTTCATGAACTCGGGCGGGCAGGCCCCGCTCATCTCGCCCGTGATGACGCCGACCAGATACTCCTCGATGGGCAGCTCGTTGACCATGACGACGCGGCCGCCGGAGGCGCGAAACTCCAGCACACCCGTCAGCGTCTGGTCCGCCCGCTTCGACCAATGGAAGCCGCGCCCCGCGACGATCCCGCGCACCAGCGCGCCGTCGCCCGCCTTCGTCGGCTCGACGCGCGACGGCGGAATCAGCCGAAGCACCTGCCCGCCCGCGATCCGGCCCGCCACGGCCTCCAGCGATACGCCGCGCACCGTCGCGCGCACCGTCAGGTCGCCCAGCGACTTGCCGTCCACGATGGCCGGCTGGCCGTCGGCCTCCACCCGCCAGGCCCCGCCCGGCAGACGCAGACTCAGCGACTCGTTGCCATCCTGCTCCAGCACCACGCCGATGCGCACCACCGGTTCGCGGTCCATTCGGTACTTGCCGTCGAAAATCGGAAACGGCGCGGTCGATTCGGCTGACGTCATGACGATGTACCCCCACCACAAGTTTGCGAACGCCCGGGAAGTAAGCGGTTCAGCGTCCGGCGGGACAACGGAAACTGCCCGAATCGGCTGTCCCCCTTTTCAATTGCCCACGTTCGGCCCCGCGCCACCGTCGGGAGCCATGACGCACCCGACCGAACACACGACCGCGCCGCCCCACGCCGTGATCCTGTGCGGCGGCAAGGGCACCCGCCTGCGCCCCTACACCACCGTGCTGCCCAAGCCGCTCGTGCCGCTGGGCGACCGCCCGATCCTCGAGGTCGTTCTCGAGCACCTGCGCCGCGCCGGCGTCCGCCGCGTCACCCTGTGCGTCGGCCATCTCGCCGAGTTGATCCGCGCCTTCTTCGGCGACGGCTCCAAGTTCGGAATCCAGATCGCCTACGCGATCGAGGACAAGCCCCTCGGGACCATCGGTCCGCTCGCCTTCGTTCAGGACCTCGGCGAGGACTTCCTTGTCCTCAACGGCGACGTGCTCACCGACCTCGATCCCCTCGCCTTCTTCCGCAATCACCTCGACGGCGGCGCCGACCTGACCATCGCCACCTGCCGGCGGCAGGTGAAAATCGACTTCGGCGTGCTCAGCGTCGTCCCCGGCACGGACACCGTGCACGGCTTCGTTGAGAAGCCGACGCACGAGTATGAGGTCTCGACCGGCGTCTATGCGATGAACCGGCGCGTGCTGGCGCACGTCGTTGCCGGCGAGCCCTTCGGCTTCGACGACCTGGTGCTGACGCTGCTGGCCCGCCGCCGGCCGGTGCGCCGCGTGCTTCACGCCGGCCAGTGGCTCGACATCGGCCGCGTCGAAGACTACGAGGCCGCCCAGGGCGAGGCGGGCGGAGGCGCGCCATGAGCCCCGATCTCGTCGGCCGCCGCGTGCTGGTCACCGGTGCGGGTGGTTTCATCGGCAGCCATCTCGTCGAGGAGCTCGCCCGTCGCGGCGCCCGCGTGCGCGCGTTCGTGCACTACAACGGCCGCGACCGGCGCGGCTGGCTCGACGAAATGCCGCCGGAGCTGGCCGACACCGTCGAGTTCGTCGCCGGCGACATCGCCGACGCGCGCTGCGTGCTCGACGCCACGCGCGACTGCGAGATCGTCTGGCATCTGGCCGCGCTGATCGGGATTCCCTATTCGTTCCGCGCGCCGGCCTCGTATCTGCGCGTCAACACGGAGGGCACGCTGAACGTGCTCGAGGCGGCCCGCGTCTGCGGCGTCGCGCGCGTCGTGCACACCTCCACCAGCGAAGTCTACGGCACGGCGCGCACGGTGCCCATTTCCGAGGAGCACCCGTTGCAGACGCAGTCGCCCTATGCGGCGTCGAAGCTGGCGGCGGACAAGCTGGCCGAGGCGATGTGGCACAGCGCGGCGGTGCCGGTGGTCGTCGCGCGTCCGTTCAACACCTTCGGCCCGCGCCAGAGCGCCCGCGCGATCGTCCCCACCGTCGCCGCGCAACTGCTGGCCGGCCGCACGCGCATCGAACTCGGCGCGCTCTCCCCCACCCGCGACCTCAACTATGTGGCCAACACGGTGAGCGGCCTCATCGCCTGCGCCGGCGCGCCCGCCGCCGAACTTGGGCGCGTGTTCAATCTGGGCTCGGGCGGCGAAATTTCCGTCGGCGATCTTGCCCGCCTACTCGTGCGCTTGTCGGGCCGCGAAGCCGAGGTTGTCTCCGTGTCCGAGCGCCTGCGCCCGGGCACCAGCGAGGTCGAGCGCCTGGTCTGCGACGCCACCCGCGCCCGCACGCTGCTCGATTGGCAGCCCGCCGTCTCCCTCGAACAGGGCCTGACCCTGACACTCGACTGGCTCGCCGCCCACCTGGACGCCTATCGCCCGGGCGAGTATACCGTCTGACGTGCGCGCGTCGTCGCTTCGGCCGCCGGGTCAGTTGGCCGTTTCCCGCACGGACGCTGCGTCGATGTAGAAGTAGGAGTTGCTGCCGCCGGTTGTGCCGGTGTGGCCGCAGCGGGCGAAGACGGTCAGCGAGGTGCCGGTGGCGGTGACGGTTGCCGTGTAGGGCACCCAGACGTTGTCGGTGGTGCCGGTCAGGTCCTGATAGACCACACTGGCGGCGGTGCCGTCGGTGCCGCCGGAGAGGTCGTAGCCGAAGCGCATGAACGTGCCGGCCAGCGTGGACTGGCGCTTGAGCCATATGTTGATCTCGTAGCGCTTGCCGGGGACTACGGTGACGGTCTGGCGGATGCCGGCTTCGAAGGGCGTCGTGTCGGTGCGCGCGAAGTACTGCGAGTACGAGCCGTCGTAGCGATTCACCGACGCACGCCCGTAGGTGACGGTCGGCGACGCGGTCGTCTTCCATGCCGTCCAGCCCGGCGCCACGCCGCCCACGTAGTCGCCCTCGAAGCTGCCGTTCACAAGCAAGTCCGGCCAAATCTGTATCGGGTACGGATTCGGAATCGGATAGCGCGGATTGGCGATCACCCCCTCGTTGCTCAGCAGCGTGTGCAGCGTCGCGTGCCCGAGGATCTCGGCGATCGGATACGGCGCGCCGTCCAGCAGGACAACGCCCTCCACCAGCCGGATGCCGTGACTGTAGTCTTCGTAACTGGCCTCATGAAGGAGCGAGATCGGCTGAATCGGCGTGCCGTTGAGTTGATGCCAGCCGTAGATGGCGACGCGGGGGGTCGAGCGCGTTTGCGGCGAGATGATGACGTCCTTCTTGATGCCGCCGATCAGCAGGCCGACCGGCTGGCCGGAGCGCTGATTCTCGATCGCCTGGTTGCTCAGCCAGAAAACCTGTACGGAGGTGATGTTGTAGTTGTCCGGATTGAAGGGATACGGCGCGAGCTTCAGTTGGGCGTTGGTGTAGATGTCGTTCACCATCTTGGCGGTTGGCAGGCTGCACTTGGCGATGTCGGCGACCTGCTGGGCCAGCGGCGCGGACATGGGCATGCGGAAGAAGTCCGCATCGGATCCGATCGCCACGTAGTCGGGCGTCGCGTAGTAGGTGAGCGTGCGGCCGCTGCCCGTGACGGTGATGGGCTTGAGCGTGCGCATGAAGTCCGGCACGTTGCCGCGCGCGAACTCGTTGACGATGTGCTGCTCGCGCTGGGATTCCGGAATGCCGTTGATCAGGTTGTAGAACTGCGTGCCGGTCATCGCGCCTTCCGGGCGTGGCGGCAGTTGCAGCCGACCATGGGGAGCGAACGCCGCCTCCCCCACGACCCAGAGCGTGAACAGCACGGCGGCGACAGGCGTCATCATGGGTTGGATATCCGTCCCAGGTGGTCTTCCCCGTATCCCAACCCCTACTTCTTGTCCCACTCGCCGAACAGCGCGCGGCCGAATGCCTCGATCACGTGCACCGGCTTGCGGCCGGCGAAGTCGGCCACTTGATGCCGGCAACTGAATCCGTTGGCAACGAGGATTGTCTCCGGGCCCTCCTGGCGGATGGCGGGCAGCAGGCGGCTCTCGGCGATCTTGCGGGAGATGTCGTAGTGTTCCGCCTCGTAGCCGAACGAGCCGGCCATGCCGCAGCAGCCCGAGTCCACCTCGGCGACCTGCGGCGTGACGCCGTTGCCCTCCAGCGCCAGCAGGCGCCGGGCGGCCTCCGTGGTGAAGAGCGCCTTCTGGTGGCAGTGGCCATGGACGAGATAGCGCGGGGCGGGCCCCTTGGGCGTCGGCGCGGGCACGCGGCCGGCGGCGATCTCGATGGCGAGGAACTCCTCGATGGGGTGCACCATCGCGGCGACGGTGCGGGCCGCGTCCACGTTGTCGACGAGGTCCGGCAGGTCGTCGGTCAGGCTGGAGGCGCAACTGGGTTCGATGGCGAGAATCGGGAAGCCGCGCGCGGCAAGCGGGCGCAACAGGTCCACCGTGCGCGTGCCCTCGCGCCGGGCCTCGTCGAGAAAGCCCTTCGAGATGCGCGTGCGCTGGCAGCAGGCGTTGGCGACGAGCGTGACGCGGAAGCCGAGCTTCTCCAGCACGCGCACGGCATAGCGGCCCGGCGCCGTCTCGTGATAGTTGGCCCAGCAGTCGCCGAACAGGACGACGTCGCGGCCGTCGGTGTTGCGCTCGCGCCGACCGTCGAACCACGACTCGAGCGTCTTGGGCGCGAACGCCGGCAGCGAACGATCCTTTGCAATGCCAAGAAAGCCCAGCATCGCGCGCCGCAGCGGCGCGATTCCCATCACGCCGTTCACCACCGGCGCCAGCAGGCCGCTGAACCGGCGACCGGTCACCGGCGCGTCGGCGAACGAGCGCTCGCGCAGCGTCGTGCCGTGCTCGGCGTGGTAGTGCGCCAGGTGCTCGCTCTTCATGCGCGACATGTCCACGTTGGAGGGGCACTCCGTCTTGCAGGCCTTGCACTCCAGGCACAGGTCCAGCACCTCGTGGACGCGCTCGTGGACGATGCCCTCCTTGCCAAAGCGGCCGCTCATCGCCAGGCGCAGCGCGTTCGCGCGCCCGCGCGTCGTCGCTTCCTCGTCGCGCGTCGCCATGTAGGACGGGCACATCGTGCCGCCCAGCGTCTTGCGGCAGGCGCCGACGCCGTTGCACATCTCGACCGCCGGCGCGAAGCCGCCGAAGTCCTTGAATCGGAAGAAGGTCGGCGGCATTGTCACGCGATACTCGGTGCCGTAGCGCAGGTTCTCGTTCACCGCCGGCGCGTCGATGATGCGGTTCGGGTTCAGGATGTTCTTCGGGTCCCACGCGCGCTTCACTTGGTGGAAGACCTCGTACATCTGCGGGCCCCAGAACTCCTCGTTCTGCGCGCCGCGCGCCACGCCGTCGCCGTGCTCGCCGCTCCACGATCCGCCGTAGGACTTGCAGAGCTGCATCGCGCGGCGCGAAATCTCGCCCATTGCCTTCAGGTGCGCCGGGTCCTTCAGGTTCAGCGCCGGCTTGATGTGCAGCACGCCCACGCTGGCGTGCCCGTAGATCACCGTCTTGAGCCCGAACGACGTCGCCACCTCGAGCACCTGCCGCGTGTAGTCGGCCAGATGCTCGACCGGCACGCAGGCGTCCTCGATCCACGACACCGGCTTCGTGTCGCCCGGCACGCTGAGGCTGACGCCCAGGCCCTTGCGGCGCAGCTCGAGCACCTCGAAGCACTTCTCCGGCGTGTCGAGAATCGGCCATGCGTAACCGCGACCCTCTGCCACGCACTCGGCGCGCAGGCGCTCGATCCGCGCCAGTGCCGCCTCCGGCGAGTCGCCCTCCATCTCCACCGTCAGGATCAATCCCGGCACGCCCTCGATGAAGAAGCAATGCGGGCGCGTGCTCGGATTGTTGCGCGACAGCTCGATCATCGCGCCGTCGAGCACCTCGACCGACAGCGGATCGTGCTTGAGCATCGCGGGCACCGTCGCCAGCCCCTCGATCAGGTCCGCAAAGTGAACCGCCAGCATGCGCACATGCTTGGGCGCTTCGACGAGGGCCAGCTTCGCATCCAGCAACACGGCCAGCGTGCCCTCGGACCCGCACAGAAACTTCGCCAGATTCCAGTCGCCGTCGCTCGGGAAGACATCGAGCGAGTAGCCGCCGACGCGCCGCAGCACCTTCGGGAAGCGCTCGTCGATCAGCGCGCGGTTCTCCCCGACGATCTTCGTCATCGCGCGCCACAGCTTGCCCTCCTCGCTGTCGCCCGCCATCAGGGCATCGATCTCGGCGCGGCTGCGCGGCTTGCACTCGACGATCTCGCCATTGGCCAGCATCACGCGGCACTCGAGCACGTGCTCGAGCGTGCGCCCGTAGCGGATGCTGCGCGTGCCGCTGCTGTTGTTGCCGATCATGCCGCCGATGTTGGCGCGGTTGCTGGTGGAGGTCTCGGGCGCGAACTCCAGGCCGGTCGGCTTCAGCGCCGCGTTCAGCTCGTCGCGCACGATGCCGGCCTGCACGCGCACCCAGCGCTCCGCCTCGTTCACCTCGAGGATGCGGTTGAGGTGCTTCGACACGTCGAGGACGACCGCCTCGTTGCAGGTCTGGCCGGCCAGACTGGTGCCGCCGCCGCGCGGCAGCACGGGCACGCCGAACTCGCGTGCCAGCCGCAGGACGGCCGCGATGTCGGCCTCGGTTTCGGGCACGACGATGCCGATGGGTTCGAACTGCCAGACGCTGGCGTCGGTGGCGTAAAGTCCCCGGGAAACCGTATCCACCAGGGCCCGTGCCCCAAACTGGCGCTCGAGCTCCCGGCGCACTTCCTCATGCCGCGTGGGCGTCTGAACCGTCGTCATCCGCGCTGCCTGCCTCGCATCCCCGTGATGGTCCGTGTCGAACGGACGGGGGATGGTGGGCGGGCCCTCCGACGGGCGGCAATGGAAACGACTGCGGGCGGCTCAGTCGGCTTCGGGACCCTGATCGCTGCGGTCGTTCCGTTAACTGTGGCTTGGGCGTCTCGCCCAAGTTCGGGGCATCTCGCCAAGAAGAGGGCGCTCCAAGCCCGAGGCGGCTGCAGGGGGGTGCCTTCGAGCGGCTCGGCCCAAGCACAAGGCTCCCAACCGCGCGCGTGGCGTGGCTGGACTTGGGCGGGACGCCCAAGCCACAGTTAAGAGCCTCGGCTCGCGCGATGTTGCCGTGCACCTGTCAGCCAATCACCGAATCCGTATCAGTC
>JAHCAW010000007.1 GCA_019634695.1 Candidatus Sumerlaeia bacterium
CAGAAACCGGCAGGACCGGCGGCCGTGCTGGTGAAGGTGATCTTCGGGGTGGTGGCCGGAGCCGGCTTGATGGTCAGCGAGCCGTCAACGCCGAACGTGTTGGCGACGCCGATGAAGTTGGGCTCGGTCAAGTCGTTGAGAATCTGCATCGTCCACGGACGATTGATTCCGCCCGCAACGGCGCTGAACGCGGCGGCGGCGGCTTCAAGGCTGACGTAGTCACCACCCGTGCCGACGGTGGCCACGGCCGGACCGCCGGTGCTGTTGTCGAAGGGGATGGCGTAGGTTGCGCTGGGGTTGCTGGCCACGAGGCCCAAGACGAGGGCCGGCGCCGCCACAAGCGAAAGTCTCAAAGAATGCCGCATAGGGGGAGAGCTCCTGTGGAATTGAATCCAAACCGATGGGGGGAGTATGTGGGGTCGGCGCCGGCGGTCAAGGGCAAGTTACACCTCGGATTCCGTCGGATTACGTACGGATAACCATCTCCGCAAAACTGTAGAGTTTCAACGAATATTTTTCTGTTCTGCGACGATGAAAACAAACTCCTTATTGTTTGACTCTGAGTCTGTCTCAAACGGGCTTGGTCCCCGGCCGTCGCTCGAGTAGTTGGATTCATGGAGTCCACTTCGCTCTACGCCCATGCCGACCTGTACGATGCCGTCTTCGGGCGTGTCGAGCCGGCGGAGGTGGACTTTCTTGCCGGGCTGCTGGCGGGGGCGACCCATGGCGGGCGGCGGGTGCTGTCGCTGGGGTGCGGGACGGGGCGGCTCGAGGCGGCGCTCGCGGCGCGGGGGGTGCGGTGGGTCGGACTGGACCTGTCGCCGGCAATGCTGCGCGTGGCGCGGCGGCGGGATCCGGCTGGGCACGCCGTCGCGGCGCGCATGGAGAGCATGCCCTTTGCCGGCGCGGAGTTCGCCGGGGCGCTGGCCGGGCTGCTCAGTTTCAGCTACGTCGTCGGCGGTCAGGCGCGTCGGGATACGGTCCGCCGCCTCGGCGACCTCCTGCTTCCCGAAGCCCCGGTGATTCTGGAGGTGCCCATGGCATGGCGGCCGCGGGCGCTGCAAGGGGTGAGCGAGCGCCTGGAGGGCGCCGCCGGCTTTGAGTTTCGGTATCTGGACCTCGCATCCGAGGACGACGCAGGCGCGGTGCTCCACACCCGCTTGCGGGTGTGGAGCGAGGGGAGGACGGCCGAGCGATACGCCCCGCTGACCGTCTTCACGCCCGGCGGAATCCGGGAGTTGCTCACGCGCGAGGGGCTGTTTGCGAACGTGCAGTTCTTCGCGCCGTGGGAGTCGGCGAGCGCGACGGACACTCCCCCGCCGGACTGCCTGCGCGCGGTGGTCGTGGCGAGACGCACCGCCTGACGGTCAGCGCGTCGGCACGGCGATCGGATAGATGAGAGTGAAACAGGACCCCGTGCCGAGATCGCTCGAGACCTTGATTTCGCCGCGAGTGGCCTGCACAAGGATGCGGGTGACGGCGAGGCCGAGGCCGAGGCCCTCGTGCGCGCGCGTCAGGCTGTTGTCGACCTGATAGAACTCGTCGAAGATCTTCTGGAGCTTGTCGGGCGGGATGCCCTCGCCCTTGTCGCGGATTGCGATCGAGACGGTCTGGTCCGAGCGCCGTTCGAACTCGATGACGACCGTGGCGTCGGCGGGCGAGAACTTGACGGCATTGTCGAGCAGGTGGAAGTAGATGCGCTCCAGGGCGCGCGAGTCGCACAGGATGCTGGGAATCGTGCCGTGGAAGATGGGCTCGATCTGCACGTGCTTGTCGCGTCGGCGGTACTCGAGTTTGGGCAGCGTGGAGAAGAGCGTCTCGAGCGGATCGACGGCCATGAGGGCGACGTCGCTGATGCCCTCGGCCTTGATCTCGGCGATCTCGATGAGGTCGTTGACCATGTTGCTCAGGTGGCCGGTGTTCTTGGCGACGCGGGTGAGCAGGCTGCGGTGGGTTTCACTGACGGGGCCGACCTTGCCGTTGACGATGAGATCGACGAAGCCGCCGATGGCGGTCAGAGGCGTGCGCAGCTCGTGCGAGATGATGGACAGGAAGTTGGACTTGAGCTGGTCGACGGCCTTGAGTTCGCCGTAGGCCTTCTCGAGGTCGCTGATGAGTTCGGCGTTCTGGAGGGCGAGGGCGCCCTGGGTGGCGAACCAGTCGAGCGTCTCGGCGTCGTCGTCGGTGAGCGGCTCGCCGGTCAGGTGCTTGTCGAGGAAGATGAGGGCACGCAGGCCGTTCTTGGTGCGCAGCGGGACGAGGGCGAATTCGTTGGGCAGGATGTCGGCGAGCTCGGCGGGAACGCGGAAGGGTTCGCGGGCGAGGTTGAAGAGGCGTGGACCGAGCAGCGTGCGGGCCATGACGAAGAGCGGAAAGAGCGGCGAGGGGGTGTCGAGGTCCTCGAAGACGTAGCGGAGGCGCTCGATCATGGCGCTCTCGTGGCTGTCGGTGCCGAGGCGCTGGAAGACGGTGACCCACTGGCTGCCGAGTTCGAGGGTGCGCAGCTCGTCGGAGGCGCGCTGGTCGTCGCCGGTGCGGGGTTCGCCGATGCGGGCGTGCAGGGCGGTGCGGCGCTTCTCGATGAAGGCGGCCTCGGCCTCGAGTTCGCGGCGGAGGTCCTCGCGCTCCTCGATGTTGCGGAAGCCGATGGCGAACTTGCCGACAAGCTCGCGGCCGCCGGGGGCGACCTCGAACAGCAGCGCCCGCGAGTAGCCCAGGCCCAGCGGCGAGATCAGTCCCGAGATCAGCACCGAGTGCACATCGTCGATGTCGGCGACCGAGCTGAGTTCGACCGATACGCGCGTGACGAGGCGCACCTGCTTGACGAGGCTCTCAATGCGCGAGGCGGGTGCCGAGTCGATGGGGGTCACGTCGCGTCTCTCCTGCCCGTGCGGGTCCGGGAGTAACGGACTGCTGGAAGACGCCGGGCGGCTCAAGCGGATTCAGAATGCCGGAGATACTTCGTCATCGTCAGAACGGTCCCCTTGCCCTCGGGATACTCGAACGAGACCTCGTCCATGAAGTTGCGAATGATATAGATGCCGAGCCCTCCGGTGGCGCCGCGTTCGAGGAACTCGTCGATGCTGCCGACGCCGGGCGGGGTGTGGTTGGCGCCGATGCCGTGATCGATGATCTGGAATCGCAGGCGATCCTCGCCGAGCGTGACGCGCATCTTGATGACGCACTCGGGGCGCGGGCCGTCGGGCAGCTCGAGGTCGTCGAGACCGGGCGGCGTGACGCGATCGCCGTTGCACAGGTCGGGCGAGACCCCCAGATGCTTGTACGCATGGCGGACGACGTTGGCGCAGGCCTCGTCGACGGCCATTTCGATCTGGTCGATGGCCTCGTCGTTGAAGCCGGCCTGGGTGGCCAGTGTCTTGGTGAAGCAGCGCAGCAGGGCGAGAACCTGGGGCTCGACCGGGCAGCGCAGTTCAATGTCGAGCGAGCTCGACCACAGGGCCGAAGGCGGATGCGATTGTGGGGTCATGGCGGCATCCTCCTGGAGATGCTTCACTCCCCGCCGTCGGCGCCTGCTAGCCACACGCCGCGGCTTCCTGCCCCCGTCAGCTCGACAGAGCCTTGCGAGCCTCAGCCTCGTTGTCGCAGATTGTGAAGATGTTCGTGAACCCCAACGTGCGGAACACACGGTAGACCTTCTCGGTGGGCCGCAACAGCACCACCTCGCCGCCGCGCTTGCGCAGGCGATGCGTCAGGCCCATCAGGGCGCTGATGCCCGCCGACGAAATGTAGTTGAGTTGCGACAGGTCGACCAACAGGTAGCCGGCCTGACTGCTCTCGAGCAACTCCGACAGGCTCTTCTCGAAGCCGACCACGGTGTGGCTGTCGAGACATCCGAGCACCTCGACACGGCGCGCGCCGTTGCCGGGCTCGGGTTCGTGAATTCTGAGGTCGTAGGTTTTCACCTTTCGCGCTCCCGTCCAGATCGCGGCCTACCCAGCCCGTACCGACTCCACCTCGGCCTCGTAAGCAGCTTCCCCAATCCACCGCAGCACCACAAGCGTAATGTCGTCGTGGGGCGGGTTTCCCTGCGTAAACCGGGCAATATCGTCGAGTACCGTATGGACGATTTGCTGCGAGGGCTGGCCGGCATTTCGGCGCAGCAGCGACTGGAACCGGGCCACGCCGTACTCCTCGCGCGCCGTGTTCATCGCCTCGGGCACGCCGTCGGTGTACAACACCACCGTGCCGACGCTGCGCAGGTCCACCTCGCCCTCCTCGAGCAGGTCGAACAGTTCTCCCTCGACCATGCCCAGGACGATGCCGTTGGGCTCGTAACTGCTGAGTTCGGAGTTCTCCGCCCGGCAGCACAGCAGCGGCTCGTGCCCGGCGCGGGCGAAGCGGAAGATGCCGGTGCGCCGGTCCAGGATTCCATAGGTCGCCGAGACGAAGACGCTTTCCTTCGTGTCGCGAACAATCTGGGAGTTGACTTTGCGGAGCACTTCGCGGGGCGAGGTCTTGCCGGGAGCCTCGGCCCGCAGCGTCGCCCGCAGCGTCGCCATGACCAGCGCGCCGGGGATGCCCTTGCCGGAGACGTCGCCCACGACGATGCCCAGTCGGTGCTCGTCCACCTCGATGAAGTCGAAGTAGTCGCCGCCGACCTCCAGGGCCGGTTCGCTCGTTCCGAAGATTTCGATCTCGGGAATCTCGGGCATGCGGGTCGGCAGCAAGGCCGCCTGGAACTCGTGCGCGAGGTGCAGTTCCTGCTCGAGGCGCTGCTTCTCGGAGAGTTCCTCGTAGAGTCGCACGATGTCGAGCGTGACGGAGGCCTGGTCTGCCAGCGCGGTGACGAGGCTCAGGTCCTGCTCGTCGAACGGGGCCTCGGGGCGCGCCTCGTCTTTCTTGTTGATGAGTACCAGCACGCCGAGGACCTTGCCGCGCACCGACAGCGGCGCCAGAATCAGGTCCTCGAGCGGAACCAACTCGTTGGCAGACTGCGGTACCCGACTATCGGCCGCGGCGTCGGGAATCAGGATCGATTCGCCGTTGCGGGCCACCAGACCGATGATGCCCTCGCCCACACGAATGCGCTCCTTCTTGACGAAGTCGCTGAGGAACTTGCGCTTGGAGAGGATCTTCCCGGAGGCGACTTCGTGAAGCGGGGGAAAGAGCCCCTGCACGACGCGGGCCTGGAGGACTTCGGGGTCCTCCTTGTCGCGCAGGAAGATTGCGCCGGCCTCCGCCCGGGTGGCTCCGCAGCAGAACTCGACGACCATCTCGAGCGTCTGGTCCAGATCCAGCCGGCGCGTGATGCGCGAGCCAATCTCGTTGAGGAAGCGAAAGACCGTCGCGCGCTCATGGTCGCGCAGGCGAATCTGATACTGGGCCATCCAGAGGGCGCGATGGGTGCGGAACAGGAGCACGCCAAGCGTGATCGCGGTCGCCACCGCCAGCAGGAGCAGGTAACCCATCGTGAGCCTCTCCCGCGGGGATGACGGATCCCCCGCGGCACGAGGGATTTATATGGCCCCGCAGCCCGCCGGAGGCAACTCCAATTGGCCAAGCACCCAGTTGGGGAAAGAGCCCGCCAACATCCCGATGCCCGCGCAAATGCCAGAATCCCAGTCGCCTGCACGTCCGCTCACCGCGGTCGCGGTGGCCCTGTTGCTGGTGTGGGGAGGGCTCGTCCTGCTGGCCTGGAGTCAGCTTGCCTGGAAGATCGGGTTCCACCCCTCGCTCTACGGGCCGCCGCAAGGCTGGGAGTTCCCGGCCGAGCAGCTCAGAGCACTTGGCGCCTTCGTGGCTCTGACGCTGTGCGGCTGGGGCTGGGGCAGGTGGTTGGGCAGAGGGCTGGACATCCTGCCCGAGCGCGCCGGCGTGGCCCGCCTCGCCGTGATGACGGCGCTGGGTCAGGTGGCCATGGCGCTGGTGATCTTCGCGGTCGGGGTGGCGCGGCTGCTTCCGTGGGGATTGCTGGTGGTCGTGGTGGGATTGGTCGGGCTGCGAGGCGAGGGGTCGGTGTGGAAGGGCGTCGCGCTGGGCCGCCGCCGACTGCCGGCGGGTGCGGCGGCGCTGCTGGTGCTCGCGGCGTTGTCGATCGGCTTGGCGTTCCTGCTATCCTTCGCACCGATGGACGAGAGCGACGGCGTGCGCTATCACGTCTTTGGTCCGCAGGAGTACCTGAAGGCCGGCGGCATTGTGGGTCTCCCCCACCATGCGTTCACAAACCTGCCGTTTCAGGTGGAGATGCTCTTTCTTGCCGCGCTGGCGTTTGCCAACGAGCGCGCCACGCAGCCGATGCACTGGAGCAGCCTGCCGCTGGCATTGGCGTTCCTGTGGTTGCTCGCCGAGCGCGTGATGCGGGTGCTGCGCGCGCGGCGCGAATCGGTCGGCAACGCAGAGGCATGGGGCTTCTGGCCCGTGGCCGGCGCGGTGGCGGGCGCGCTGGCGCCGGTGACGCTCGTCGTGGCGGCATGGCCGTTCGTCGATGTGGCGACGCTGGCCTTCGGCGTGGCCTCGATCTGGGCGTTGTGCCCGGGCAGCCTGCGCTCGTTCGACAAGCGCCTGCTGCTGTCCGGCCTGCTGGCGGGCGCGGCCATCGGGACGAAGCTGACGGCAGTGGCCGGCGCCGGGTTCACGGGACTGGTGGTGCTCGGACTGCTGGCTTCGCGACCGCGCAAGTTCGTGCGCCTGCTGCTGTTCGTCGTGCCGCTGATGGTCGTACCGGCACCGTGGTTCGCCAAGAACGTGGTGCTGCACGGCAACCCGGTCTATCCGGCGGCGTGGGGGTTTTTCGGCGGGCCGGAGTGGACCGACGAGGCCGATGCGCTCTACAAGCGCAAGGCGGCAATGAAGGGGCGCGAGAAGACGCTCGCGAATCTGCCGCTGTCGCCACTCGACGCGACGCTCTTCTGGGGCGACTACGAGAAGCACAACCCCGGGCCGGCGATGCTGGCGCTGCTGCCGGCGACACTGGTGGGACTCGGAATCGGGCTCGCGCGGCGGCGACGGTCGGCGGTCATGGCGCTGCTGGCGCTGCACCTGATCGGCGGATGGGGCTTCTGGTTCTTCACGTACCAGAGCGTGCGCTTCCTGATGTTCCACCTTGCCGTGACAGCCGTGGTGGGCGTTTGCGCGCTGGGCTGGCTGACGCGCGCGCGACCACGCCTGCGCCTTGCTGCCGGGGGCCTCGTCATCCTGCTCACGATTGCAGGGGCCGCATGGCACGCGTACTACTCGCTGGCCACCAACTACAAGCGCCCCCTGCACGGCGCGTTGGGGATCGTGTCCGGCCAGCAGTACCTTTCCACTAATCTCAATTTCTACGACGCCGTCGAATGGCTGAATCTCAATGTCCAGCCCGGCGAGTCGGTGCTCTACATCGGCGAGCATCGCGGCACCTATGCGCGCTACCCGGTCGAGTTGTCCGACTGGTTCGACGTGCCCCGCCTGCTCGTCGAGATTCGCGCGACGCCGGACAACGACCTGATGATCCGAAGCTGGCGCGAACGCGGCGTGCGTTATCTGCTTTGGAATTACGAAGAGCTCGGACTCTACGAGTGGACCGACTTCGAGCCGCGATTCCAGCTCGACGAATGGAAGCGCTACGAGGCCCTGCGCGAGCGTCTGCTGCCTCTCCGCGCGCTGGTCTTCAGGCCCCGCCAGCACGTGCTCGTCATCGACCTGAGTCTCGTGCGGTAGCGCGCCGACCGAGCGCCTTTGCCAGCAGGCGCTCGACAAGTCCCGGCCAGGCGAACTCCGTCTCGGCAACGCGACGGGCCTCGCGTCCCATGCGCGCGCGCGCCTGCGGATCATCGGCCAACCCCAGCACTGCACACGCGAAGTCCTCGGGCGTGGGCTCGAAACCGACCCCCACGTCGTGCGTGGCGAGAAACCGCCGCACATCGCCCACCAGCGCCGCCACCTGCGGGCGACCCGCTGCCAGGTGGTCCCCGATCTTGTTGGGCCAACGGCTTCGATTGAAGGCCGTGTCGGTCATCGGAACCAGCAGGATATCCGCCGCGCCCAGGAAGACCGGGATGCGCGCGAAGGGGACCCGGCCGAAGTGCCGCACGCGGTGCCCGATGCCACGATCGCGCAGCGCCGTCGGCCCGCCGTAGAAGGGCGGCCCGACGGCCACGAGGCCGATGTCCTCGCGCGCGGCCGCCACACGCGCGAAGCCGTCCAGCAGCAGGCGCTCGTCGGGATGATAGTTGGCGATGTAACCCAACAACAGCCCCTCGGCCGGCAGGCCCAACTCGGCGCGGCATGCCTTCGCGTCGAGAGGTTGAATGGCGTCGGTGTCGGCGCCGCTGACCATCAGGTGCGTGCTGCGGCGCGAGCGCCCGAGGCGCACGGCGCGACGGCCCAGATCGGTCGAGATGACAGTGAGCAGATCGGCGTCGCGTGCGGCGGCGCGCTCGAGGCGGTCGTCCCAGTGGTCGAGCCCGTCGCGCAGGAAATCCTGAAAGGTGATGGGCTGGCCGCGGCGCCGGCGTCCGAGTGAGTTGATGCCTTCGCCGCCGTAGAGGTCGCACCAGTCGCATACCCAGCGCGCGCCGTGCAGCCGACGCGCCAGCCGGGCCGGCAACTGGTCCACCGGCCGATGCGAAAACGAGAACACGAGGTCCCAGCGCTGCGAGCCCGCCAGCCTCAGCCGTTCGAGCAAACCGAGCGGACTCCAGCCCTCGTCGGGGTGGTGCAGCGGCGCCCAGTTGGGCGATTCGACCAGAGTGATTCCGCCTTCAACGCGGCGATCCGCGCGATACCAGCGCGTGGCGGAGGTGGTGACGAACGTGACGTCGTGTCCGGCGCGGGCGAGTTGCTGGGCGACCTTCCAGGCGCGGAAGTAGGTGCCGTGCTCGCGGAGGTTGTGATTGAGCACCAGGACGCGCACGGACGGCTCCGGCCGAAGGGTGCGACGGTGATGACCCGACGCGGCGGGAGGCTGCAACGAATCTATGACGACCGCCGCCGGGGGGGGCCGGCGGCGGTCGTGGTGCGAGGAGGGGTGGGACAGGATCAGAAGTTGAGCGCGGGGAGGCCGGGGCGCTCGGAGCGCTCGGGCCGGTTGGGCAGGTACGGGCGGCCGACCGGGCGTTCGCCGGAGGCGAGGCGTTCGACGGCGGCGCGGACGGCATCCTGAACGTGCGGGTCGAGGTCGGCGATCGCTTCCTCGATGGCGGCGCGTTCGTCGTCGTCGATCGTGCCGTCCTCCAGCATCGGGGCAATGAGCTCGCGCAGGGCCGGGGTCAGGACACGCAGACGCTGGGCGGGAGCGGGACCGTCACCAGCTCCGGGGCCACGACCGGGGCCGCGCCCGAAGCCTTCGCCGTCGCGGGGACCGCGACCCGGGCCGGGCCGCTCGGCACCGTCCGTCGGGGGCGGACCGCCGGCGCCGGGCCCACGGCCAGGCTTCTCGTCACTGCCGGGACCGCCGAAGCGAGGCCCACCAGGCCCCCCCGGACGATTCTCGCGGACGAACTGCTTCAGGGCCTCCTCCTGCTCGGCCGTCAGGACGTTCTTCACGACGATCAGGTGGCCGAAGACGATCTTCATCTTCTCGTTGGTGGTGGCCGTCAGGTCATCGACGGCGCCGAGAGCGTCCACGAGCGCCGGCGAGTCGGTCTCCATGATGGCGCGCAGGTTCTCGTGGGCGGTGCGGATCGTGCCCTCGGTGGCCTCGAGCGCCTGACGGGTCAGATCATGGGACTCGGCGAGAGTCTGAATCTGATCGGGGCTCAGCGAGACGGCTTCGACCACTTCGGGGTTCTCCCAGAACTTGGCCATGCCGCGCAGGAAGGGAAGGCCGTCGGGGACGTTTCCGAGGATGGGGCCAGGGCCGAAGCCGGGACGGTCCGGGCGGTCCGGACGATCGGGGCGATCCGGACGGTCCGGGCGCTCCGGCCGCTCCGGCCGCTCCGGCCGTACGCGATCGGCGGCGCTGGCGCGGTGATTCTGGGCGACGCCCGCCGAGGCTTGGCCGGCGTCGGACTTCGCGGGCTTCTGCTGGGCCAGGCCAACGGAGCCGATGGCGAGGACGGCGGTCGCAGTCGCGAGGGTCTTCGAGAGGCGGTTCATGGGAGTGCTCCTTGTTGGGTGCGGTAGGCTGCGGAGCCCGCGGCCTGCGAGGAGGCTTGATAGAGAGGCGAGTGCCAAGGCACACGCTCGCGTCCAAGTTGTTTGAAATCAACGACATGAAATCAGAACGCCCTCCCGAAGAGCGGGAAGGCGTTCGTTTTGGTACGAGAGTGTTCGCGACTGCGTACGATGGCGCCGCGTCCGTCAGGCCGATTCGACCCATGCAGCGGCAGAACTGCTGGCCGGCAACGCCGCCGCCGCGCCGGGCGACGAGCGGTCCACGCCAACGACGGCGATGACCGCGAAGAAGAAGGCGATGATGGCGATGATGATGATCAGGATCAGGCCGGCGATCGTGATGTTGCGGGACTGGCGTCGCATGCGGCCGACTTCCTCGGCCAGCAGCGGCTTGACGTTCTGCTCGATCTCGCGGGCAAGGGCCGAGCGTGCCTGGTCCTGGATGATGCGCGGCATGCGTGTCTCGGCAACGACGACCATCTGGCGCTCGGCCAGATCGGGCAGCGACTCCTTGGCGACGAGCGGCACGAGCTTGCGGGACTGTTCGGTGATGATCGTGACGATGTGCTCGCCGATTTCGGCGGCGCGTTCCTCGGCGGCCTTGCCGACGCGGACTTCGATCTCGCGCGGCAGGGTGCCCTCGATCTGCTCGCGGAGGCGCTCGCGGATGATGCTCGGCAGCATCGCGTCGATGGCACGCTTGACCGTGCGCTCCGTCTGCTCGACGAGGATCTTGTCCATCGCCTCGGAGACCTTGCGCTCGGCCAGCTTCTCGACCATCGAGTGGGCCACTTCCTGAACCGTCATCTTGACAAGCTGCTGTTCCTTCTCGGCGGTCAGGGCAGTGACGCGGGATTCGACCTCGCGGCGCGCGCGCTGGTCGATGATCGAGACGATCGACTGGATGGCGCGCTCGACGATGATCTGAATCTTCTTCTCGACGGCGTTCTGGATCTTCTTCTCGGCCAGCGCCTGCATGTGGCTCTCGGCCGCTTCCATCAGGTACTGCTCGGAAAGCTCCTGCAGGCGCTGCTCCTCGAGGACCTCGCGGACCTTGATGAGGAGCTTCTTGGGCGTGAAGGGCTTGGCGATCCAACCCGTGGCGCCCTTGAGCGGGACGCTCTCGAGCAGGTCGACGCTGTCCTCGGGGATGAGCAGCAGGACCGGAATCTTGTGGGTGCCGCGGTCGGTCTTGACCTGACGGGTGGTTTCAAGGCCGTCGAGGCCGTCGAGCGAGCTGTCGACGAGGATGAGGCTGAACTTCTCGATCTCGGGGTGCACGAGCGCGGCCAGCCCGTTGCTGGCGATCGTGACGCGGAAGCCGTGTTCCTCGAGGATCCCCTTGGAGATCTCCTGGACGGCGGCGGAATTGTCGACGACTAGGACCCGTTCGGCGGGCATGGTGTGTCTCCTGGGCGGGTCGGCTGGGGCCGAGGCGCCGTGGGTGCGATCAGGTCAGTTTCAGCGCGACTTGCACGCGTTCGATGGTCGAGACCTCGGAGCGATGTTGGATCTTCATGCGGGTGCCCACGTCGGCAAGTTGCTCGCGGACGATCTTGCCGGCGATGCGCTCGCCGACGCGGCGGCCGGCCACCTGGTAGAGCGCCCGCAGCAAATGCATCAGGCCCTCGAAGGCGTCCTCGAAGCACTCGTCGACGATCTCGCCGAAGTCGCACGCCTTCAGGTAGGTCTCCAGCAGCGTGCAGTCGATCTTGTTGTTCCGCACGCGCAGGAGGTCCGCCTTGGTGTAGACCTGCACCAAGTCGAACCAGATGCGGTCGACGAGGGTTTCGTCCCCCTTGGCGGGGGTGAACTCCTTGAGGTCGCGGGTGGCGCGGAGGAACTCGGCGCACAGGTGGGCGAGTGCACCGATGGGCGAGACGAAGTTGAGTTCGCCGCGGGACTCGGCCTTGTCGCGCGCGCGGCCGCCGCCGCCCATGAGATTGCTCAGCAGGCCACCGACACCCTTCTCGGAGCGAACGACGGCCTTCTCGGCGCGCAACTCGGTCAGCTCGTCCTGGTTGTCGAGTCCGCTCAGCGCATCCTCGGCGCTCGTGCTGCGACCCGTCTCGGCGTTCTCGTCGAGCACCAGCAACCCGGACTTCAGGAACTGGCTCAGGATGCGATGCACCTCGAAGCGGCCCATGTTCGAGCGGTTGACGATCGCGCGGACGGTGAAGGTGCCGTTGACCTGCGAGAGGACCTGCCACTCGTCCGGGCGAAGCTTCAGCGTGCGCTCGAAATCGTCGTCCACCGCGCAGACGCGCGGCACCAGCCGGTCGTTGGGCAGCAGGGCGATGATCTTCTGCCACTCGTCATTGCGGCGCGTGCCCTCGAGGATGAGGGGTTCGATCTCGATGGTGACAATCTCGTCGCCGAGCTTCTCGGGCGGGGCGTTCTCGAAGAAGAACTCGCCGTCCTTCCAAGCGAAAAGGTTCCAGATTTCCTCCTCGAGCTGGAGGCGCAGCGTCTCGCGGATGGTGTCCTCGGTGACGATGTCGCGCTCGACGAGGATCTGTCCAAGGCGCTTGTCGGCCTCGACGGTGCGTTGGACGGCGAGCAGGCGCGAGAGTTCGCTGCGCTTGAGCAGGCCGCGGTTGACCAGCAGGTCGCCGATGCGGCGACGCCGCTCGAGCGCCGAGGAGTTGATGATGCGCCCGTTGCTGATGGTAAGCGAGATCTCGTTGCGGTCCCGCTTCAGGCGCAGCGTGCCCGAGGACTTGCCCATGCTGATGAACTGAAGGACTTCGGGCAGAGGGACCTGTTGCAGACTTCCTTGCATGGGGAGGGGACCTGTGGGGGAGTCGGCGGGTGACGGCGGCTCATTCCGACTTGAAGAGGTCGTCCAGACGGTCCTCGACGTCGCGTTCGATGTCGAGCTGACGTCCGGCGGGGAGTTTCTTCTCGCGGGCCTTGTCGAGCGTTTCGCGCAGGGCGCGGGCGCCCTCCTTCGAGTACAGGCGCACCATGCCGATCGTCGTGCGATCGTCGAAGATGACGGTCAGGATGGTGTCGTTGTCGACAAGGATGTTGTGGATGTGATCCTTTTCGCCCTGGTGGAAGAGGACCGAGAAGTCCGTTTCGCCCACGATGGCGGCCATGGCGCGGGTGGAGGCGAACGAGCCGGCGATCAGGGCCGCCAGAGCATCGGTGTCGATGTTCTGCGTGAAGCCCTTCTTGGCCAGACACTTGCCGTCGGCGTCGACCAGGATGGCGCACTTGGCCTCCGATTGCTTCAGCATCTGGAGCAACGCACGATGAATCTGGGTGATCTCGGTCTTCGTCAGAATCAGCGGTGCTTTTCCCATCAGTCGGGTCCTCTCTGGGTCGGAACGGTCTCGGGCCGGCGGTCTTGGTTTCAGGTGTAGGGCATGGTGCTCTTGCCGGCGGGCAGGACGTTGATCTCGCCGCCGAAGCCGACGTAACGGAGGAAGAGCTGGTTGGAACTGCCGAGTTGGACCCACGCCGACATGGCGGGGCCGGGCTGGCCGGGGGCCGTCTCGAGAATCAGGAACTCGGACTCGCTGCCCTCGTACATCGTCTTGTCGACGCCCTTGCTCACCAGACGGGCCGAGAAGGCGCGCTTGGCAACGCCGAGGAACCCGAGGTGGCCGGTGAGCTGGTACTGGTCCTGCTCGGCGGCGTTGCCCATGGTGAGCGTACCGGAGCCGGTGGACATGCCGCGCCACTGGGCGGCGCAGGACTGCGAGAGGCTGATCTTGGGCGAAGTCGGGGCCGCGGGAGGCGGCGGGGCCGCGGCCGGGGCCGGAGCGGCCTTCGGAGCAGCAGGAGCAGGCGCGGCGGCCTTCGCGGGCGGCGCCTTCTCCAACGACTCGTCGCTGAGTTCCTTCTCGTCCATCGCCTCGTATTCGTCTGCTGCGGGCGCGGCGGGGGCTGCGGCGACGGGCGCAGGCGTGGCGGCGGCCTTGGAGGACTCGGCCGGCTTCGCCGGAGAGGCTCCCAGTCCACCCTGACCCTGATTGAGCTTCTGGATCACCTGACCGCTGATGCTCTTGAGCGTTTCCTTGACGCCACCGCCGTTGACGGCCACGGCATCGATGATCGGGGCCGCGTCGCGCTCGATTCCCAGCGCTCCAATGATGTCGTCCACCGAACAGATCTGCGGCATGTCGCGCTTGTTGAGCTGCAACACCCACGGAATCCCGTCGGCATCGGCCTTGTTGACCTGCAGGTGGTAGTTGTACTCGGCCAGATTCTGCTTCAGGTTCTCGAAGGACTCGACGTTTTCCTGCAAGCGGTCCTTCTGGCTGTCGACAACGAAGACGAGGCCGTCAACGCCGCGAAGCACGAGCTTGCGCGTGGCGTTGTAGTAGACCTGACCCGGGACGGTGTAGAGCTGGAACTTGGTCTTGAAGCCCTTCACCTCGCCAAGGTCGAGCGGCAGGAAGTCGAAGAAGAGCGTGCGGTCCTGCTCGGTGGCCAGCGAGACGAGTTCGCCGCGGAACTTGCCGGGCACCGTCTTGTGGACATGGATCAGGTTGGTCGTCTTGCCGCACAGACCGCAGCCGTAGTAGACGATCTTGCAGGAGATTTCCTTGAACGCGTAGTTCAGTGTCGCCATGGGGGATACGTCCAGTCCTTGGGGGATCTCGTCCGCAGGGTGTCGTGGTTCTTCGGGGTCAGACTCCGATGCCGAGGTTGTTCAGTCGTTCGGAGGCGGCGCGCATCTCGACTCGAATGAGGCCGAGGTTCGAGTCGGGCTGGGCCACGCAGACCAGGAAGCCCGAGCGCGTGGCGTTGAAGAAGAGCTTGTTGCGGTCGGTCTCGACGATGAACGAGATCAGCTCGCCCTGCTCCATCTTCTTGGTGGCCTTCTCGGTCGAGTTGATGATCGAGCTGGTCAAGGCGCCCATCATCTCGTCGTTGAGCTCGGTGGTGAAGTCCGAGGCGACGATGATGCCGTCGGCGGCCACGACAAACGAGCCGATGACGCCCGGGGTCTTGTTGAGTTCGGCGAGTGTTCTCTCCATCGGGGTGACTCCCTGGGTTGGCTGTTTTCGGCAAGGATTCAGGAGACCGCTTCACGGGCGGTCCGGCCGGTGACCGAGGCCGTGACGGCCAGCCCCGGGTACTTCCATTGCAGGAACTCGCGCGTGGTCCTGGCGAGCATCTCCACGCGCGCGTCCAACTCCTCGAGCGAGGTGCGGGCGCCGTACACCAGCACGAGCCCGAAGTTGGCGTTCAACTCGACCACGCACAGCACGTGGTCGCGGGTCTGGACGACGAGGCGTCGCAGCCGCGACAACCCGCCGTCAGCGGTCAGGCTCCCCAACTGCGTCTGGTGGGACAGCAACCGAGCGCTGACCTCCTCGACGTCGAGCCGGATCGGCAGGTCGCGCCACACAACCAGTCCCTCATTGCTCAGAATCAGGAAGCCCTCAAGGCCCGGCGTCTTGCGCACCACGCCGGCCAACTCGTCGAAACCGAACACCTGAATGAAACCGGCCGAGGGGGCTGTCTCGACAACGTGCCCCCTGCGGGTCGGCTCGGGCAGCGGAATCTCGCCACCCGACAGGCGCAGCCGCGTGTCGCGGTCCATCGCCTCGGGCGCCACCACCGCCAACACGTGCGGGGCAACCATCACCAGCGCCATCACTTGCAGCACCACCGACAGCGGATTGCCCGCCCAGGCGATCATCAGCCCCGTGTCGTTCTGCAAGAGCACGGAGAGCACCGAAGCGGCGGCCGAGCCCACGAAGCGCACACCGGTCAGCAGAACCGCCATGCCGGCGACGCTGCCCAGCGCCATGCGCGGATTCCCCAGCAACGTCAGGACAAAGTAGATGGTCAACTCGATGGCCACGAACACCGGCGCCAGCACCATGACGTCGCCGACCGTCGTGGCCGTCGTGGCCAGCGCCATCGGCAGCGCCACCAGCGCCAAGCCGCCCACGAACAGGAAGACTACCAACCGCGAGATCGCCACCATCGTCTTTACGGCCCTTTCTTCGGTCGTCGCCGGCTGCCTACTCCGCGTCCGGTGCGACGGGCAACTCCCGATTCCCCAAAGTCTGTTGCAGGACGGCCATCACTCGGTGGTGCACCTTGCCGTAGTTCACCTCTGGATCGACCGCCAAGGCCACCAAGCGCCGGTTCCTCAGGAAGAGCAGCACCAAGGCCTTTTCGAGGTCGATCAAGCCGCTCAGGGCCACGCCCTGCCCCGTCTCACCACAGGAAACAGAAACATCCTGGAAAAAGGCCTCGGCGGCTTCCACAAGCGCCTGTGACCCTTCAACATGGCTCCGGGCGGAATCAAGGTCAACGATGCCAATCGTGTGGACTTTTGCCACCGGGGCAAGCTGGGAGGCCAAGGTCCGGACAATATCGTCCAGACGGATCACGGGAGAGAAGACCGGCAGGGCGATCTCCCGGGAGGTGCGCCGCAGAGCTTCCTCGCGGAGTTGGCGCATCTCGGCGGTCAGAAGCTTGACCTGCGGGTCCATCGGGAATCGCGCATCGAGCTCGGCCAGGGTTGCCTCGGCCTCCGCCACCTGTCGGAGCTTGATCAGGCAGTGGGCCTTGACGGCCAGCAGGTTCAGCTCGCCGGCGGCGAACTCCTCCGTGCGGCGTACCTGTTCGAGGGCATCCTCGTAGCGCCCCAGATCGGCCAGCAACCGGGCGAGCAGGGTGCGACCCGCCAGCGAGCGGGTGTCTTGCTGAAGCCCGCGCTGGCAGAAGTCCAGCGCCTCGGCCACGCGTCGTTGCCGGCGCAGGTGTTGGCAAATCGGGATGAAGGCCCTCGGGTTGCGGCCCGAGAGAAAATCTTCCCGAAGTTTGAGAAACTCGCGTTCGTCGAGGGGCATCAGTCTCTTGAGGGCAGGTAGGATTGTCGCCGGAACCTCGAAAACCAAGCAGTTCGCCGCTCCGTCGCCTGACGTGCGGGGCGGAACCGGGGTGACCGTTGGCGACTTCTGGGCTCGTTCTCCGCGGCGTGTTCTCGGGGACCCGAATTCTTCACCATGGCCGACATCTATCGTTCATTGAGGCGGGCACTGCGTCAAGGACGCAAGTGAAGCTTTCCGTCTTGGGGAAAAATCGGCCTGCGCCCTCCCCTACCCCTACCCACCAAGGGCGCATTGTATCGCGTCGATCCGCAGCAGATGGTAGCGCCGCGGCTCGGCGCCCGGCTCGACCGGCATGGGCCCGACGAAGGCCGCGGTCGCCTCGAGCACGCAGGCTCCGCCATCCGCCCCCAGACGCCGCCCCAGAATGCCGTCCCAGCCCTCCGGCTCCGTGGCGTAGTCCACCAGCCATTCGATCCCCCGCGCGGCCAGATAGGGGCGCACATCGGCCCCGGCGGCATGCCGGTGGGCGTACTCGGTGGAGTTCACCAGTCCGTCCAGGTTCACGACACGCAGGTGCGAGGGAGCACGGAAGGCCACCAGACCGGCGTTCCACGATCCCACGAGCACCGGCCCGGGACCCGGAATTGCCCGGTCTGCCGCCGCAAGGGCTCCGTAGGCTCCGGCGCACGCCACCTGAACAGGCTGGCGCAGCAACCCGAGGGCAACAAGCTGCAAGCCCAGCATTATCAATGCACTGCGAGCGATCAACTCCAGCCGGAAAGTGAGCCCAATCCCGTGCAGTCCCGCCCCCGCCGCCAGCGCCAACCCGCCATAAAAGGGCCCATAGTACCACTGGGCGTACTGCGTCCCCCGCGGGATCATGAAGCAATACACCAGCGCCTGAATGATTCCAAAGGCAAGCAGCAGCCCGGCAGGCACCCACGGCAGCAGGCGTTCGGACCAGATGCGGTCCGGGCGACGGCGCTCCCCCACCAGAATCGCTCCGGCCAATGCGAGCCCGGTCACCGCTCCGACCACGACGACGGCGAGCCGGCTCCACGGCCCGGGCGGCAGCCAGCCGCTGAAGAACCGGAGGCCATTCCCGGCCAGCAGCAGCGCGGTGTCCCGCAGTCCATGGACGAACCACGCCCCCGACAGCGGGGAGATGCCGAGGCCCTGCAACTCATGCAGGCGGTCCAGACGCTTGACCGTGCCGCTGACCGGCAGCGCCGACCCAAAGACCGACTGGTTCCAGACCATCCACGCCAGAAAGGGCGCGAGGGAGGCGAACCCCGCCGCAACGACCGCGAGCCGCAGACGTCCGCGGGACCGGAAGAGCAGGACCGCCCACAGAATCGCAGACAGGCCCAGCCCATCCACCCGCGCCAGCGGCAGCAACGCCGTGGCGGCGAGCAGGCGACCAAGACCCGCCGGGGTTTCGCGCTCGAGCAGGCGCAGGCACTCGAGCAGCGCCCAGACCCCGACGAGCAGGTAGAGGCCGAATTCCATGCCGGAGCTGCCATACTCAAAGACGAACCGGGCGTTGATCCAAAGCGCCACGGCCGCAACGCGGCCGGCGGACTGCCAAGCCGCAGTCCGAAGGGGAAAGAGTGCAAGCAGCCAGGCGGCCGCCTGATACGTTCCCGCCGCCAGTAGCAGCGACAGGCGGAGTTGCGCGTCATGCGCGAGCAGACCGAAGGGCAGCAGCAGCCACTGCCAGAGAGGCTGGAAACCGTTCGTCGGATTCACGCCGTCGAACGTGAAGAGGCCCGTCTCCCAGAAGCGTCGGGCGACCATCCAGTAGTAGAACGTATCGTCAACGATGGGACGGGTTTCGAGAAAGCCGACCGGTGCGAGGGCGACGAAGCCAAGATGCAGCAACGTGCCGGCGATGCCGACTGCGAGGAAGGCCTTGCCGGCGCGCGCCGTCATCGTCCCGCGTCCCAAGGGGCGTGAAGCCCCGGGAGCCTCGCAGGAATACTGGCGACCACGCGGCGCATCAGATCAGCGCCCCGAACAGGACGCCGATGAAGGAGCGAATCACGCCCTGCTCCTCGCTGGCCTCGAATGACTCACTCACCTGGTTCACGGCGCGTTGCGCATCGCGATACAGACTCGGATCGTTGATGAGCAGTCCGAGCGTGCCTTCGCTCTCCTTGAGCTTGGCACTCATCTCGGAGATGTCGGCGGCGGCCTTTTCGATGCGGGGGCCGACGTCGGCGAGCGACTCGAAGATGCGGCTGAGTTCCTCTTCGCGGCCGGCGAGCAGGTTGCGAACCTCTTCCCCGGCGGCGCCGAGCTTATCGAAGCTGTCCTCGGCCTTGCGCGCCAGCGAGTCGTCGTAGAGCAGCCGCGACAGGGTGCCTTCGCCGCCGCGCAGTTCGGTCGTAATCTGGCGCATCTCGAGCGAGAAGCCCTTGAGATCGTCGTAGAGTTCCTCGTCCGTGAAGAGCTTGCCCATGGTGCCCTTGCCGGCGCGGAAGTCCTCGCTGATCTCGTTGAGGTTCTGGGCGAGGGATTCGAGCTTGGGGCCGGCCTCGGCGAGCGAGCGCGACGTGGCACGGATGTCCTCGCGGTTCTCCTCGAGCACCCCCCGCAGCTGCGAGAGGATCTCCTCCTGGTTCACCTTGAAGTCGATGATGAGGCCCTTAGCCTCGCTGCTCATCTCGGCGACCTGGGACATCATCTCGGAGATACCGGGAACCTCCTGGGTGGCGATTTCGCCCCCCTCCTCGATCATGCGGGACTCGGCGCCGTAGCGCACCACGACGATCGAGGTGCCAAGGAAGGCGGCGCGCTCCAGGCGGGCCGTCGAGTCCACCGGCAGACGGTAGGCGCGGTCGATGGCGAGCGTGGCGCGGGCCTGCCGGCGCTGCGCGTCGAAGTCCAACGCCGTCACCTGTCCGATTCGCACGCCGCCCAACGCCACGTCGGCGTCCTTCTCGAGACCCACCGCGCTGTCGAAGAAGGCCTGGACCATATAGCGGGGCTGGCGGCCGAAGCCCTCGGTCACGCGCAGACTGAAACCGATCAGCACGACAAGTCCGACGACGATGAAGATACCGACCTTGACGGCAAGACCGCTGGTGTTGGGCACGGGGGGAACCTCCGCATTGTCGATCACGCCCCCCACTCCTCGCGTCCCGGCCTTGCGAAGCGCAAGGCCAGAGCGCGAGGGAGCCCGTCACAGCATCTGGATCAACAGGGCGTCCGACCGGAGCCAGCCCTCAAGGGTGAGCCGGGCACGGTCGCCGGAGCGTTCGATCCAGCCCGAATCGAGCGCCTGCCTGCCGCGCGGCGTGGTCAGCCAGTTCGCGAAGTGCGCGTCGGCCGGCAAACCCTCCGACAGCCGGAAGCCCTCGCAGCGACGCAGCCGCCGGAAGAGTTCCTCCTCGAGACGGTGGGAGGCGTCGAGAACTTGGGGCCGGGTGCGTGGCAGCCGTCCTGCCGCAAGGTCCGCCCGCCACTGGTCGAGGTCGTCGGGATTGTGCCACCGCCGGGCGCCCAGACTGGAGTGGGCGCCCGGTCCGAAGCCAACGACGTCCTGGGCGTTCCAGTAGCGCTGGTTGTGGAGACTGCGTCGACCGGGCCGGGCGAAGTTGGAGATTTCGTAGTGGTCGAATCCGGCCGCCGCCAGCAGGCGCGCGCCGCGCAGGTACATCTCGGCGTAGAGGTCCTCGTCGGCCTCGGCAATATTCCCGACGCGGCGCCACTCCTCGAAGGGGGTGCCCTCGTGATAGGTTAGCCCGTAGAAGGAGAGGTGGTCGGGTTCGAGCGCGACAGCCCGGTCGAGATCTTCAAGCCACTCCGCGAGCGTCTGGTCCGGCAGGGCGAACATGAGGTCTAGCGAGAGATTCGTGATGCCGGCGGCGCGGGCGTTGCGCACGGCGGTGCCGATGGCCTTCGGGCCGTGGAGGCGCTCGAGCCGGGCCAGATCGCGTTCGCGGAAGGACTGCACACCGATGGAGAGCCGGGTGACGCCGGCGCGGGCCCATGCCTCGCAGCGGGCCGGTGTCAGGTTCTCCGGATTGGCTTCGAGAGTGACTTCGGGTTCCGAGGCCGGATGCCGTTCGCGGACAGCACGAATCAGGTCGGCAACGCCGGAGGGCACGAGAGTACTGGGTGTGCCGCCGCCGAAGTAGAGTGTGGCGAGCGGGCGGCGCGCGAGGTCGGGTTCGGCATCAAGCAGCAGCGCGTGCTCGCGGGCGAGGCGCGCGGGGAAGTCAAGGCGTTCGCGCGCGGGACGATCGCGCAGCTCCATCTTGTAGAAGTCGCAGTACGGGCAGGCGTGCTTGCAGAAGGGAACGTGGAAGTAGAAACCCAGGTCGTCTGCCATGCGCGGTCACTTCCGCGGTTTGGAGAGCGGTCGGACATCGACGCGCGAGACGCATGTGCCGGCCGGCGCGTTGATGGCGTGCAGGACAGCGCGAGCGATTTCGTCGGCGGGCACCATCCAGGACTGGTCGCGTTCGTGCATGCCCGGATGCGAGTCGATGTGAAAGCGCGTATCCACCGAGCCCGGGCAGACGAGCGTGACGCGGATGCCTTGGTCGCGAACGTCCTGCAGCAAACACTTCGTGAACCCGTGGACGGCGTGCTTGGAGGCGAAGTAGGCGGTGCCCATCGGGGCTTCGCTCTCGCCGGCCAGCGACGAGACGTTGACGATGTGGCCCGCGCCGAGGCGTCGCATGCCGGGCAGGGCGAGCTTGCTCATGTAGTAGGTGCCGAACACATTGACGCGGAACTGGCGTTCGAACTCGTCGGGCTCGAAGTTCTCGACGGGGCGGAAGATGCCGATGCCGGCGTTGTTGACCAGAATGGCGGGGTCGCCGGCGCGCTCGGTGGCCTCGCGGGCGAATGCCTCGCAGCTTTCGAACGAGGCGACATCGAGCGCGAGCGCTTCGACGCGGGCGCCGGCGGCGCGCAGGCCCTCTTCGGTTTGGCGGAGTTGGTCAAGATTCCGGGCGCCCAGGACGACATGGGCGCCGGCTTCGGCAAGGGCGACGGCGATCGCGCGGCCGATGCCCCGGCTGGCACCGGTCACCCAGGCTGTTTTGTTGCCGAGAGTGCGGGCTGGGACGGCTGGAGACATGCGGTGTTTCCTCCATCGGAAGGGGGAGCGGCTGGTGTGGGCAAGGGACGGGCCATGCTGCGCGGCGAGCGCCGGGGCTTGCGGAAGAAGGTCATCAGCAGGATCTTGATGTCCAGCCAGAGCGACCAGTTCTCGATGTAGTAGAGATCGTAGCGCAGGCGTTGGGCGATGGAGGTGGAACCGCGCAGGCCGTGGACCTGCGCCCAGCCGGTCATGCCGGCCTTCACCTTGTGGCGCGACATGTAGAGCGGAATCTGCTCGCGGAAGCGCTCGACGTAGACGGGGCGCTCGGGACGCGGACCGACCAGGCTCATCTCGCCGCGGAGCACGTTCCACAACTGGGGCAGCTCGTCGAGATTCCAGCGACGCAGGAAGCGGCCGAAGGGCGTGGCGCGGGGATCGAGTTGGTCGCCCCAGCCGGGGCCGTGCTTCTCCACGCCGACGGGCATCGTGCGGAACTTTAGGATGGTGAAGGCGCGGCCGTCGAGACCCAGGCGCGTCTGGCGATAGAGCGCGGGCCCGGGCGAGGTACGCCGCACGAGCAACGCCACCAGCGCCAGCAACGGCGACAGGAACACCAAAGCCAACGCGGAGACCACGATGTCGAAGGCGCGCTTGAGCCCGGCGTTCACGCCACCCAGCGGCGTCTCGAGAATGCGGTACAGCGGAACGCCGGCGATCTCGTCGTAGTAGACGCGGCTGCGCACCATTTCCGAAAGCGTCGGCACAACATGGACGCGCACGGCAGCCATCTCGCCCTCAAGGAAGAGACCGAGGAAGGAGTCGCGCGGCAGGTCGTTCTTCGCGAGGAAGACGTCCTGGATGCTCTCGGTGCGCAGAACCTCGCGGATGTCGTCCAGCGTGCCGAGCACCGGAACGCCGCCAATGCGCCGGCCCACCTTGGCGGGGTCCTCGGCTGCGAAGCCGGCAAGCTCGTAGGCGTACTCGGGGTGCATGCGGATGCGGGCGGCGAGGCGAAATGCCGTCGGCCCCAGTCCGGCGATCAGGATGCGCGAACGCGGCAGACCCCGGCCGACGAAGAACCGCACGATCAGCCCCTGGAGCCCCACGCGCGCCAGCACCAGCGCGCACGTCACCGACACCATCATGATCGGATAGAGGATGCGCGCCAGATCTTCGTCGCGAAAGAAATAGTTCTTCGCCACCATGACGACCATGGCCAGCGCCGAGCCGGTGAGCAGGCGGCGCGCGCGGTTGTAGGAGATGACCTGCGGGTGGTTGTGGTAGTTGCCGGTCAGGTACAGGCAGACGATCCAGATGCCCAGGGCCCAGGGGAACTGGCGGATGTAGAGGTAGGGGTCCCAGGCGCCGCCGGAAGGGATGATGTCGCCGAAGAAGCGAAACCAGTAGCCGGCGAGCAGGCCGGCGGTGACGGCGAACAGATCGGTCAGGAATTGGAGGAGCAGGAACTCGGTGCGCCGTGCTCGTCCCCCCAGCCCCGCGCCATAGTTTCCCGAAGAATCCAACTGGCAACCTCTTGCCGGAAGCGCCGGGGGCCGAAGCGTTCGGCCCAGGCGCGAATGATGGAGGATTGATAGGCGCCGGAGTCGAAGGCCGTCAACCCATCCGCAAGGGTGCGGGCGTCGGGACGGTCGAAGAAGCGCCCCGTCTGCCCGTCGCGGACGGTCTCGCGGGCGCCCCCTCGCCGCAAGGCCAGAACCGGCCGGCCGCAGGCCTGGACCTCCAGCGCCGTGATGCCAAAGTCCTCTTCGCCCGGATAGAGCAGGGCAAGGCAACGGCGGTAGTGGTCGCGCAACTCCTCGTTCGAAACCCAGCCATGGAATGTGGCCGCGGGACCGGCGAGCGCCTCGAGCCGGGGGCGCTCGGGGCCCTCGCCGACGATGTCCAGATGGACGCCAGCCAGACGGGCGGCCTCGATCGCACGGTCGAATCGCTTGTACGGCACCAGCGCCCCGACGCACAGGAAGCGCCCGCCGGACTCCCCGTCGCCCGGCGTGAAGAAGTCCACGTCCACCGGCGGGTGAATCACCCGGGCGCGTCGGCCCCAGAACCGTTCGATCTTGCGCGCCACATAGTGCGAGTTCGCCGCCAGCGCATCGACCGCCTGCGACGACTCGCGGTCCCACGCCTGAAGCCGGGGCCGCACCGCCCGCAGCGCCCCGTCCCGCAACGGGTTGCCGGTCAAGTAGTCCCGCCACCGATCCCACACGTAGCGCATCGGCGAGTGGATGTAGCTGACATGCAGGCCGCGCGCCGGCGGCGGCACCCCCTTGGCCACGCAGTGCGAAGTGGAAACGACAAGGTCGTAGCCGGCCGTGGGGAAGGCACGCACCATGGCGGGCATGAGCGGCAGCAGCAGGCGATAGCGGCGCCGCAGGGCGGGGACGGCGCGCGGCCAAGGGTGCTCGTGCACGCGCATGCGTTGCAGGGCGGGGCTCAGGCGCTCGGGCTCGTGGAACAGCGTGAAGACGTCGGCGTCCGGGAAGAGCGCGCACAGGTGCTCGAAAACCTTCTCGCCCCCGCGCATGCCGTTGAGCCAGTCGTGCACGAGCGCCACGCGGCGGCCGGCCGTCACCTGCTGGAGCTGCGAAATGGCGTCGATCGGTTCCATTTGCCCGCCCAGCGGGCCGGGAGCGCGCCCGTGAGTCAAGCCGAGCACTCGTTGCCCCCCGTCGCGTCCGAGCCCGCGAGCCACTATGACTACGACCTGCCGGAGGCGCTGATCGCCGACCAGCCGGCGGACCGGCGCGACGCCTCGCGCCTGCTCGTCGTGCCGCGCGATGCCGACGCGCCGCTCGGCCACCATCACTTTCGGGACCTGCCGGGCTTCCTGCGCCCGGGCGATGTGCTGGTGCTCAACGACAGCCGCGTGCTGCCCGCGCGCCTGTTCGGCCATCGGCTGCCCGGTGGCGGCCTGGCCGAGGTGCTGCTGCTCGAGCCCCAACCGCCCGCGCCCGAGGGCCACGAGCGCTGGACCGCCCTGGCCCGCCCGGGCAAGCGCCTGCGCCCCGGCACGCGCATCGCCTTTGCCGAGGACTTCCACGCCGTCGTCGAGGCCGACGTGGGCGGCGGCGAGAAGCTCCTGCGCTTCCCGGGCCCCGTGCCCCTGCGCGAGGCGCTCGAGCGCCACGGCCAGATGCCGCTGCCACCGTACATTCTGGCGCGCCGCGGCGAACGCGCCTCGCGACCCGAGGACCGCGAGCGCTACCAGACCGTCTACGCCCGCCCCGAGGGCAGCGTCGCCGCACCGACCGCGGGTCTGCACTTCACCGACGAATTGCTCGACCGCATCCGCGCCCTCGGCGTCGAGACCGTCCGCGTGACGCTCCACGTCGGCGCGGGCACCTTCCAACCGATCACCGCCGACGACATCGCCGACCATGTGCTGCACACCGACCGCTACGACGCACCGGCCGAAACCGCCAATGCCATCAACGCGGCCCGCGCCCAAGGCCGCCGCATCGTCGCGGTGGGCACCACGTCGGTGCGCACGCTCGAGAGCGCGGTTGCCCCCGACGGCCGCGTGCGCCCCGGCGCGGGCGCCACGGGCCTGATGATCGCGCCGGGCTATCGCTTCCGCGTCGTCGATGCGCTCGTGACGAACTTCCACCTGCCCCGCTCGTCGCTGCTCTGCCTCGTCGCCGCCCTGCTCGGCCGCGAACGCCTCCTCGCCATCTACCGCGAAGCCATCGCGCGCGAGTACCGTTTCTACTCGTATGGGGATGCGATGTTCGTGGAGGGACGCTCGGGCGGGCCGTGAGGGATTCGGCGGAGTTGTACACGATTCTGATCGGTACCCCGAGCGTCAACGAGGCGGCATGCCACTCCACCCTCAAGGCGCATTCCCAATCACAAGGTCCTCCACGCGGTCCCAGTCGAGCACCTGACGCAGCACGGGCCATGCTCGGCGCATGGCGCGCAACCAAAGCAGGTCGCGCACCACGACTCCGCTCAGAATGCCCACCAGCAGCATCGCCAACTCGATGCGACCCTGATGCCAGAGGTACCAGGCCACGCCGCCGCTCGCGGCGAAGCGGATGAAGTTCAGTCGCACGAGGCTCATGATCGAGAAGCGCCAGGACCAATCCGAGTGGCGGTTCTGCAAAAACGCGCGGAGAATGAGAGTCTGCTTGGGAGTCGTGTGCATGGTAGCTCGCAATCGAGTGGAGGACTTAATTGGTGTCGCCCCTTGTCGATCGATTCATCGTGGAATGATGTCCGTGACCCAGGGCCTGTCGGATGTGGACTCAACTCCGCGCGATCGAGATCCTGCCTAGCGGGTCGCCGCGATCCGGAAGCCAACTTGGGCCGACCGGGTTGAAGGGCTGGTGCTTGTCCGGACGGCAGAGCGGCTGTTGACCGCGCCCTGATTCCAGCTCCCACCCCGGGTCACCCGATTGGAACTTGAGGAGGGGCCAACGGGATCCGTAACGCTGCCACCCGGCAGTGCACCGTAGTAGTTGCTGCACCATTCGCGAACGTTGCCGTGCATGTCGTGTAGGCCCAGGGCATTGGGGAGCTTCCGGCCGACTGCTTGGGACCTCGAACTGGAATTCCAGCAGTACCACATGTGCTCATCACGCTGTGGACTACCCTCGCACGCGTCGCCGACCTCCAGCGAATCTCCGAAGTGGAACCGTGTGGTCGTCCCGGCTCGCGCTGAGTACTCCCATTCGGCCTCCGTTGGGAGTCGAACGGTAAACGGCCCCTGTCCGCTACTGGCGATGTACTGGTTCAAGGCGGATACGAACAAGTCCACGTCGGACCATGCGACATTGTACGCCGGATGATCGGGGCCAGCGCCGTTCTGTTCGGAGGGCGCAGTTCGGGGCCATCCCTTGCTGACGGCCAGCCACTGGCTCTGGGTGACCGGATACTTGCCAAGATAAAATGCGCGCGAGAGCGTTACGGAAGTCTGCGGGGATTCGTTGGATGAACGCCCTCGTTCGCTGCTAGGCGAGCCCATGACGAACGACCCGGCCGGAACTCGGACTAGCGAGAGCGGCACCCCGCCTTCGAGCAGGATTGTCACCTCCGCAAGTTCCCCCGGAGGAGACGGCTCTTGAGTCACCGTGTGCGTTTGGTCGCCAACGGTGATCGTGCCAGAGCGTGGGCTGGATGAGAAATTGCTCGCGACGCTGAATACGACCGACCCTTGCCCTGCCCGCCAAAAGGCATCCCGGATTCCGATCCATGGGACTTCGCTTGTAGCCTTCCAATAGCACTCATCCTGAGCGGTGACGGCGATCGTCAGGTCAGTTGCTCCGGTGGCAGGGATGGTTCGCGCACTCGGCTCGATCTCGAACTCGCAGGGCTCCATCCGCGGAAACGAAGTCACCAGGCGAATGCCGGCGCTGGAGAACTCTGAAGTTGGAATCAGGCCCCCACGAGCAGCCGAACGACATCGATCCGGTGTGGAGAAATGGGCCCCACCGCGAATCACGCGCTGCGAGCCTTCCGAGGGCCCGCTGGGATTCGTCTGATTTCCACCCGGCAGGGATGATTCGAACCAATCCTGGCACCATTCAAAGACGTTGCCGTGCATGTCATGTAGCCCGAATGCGTTGGGAAGCTTCCGGCGGACTGGTTGCGCACTATTGTTGGAATTCGCGCAGTACCACATATGCTGATCGCGAACTAGGTCGTGCATACAACCGTCGAGCACGGGAAACCCGGGCAAGGAGTTACCAAACGAAAACCGGGTGCTCGTGCCGGCCCGCGCCGCATACTCCCACTCGGCCTCGGTCGGAAGGCGCATGCCAGGCGGACCTTGACCGGAGGCGCCGATGTGATCGTTCAAGACCCGCACAAATTCCTGTGCCGTCACCCATGAGAGGTCGTGTACCGGATGCTCGAGACTCCGCATCGGGTGACGCCGTGTGCGCATCAGCGACTCCCACTGAGCGTTCGTAACCACATGCTTGCTCATGTAGAAGTCGGCTGCCAGGGTGACGCTCGTTTGCGGCCCTTCGGCTGCTTCTCGGCCCTGCTCAGTCTGTGGTGAACCCATCAGGAATGCGCCGGCTGGGATGCGCACAAGTTCCAGTACCACGCCGCCGTGGAGTAGCACGGTGCGCGTTTCAGGGCCATCGGGGGGCATCGGTTCCTGAAAAACGGTGTGAATGTTCCCGCCAATCGTGATGAAACCGGTGCGCTGGGAGCTGGAGAAGTTTGACGCCACATGGTAGGTAACGCTCCCGGCCCCCGACCGCGGGAAGCCGTCGACGACGGCAATCCAAGGCTCATTGGTGGCGGCAATCCAGTCGCATCCGGCTTCCGCGACGACAGCAAACTGGAGATGCGCTGCGCCCCCCGAGGGGATTGCCGTAGATACCGGATCGACCGTGATTGCGCAAGCCGCCGGGGGCGGCACCCACGAAGCGATTCGGAAGCCGACGGCAACGGACTGTGCAGAAGGCAAGTCGTTCGTCCGGAACGAAGAACGGCACTCGCCCGTGCCATTCGCCCAGGCTCCGCCCCTAAGGACGCGGTACACACCCGATGATGGTCCGATCGGATTCGTGAGGTCTCCTCCCGGGAGAAATGGGAGGTCCCAATCGTTGCACCACTCGAAGACGTTGCCGTACATGTCGTGAAGCCCGAACATGTTGGGCAGCTTGCGTCCGACCGGTTGAGAGCCCGTGATGCCGCAGTACCACATGAACTGGTCGGCGAGGTCCCAGGAGGTGCACCCGCTGCCACCGATGTCACTGAAGTGGAATCGCGTGGTCGTCCCGGCTCTGGCGGCGTACTCCCACTCTGCCTCGGTGGGCAGGCGCATCTTGTCGGGAACCTGGCCGGTCAAGCGCAGGTGGTTGTTAAGTGCCGACAGGAATTCCTGAGCGTCGTGCCAAGAGACTCCGTAGATGGGATGCTCGGCGCCTATGCCGTTTGGCACCGATGGGGCGACTTGTGGCCATGCACCCATCACGGCAAACCATTGTTGCTGTGTGACCTCGTGCTTGCCCATGTACAGATCCTGCGGCAGGCTAACGTTGGTCAACGGAATCTCGGTGTCCCTCTCGGCCACCGGCGAACCCATCGTAAATGATCCGGCGGGTACGCGCACCAGCACCAAGGGAACATCGCCGGGAAGCAAGAGCGTGACTTCCTCACGGGCGAGCGGCGTCCAGACAGCGGCAAATGCAAGAGTCTCTCCCGGCCGGGTGATTCCACGCGTCCTCGGAGACGGGGCGGTGTACCCCGGCAGGGCATCATGAGGAATGAGTGTGTAGCTGCCCGGCGGCACGTTATTGATGGAGCTTACCCCCGTGCGGGTGCCCGAGCCGGTGCGGGTGGCAAATCCCGTGGGGCCGGTCAACGTCCATGAGCCCTCTTCCGGAAACGGATGAACGTCGATTCGGCCGGTAAAGAGGACTTGGGTGTGGACTGGTTCAAAATGAATCGACCCACCGGTGACCAACTCGCGGGCGATCGGATTGGGCGGAACGTGGTTAGACACATTGTTGTCGCTTGTCAGGGTATAAAGACCGGCCGGAACGTTGTGAAACGCCAACCCGCCAAGGCGGTCCCCACTACCGGATACGGAGCCGAACCCGGGAGGGCCGGCAAGGGTCCATGCCCCCGAGTCGGGAGTGACGTCGATCGAGACCATTCCAACCGGATGCGGCGAACATCCCCCCACGCGAAGGGTCCTGCGATAGAGGCCCCAGGAATCGAATCCTGCGTGTGGTATTTCCGGGTCCAAGACGTCAAGCGAGAGGTCCAGCGAGGCGTCCACCCCTACGTCTAGTTTGTACGAGCAGGCCAATGGGTTCCAAGTGGTTCCGGTATCGAAATCGATGAAGGGCTCGATGGTGAAACTCGGCCCGTCGAACGCGTAGAATTCGACCTCGATTCTGGGAAAGACTGCAACCCGGACACTGGCGGCGGCGTTGGCCTGCCAGTCGAGGGAAGTGGACGGCGTCTCAGCGCCGAAGCCACGCAACTCTCGCCAAGAGCCGCTTGCGTATTCCGCGCCGACGCGAACCTGGGACTCGAAAGCCTGCCCGGACTCGAACTCCACGGCACCCAAAGCCTCTACCTCGACTCTGCCGACAAGCTCGAAGGTGACAACCTCGACGACGGGAACCTCGCCGACGTACTGAACGTAGGTCTGCGTCAGGGTCGTGTCGGGTATGGCGCGTTCCTCACTCCATGTCCCGGGACCGGCGACGACGACTTGCGCCGCAAGATCGACACCAAGATGACCGTCGGCCACCGCGTGGAAGTAAGTGAGTTGGCCACTCTCGATCGCGAAGGCCAGCTCGATTTCAGGCCGGAGTGTCACGACTGCTGTCGGCAATTCCACCGTGACGCCTTCGGCCGCGAAAAGTGCCTCGCCCGAGAGAGTCCACTCGATTCGATCCCACTCGTCGGGATTCGTGCCTCCCAACGTCTGGACTTTGGCAGAGGCGCCAACGGGGAGGCCAAGGCGACTGGGGAGGGCTCCCGCCTGGCCACCGACAAGCACCTCCGCGAGCGTGGCCGGAGTTGTCGAAATCGACAACGTGGTCCCTGTCTGGCCAACCGTCAAGACTCGAACGAGGAAGCCGTCGAACGCGGTTCCCACCAAGTATGTGCCGGCCTGAATTCCGTGGTCCCCGATTCCGGACCAGCCGAGAACCAAGTCCGAACTGTTCCAGTCCTGAACGCTCAGTTCCGCAACGCTGTCGACCACAAGAAGGTTCGCAACTGCGGTCGATGGAGAGAAACGCCGTTGAATCTCGGCAATGTCTTCCAGATCGATCCTGCCGTCCTCGTTGACGTCGGCACGAACGAGCGAATCGCCTTCGAGTGGCTTGCGGTCGAGTAGGTGGTCCCGAATCTGCGCGACATCGCCGAGATTGACGAAGCCACTGCCATCGACGTCGCCAGGCAGATTCGATTCCGATATCGCCACACTACCGAGCAGCAGAAGCGGGAGGAGGAGCGCGAGGCCCTTTGGTGGGAAGGTTGCGTTCACTGGAGCATCCAGAGGTCGCTCAGGGAATGATCCACGATGATGCGCCCGGGGGAGACCGTGTGGACGATGCTACTCCCGGAGGAGTCGAGCAGGTTCGAGCTGGGCAATTCGGGCAAGCCGGACTGCGTCGGCGAGATGTCGGAAAACGAGGCGGTGGTGCCCTGCCGGATGCGAAAACCAAGGCGCACGACGACGCCGGTCCGGGCCGTTAAGGATTCCAATCGGGACAGACCGGCCACGAAGACGTTCAGACGACCTTCGGCGGGCGAGAAGAAGTCGATCAGATGGCCTGAGGTCAGAATGTCACCGCGCTCGACTACTGGATGCTCGAGGATCGAGGGGTCGAATTCGAGTCGCAGCAGGACTCCCGCGCAATCGAGCGGGACATCGAGCGTCACTTCGACACTCACCGTGTCGCCAGGTCGCGAGGTGGCTGCGCCGATGGCGAGCGACTGGCCACCCACCGTCGTCACCAGCAGTGGAAAGAGTAGAACGGCCAGAATTTGGGCGGCGGCCTGCAAGGAGGTTCCTGCCAAACTCCGTTGCATGGGGCACTCCTCCTCGTTGCGAAACTTTGGAGCGTGTCACAAATGTGGACAGACAAGAGTCAATTTCAAACCGATGTGTTATTGAGCTCCAGAAGCCCGGGGGACGCAAGTGCCAAGTCGCGTACCGGCCCGCCGATGCTGAGCGTGTACTGGTGGTGCCGAGCTGGGGCTCGGCGCTCCCGGGGGGGTGTTTGTTCTGGACCCGACGGCGGGGGGCGGCGGAGGGTTGGGGAGGTTTGCCGGATGGGTGCTTGAGGAGCTCGCGATGTCTTTTCCGCTGGTGCCGTTGTTGATGCGTCCGTCGTTCTCGCCGCGGCCGTGGGGCGGGACGAAGTTGGCGGCGGTGTTGGGCAAGGAGGTGCCGGCAGGCGAGCGCATTGGCGAGGCGTGGGAGTTGTCGGACCATCCGAACGGGCGGTCGACCATTGCCGGCGGCGCGTTCGATGGGCGGACGTTCGGCGAGGTGGTGCGCGCGTTTCCGCGCGAGATGATTGGCTGCGCGGCGGCGCCGGAGCGGTATCCGCTGCTGGTGAAGATCATCGATGCGGCCGAGGATTTGTCGATCCAGGTGCATCCGAACGATGCGCAGGCGGCGCGGCATGGCGAGCGCGGCAAGACGGAATGCTGGTACGTGATGGACTGCGACGCGGGCACGGAGGTGATCTACGGGCTGAAGGCGGGGGTGACGGCGGAGCAGGTGCGGGCCGGGGCGGCGGACGGGTCGTTGGCCGGGTTGGTGGCGCGGCATCCGCTGGCGGCGGGGGATTTCCTGTTCGTCGAGGCCGGGACGGTGCACGCGATCCTGGGCGGGACGGTGCTGTGCGAGATTCAGCAGTCGAGCGACGCGACGTATCGGCTGTGGGATTGGGGGCGCGAGCCGAAGCGGGAGCTGCACCTTGAGGACGGACTGGCGGCGATCGACTGGCGCGGGGTGGTGCGGCGGCCGGTTGCGGTGCCGGCGGCGGGCGAGCTGGCCACGCCGCTGACGCTGACGGACAACGAGTACTTCTGCGTCCGGGCGCTGGACATCCCGGGGGGGAGCGAGCACGCCCTGCCGGACGACCTTGGGCCGACCGGGACCGTCTTCGTGACGGTATGCGGTTGCGGGAGCCTGGCGACGGAGCAGGGGGGCGTGGAGCTGGCGCGTGGCGGGACAGCGTTCCTGCCGGCGGCCTGCGAGGGCGCCGGGCGTCTGCGGGCCGCCGCGGGCGGGGTGTGGCGGGTGCTGATGGCCGAGAGCCGCGAGCTGGGAGCGCCTTAGCCGGTCGATTCCTTCGGGCCCGGGGTGGAGAAACAGGATTGCGCCCGAGTGCCCGGGGACGTAGGTGGACGGGAACACACCGGGGTCTCGAATATTATGGCGCATGTGGAAACGCTCCAGCAGGTCGGCCCGTACCGACTCGTGGAACGCTTGGGTTACAACGGCGCGGTTGCCACGTTCAAGGCGTTCGATACGGGGGGCCACAAGGCCGCGTGCGTCGTGGCGCTGGAGGCCTCGGAGGTCGAGAGCGCCGAGGCGTACCATGTTTTCGCGCGTGAGGCGACGGTCCTGCGCGGCGGCGGCGAGAACTGCGTGCTGAGGCCGTTGGAGTTCGGCCAGCAGGACGGGGTTTACTGGGCGGCGTACAGTTTCCTGACCGGACGCCACGTGGGCAGCATGGTGCAGGAGTTGGGCCTGCCGCCGGTGGGCAGCACGTTCGCCATCGCGGCCCGCATGGTCGAGGCGCTGAGCGAGCTGCACCACACGGGGCTTTGCCACCGCCTGATCACGCCGGCGTCGATCTTCCTCACCGAGACGCAGGAGGTCCGCCTGCTGCACGCGGGCTGGACGACGATGCTGCTGGCGGTTCAGGCCGGCGTGGCGCATCCGTGCTTCATGAGCAACCTGCCCTTCCTGGCGCCGGAGGTGGCGGCCGGCCAGCCCGGAACGATCGCCTCGGACGTCTATTCGCTGGGGGCGAACCTGTTCTTCCTCATCTGCGGCCAGCCGGTGCATTGGGCGGGCGACCCGGTGGAGTTGACCGAACTGGTCGCCACGACGCCGGTCAACCTTCTGCCGCTTCAGGACTTCATCGGCGGCGACGCGTATATCCTGATCGAAGAGATGCTCGAGTTCGATCCTGACAACCGTCCGCTGAATCTCGACGCGTTGCGCTCGCGCCTCGAGGCCTTGGCGGCAGAGTTGCCCTCGCTGCCGATCGACCCGGGGCCTTCGTCGGTCTCGATCCAGCGCATCATGGGTGCGGACTCGATCCATGGCATGTCCACCGACGTCGAGCGCAACGATCTGGCGCCGCCTCCATCCTCGGCTCTGCCACCGCCTCCGCCCGCGCGGCAACTTGCGCCGCTGACGGACTCCGCGCCGCCGCCTCCGCCGCCGAAGGCGTCCGCGCCGGTTCGCGGTACGGCGCCGCCGCCCTCGCGGCCCAAGCCCACTCCCCCACCGGCCGAGCACGAAGAGGAGCCCAAGGCACACGACGCCTATCGCAAGGCGGTCGAGAGCACCGGCACCAGTGCCGGGCGCGCCATCCTGGTGATCATCCTGCTGCTGATGGTGCTGGGCGGCATCGGGTTCGGCATGTACGTCTTCCTTCAAATGTTTGTCTTTGGCGACAAGGCGACGGCGGTGGCGACCGAGCCGGCGAAGCCGACCGCGACGCCCGCGCCGACTACCCGCCCGGCGGCCGGCGAGGCAACGCCGACGCCGGCCCCGCCCCCGCGGAATCCCTATCGCACGACCGCCGAACGGCTCGAGGAGCTGGGCAAGATCCATCGCAAGTACATCGCCGAGAACGGCGTGTGGGCGCGACGGGCGGCCGAGCTTGAAGCCGCGGGCGCCTCGAACGAGTGGCTCAAGGATGGCTGGAACCGCGACTTCGACCTGCGGCGCGCCTTCATCGTCAGCAGCGGCGCGGACGGCACCTTCGACAACGACGACGACATCTGGTTCGACGCCGAGGAGATGAAGCTGGGCGGCAGAACCCGCTGACGCACTTCCCGCTTGCACCATCGCTCCACCGGCTGTTGCTCCCCGCTCCGGCGCGGTGAACGCATCGCGCCGCAACCTGTTCCCATTCCCGCGCAAGGACCCCGTCCCCCATGGCACAGCAGTTCATCTTCACGATCCTTGGCCTGCAGAAGCATTACGGCCAGAAGCAGGTGCTCAAGGACATCAACCTGTGCTTCTACCCCGGCGCCAAGATCGGCATCGTGGGCGAGAACGGCTCGGGCAAGTCGACGCTGCTGCGCATCATGGCCGGACTGGACGATGACTTTCAGGGCCGGGCCGAGCCGAGCCCCGGCATCCGGGTGGGCTTCGTTCCCCAGGAACCGGAACTCGACCCCGACATGACGGTGCGCGAGCACCTCGAGACCGCCTTCGCCGACGTGGTGGCGAACCTGCGCGAGTTCGAGGACCTGACCGCGCGCATGGGCGACATGGATCCCGACGAGATGGAAAAGGCGATGGACCGCATGGCGGTCCTGCAGGATCGCATCGACGCGGCCGAGGGTTGGGAGATCGACACGCGGCTGAACATGGCGGCCAACGCGCTGGTGCTGCCGCCCGACGACATGCCGGCGGGCAAGCTCTCCGGCGGCGAGCGTCGACGCGTCGCACTCGGCAAGGTGTTGCTCGAGCGCCCCGACCTGCTCCTGCTCGACGAGCCCACCAACCATCTGGACGCCGAGACGATCGACTGGCTCGAGCACCAGCTCGTCGACTACCCGGGCACGGTGATCATCTCGACGCACGACCGCTACTTCCTCGACAACGTGACGCGCTGGATTCTGGAGCTGGACCACGGCCGCGGCATCCCCTTCGAGGGCAACTACACCGACTGGCTGGTGCAGAAGCTCGACATCCTGGCCAAGGCGGAGAAGAAGCAGTCGGGCCGGCGCAAGACGCTGGACCGCGAGTTGAAGTGGATTCGCATGAGCACGGCGGACCGCCACGAGTTGAGCCATGCGCGCATCAAGGAGTTCGAGCGCCTGGTGGTGCGCGAGGCGGCCGAGTCGGACGAGGATTCCGGCGCCCTGATGATCGCACCGCCGTCGCCGCTGGGCGACGACGTCGTTTCGGCAAACGAGCTCCGGAAGGGCTTCCGCGACGAGCCGCTCATCGCCGGCCTGGACTTCTCGGTGCCCAAGGGTGCCATCGTCGGCATCATCGGTCCGAACGGCACGGGCAAGACGACGCTGTTCCGCATGATCATCGGCGAGGAGAAGCCCGACTCCGGCACGCTGCATCTGGGCCCGACGGTCAAGCTCTCGTACGTGGACCAACACCGCGGATCGATCGACGAGGACAACACCGTCTTCGAGGAGATCAGCGGCGGTCAGACCGAGATCGACCTTGGCGGGCGCACGGTGCCGGCGCGGCACTACGTCGGCTGCTTCGGATTCAAGGGCTCGGACCAGCAGAAGCCTGTCAAGGGGCTCTCGGGCGGCGAGCGCAACCGGCTGTATCTGGCCAAGATTCTGAAGTCGGGCGGCAACGTGCTGCTGCTGGACGAGCCGACGAACGACTTGGACGTCGGCACGCTGCGGGTGCTCGAGGAGGCGCTGATGGACTTCCCGGGCTGCGCGCTGCTGATCAGCCACGACCGCTTCTTCCTGAACCGCGTGTGCACGCACCTGCTGGTGTTCGAGGGTGACGCGTCGGTGCGCTGGTTCGAGGGCAACTACGAGGAATACGAGACGATGCGGCGGCGCGAGTTGGGGGATTCCCTGGTCGAGAATCGCCGGGCGCGGTACCGGCGACTGCCGCGGGTGTAGGGCGGCGCGCGGGCAGCCGGCCAATCGAAGACAAAGCGATTGACCCTCGTTGCCCCGAATCGCCCAACATCGCCCCCAGTCGTGCCGGTTCTTCTCCGGGGCCGGGTTTTCCGTCGGCCACCCGCGGGAAGGTTGGACCATCCGATGCGCCACGCCAGGAGGCGGCCATGCTCAAGTGCCAGGTTTGCGGGTACGAGAACCGCGATGACGCGCAGTTCTGCCTGAATTGCGGTTCGCCGATCGAGCACAAGAAGCTGAGCGAGGCGATCGACGACGTGTCCGAGGAGCGGACGGTGATGCTCGATCCGGCCGCGATGCAGCAGCGCCTGGCCGCCGAGATGCGGGAAGCGAAGGCGGCAGCGCCTCCTCCCCCGCCCCCTCCGCCGCCGCCCCCGCCGGTTGCGGCAGCTCCCGCCCCGGCTCCGCCTCGTCCCCCTGCCACTCCCGCCACGCCGCCGCCGGTTGCGGCCGAGCCAGCTCTGGCGCCGGCCGGTGCTCCGGCCGCGACACCCGCTGGCGAACGCGAATGGCTCGTCACGCTTCTGCTGTGCATCTTCCTGGGAACTTTCGGGGCGCACCGCTTCTACACGGGCAAGATCCTCAGCGGCGTGCTCCAACTGGTCACGGCCGGCGGATGCTTCATCTGGTGGCTGATCGACCTGTTCATGATTCTGACCGGTTCCTTCCGCGATGCGGAGGGCAGGCCGCTGGTCAAGAAGTGACGTGAGCCCAGACACGACGAACTCGCCGCAGCAACCCAACGCCCGGGTGGCAATCTACCCGGGCTCGTTCGACTTGCTCACGAACGGGCATGTGGACCTGATCAACCGGTGCCGGCGCCTGTATGATCGGTTGATCGTGGCGGTCGGCGTGAACCCGGCCAAGACGCCTTTCTTCTCGCTCGAGGAACGCATCGACATCCTGCGCGAGGTGACCGCCGGGATGGGCAACGTCGAGATCGTGCGGCTCGACGGCCTGACGGTGCACTTCGCCGCGCAGAACGACGCGATGGTGATCATTCGCGGTCTGCGGGCGATGTCGGACTTCGAGTTCGAACTTCAGCTCGCGCTGGCAAACCTGAAGCTGAACCGCAACATCGAGACGCTGTTCATGGCGGCCGACCCGAAGACGATCTACCTGTCGTCGAGCATGCTGCGCGACATCTGGCGCCACGGCGGCGAGGTGTCGGTGTTCTGTCCGCCGGCCGTGGTGCGCGCGTTGCTGAAGAAGACGAAGCCGAATCCGGGCGAGGCGAGAAGCGAGTCGCAGCGCCCCCTGTAGAGCCCCCACAACCCCTGCCGGAGGACGGTGGAATGGAATGGAAGCACCCGCGCGCATTGAAGCCGGGCGACCTGGTGGCGCTCGTTTCGCCGTCGGGCCCGGTGGCCTCGCCCGAGATCGTCGACAAGTGCCGGGCGGTGCTCGAAGAGTACGGGCTCCGAGTGTGGACAGGTCCTTCGGCGCACAAGTTCACGGACTATCTGGCTGGCTCGGATGAGGAGCGCGCGGCGGACTTGAACGCCGCGTTCCGCAACCCGCAGGTGCGTGGCATCTTCTGCACGCGCGGGGGCTATGGCGCGGGCCGCCTGTTGCGGCGGATCGATTGGGGCGCGCTGCGGGCGGACCCCAAGCTGTTCGCCGGCTTCAGCGACCTGACGGCTGTGCATGCGGCCATCGCCTGCGAGTGCGGGCTGACATCGTTCCATTCGGCGACGCTGGCGTCGGCGTTCGTCAACGAAGGCGACAAGCTGACGCCCGAGTCGCGGACGGTGTATGAGAAGCAGGTCTTCGGCACGGAGGCGATCGGCTCGATTCGAACGGCCATGAACTGGGCGGACCCATGGGTGCTGCGCGGCGGGCGCGCCGAGGGCGTGCTGGTGGGCGGGAACCTGTCGGTCTTCGCCGCCAACGTCGGCACCCGTTGGATGCCCGAGCCGGACGACAAGATCGTCTTCCTGGAGGATGTCGGCGAGGAGCCGTACCGGCTGGATCGCTACGTCAACCAACTCGACATGAGCGGCTGGCTGGGGCGCGTGCGCGGGATTATCCTCGGTCAGTTCACGAACGCCGAGCCGACGCATCCGAAGCGCGAGAAGGTGGACGTGGTGCTGCCGCGCCTGCTGTCGGAGCTCCGCGTTCCGATCCTGGGCAACTTCCCGGCCGGCCACGTACCGCGTCACGCGGGGCTGCCTTTGGGCTGCCGCGTGGTGCTGGACGCGGACGGCGGCGACGTGGTTCTCGAAGAGGCGTTGTGCGTGTAGGGACGTGCGCGCGCGTCAGTCCGCGGTGGCCTCGACGATCAGGCGCATGCGGACGTTCTCGGGTGGGTACTGAAAGACAAGAGGCATGCCGACCAGTTCGTCGATGCGCGACAGGCGTGCGGTGAACAGGTCCCGTCCGCCGGGAGCGATGCGACGGGGTGCGAAGCCGCTGAGATCGTCGCGCGTGCGATCGAGCGCGCGCAATTCGCGCGTGCCGGGCAGGATGAGGCGGAAGGCGTCGGGCTCGACGGTGATCGGGCGCGGCGACGTGTTGCGAACTGAGATCATGAGCAGGTCACCGTTGGCGACGGCGCGAACGCCGATGTTCGCCTGCCAGTCGAGCGGCTCGTTGTAGCCGGAGATGCCGGCATCACGTCCGGGGGTTTGAAGGATTGTCAGGTCGGCCAGTTCGTCGGGAATGACTTCGGCCTTCTTGCCGCACGCGACGACCGTGGTGGCGATGAGCAACGTCAGCAGCAGGTGCGACAGTCGCCTCATGGGCTGTTCTCCTCGTGCAACGGCGTCTCGGGTTGGGCAACCTGCTCGCGGAGTTCGGCGTCGATTCCGGCCTGGAACGGCTCGTCGACGACTTCCGCTTCGGGCGTGGTCTCCGGGGTCGCGGCGGCTTCGCGCGCAGCGCGCTCGCGGATGACGTCGTCGAGGATGGCTTGGCGCTGCCCCGAGATGGAGACGGACGGATCGATGGGCGGCGGCGCGGCGGCGCTGGAATCGCGGGCCTTCTTGACAAGGGCGACGACGAGCAGAGCGGTAAGCGCGACGGCGAGCAGGGCCGCGATGACGGCAATCTTGGCCAGCGGATGATTGCGGTCCGGCGTGACGGGAACGTTGGGGAGACCAGCGGCGGCGGGCTTGGCCTCGGCGGTTTCCGTGGGCAGCGCCTCAGGCGTCGGCGTGGGGGGCGTCTTGGCGGACGCGGACGCTGTTGGCAGCGGCGTCTTCTCCGCGACGGGCAGCGGCGTCAGGCGGTTGAGCAGCGAGGAGGTGGAGACCGGTCCGGTGTCGGATGCCGGCGGCTTGCGGGGTGCCTCGGACTTGGGCTTCTTGAGCTTCCTCTCGCTTGGGGGCGACTTGGGATCGACGGGTGCGGGCGTGGCGCGGAAGTCTGCGCCGGTGTAGAGTGCGGAGCCGGCGGTGGTGCGGCGCGTGTTGAGCACCGAGACGATGCTCGTGCTGGTATCGCGCAGGGCCTTGAGCATATCGTCGCAGAACAGACGCACGGAATCGTAGCGGTCGACACGATTGCGCGCCATGGCCTTGGCGAGGACGCGATCGACGGGCGGCGGAACGGAGTCGTTGAGTTCGGAAGGCGCCTCGAAGCGTTCGGCCGAGGGCATCTGACGCGCGAGCATCTTGTAGAACGTGACGCCGAGCGAGTAGATGTCGGCGCGCTGGTCGACGCTGGCGGGATCGGAAATCTGCTCGGGTGCCATGTAGTAGGCGGTGCCGACGGCGCGGGGCTTTTCCGTGGTGCCGTTGGTGCCATCGCCGCCGCGCACGATGTGCGCGATGCCGAAGTCGCCGATCTTGATCAGGTTCTCGGTGCCGACCAGGATGTTGGATGGCTTGATGTCGCGGTGCACGACGCCGCGGCGGTGCACATACTCGAGTCCTTCGCAGCAGGCCTGCACGACGCGTCGCCAGTCGGCCAGCACGAGCGCATTCTGGATGATGAGCTGGTCGAGCGTCTTGCCTTCGACACACTCCATGACGAAGAAGTAGCAGTGCCCCTCGTGGCCGCGGTCGATGATGTTGACGATGTTGGGATGGGACAGTGAGGCGAGGGCGCCGGCCTCGGCTTCGAAGCGCGAGATGAACTCGGGGTCGCGGGCGAAGCGGTCGTGCAGCGCCTTGATGGCCACCGGTCGATTGAGGCTCTTCTGAATGGCGCGATAGACGACCGCCATACCGCCTTGGCCGATGACTTCCTGAATCTCGAAGCTGCCGGCCAGCAGATGGCCGGCTGGCAACACCTTCTGGGCAGACTTCGCCGGAGGCGTGGCCAGATCGTTCTTCCTACCGGATGGCACTTCTGGGGACATCTGCCTGCCTTGGGGGATTCTCGCGTATGCGGCCACTGCCGACACGACACGAAGAGTCCTCTCAACTCTCGCGGACAACCCCATGGAGTCGCCCGCGCTCCCACTCGCCCTGGCCGGCTCGCGATGTCGCGCGGCAGCACAACCATGCAGCCGCGACCACCCACGACACCCCTGCATCGTCCCCGCGTCGGTCGACTTCCCCCGGGTTTCGCTGGTCAGGCAGCCGACGAGCCTCACCTGAGCACAGCCTAGGCCCGAGGTGTTCCCCCGAGCAACCCGAAAACCCACCAAACTCCCAGCCATCTGCCTCGGATTGCCGGGGTTACGGGGCGAACATCGATGACGCAATCCGGGGGGATCGGGCAGCGACCTTGGCCCTGCCGATCCAACCGGCCCCTGCCAATGCGCGGCTTTCACGCACAGGCGGCTCAACTGTGCCGGCAGACCGGCCGACATTGCAAGCGTTGGCCACGCCACCGCTGCGGAATTTCGTCGAGGGCCGGGGTCAGGCGGGCGCCCACTCCAAGCCGAGCTGGGAGAGCAACCCGGTCAGGTGGGCCTTCGAGGCGGGTAGACACTCGAGCAGGCGCGGGGCGTGCTCGCGCACCCAAGGGCTGGCCTCCGGGGTCGGCCGGCAGGTGGCGGGGTCGAGCAGCACCTTCCACTCCGCCAAGCGGTCGTTGCCGTAGGCGGCCATGATCTCGGCAGGCACGTTGTTGCGCAGGATCTCGAACATGCGGGCGGCGAGGTCGTGTCCTTCGCGGAAGCCGATGTTCATGCTCTGGGCGCCAATCGGGCCGGTCAGGTGGGCGGCGTCGCCGGCGAGCCAGACGCGACCGGTGCCGAAGGAGGCCGCCAGCCGGGCGTCGAACCGCACACAGGCGGACCAGTCGATCGACATGGGGAAGCCTTGGAACCAAGGGGCGCGCTCGGAGGCCAGACGTCGCAGGCCGGCCAGATCGGGCTGATGGTCGGCGGGGGCCGTGATGGCGAATCCCCACCGGCACCTGCCGTCGGGCAGCGGCCACAGGACCGAGAATCGACCGGCATGGTCCACCACGCGGACTTCGGCTCCAAGGTCCTGCTCGGTGCGGAACTCGTAGAGCGAGAAGTGCCGGGCCGGGCCGACTGCCGGGTAGTCGATGTGCATCTGGCTGCGGACGGTGGAGTGGAACCCGTCCGCCCCGACGACGTACTTGGCCCGAATCTTCCGACGGCCGATCACCATGCGCTGCGGCTTGAGGATCGGATAGCCCTGCGGAACGTCGCCCGTGTGGTGGAGCACCACGACGACTTCGTCGGGGGAGGTGGCGTCGAGTTCGACGAGGTCGTGCTGCCACTCGACCATGACGCCGTGCGAGCTGAGGTGATGTTCGAGGATGCGCTCGAGTTCGCTTTGCGGGACGACGGCGAGGTACGGATGGCGGGCTTCGAGGCGGTCATACTCGACGAGCGCGCGCTCGGTATTGCCCTCGTAGAAACCAACCTTGCGCAAGAGGATGGCGCGTTGCATCACTTCGCCGGCGAGGCCGATGTCGTCGAGCATCCCCAAGGTGTCGGGATGCAGCGCCAGGGCGTAGCTGTGCACATTGGTACGGGCCTCGCGGTCGATGATCCGCGCCGCGATTCCGCGCGCGACAAGCTGAACGGCCGTCATCAGGCCAACAGGACCGGCGCCCACAACGAGGACTTCCGTCTTCGAGAAGCCGAACATGATCCATCCTCCCTGATGCGGAATGGAACACCCCGTCGGCGGCAAGCGAGCCTCAGTACCGATCCCACCGCGACGGGCCCACGTTCCGACCTTCGGACCGCGGGGGCAATGGGTACCTGTTGACCTGACCGGCCGCCGGCGCGCAAACCCCCGCTCAGTCCAGCCGCAGTGCGAGCCGCGCCCCGATGAACGTCGAGGAATACGAGAAGATGTACGCCCTGGAGACCACCTACTGGTGGTTTCAGGGACGCATGCGCATGATCGAGGCGATTCTGGAGAGCTGCCTGCCGGAGCCGCCGCGGCCCGGACGCGTGCTCGATGTCGGCTGCGGCACCGGTCTGATCCTCGACCACTTCGCCGGTTGGGAACCGATCGGCACGGACTTCTCGCGCCTGGCACTGGGCTACAGCCGCGAGCGCGGTGTCAGCCGACTCGTGCGCGCCGACGTCGTGCACCTGCCCTTCGCCACCGGGTCCCTCGATCTGATCCTGGCGCTCGACATGATGGAGCACGTCGAGCGCGACGACCTGCTGATCCGCGAGTTCAACCGCGTGCTGCGGCCGGGCGGGTTCCTGATGGCCACCGTGCCCGCCCACCCCGACCTGTGGAGCGATCACGACATCGCGCTGCATCACTTCCGGCGCTACACGGCCGCATCGTTGCGCGCCTTGCTGCGCAAGGGACGCCTTCGGCCGATCCGCTTCACCTACGGCATTTGCTTCATGCACCCGGTCATTGTGCTGTTTCGTTTGCTGCAGCGATTCTGGCAGCGCTCCACCGGCGTGCGCGATCCGCAGCCACGCACGCACCTGATTCCTCTGCCGCGACCGCTCAACGCGCTGCTCATCCAGCTTCTGCATTTCGAGGCGTTTCTCCTGCGGCGCTTCAATCTGCCGCAGGGCACGTCGCTCGTTGTGCTGGCGCAGAAGGCCGAGGAAGTCCCGGAGAGGAGTTGATCGTGGACCAGGTCGTCCATCGCCATCCGCTCCATGCCGGGCGCACAATCGCCATCGTGCAGGGGGACATCACGCGCGAGCCGGTGGATGCGATCGTCAACGCGGCGAATGCGCATCTGGCCGGAGGCGGCGGCGTGGACGGGGCGATTCATCGCGCCGGCGGGCCGACGCTGATGGAGGAGTGTCGGCGCTTCGTGAAAGGGCGCGGACCTCTCGTGCGCGGGGAGGCCATGGCCACGGCGGGCGGGCGGTTGCCCGCGCGGCATGTGATCCACACGGCGGGCCCGGTCTATCGCGACGGACGCTCCGGCGAAGCGGATCATCTGCGCGAGAACCACCTCAACGCGTTGCGTCTGGCGAGCGAATTGGGTGCGCACAGCATCGCGTTCCCGGCGATCAGTTGCGGCGTGTACGGCTATCCGTTCGAGGAAGCGATGAAGGTGGCGCTGGGTGCGATGCGCGCGTTCCTCGACAGCGACGCGGCGCCCGAGGAGCTGGCGATTCGGCTGGTGCTCTTCGACGAGAATTCCGCGCGGCGGGCGACGGCGGTCGCGCGTCAGCTCTTCGGCGCGGCCTGATTCAGATCGGCAAGGATCCCTTCAACGACGCGTGCGGCAGCGCCGCGGTTGGAGTTGGCGGCACGCGCGGCAGCCTGACCCAGACGCATGCGCGCGTCGGCCTGCGTGGCGAGCCGGGCGATCTCGTCGCCGAGGCGATCGGCGCCGACTTCCGGGGCGCCGTCGTCGGGGCCGAGCACGCGGACGATGTCCGGCTGGGCGTGCATGTGTGGGCCGCGCAGGACCGGGATGCCGTGGACGGCGGCTTCGAGGAGATTGTGCCCGCCGATGGGAGCCCAACTGCCCGCGACGAGCGCCAAGTCCGCCGCGCCGTAACTGCGGGCCAGCACGCGCATCTGGTCGATCAGCACCACGTCGGTCTGGCCCGCGGCCGCTGTGTTGTCGCCGGTGCTGGTGGCGTGCACGCGGGCGCCCCACTTGCGCAGGTCGGCGGCGACGGCGGCGAAGCGTTCGGGATGGCGCGGGGCAAGCACGAGCACCATGCCGGGCACGTCGCGACGCGCCTGGCAGAATGCGTTCCAGACGAGTTCCTCCTCGCCCGGATGCGTGCTGCCGGCCAGCACGACGAAGGTCTCCGGCGGGATGCCCCAGCGTCGGCGCAGGTCGGCGCGCTCGTCGGCCGAGAGCGGCTGCGGCAGCGCGTCGAACTTGACGTTGCCGGCCACCTCGATGCGGGTGGCATCGCCGAGCACGCGCTCCAGACGTTCGGCATCGCCCGGAGTCTGCATGTAGAAGCGGCGCACGGCGGCAAGCGGCCGGCGCAGAATCGAGGCGCCGCGCGCGTAACCGCGGGCGCTGCGCTCGCTCAGCTTGCCGTTGACCAGATACGTGGGGATGGCGCGCGCCCCGCAGTCGAGCAGCATGTTCGGCCAGATTTCGGTCTCGAAGAAGAGGTACAGCGTCGGGCGCCACGCATCGTGAAAGCGGCGCACGGTCCAGGAGAAATCCGCCGGCGCGTAGGTGAAGTGCTGCGCCGAGTCGAGCGTCGTGCGCGCCTGCGCCTGACCGGTCTCCGTCGTGGTGGTGACGAGATACTCCCAGTCGGGAACGCGGCGTCGCAGTTCGCGCCAGACGGCGCCGGCGGCGATGGTCTCCCCCACCGAGACGGCATGCAGGCGGCAACGGTGCGTGGTGGCCAGTGGCAACGCGGGATTCGGCAGTCGGCGCCCGAGCATCGCGGGCAGGCTCTCGCGGTACTTGCCGTGGCGCAGGCGCTTGTAGGCCATGCCCGGAGCGACGAGCGGCAGAGCGCCCAGGTACGCGAGATCGAAAGCGTTCATGAGAGGGCCCGCCTGCCCTCGAGGGCCAGGCGTAGCGTGCCGGCATCGGCGAGGTCCAGTGCGCCGCCCATCGGAACGCCGCGGCCGATGCGCGTGAAGGCAAGCCCGTCGCGCGCCAACGTCTGCGCGACATAGTGCGCCGTCGCCTCTCCCTCGACGCTGGGACTGGTGGCCAGGATCACTTCAACGAACGCCCCTTCGCGCAGCCGACGCGCGAGCGCGCCGAGGCGCAGGGCTTCCGGCCCGATGCCCTTGAGCGGCGAGATCACGCCGCCGAGCACATGATACTGCCCGCGGAAGCCGCCCGTGCGCTCGAAGGCGATCGCATCCATCGGAGTCTCGACGACGCAGATCGTGTCGCGGGTCCGGCCGGGATCCGAACAGAAGCGGCACTGGCCGCGGTCGGTGTAGGACCCGCACATGTCGCACAGGCCGACCTGCTCGTGCAGGCGCGCGATGGCGTCGGCCAGGGGCTGGACCTCCTCGGAGGCACTGGCGAGCAGGGCGAAGGCCATGCGCTCGGCGCTGCGCCGCCCGACGCCGGGCAGTTTGCCCAACTCGGCGATCAGGTGCTCGAGGGCTTGCGGAAGGGCGGCCATGAGAGGCCTCAGAACAGGCCGGGCAACTTGATGCCGCCGGTGGCCTTGTTCATCTTCTCCTCGTGGAGCAGCCGGGCCTTCTCGAGGGCGTTGTTGACGGCGGCGACGATGAGGTCCTGGAGCATCTCGGGATCGTCGGGGTCGATGGCCTCGGGACCGATGAAGACTTCCTTCAGCTCGCGGGTGCCGGAGGCCACGGCGCGGACGACTCCGCCGCCGGCCACGCCCTCGACGGTCGTCGCCTCGAGTTCCTGCTGCATCTTCTCCATCCGGGCGTTCAGGTCGCCCTGAAGCCGCCGGATCATTCCGGGATCCAACATGCCGACCACCTCGATTCGAGGAATCCTTGCCCGGCGCGCCGGCCGAGTCCGAGGAGTAGGGGAAGCCGGGGCCCGTAGGGTCAAGCTCAAGACCGGGCGATCTCGCGCCCAGTCGGATGTCGGCGCCTGAGATTCGGCAGGTTGGCCCCTGCCGTGCTTGACAGCGGCCGGGCATTTGCCGTCCTTGGCGCGCGCCGACGGCGTCTGCCCTTGAAGTCGCCGGAACAGTCGGGGTAGGAATTCGGCACACCGACGGCAGAAGGGGGTCTGGGAAGTCCCGGACCCGACCGCGCGAAACAACTTTCGATTTCTGGAGCCAACATGAGCCACGACAGTTTCTCGACCCAGACCCGGGTGACCACCTCGGCCGGGGACTATGCGATCCGGTCGCTGCCCGCCCTCGAGCGCGCCGGCGTCGGCCCGGTCTCCCGGCTGCCCTTCTCGCTCAAGGTCCTTCTCGAGAATCTGCTGCGTCACGAGGACGGTATCAAGGTGTCGGCCGACGACATCCGCGCGCTGGCCAACTGGGATCCGAAGGCCGAGCCCGATCGCGAGATCGCCTTCACGGTGGCCCGGGTGCTCCTGCAGGACTTCACCGGCGTGCCGGCCGTCGTGGATCTGGCCGGCATGCGCGACGCCCTGCGCGAGCTGGGCGGCGACCCCGAGAAGATCAACCCGGTCCAGCCGGTCGACCTCGTCATCGACCACTCGGTGCAGGTGGACGAGTACGGCAAGGAGGCCGCGTTCCTGCTTAACGTCGAGAACGAGTACCAACGCAACGTCGAGCGCTATTCGTTCCTGCGCTGGGGCCAGAAGGCGTTCGCCAATTTCAGCGTCGTGCCTCCCGGCACGGGCATCTGCCATCAGGTGAACATCGAGCACCTGGCGCAGTCGGTGATCGCGCGCGGGACGGGTGCGGGGGCGACCGCGTTCCCGGACACGCTGGTCGGCACGGACTCGCACACGCCGATGGTCAACGCGCTGGGCGTGGTGGGCTGGGGCGTGGGCGGCATCGAGGCAGAGGCCGCGATGCTGGGCCAGCCGATCTCGATGCTGATTCCGCAGGTCGTCGGCTTTGAGATGACCGGGACGTTGCCGGCCGGAGCGACGGCGACGGACCTGGTGCTCACCGTGGTGAACATCCTGCGCAAGAAGGGCGTGGTGGGCAAGTTCGTGGAGTTCTACGGCGACGGGCTGGCGGGGCTGTCGGTGGCCGACCGGGCGACGATCTCCAACATGGCGCCGGAGTACGGGGCGACGATCGGGTTCTTCCCGGTGGACGAGCGGACGCTGGAGTACCTGCGGTTCACGGGCCGGACGGCCGCGCAGGTCGAGTTGGTCGAGAAGTACTGCCGGGCACAGGGGCTGTTCCGCGTGGCGGGCATGCCCGCGCCGGCGTTCACGGACACGGTGTCGCTGGACCTGGCGACGGTGGTGCCGAGCATCTCGGGGCCGAAGCGCCCGCAGGACAAGATCGCGCTGTCGGAGTCGCAGGCATCGTGGCGCAAGGCACTCGAGACCTTCGTTCCCGATGCGCAGCGTCGGGGCGACAAGGCGCCGGTGCGCAACGGGGTCTCGTGCGAGATCGGCCACGGCAACGTCGTCATCGCGGCGATCACGAGCTGCACGAACACCTCGAACCCGTCGGTGATGATTGCCGCGGGATTGGTGGCGCGCAAGGCGCGCGCCCGCGGCCTGCGCCCCAAGCCTTGGGTGAAGACGTCGCTGGCGCCCGGCTCGAAGGTGGTGACCGAGTATCTCAACGAGGCGGGCCTGTCGGCGGACCTCGACGCGGTCGGCTTCCATCTGGTCGGCTATGGCTGCACGACGTGCATCGGCAACAGCGGCCCGCTGCCGCAGCCGATTTCCGAGGCGATCCACGCGAAGAACCTGGTGGCGGTGGCGGTGCTCTCCGGCAACCGCAACTTCGAGGGGCGCATCAGCCCGGACGTGAAGGCCAACTATCTGGCCTCGCCGCCGCTGGTGGTCGCCTACGCGCTGGCGGGCACGATGGACATCGACCTGCAGAACGACCCGATCGGGAAGGATGCGCGGGGCAAGGACGTGTTCCTGCGCGACATCTGGCCGACCCCCGAGGAGGTGCAGGCAACGATTCGTTCGAGCGTGCACTCGGAGATGTTCGAGCGCGAGTACGCCGACGTCTTCAAGGGCGACGCACGCTGGCAGAGCCTGCCGAGCGGCGAGGGGCAGATCTACGACTGGCAGCCGGACTCGACCTACGTGCGCAAGCCGCCGTTCTTCGAGGGCCTTTCGATGACGCCGGCGGCGGTCACCGACATCCGCGGCGCGCGGTGCCTGGCGCTGCTCGGCGACTCGGTGACGACGGATCACATCTCGCCCGCGGGCAGCATCTCCAAGACCAGCCCGGCCGCGCGCTACCTGATCGCTCAGGGCGTCGAGCCCAAGGACTTCAACTCCTACGGCGCACGGCGCGGCAACCACGAGGTGATGATGCGCGGCACCTTCGCCAACATCCGCCTGCGCAACCAGCTCATCCCGGGCAGCGAGGGCGGCGTGACGCTGCACCTGCCGGCCGGCGAGCAGATGTCGATCTACGACGCGGCGATGAAGTACAAGGAGCAGGACGTGCCGCTGGTGGTGGTGGCAGGCAAGGAGTACGGCTCGGGCTCGTCGCGCGACTGGGCGGCCAAGGGCACGCGGCTGCTGGGCGTGCGCGCCGTGCTGGCGGAGAGCTACGAGCGCATCCACCGCAGCAACCTGGTGGGCATGGGGGTGCTGCCGCTGGAATTCGTCGACGGCGCGAATGCGGCGTCGTTGGGCCTCACCGGTCGCGAGGTCTTCGACATCGCCGGCCTCGAGGCAGGCATCTCGCCGCGCATGACGGTTTCGGTGACCGCCACCGACGAGGCGGGGCGCAGCCGCACCTTCACGGCCTTGGTGCGCATCGACACGCCCAACGAGGTGGACTACTACTGTCACGGTGGCATCCTGCAGTACGTCCTGAGACAACTGGCGAAGTCCTGAGTCACCCCCCACCCGATCCCGGCGCCGGCGGCGCCGGAGGATGAGAGCGCACTCGAATGAGCCCCGACAGCGGTTCGGCAGCGTCGATCAACTCGTGGAGTCCCGACTATCTGGACTCCCTCTATCGGCAGTGGCAGAGCGATCCGGACTCGCTCGGCGCGGATTGGCAGAACTTCTTCCGTGGCTTCGACCTGGGGCACCACCAGACGACCGCCGCGGACGCCGAGTTGAATCCCCAGTGGGTCGAGGCCCAGTCGCGCCTCGAGAGCCTCCAGTCCCGCGTCGATTCGCTCATCTATCACTACCGCGACGTGGGACACCTGATCGCGCGGCTCGATCCGCTCGGCCGCAGCGCGACGTCGCACCCGCTGCTCGAACTCGACGCGTTCGGCCTCAGCGACGACCTGCTTCCGATGGTCTTCCATGCCGAGCGCATCCCGACCGGCAAGCAGCGCATGACGCTGGAAGAGATCGTCGACGTCCTGCGGCGCACGTACTGCGGAACGATCGGCGTCGAGTACATGCACATCCAGAGCACGCCCGAGCGGCGGTGGCTGCAGAACCGGATGGAGCACTGCTTCAACGAGCCGAACTTCGACGCGGGCACAAAGCTGCGCATTGCGCGGCTGTTGCGTCGCGCCGAGGCCTTCGAGCGCTTCCTGCACACGAACTACGTCGGGCAGAAGCGCTTCTCGCTCGAGGGCGCCGAGACGCTGATCCCACTGCTTGACACCTTGATTCAAAGCGCCTCGGGACACGGCGTGATCGAATGCGTCATGGGCATGGCGCATCGCGGCCGACTCAATGTGCTCTCCAACGTGCTCAACAAGGCGATGGCGGAGCTCTTCGCCGAATTCGAGGACAACTACGAGCCGGGCGCCATCATGGGCGACGGCGACGTGAAGTACCACAAGGGGTACTCGACGGACGTGACGACGCTGGACGGGCGCGAGATGCACCTGACCATGACGGCGAACCCGAGCCACCTCGAGGCGGTGAACCCGGTGGTGTGCGGCCGGGTGCGCGCCAAGCAACGCAACCAGGGGGGCGAGTCCAACCGCTCGACGGTGCTCGGTATCCTGATGCACGGCGACGCCGCGTTCGCCGGCCAGGGCGTGGTCGCCGAGACGCTGAACCTCTCGCAGCTCAAGGGCTATCGCACCGGCGGCACGATCCACGTCATCATCAACAATCAGATCGGGTTCACGACGCTGCCGCACGACGCGCGCTCGGGCACGTACTGCACCGACGTCGCCAAGATGATCCAGGCTCCGATCTTCCATGTGAACGGGGACGATCCCGAGGCGGTGTGCCATGCCGCGCGAATCGCGGTCGAGTATCGCCAGGAGTTCCAGAAGGACGTCGTCATCGACATGTACTGCTATCGTCGGCACGGGCACAACGAGGGCGACGAGCCGAGCTTCACGCAGCCGCGCATCTACGAGATGATTCGCAACCATCCGTCGCCGTACAGCGTCTATGCCCAGCGCCTCGTGGACGAGCAGGTCGCCACGCAGGAGGAGTTGGACCGCATGGCGCACGAGATGGACGAGCTGATGACGGCGGCGCAGGTGCGTGCGCGACAAACCGGCGTCCCGACGAGCAACATTCCGTTCCAGCGCGAGTGGACGAACTACTCGCCGTTCTACTCGCACGAGCCTGTCGAGACCGGTGCGCCCGAGGATCTGCTGCAGTCGGTGGCCGAGGCGTGGGTGCGCCATCCGGAGGGATTCACGCCGAACCCGAAGGTCGAGCGCATTCTGGCGAAGCGCCGGGACAGCGTCTTCGAGGGGCACGGCATCGACTGGGGATGCGCGGAAAGCCTGGCGTTCGGGACGCTGCTTGCCGAGGGCACGCCGGTGCGCCTGTCGGGACAGGACAGCCGGCGCGGCACCTTCAGCCATCGGCACGCCGCCCTCTGGGACATCAACACCGCCGAGATTCACATCCCGCTGAATCACATCGCCCCGACGCAGGCGCGCTTCTGCGTCTACGACAGCCCACTGTCGGAGGCCGCGGTTCTGGGCTTCGACTACGGATATTCGCTCGACAATCCGGACATGCTGATTTGCTGGGAGGCGCAGTTCGGCGACTTCGCCAACGGCGCCCAGACGATCATCGACCAGTTCATCGTCAGCAGCGAGTCGAAGTGGCGGCGGTGCAGCGGCCTCGTCCTGCTGCTGCCGCACGCCTACGAGGGCCAGGGGCCGGAGCATTCGAGCGGCTGGCTCGAGCGCTTTCTCCAGCTCTCGGCCGAGGACAACATCCAGGTCTGCAACGTGACGACGCCGGCGCAGTACTTCCACCTGCTGCGGCGCCAGATCAAACGCAACTTCCGCAAGCCGCTCGTGCTCATGTCGCCCAAGAGCCTGCTGCGTCACCCCGAGGTGGTCTCGACGACGCCGGAGCTGACGAGCGGGCACTTCCGCGAGGTGCTCGACGACGCGACGGTCGATCCCGCACGCGTGCGCCGCGTGGTGCTCTGCTCGGGCAAGGTGTATTACGATTTGCTGGCCGCCCGGGAGAAGAACGCCGCGGAGCAGGTTGCGCTGGTGCGCGTCGAGCAGTTCCATCCGTTCCCGAAGCAGCAGCTTAACGATGTGCTCGCGCGCTATCGCGGCACGGCCGAGGAGTACGTGTGGTGCCAGGAGGAGCCGCGCAACCGCGGTGCCTGGACATACATCGCGCCGCTGCTCGAGGAGGAGTGCGGGTTGCGGGTGCGCTACGTCGGGCGGGCGCGGGCGTCGAGTCCGGCGCCGGGGTCGCTGAAGCGTCACCAACAGGAACAGAAGCAGATTGTCGGCGAGGCGTTGACGGTGCGCCGTGCGGCCGTCGCGGTCTCGGCAAGTTGAAAGGCGCTCCGGCCAGCCGGGCGATCGTCATATCCTGCGGGGAGTTGCCATGATCCAGGACGTCCAGGTTCCTTCGGTGGGCGAGTCCATCTCGGAAGGCGTTCTCGCGAAGTGGAATGTCGCGGATGGCCAGTACGTCGAGAAGGGCGACGCGTTGTTCGACCTCGAGACCGACAAGGCGACGAGCGAGGTGTACGCCCCGGCCGCGGGGACGATCCAGTTGCTGGCCGGCGACGGCGACGAGGTGCGCGTGGGCGCCGTCGTGGCCCGCATCGACACAGCCGGCAAGGCCACGGGCGCCAAGCCGGCGAAGGCCAAGGCGGAGCCGAAGCCCAAGGCAGACGCTCCGGCGAAGAAGGCAGCCGCCGCTCCTGCCGCTCCCCCGCCGGCGCCACCGGTCGCGCCCAAGGAGCCCGCCGCGCCGGCAACCGACTCCGACCGCGTCCGGATTTCGGGCGTCGCCCGCAAGATGGCCGAGCAGGCCGGCATCGATCCGGCCGCCATCAAGGGCACCGGGCCGCATGGCCGCATCTCGAGCGAAGACGTCGAGGCGCACCTGGCACAGCGCGCGAAGCCTGCCGCCGCGCCGGTTGCCGAATCCGCCCAACCCGAGTCCACGCGCGAGCGCATGAGCCTGCTTCGCCGCCGCATCGCCGAGCGCATGCTCGAGGCCACCCAGGCCACCGCGATGCTGACGACCTTCAACGACGTGGACATGAGCGCCGTGCTCGAGATGCGCAAGCGCTACAAGGAGCCCTTCCAGGAGCGGCACGGCGTCGGGCTTGGCTTCATGTCCTTCTTCGTCCGGGCCACCGTCGTGGCGCTGCGCGACTTCCCGCGCATCAACTCGATGATCGACGGCAACGACATCGTGACCTTCCACAAGCAGCACGTCGGCGTGGCAGTCTCGACCGATCGCGGGCTCGTCGTGCCGGTGCTGCGGGATGCCGCACGGTTGTCCTTCGCCGACATCGAGAGGACGATCCGCGACTATGCCACCAAGGCGCGCGAGGGGCGCATCGAGGTCGCCGACATGCAGGGCGGCACGTTCACGATCACCAACGGGGGCGTCTTTGGTTCGCTGCTTTCGACGCCTATCCTGAACCCGCCGCAGAGCGCGATTCTGGGAATGCACCGCATCGACGAGCGCCCCGTGGCGCGCGACGGGCAGGTGGTCGTCCGGCCGATGATGTACGTGGCGCTGAGCTACGATCACCGGATCGTGGACGGCCGCGAGGCGGTCGGCTTCCTGGTCCGCATCAAGCAGCTCATCGAAGACCCGGCGCGGCTGGCGCTCGATGTCTGAGCCGGCCCGCCCGATGCGCCTGAGCATCCACAAGGCCCTGTGGGGCATGGAGGCGATCGGTTCGCTCGACGAGCAACTGCGTCGCGTGCGCGCGGCCGGCTACGATGGCGTGGAGATCAACGTCTCGGGCGGCGTGCCGGCGGAGCTGGGCGAGCTGCTCGCGCGGCACGAACTCGAGTGGTGCGCCCAGTTGATCTTCGAGCGCGCCGAGGACCTCGAGGCGGCGATGGCGGCCTGTGCGCCGTTGCGTCCGACGATCTTCAACGTGCATGGCGGGCGCGACCGATTCTCGTTCGACGAGGGATGCGCCTTCTTCGAGCGGGCCCTTGCCGCCGAGCGCCGATTCGGCATCCCGGTGGGGCACGAGACGCATCGGCATCGCCTGCTCTACTCGCCCTTCGTCGCGCGCGCCTATCTGGAACGCTTTCCCGACCTGCGCCTGACCGCCGACTTCAGCCACTGGACCTGCGTGTGCGAGTACCTGCTCGGCGATCTCGACGAGATCATGGAGCTGGCCCTCTCGCGCGCGATTCACATCCATTGCCGCGTCGGGCACGAGGAGGGGCCGCAGGTTGCCGATCCGCGCGCGCCCGAGTTCGAGCACTACCGCCGCACGTTTCAGGGATGGTGGGATCGTATCCGCGCCCACTGCGAACGCGAGGGCCGCGAGTCGCTCGTCGCCGTGCCCGAGTATGGGCCGCCTGGATACTTGCAGACGCTGCCGTACACGCGCCAGCCGGTCGCCGACCTGTGGGACATCTGCCTGTGGCAAGCGAACGACCTGCGCGAGCGATGGGGTCTTCCCGGTCGCCTCACATGATGCGGTTCGCCCAGTAACGCGCGATGCGGCGAAGACACTCGCCGAGCGCGTCGTCACCCGTCGCGGCGAAGAATTCGAGATCCTCGACGTCGGTGTCCTCGATCCACATCACCTCGTCGCTGCGGTGCAGCGGCTCGAAGAGTTCAGGGTCCTGCGGGAAGGTGGGTGTCAGTCGGAAGAACTCGCCGCGATACAGGCGCACGCGGAACGAGGCGGCTTCGACGAGCGAGCGCAGAATCTCGACGCGATAGTGAATGTCTTCGTGGTCCTCCCCGTCCGTGAGTCGGAACGGCTCAAGCTCGACGATCCGGACGACTTCCCACGCGGGCAGCAGCAGGGGCATCTCCCCTTCGGGTGTCATGGGCTCCTCCTCCCGGGGTTGACCCGAATATCCGCACCTTGGCGCAGATGGCGCGGCGCCACAATCGAAAGCGACGGGAACGCGCCGCGAATCGCGTCGGTGTGCGGCTCTCAGACGGGCGTCAGGGCGATGAGGCCCTTGTCGCCCGCGGTGCCGGTGTGGAAATTGGCAAAGCGATGACGCCCGCCGGCTCGCAGGTCCAGAACCGCCTGCATCACCGACGGGACGTTGGCCTGGTGGATGATGCAGATGTAGGGGTGGTTGAAGAAGCGCAGGAGCAGCAGGTCGTCGGCGACACCGTCGCGAGTGTGGTCACCATCGAGGAAGATGACGGCCGGGCGGATGCCCCAGATAAGCGGCTTGAGTTCGTGCGAGTTGCCCAGGATGGGCACGACGCGATGCAGGACCGCCTGTGAGCGGAACTCCTGGAGGGCCTTGAGGTAGCTGTCCCCCGGGAAGCCGTCCTCGCCATTGTGGGCCTTCCAGCCCTTGAGGAACATCTCGATCGTGAAGATCTGGTCATGGCGCTTGAGCTGGTGCATGACCTCGGCGACGAAGCAAGTGGTGATGCCCTTGTGCGTGCCGATCTCGAGGACGGGCCCGGGCCAGCGCTGGACGGCAACGGCGAGCAGGAACATCTCGCGCGGGTCGAGCATCTTGCTCACGCCGGCATACTTCTTGACCAGGTCCTTCCAGCGCATGAACTGGCCAATGAGGGTTTCCTGCGAGGGCTCGTCGACCTCGGCCGGGTCGCGCGAAGGCCACAGCCCCAACTCGTTGAAGTCGCCCGTGCGCAGGCCCTCCAGGACCTGAAAGCTGTAGCAGGAATGGCGGACGAACGGATCGCCGATTTGCATGATGCTGTCCCCGTGGGTGGTGCGTTGAGCGGGCGAGCTGCCTTCCCCGTTCCGCCCCCCGGGCGGCAGGCAACATCACTCCGCCGCGAAAACCAGCAAGGCCTGACGCCGTCCCTCGACACTCAGGGAGGGATCGTAGTGATAGCCGTCCGGATGCGTGAAGTCCCGAAGCGCCTTCGGCGACGAGGCATCCTTCATCAACAGGTGCCGGATCAGCGCGCCCTTGAGCGCCTTCGAGTGGTGACTGATGGTCTTCCACTCGGCCACGCCGCTGCGGATCACCCGCTTGACGAACTTGACCTGATGGACGGCCTCCACTTCGCCGGTTCCGTCCCAGACGCGGCGGTACTGGTCCGGCAGGAAGTCCCAGACCACCTTGCCGCGCAGCTCGCGGCGCAGGATTTCGCTGACGGGCCGGCGCCAGAAGTTGCCGACGCGGCCGACGACGCCGCCCAGATTGCTTGTCATCTTCAGCTTGTAGGGCGGAATCCGGTCGGTCGGCCGAACGAGGCCAAACAGTCCGCTGAAGATCAGGGCCTGCTTGTCGAAGATCTTCTTCTCGGCGGCCTTCAAGGTGCGGAAGTTGATCGCCTGATACATGACGCCCTGATAGAGGTCGCGGGCGGGCATGGTGGTCGAACGCTGGAAGGACCGGTTGAGCCGCAGGGCTTCCTCGAGCGCGGAACCGCGGACTTCGAAGACTTCCTCCCAGCCGCCATTGCGGTTCAGCACGGCCTGCAGGGAGTCGAAGACCATCTCGCGGGCCTCTTCGAGCTCGCGGAACGAGTTGGTCCGGCGTGACCGGCGGGCATTATCGAACAGCATGCCGTTGCCCGGCGGGCCGGCCTTGGTCTCGGAAGGAGGAATCAGCAGAACCCAGTCGCTCACGGAAGCACCTCGCGCACACATGGGCCGGCGGTTGGCCGGCGGTGGCAGGCCGTCAAGGGCCCGCATGATCGTCCGGAACTCGGACGCTGGCGCGCTCCCGGGAGTCGCAACCGCCGACAACCGAAAGACACGTCGGAAATTCTAAGGCTCTCCAAGCCGGCAGGGCAAGACCTCGAACACCCCCAACAAGCTCGCTTGCTTCAATGCTTTACTTCTTACCACGGTGGGGCGGTCGGGTGTCAATGCCGCAACGCCCGGATGGCGCGACAAATCGGGTCGGCCTTGGCGTGGGCGCGGGCCCGTGGCGTCCGCCGTGACAGCCTGCGGGCGGCGATAAAACTCTTTTGTGACGGGCGGGGTCCACGGCGTGGTTGGACTTGTCCCGGCCCCCAAATCGGCCTACGTCTATCCGCGATGTCCGCGAGGTGAGTCACCCCCTCGCGCGGCCCACCACCTGTCAGGAGATCCGCTTCATGAGCGTCGCCACTGCCGCATCTGCCCTGTCCATCGACAAAATCGCCGAGCTGCTCGGCTCGGAGGCTGATAGCCTGCTGGGCTTCAAGAGCCCCAAGGTCGCCAAGTCCGCCCTGCACGTGCCCGGCCCGGATTTCGTGGACCGCATCTGGGCGCCGTCGGATCGCCCGATTCCCGTCCTGCGCAGCATCGAGCAGCTTCTCCAGTCGGGTCGCCTGGCCGGCACCGGCTACGTCTCGATCCTGCCGGTCGATCAGGGCATCGAGCACTCGGCCGGTGCCTCCTTCGCCAAGAACCCGATCTACTTTGACGGCGAGAACATCGTGAAGCTGGCCATCGAGGGCGGCTGCAACGCCGTGGCCTCGACGCTCGGCGTGCTCGGCTCCGTCGCCCGCAAGTATGCTCACAAGATTCCCTTCATCCTCAAGTTCAACCACAACGAGCTGCTGACCGTCCCGAACAAGTTCGATCAGGTGGTGTTCGGCTCGATCAAGCAGGCGCGCGACATGGGCTGCGTGGCCGTCGGCGCGACGATCTACTTCGGCTCCGACGAGAGCACCCGCCAGATCGTCGAAGTGTCCGAGATGTTCCAGATGGCCCACGAGGAAGGCATGGCCACGATCCTGTGGTGCTACCTGCGCAACAACGCCTTCAAGAAGGACGGCAAGGACCACCACGTCTCCTCGGACCTGACCGGCCAGGCCAACCACTTGGGCGTGACGATCCAGGCCGACATCATCAAGCAGAAGCAGCCCGAGCTCAACGGCGGTTACCAGGCGCTGAACCTGGGCAACTCGAGCTATGGCAAGTTCGACAAGCGCATCTACACCGACCTGTGCTCCGACCACCCGATCGACCTGACGCGCTACCAGGTCGTGAACTGCTACATGGGACGCGCGGGACTGATCAACTCGGGCGGTGGCTCGACCGGCGCCGACGATCTGGCGCAGGCGGTCCGCACGGCCGTGATCAACAAGCGCGCCGGCGGCATGGGCCTCATCAGCGGTCGCAAGGCCTTCCAGCGCCCGATGAAGGAAGGCGCTGCGCTGCTCAACGCCATCCAGGACGTCTACCTCAACGGAGACGTGACGGTGGCCTGACGGCGAACCGGCACAACTGAACTGCAAACCGAATCCCCTCCGACCATCGGTTGGAGGGGATTCGTGTTGATGGCCTGTTGATCGACTCGCGGGCGTCTCAGCGCCGGCTTCTGCCCTGCGGCAGAAGGATGGTGCGGGCGGGGCGATTGATTTCGGTCTTCAGGTCCTCGGCGTCGCGGATCTTGTTGGCGACGTCCATGCCGCCGACGAGCGGCGCGATGCTGGGATCGATCTTGAGCGCCTCGCGATAGGCCTCAAGCGCGCGGTCGGCAAACTTGGTCGCCTCGAAGCGATACGGCAGCACGCCCGTGCGGTTGGGGTTGTCGGATGTCTTGTAAAGCTCGAGGTTGCGGCGGGCGAGCGACAGGTTCTCGTCGCCGTAGGTGACGAGTTCTCGGGCCTGATCGCGCAGGCGCTTGCGCTGGCGTTCGGCCTCGATCGAGGCCTTGCCATAGATGTCGGACGCCACCTGCACCATGTCTCCGAAGCGGGTGTGCTCCTGGGCGAAGCGGCGCGACAGGCTCATGGCCAACGTGTAGCGTCCCTGCGCGAAGGCCTGCTGCGCCTCGGCGAGTTTCTCCTCGGCGGACTTGCGGACGAGGGCCAGGGCGCGCTCGTTCGTCGGATCGTTCTGCAGGATGATCTCGGCCTCGTCGAGGGCCAGGCGCGTCATGCCCTGGGCGACAAGGTTGTCGAGGAGCATGGAGCGCGCCTGCCAGTCGTTGGGCTCGAGCGCGTCGAGGCGCTTGCGGTATTCGAGGCGGAAGAGCGCGGTCTGGTCGGCGTCGGGGAAGATCGTCGCGAGGGACTTGTAGAGTTCGATCGCGCCATCGTTGTCGCCGGCCTGGGCACGACGCTCGGCGGCACGGGTCATGGCGCGTTCGAGGCGCGCGTCGTAGTCGAGCGCGCGGAATCGTCCCGACTCGTGCAGCTTCATCAGCGGCCCGATGGCGTCCTCCTCGCGGTTCAGCGCCAGCAGCAAGTCGGCGTATTCCTGGTTGAGCGTCAGGTCGTCGGGGCTTTCGGCGAGCCGGTCCTCGAGCATCTTGAGGACCTCGGTGCGGCGGTTGGGGTTGTTGCGCCAGACGCGCAGGAGCAGGTCCTCGGCCTCGCGGTTGCCCTTGTCGATGGCCAGCACGCGCTGGAGGTGATCCTCGGCGCCGATGGGGTCGAGCCGGTCTTCGCGGTCATGTGCCCAGGCGAGGTAGAGGTCGCGCTTGAGCAGTTCGGCGGTTGCCTTCTGGGAATCGGAGGTCGAGCGCTGGGTGACCTGATTGAGCAGTTCCTCGACGCGGGCGAAGTCCACGCGGTCGGGATCGGCGAGCATGCGCCGCGCGGTGGCGAGGCGTTCGGCGTGTTCGGCCTGCGCCTGGCGTTCGGTTTCGGCCTGACGCTCGCCGATCATGCCGCGGGCGCGCTCGAGGCCGGCCCGCGCCGGCGCATGGCTCGGATTGCTCTCGAGGGCGCGCTGGTACATCCGCACGGCGCGCTCGTAGCTTTGCAGCCGCACGAACTGGTCGCCCAGAATCGTGTAGTCGGTCGCGTCGTCCTGCTCGATGACCTGCTCGATCAGGGCCTTCGGGATGCGAATCTGCTGGGAGCCGCTGATCAATAGCAGGTGATCGGGTTCGCCGACGATCGCTTCCACACGGCCCTCGCGGCGCTCGCCGCTCTTGAGGACCAGCACGTCGGCAGCCACCGGACCCGCCAGCAGCATGGCCAGCAATCCTGCCACAAAACGACCTTGAGACGTCATCGCGGACTCCTCGGGCGAACTGCGGTCAACCCCTGAGGCCGCCCGACTTGGCTCCGGGCCGGGCTCAGGTGTCCCGCGTTACAGGCTCTTTCTAGCAAACGAGCCGCCAGAGGCAATCGTTTCTGTGGCGCCGGCAAGGGAAAAACGCGAAAGAAAACCAAAAGGAAACCCGTTGACCATCCGTTCCCGGCTCCCCCATCGTCGCGCGTGTCATCCCGCAAGGTGCCCCCGCTCCCATGCCCACCGCTCCCGCAGGTTCCTATCAGGTGATTGCCCGGCGCTACCGCCCCGGCACGTTCGCCGAAGTCATCGGCCAGCAGGCCGTCGTGCAGATGCTGCACAATGAAATCCGCGAAGGACGCGTCGGCCATGGCTACCTGTTCTGCGGCCCGCGCGGCACGGGCAAGACGTCCATGGCGCGCATCTTTGCCAAGGCGCTCAACTGCGTCAACGGGCCGACGACCACGCCGTGCGGCAAGTGCTCGCATTGTCTGGAGATCGCCGGCGGAACGCATCTGGACGTGATCGAAGTCGATGCGGCGACCTACACAAAGGCCGAGACGACGCGCGAGTTGATGGAGGGCGTCGGTCGCTCGCCGTTCAGCGCACGCAAGAAAGTGTACATCATCGACGAGGTGCACATGCTCTCGACGGCGTCGTTCAACGCGCTGCTCAAGACGCTTGAGGAGCCGCCCGCGCACGTCGTGTTCATTCTGGCAACGACGAATCCGGAGAAGATTCCCGAGACGGTGATCTCGCGGTGCCGGCGCTGCAACTTCGACCGCATCGGCCTGAAAGAGATGACCGCCTCGCTGGGCGCGATCGTCGACAAGGAGAGCGTGCGCGTGGCCGAGCAGGAACGCGCCGCCGTGCTCAACGCGATCGCGCTGGCCAGCGACGGCGGGCTGCGCGATGCGCAGGTGCTGCTCGACCAGTTGATCTCGCTCGCCGAGGACGAACTGACGCTGGAGACCGTGCGGTCGTTGCTCGGCGTCGTGGAGGGCGACCTGTTCACGCGCCTGCTGGGCAGCCTCGTGGCGCGCAACACTGCCGACTGCCTGATGATCGTGGGCGAATTGGTCGAGCGCGGGCGCGACCTTCAGCGCTTCACCAAGATGTTCCTCAGCTTCCTGCGCGATGCGGTGATCCTGAAGGCGGGCGGCGCGCCGGACCTCGCGCGGGTCGTCGATCCCACCGCGACCGACTTCTGCGAGTTGCTCGACCGCACAACGTTGCCCTTCCTCCTCAATGCCACGCAGCAGTTCCTCGACCTCGAGGAGCGCCTGCGCGGGTCAGCTCCGCCGCGCTTTCTGCTCGAGTTCGCCCTCATCAAGCTGACCGCGATCGACCCGCGCCTGGTGCTCGATCCGGAGTTCGGTGGCTTCCCGGGCGGCGGTGGCGCGCAACCGGCATCGAGCGCCTCGACGCGCGCGGCAGGCTCGGGCGCGAGCACCCGGGCCCGGTCCGCCCCGGCCGCGCCCATGGCCGCCGACTCCATGGGCCGCACACGCGCCGCCCTGCCATCGGCCGCTGCCATTCAGGAAATCCACACCACCGACGTCGAACGCTGGGTCGCCTTCGTCGAGCGCGTCTCGGCCGTCAATGCCACCTGCCGCAGCGTGCTGACGCGCGCCCGGCTGGTGCAGGCAACCGAGTCGAAGATTCATATCGAACTGGCCGCGGCCGACCTTGCCATGCGCACGCTCATGGACCGCGCCGAAATCGTTCAGCACCTGCGCGAGGCCGCCGAGGCCGTCTGGCGCCGCCCGCTCTTCCCGACCTTCACGGTCGCCAAGCCCGAGGCCCAGCCCTCCCCCGCCAGCACCGCCCCCGAGCCCATCGAATACGTCGAGCCGCCCGCGCCGCGTCGGGTCGTGGCCGAGCCCGAGCCAGCGCCGGAAGATGACCCCGGCCCCTTGAGTTTCAAGGATGCCCTGGAGGCGTACCCCGAGTTCCGTCAGGCCTGCGAGATGGTCGAGCAGGCGTTCGGGGTCAAGCCGGTGCGCTTCAACGGTCGCGATGTCGGCTGAGGCGGGAACCCGGCGGCGTATGGCGCTTGTCATACGGATTCGGAGACTCCCGAACGGACAGGGACTTGCCCGTCGCTGACGCTCCGGTGCGAGCTGGCTTGCCCGTCGCTGATGCTCCGATGTCGAATGAGTTGCCCGTCGCTGACGCTCCGGGTTCTGATTGGGTTCGTCGAGATTGATTGTTGGGAGCCGGCATGAAGCGCCGCACTTCTGCTGCTCGTTCGGGCGACGGCCCGCCCCCGCCGCCGGTTGTGCCGTGGCGCGTGCCGCCGATGGGGTCGCTGGGCGATGCGTGGGACGCCGTGGTAGTGCTGCCAGAGGCGCCGAAGGCGGGAACCGCGGCGCCGACGCCGCGCAAGAAGCGCTATCGTCCGGGCACGATGGATGTCGTGTTCAAGGACTGGGCCCCGTCGCTGCATCTGGCCGTGATCGTGGCCTGGGTGCTGCTGGCGCTGGCGCTGCTGAGCACGGGGCCGGCGTATCCGATGATGCCCTACTTCGCGATGGGCGGGTTCTTGGCGGCGGCCGTGGCGACGTTTCTGCTGCGGACGCATCACCGCGAGAACTCCGGCGAGAAGGCCGCATGGGTGGCGATCGCGCTGTCGCTGGTGCTGCTGGCCCTGGATGCGGCGGCGCCGGCCCGCGGCATCTGGGCCGCCCACTTCACGCGCGTGCCGACCCGGCCGATGGCGCCGATGACCTTTGAGGCGGGCATCGATCGGACGCTTGCCGACATGGAGTTGGTCGGCAAGATTGCCCAATGCGCCGACGTCATCCTGGGCCGCAGCGTGGTGGCCGAAGGCCGCGAAGGGGTCAACTCGCGCCTGGGCGGCGATTCGAGCTACTTCCGCATCTCCACCATGGCGCGCTACGATCCAGAATCCATCTCGCCCATCGAGGAATCCTACGTCTTCTACACCCCCCAGAATCTGCCCAAGGATCCCTTTGCAGACCACCCCGACGCCGTCTACGGCGTGTACATGACCAACCATTGGATCATCGTCACCTCGGCCGGACCGGATCGCACCTGGCAACTCAACCCGCGATACCCGGTGGAGGACGAGGAGATCGAGGACCCGTGGGAAGTCCTGAAGGATTTCGCCTACCAGCCCGCCAGCGGCCCGACGGGAAACGGCGACCTGATCGTCGTCCTGCCGCGGCGGGTGGACTCCATGGAGGAAGTCACCCTGTTCACGGTCGAGCCGTGCGAAGAGGTGCGGTACCTGCTTCTGAATCGCGGGGTGCGATGAAACTTCGCCGCAACGAGGCGAAGAAAAAGGCTGGCGGTGGAGGTGGGATTCGAACCCACGGTACCCAGGGGGCACACGCGCTTTCGAGGCGCGCTCCTTCAACCACTCGGACACTCCACCGCTAGGCCGGCGGCCACCGAGGGCGGCGCGCCGGGGAGCGGGGTTGTTCCCCAATCGACCCGCGGACGTCAACCGCGGTTTTCCGTGACGCGAATGCGTTCCGTCGCCACCCGGTCACCCATCCGCGATTGCCCCGCCGCGCCCGCGGGGGGATGCAGTGCGCCCATGGAAGTCGTCCGCGCGCCCAGACTCGAGTCGCCCAGCGGGCTGGAACTCGTCCTCTACTCGCCCCGCATCCCGCAAAACGTCGGCGCGATCGGACGGCTGTGCGCCACGACCAGCACGCCGATGCATGTGATTCGCCCGATCACGTTCCCGCTCGACGACCGCGCCCTGCGTCGCTCGGCGATGGATTACTGGGACCACGTGCACTTGACGCTGCACGACGGTTTCCGGGCGTTCCGCGACGCGATGCCGGAGCGCCGCATCTGGCTGTTCAGCACGCGCGGCCAGCGCCTGCACTGGGACACGGAGTTTCAACTGGGCGACGTCCTGCTCTTCGGGAACGAGGCCCATGGGGTGCCGGAGAACATCCATGCCGAGCTGGGACCCGAGCGCGTGGTGCGACTGCCGCAGGGCAACCCGCACACGCGCAGCCTGAACCTGGCGATGGCGGCGGCGGTGGCTCTGTTCGAGGCGATGCGGCGGGTGCAGGCGGCGGGCTCCTGAAATCGGATGCGGTGCGGCGGGCGGAAGGCTTGGGAGACAACGGCTTCCCTGCTTGCAAACGATTGCGGATTGGGCGCCGTCGGCCTTGACCCGCTCCGGCCGGCGGACTAGGGATAAGACCGCGAGGCAATGTCGCGATTGGCAGGCGCCCGACCCCGAGGAGTCCCACCACGATGACCTGGAGCGACGGCTGGGCCGCGCTGAACTTGCAGATGCCCGACCGGGTGCCCCGCACGGAGTACTCGGCCGAGTTCCACTGGGAACTGGTCCGCGCCGTCACGGGCATCGAGTGTTCGCCCACGCATCCGACGCCCGAGCGCCTGGCCGCCATGGCCGCCTTCGCCAAGGCATGGAATTACGATGTCTTCTGGAGCACGCTGGTCGACGCCACCGTCTTCGGCGACAAGCGCACCCGCATGGGACACGCCGAGTACCAGAAGGAGCGCGCCGACTTCAGCGACGACGTGTGCAAGTTGTTCGACGATCCCGAGGAGGCCCTGACGTTCGATCCGTTTGCGATGTACGGCGCGGTCGATCCGAAGCGGGCGATCGAGGACTTCGAGAAGGACTACAAGTGGAAGTCCGAGTTGTTCTCGAACGCCGTGAACATGACGGGCGTGTACGTGACGTGCGTCTCGGGGATGATCGACATCTTCGGCTGGGAGACGTTGCTGGAGGCGCTGGGGACGGACCCTGAAGGGTTCGGGCGCGTGATCGAGCGCTATGGCGCGTGGATGCAGGGGTACTACAACGCGCTGGCGGAGAGCTCGGTGCCCGTGATCGGCGTGCACGACGACATGGTGTGGTCGAGCGGGCCATTCGCCAACCCGGCATGGTATCGGCGATTTGTGTTTCCGACGCTGAAGCGCTACCTGGATCCATTGCGCGAGGCGGGCAAGATCATCGTGTTCTGCTGCGACGGCGACTTCACGCCGTTCCTCGGCGATCTTGTCGAGGCAGGAGTGAGCGGCTTCGTGCTGGAGCCGTGGACGGACATGCGGGCAATCGCCGAGCGCTATGGCCAGACGCACTTCTTCATCGGCAACGCGGACACGCGGGTGCTGCTGCGCGGCGGGCGCGAGGAGATTCGCGCCGAGGTCAAGCGCTGCATGGACATCGGCAAGAGCTGCCCGGGTTTCATCATGGCGGTCGGGAACCACATTCCGCCCAACACGCCGGTCGAGCATGCGTTGTGGTACAACGAGGCGTATGAAGAAATGTGCCGGCGGTGAGGGTGGGCGTCTTTCAGTCCATTATGGTCGGCGGAGCCTTGCGGTGAGGGCAGTCCCGAATCGCCGCGTAGCGCTTCGATAGGACGCAGGGGTCCCATATTACCCCTATTGCCCATCAGGCGTCATGTCGTCTCGTGCGGCCGCACATCGTTCGTCCCGGTAGGGAAGACACAATCGTAGCCCCGGAATTCATTCCGGGGTTGGTGAATTAAACAAACAATCGACCCCGGCAGGGGTCGAATTGCATTTACCGTCTTCGACCCCGGAGTGAACTCCGGGGCTACGACTGTGTCGCCGCTCCCGCGGCGAAAAGCACGCTCGGCTGGGTGCCCGCTCTCCACTGTGGGTTCCACCGGTCGTTCGACCGGTGACCGGCCATGCCATCGTGTGAAGCGCTGCAATACGGGATCGGAGAACTGGAGCCCGCCGATAAGGTTGGCGATCGTTGATAGGCGATGGCGAAGAGAATCGAAAGGAAGGCAGCATGCCGCCTCGCTCACCTCTCTGCCTTTGCACAGCTCCCGCGACGGACAGTCAGGGGCGCTGAAGTCTATTCTCTGAAACCGTATCAGCCCTTCTTGGCCAGCATCTTGACTTCGTCGCTTTCGTGGCGTCGGCGCTTGTCGTAGCGGCCGCGGCCGCTGCGGGTGTAGCCGTAGGCGCCGTTGCCTTCGAGGCCGTAGTCGCCCTTGCGGCCGGGCAGGCCGCGGCCGGACTGGTCGTTGAAGACGATTCCCAGGATGCGGCGGTTCTTCAAGCTCTGCATCTGGCCGACGATGCGACGCAGGATGTCGATGCGCGTGCGGCCGAGGCTGGCGACGAGGCAGACACCGTCGGCCTTGCCGGCCAGGACAAAGCCGTCGGACATGCCGTGCAGCGGGGCGCTGTCGAGGATGATGCGCTGGTAGCGCTGCTTGAGCGTGTCGAGCAGCGCGCTCATCTCGGCGCTGTCGAGGAGTTCGACCGGATTCGGGGCGGTCGGGCCCGCGGGCAGGATCGCCAGATTTCCGATCCCCGATTCGACAATGGCGGATTCTACCTGCACCTGATTGGTGAGGACGTCGGTGAGTCCGGGGGTCTTGCGCGTCTGGAAGATGCGGTGGACGTTGGGCAGCTTGAGGTCGGCGTCGATGAGCAGGGTCTTTTCGCCGAGCCCGGCGAAGGCGAGGGCGAGGTTGGCGGCGACGGTGGACTTGCCCTCGGAGGGGGTGCAGCTCGTGACGACGATGGCGCGGGGGCTCTGGCCGGCCGTGGAGTAGAGCATCGCGGTGCGCAGCAGCCGGAAGGACTCGGCCTGGGTGGAGTAGGGATCGAGCTTGTGGGTGAGCTGGACGGGATCGCGGCGACGCAGCCGCAGGAGATTGAAGCGTCCGCGTCCAAGGAACGGGATGATGGCGAGCGAGGGTAGACCGGTCATCAAGGTGACGCGGTGCGGATCGTGGATCGTGCGGTCGGCGAGGCCGAGGCCGATGGCCAGCACGCAGCCGAGCAGGAAGCCCAGAAGCCCGTTGCCGATGAGGGCGCTGAAGACGCGGGGCTCGCTGGCGACGGTGGGAATCGCGGCCGGGGCCTGGATGGTGACGTTGTCGGGGATGACCTCGGAGGCGACGCCGATCTCCTTGGCGCGGGCAAGGAGCTGGTCGTAGAGTTGCTGCTGGACCTCGACATTCATGCGCAGGGGCCGGTAGCCGATGAGTTGCTCGGAGAGGCGGTTGAAGCGCTGCTCCTGCTCACGCAGGCGCTCTTGGAGGGCACGGAGCCGCTCGCGGGAGAGGAGCGATTCGCCGGTGGTCTGGAGATCGAAGAGCGCGACGTGGGAGTCGAGGTTCTCGCGCAGGCTGCCGATCTGGCGATCGATGCGCACGACTTCGGGATGGTCCTCGGTGTTCTCGGCGACGAGGGCGATGCGACGCAGTTCGAGCTCGGAGATGCGGTTCGTCAGATCGATGTAGAGGCGGTCGCGCGAGAGCAGGTGGGCCTTGATGGCGCCATCGTCCTCGATGGATTCCTGGGCATCGATCAGGGCGATTTCGTTGCGCAGGGTTTCGACTTCGCGGCGAAGCGAGCGCGTCATGTCGAGGGCGATCTCGGACTCCTGCTCCATGAGCTGGAGGTCGGTGTCGAGGCGCGCGCTGTAGTCGAGCACGGCCTCGTTGGCGCGGATGAGGTCGAGGCGCGCCTGCTGGAGTTGTTCGTCGAAGAACTTGCGAACGGAATCGTAGGAGTCCGTGCGGCGCGCGCCGAGGCTGCGCTGGTACTGCTCGGCATAGGCGTTGGCGATGTCGGCGGCGCGCCGGGGGTCGGAGTCGCGCACGATGATGTCGATGAGCTTGGTATCCTGATACTGGCGCACCTGAACACGGTCGCGCAGCCAGGCGATCATCCATTGCTGGCGCTGGAGGTCGGCGGGAATCTCGACGGGCGGCGAGGGAACGAGGAAGGCGCGCGCCTCGCGCTTGAGGTGGTTCCACTGGCGCGTGAGGGTATCGACGATGTCGAGCGGGTTGCGCGTGGAGTCCTGGGTGGCGGCGGCGGCTTGGCGGGGGCGGTCGAGCCCGAGCGAGCGAATGACGTCGTGCGTGATCTGCGGGCCGCGGATGATCTCGACCTGCGTGCGGATTTCGTCGATGGCGTTGGTGGGGCGTCCGACCTCGCCGAAATCGAGGTAGCGCGTGGCGCTGGGCTCGAACTTGATGCGGGCGGTGGCGATGAAGATGTTGGTGGTCTTGCGCAGTTGGACGGCGGTGAAGAGCAGAAAGGCGGCGGTACACAGCAGGACGAGCCAGCGGCGCTCCCATGCCAGGCGCATGTAGCGCAGCAGCTCGTTCTCTTCGTTCTCGTCGGGCAGCGGGGGAAGTCCGGGTGCGGCCGGGCGGGGAGTCTGGTAGTCGCGTTCCGAGAGGCTCATCGTGGAGGCGGGGCCCTTTCCGGGGTGTCAGTTGACCGGGTTGTAGGTGGCGCTGGCGCCGGCGCGCACGGAGCCGCGGAAGAGTTCGCCGAGGTACTCGCCGACGGCGCGCACCGGGTCGCCGTAGACGAAGATCTCGTCGCCTTCCTGCACGCGGAAGTCGGGGGACTGGCGCCCGCGCATCCGGCGGATGTCCATGCGATAGGTGGCGTAGTGGCCGTCGGGATAGGTGCGGACGACTTCGACGGTCGAGGAGGCGGAGAAGCGCAGGCCGCCGCGCTCGTTGATGGCCTGCGTGACGGTGTTGACGCTGGGGCCGAGGAAGACGACGCCGGGGGTATCGACGCGGCCCTGCACGTGGACGGTGCCGGCCGAGGCGAGCAGGATGACGTCGCCGGGCTGCACGGGGATGTTGTGCTGGAGCGTGCCGTGGCTGACCAGTTCGTCGATGGGCATGACGATTTCCTCGCGGGGGCGCACCTGTCCCTGCACGGTCAGGCGCTCGGCGAGTTCCTCGAGCGTAAGCGTGGCGCGCTCTTCGGCGGTCAGCCGCTCGCGGTACAGGTGCAGGTAGCGTCCCGGGGCCATGCCGCCGCCGCGTCCGCCGGGTGCCACACCGCCGGCCTTGAAGACCGCGTCGAGCAACGTGTCGCCGTACTCGTAGGGATACTTGCCCGGCTCGCGCACGCTGCCGAGCACGGTGACCTGATTGCGGTTGAAGAAGTTGACGATGACGAGCGGACGGGGGTCTTTGACGAAGGCGGCGTAGGCGGTGGAGAGGTCCTGCTGGAGCTGGGCGACGGTCTTGTTGCGAACGCTGACGGCGCCGATCATGGGCAGCGAGATCGTCGAACTGTCGGTGAGCCGGAACTCGACGCCCTCCTGGCCGCGGTCGCCGCCGAGGATATCCGGGCGTCCGATCAGGCGGATGGTGATGATGTCGCCCGGGCCGAGGTAATATTCCTCGGGGGCGGGCAGTTGCATCTCTGCCGAGCCGAGCAGCTTGCGAAGCGTCTCGGGATTGAGGGGGTCGGTCAGGTCAATCGGGTGGAGAATCAGGGTGCGGGGCGGTGTCGTGACGCAGGCCCCGGCGAGCAGGACAAGAAGAAGGCCGAGGGCCACGGCGTTCAGGGAGCGGGTCACGTTCGGGGCGGTTCCTTTCGGGGCGGGGCGGGGGTTCAGGTGCGGCGCCTCGCAAATGCCGCTATCAGTATAGGGCCGGGATTGAGGACCAGTGCGAGCAAAATCAGGGCGGTGAAGGCCACGAGGGGGAGGCGCAGGGGGAATTCGACGGCGCTGTGGAGCAGGACGGTGAGCAGGCCGACGACGCAGGCGCGCTGGAGCCGGCGCTCGTGCCAGTCGAACAGCTCCCGGCGGCGGCGGGTCTCGCGCGCCAAAGCCACGAGCATGCACACCAGCAACCCGGCCAGCACCAAGGCCGCGGGCGCGCCGACCTCGGCAAGCACCTGGACGTAGTCGTTATGGGCATGGATGGGGTTGGTGACGGTCGGGACGCGAACGAAGCGCAGCAGGGCGTGCTCGGAGCCTCCGGGCCCGAGGCCCAGCCAAGGGGTTTCGGCGAGAGCCTCGAAGGACGCGCGCCAGAACTCGAGTCGGCGCTCGGCCATCTCGAGGTCTCCCCCGCCCAGCCCGCGGCGGGCGAAACCCTCCGGCACTGCGACCGAGTGGAGGGTCAGCAGGCCGAAGCCACCGAGGAACCCGAGCACGACCAGCGTGCCGGCCAGATTCGTGCGCGACGCCACCTGACTGGAATCCGGTCCGTGGTGCAGCGCGCCGAGGATTTCGACAAGGCCCCACGCCAGCAGGATGACGATCCCGATCGCCAGCGAGGCGCGCGAGAGACTCGCCGCCCAGCCGATGCCGGCCAGCAGCGCAAGGAACAGCAGGAAGAGCAGCGGGTTGCGACCCGACAGCAGCCCGTCGGAAAAGGCCGGCAGGTGGCGCCGCATCTGGAGCATGCCGCCGAGCAAAATCGGCATGCCCAGCAGGACGAGCGCCGCGTGGTGGTTGGGATTGTAGGCGGCGCCGGAGGCACGCTGCGCGCCGGCGAACGTGAACGCGAACAGGCCGAGCAGTCCCTCCGCAACGGCAACCAGCGAGACGAGCAGAACGAGCCGCGCGGCCGGCGTGCGCCGCGTGGCCAGCACCGCGACGCCGAGGAAGAATAGATAGCAGGCAACAAGTTGGTTCCACGCCAGCGGGGCGCGCGAAGGGCTGTGCGCGAACGGGATGCGTTCCGGCAGGGGGACGCCGGCTTCAGCGAAGTTGGCCGCGACCTGCGCCCACACGGGGGACTTGGAGACGACGAACGACGCAGGCAACGGCATCGCTTGGAAGCCGGTCCAGAGCACCCCGACGAGGCCCAGCACGGCCATCCATCGCGCCGGCGCTCGCATGGGTCCGCTCCAGCGTCCCAAGGCCGCTCCGATGATCCCCCATGCACCCAGCGCTCCGCAGGCCGCCCAAGCCCATCCGCGCAGCAGCGGTCTCGAGGCGTAGCCCTCGCTGAAGAATCCGCCCAGCAGCACGAGCGCCACGAGAACCAGCGCAAGGCTGTCGCCGACGCGCACCCAGTTAGGGACGGCGACGAGATAATCCTCGGGCTCGATGGCGCCGGGTCTGGTCGCGGGTTCGCTCATTCGCTACTCGTGGAGGCGGATGGAGTGGCGGACGGGTGACCGAGGGGGCCGAACTCAATGTGGGTCTCGCGCCAGGCGGTCTCCTTGCCGAGCCGGCGCACTTCGATGGCCACAACGCCGATCGTGGGGGTTTCGCGCGCGGGCAGGGGGAGCGAAAGCGCCTGCCAGTCGTCGGAGGCGGAGTCGAGGCGCACGCGGGCGGTGGTGCGATCGCCTTCGCGCAGGGTGACTTCGACCTGCACCTGTTCGGACGGCGTCGCCCGCAGGCGCACGGGCAGCGACCCGCCCGGCCCGGCAGGCAGCAGAAGACGATACAGAAGACCGCGATGGAACGGGGGACCGAGGTCGGGCAGCACGGTTCGAATGCGCCCGGAATCGGCGGGCTCGAGGGGCGAGAGCCAGATGACGCGGACGGCGCCGCGCTCCTGAGGGGCGAGCCAGCCGAGCGGGAAGCGATTGAAGAAGGGCGGGGCGAGCAGGTCGCGGTTGGCGAGCGGGATACCGTCGAAGCCGGTCTGCGGGGGTGGATCCTCTAGGGTCCATAGTTCCAGGAGGCGCTTGGGCTGGAGCGGACGAAGCAGGAGGGCGGCGAGCTGGCGCCGGGCTTCCTCGTCGTGGGCCGCGTCCGACGGAAGCAACGCGACGAGGTCGCTCATCTGCTGGAGATTGGAGTTATGGAGGGCGGCGGCGAGTTCGACGGCGGCACCGGGCGCCAGCCGCGGACCGCCGAGGACGGTGAAGACCTCCGCGGGGCTGGTGCCGGCGAGCAGCAGTTCGAGAGCTGCCTCGCGCCGATACCGGGGCCCGAGGGCGGCGACTTCCAGAGCGGTTTCGAGGCTGCGGCGAGAGTCGCCCACGAGGCGCCAGAGGCGCACGGCTTCGAGGCGCTGGCGGGGAAAGCGGGGCTCCAGTCGGTCGGCAAGCGCCAGCGCCTGACGGGCCGCGTCGTCCTGCCCGTCGAGCAGGCGCTCGCGGGCCAGGGCCTGCCAGGCGCGCGAGGAGAGGGGCTCAGCCGCCAGCGCCCGGCCGATGGCCTCCATGGCCAGTTCCCGCTCGGGGGGAAAGATGTCGCGAGTGGCGTAGGTCGCCACGGCCAGATGGCCTTGGGGCATGTGGAAGCGGTCGCGCAGCTCGAGGATGCGGTCCGGATTCTGAGCCAGCGAGGTGATGAGCTCGTGGCGTTGGGCCCCGAGGCGTGCCTGATCGAAGCCCCAGTACAGGACGAGCAGGGCGGGCAGGATGACGAGCAGGGAGGCCGCACGCCGGAGCGGGACGGAGCTCATGGGGGGACCGATTACTTGGCGACCGGAGTGGCGACCGGACCCGAAGCGGACAGGGGAATCTCGCGTCGGTCGGCGACTCCATCGCTGGGTGTGTGGGGAGTGTCGCGGCCGGGAGCGCCGACCCATGCCTGTCGTTCCAGAAGGCTGACAAAGCGTGCAGTTGCCTCTCGGCGTTCGAAGTTCTGCTCGAAGTGGGCACGTCCGCGCAGACCCATGCGGACGGTCTCCTCGGGGTCCGCGGCCATGGCACGCAGGGCGGCCATCATTGCCTCGGGATCCTCGGGCGGCACGCGGACGCCGCAACGTGCTTCGCGGATGGTGCGGGCGACGTCGTTGTCCTCCGAGCCGATGAACAGAATCGGTCGGGCTGCCGCCATGATGCCGTATATCTTGCTCGGAACCAGCAGGCCATCGAAGCGGGGATCGAGCGTGACCAGATGCGCCTCAGGAGCGGAAAGCGACTCGGAGAGCGACTCGCGCTCCTGATAAGGGAGGAAGCGCACGCGGTCGCCCAGACCGCCGAGCTTCTCGACCAGTTCGCCCTGCTTGCGACCCGAGCCGACGAACAGGAAGTCGAACGCGTCCTTGCCGTTCAACTGCGGCAGCACGCGAAACAGGGAACAGAACGTGTGGCAGGCGCCCATGTTGCCCGAGTACATGACGGTGAACTGCCCCGGACGCAGGTGTTGACGGCGAAACGCGTTCGTCTCGGGTGGAACCGGATGGATCAGGTCGGCGTGCGCCCAGTTCGGCAGGACCTCAATCTTGGAGGCTGCCACTCCACGGGCGGAAAGGACGTCACGCATGTCGCTGCCAAGGACGACCAAGCGGTCGGCGGCGGCATACCCCAAGCCCGCGAGGCGGGACCAGATCGGGTTGATCGGGCCCATGCGGCGCAGGACCCCGGCGCGCTCGGCAATTTCGGGGTAGATGTCCATCACCCAGTAGACGAAAGAGGTTCGGCGCACCTGCTTGATCCAAGCCCCGAGCAGGGAGACGAGGGGCGGGGTGGTCAGGGTGACGACGACATCGGGGCGGGGCAGGCGATGCGCGCGCCAGAAAGCGCCGGCCATGAAGGAGACGAACCCGACAAGGCGATGGCGAAAGCGGGCGCGGCTGGCGGTGGCCAGACTGACGCGGTGAACGTGCACGCCGCGCAGGGTCTCGTTTCGGGGCAGCTCCATCTGCCGCCCGTCATAGAGGGCCCGGGAGGTGATGACGTGAACCTCATGGCCGTCGGCGGCCAGACGCTCGCAGACATCTGCCATGGGCTGGGCTGTGGCGGCGTAATCGGGCAGATAATACTGGTTGATGAACAGGAAGCGCATTGTATCGGAAGCGAACAGGCGGATGTGGTTTCGTGCCCGCCCCCAGAGGCATTCTCGGGGGCTGCCTGCTTCGCGGCATGCATACTGCGGCGACGCTGGGCGCAAGTCGCAGGGAACGCAAGACCATTTGCGGGCAGGTACATCCGTTGCGGAAGCGGTCGGCCGAGGGCAGGTCCGGCGCCAATGCCGGGGCTTCGGGCGGCTGGACTTGACCCTGCCGTCCCCATGCGACTGCATACCCAAAACCGAAATGGACCCCCGCAACGGAACCGTGGCCGACCCCATGCGCAGATCCGCTCGCATCACGCTTTTTCAGGCATCCCATCTTCTGGCGCTGGCGCTGGTCGCCCTGCTCCTCCGGGGGGCAGCGGCGGACCCAACCGCCGAAGCCCTGTACGAGCGCGGCATCCTGATCCGCGACGTTGAGACCGCCGAGGGGACAATCTCGTTCGAGTTGGTGAACGAGAACGTCGGCCCGGTGACCGAGTCTCTTGCCCGGGCGAGCGTCGCGCGCTGGGTGGCTGTCCCGCCGGGCGCGAGCGTTTCGTTCGAGATGACGGAGGCGGAGTGGTCGGTGCAGTGGCTGGCCACCGGGGAAACGGAGGGGCCATTCGCGCTGGACGATACAAGCCCGGCCGGCCGGTTGCCGCTGGCAATTCGCAATGTATCGGGCGAGTTCGCCGGGACGTTTCGCAGCGTGGGCCTTGCGCGGTGCCGCATCGGCCTGTCGAGCACGGTGTCGGCTGCCAGTGGCCCCTCGCGTCAGGGTGTGGCCGTGCTGCATCGCGCGCGTATCGTCGGCACGATCCGCGCCCTCCAGCCGGACAGCGAAGTCGCGCCCGCCGACCTGGCCGCCCGGGATCCCTACCTCGTGGACTTCCTCGGCAACCTGGTGCTGAACCCGGGACAGTTGCAGGAGGTCACGCGCGAAGTCGAGGGACTGGAGAACGTCGAGGCACTGCGCGCTTGGGAGGGTCTGCTCAAGAAGGCGTCGGAACCGGGCGGGCTGCTCTACAAGGCGCGCGTGGCGCATCCGGGCATCTACGCGATTTCGGCACGCGACCTGTTGAGCAAGGGACTCGAGGCGACGGCCGTGAATCCGGACCGCTTGCAGGTGTTCGTCGGCGATCGCGAGGTACCTCTGTTCCGCCCGCGCGACCGGCGGGGGGCGCTGGCGGCCGATGAACTGGTCTACTTCCACATCCCCAACGAATTCCCTGCGCGGATTCCCTACATTCCCGTCTGGTTGATCCAGACGTCGGACGAGACGGCGCCGGCGCGTGGTTGGCCGCGGGACACGGTGACGCGGGGATCGCTTGTGCGCGACCCCGGCATCGAGCTGCGCAGCAAGCTGGAGATCTTCGAGCCCAAGGTCTACGACGTGCGCGTTGCCGACACGGTGCGCACCGGCAAGTGGGCGTCGAACCAGATGGCGGTCGGCCAGTTCGCGCGGATGCCGTTCACGCTCGAGTCGGTCGATACGACATCGTCGGCGACGTTGCGCGTGGAGTTCGGCGGCAGTTCGAGCGCCCTGCGTCGGCACGCGGCCGTGTACCTCAACGGCGACCAACTCGGCGACCGCGACCTGCTGGTCGGCATCGGTCCACACTTGCAGAGCTACACGGTGCCGGCGGGGCTGCTGCGCGAGGGGCGCAACGAGCTGACGGTGCACTACCCGGAGTCGCGCGAGGAGCGCATGGACCCGATGCTCGTGACGTACTGGGCCGAGCTCGACTATCCAGTAGACCCCAGTATGTTCCCGCTGAACCGGGAGGTGGAGGTGAGCGGCCCCGCCGGGTCGCGCGTCGACGTGCGCAGGCCGTCGGTCGGCGGCGACTACCGAATGGGGCGTTTCTTCGTGGACGTGACGGAGCCCTTCGCGCCGAAGTCGCTTGAGACATTCAGCGCAGCAACGTCGGCGGGCCCGGCCTATGGGGCGCGGATCGAATTGGGCGACGGCACGCGCCGCTTCCGTTACGTGGACGAGATGACCGTGCGCTATCTGCCGCGCCTCTTCGAGGCGCGGCCGGTGGACCTGATCGAACCGGCCGAGGGTGCCGACTACATCGTGATCGCGCACCACCTGCTGCTGCCGGCGCTGCATGACCTGGTGCGCAGCCGCGAGACCGAAGGCCGCCGCGTGCGCCTGATCGATGTCGAGGACATCTACAACGTCTTCAGCTTCGGCGCCAAGGACGACAGACCGATCCACGACTTCCTGATCCATGCCTTCGCGGCATGGCCCGGGCGGCGCATGAGCCAGGTGCTGCTGGTGGGCGAGGCAAGCGAGTACTGGTGGGAGGAACGCCACCCCAGCCCGCGCGTCGCGCCGAACCTGCTGCCGATCTACGGATACGGGAACGCCGACGTGCGCATCCGCACGGACGACAACTACGCGCACCTGACCGGCCGGGACCCGATCGCCGACATCGAAATCGGCCGCCTGTCGGCGCGCACGTTCGCCGAGGTCGAGGGCATCGCGCGGCGCATCTTCGAGTACGAGACCAGCCCGCCGGCCGACCCGGGAGTCGTTCGGCATCTGTTCATCACGGACGACGAGACGGAGTTCGCGCGCGTGGCCGACCGCATCATCACCACGCAGCTCGACCGCTCCGGCGAGCCCCGGCGCCTGTACCTCCAGCACCATCCCTACGAGGACTACTTCCGCATCTACGCGCGCAAGCGCAGCAAGGCAATGACGCGCGCGATCATCGAGGAGATGTCGCGCGGGGCGCTGACGGCGACCTACTACGGCCACGGCGGCCCGAACCTGTGGGCCGAGGAGCGCATCTTCCACTATCGCGACATCCCAGAGATCAAGCTGGAAGGGTTGCGGCCGATCATGGCGGCCGCCTCGTGCGACACCGCCTGGGTGGACTATCCCGTCGAGCCGGTCTCGCGCAGCATCGGCGAGCAGTTCCTGCTGGCGGAAAACGGCGGGGGCATCGCCCTGTACGCGCCGGTCGCCGGAACCAACTCCTACGAGCACGACTTCCTGCTGCGGCCCTTCTATGAATCGCTGATCACACACCGCACGCGCGAGTTGGGCCGCGTGACGCTGTACTCGAAGATCCAGTACATGCTGTACCGCAACCAGCGCGCGGTGCCGAACCAGTTCATCCTGCTGGGGGACCCGGCGCTGCGCATCCCGCGGGCGTCGTCGAACCTGACGGCGCGCATCGAGCCGGCGGAGATTTTCTCCACGCAGGGCGCGGAGCTGCGCATCGAGGGCGGTTCGCCCACGTTCGCATGGGGTCAGTCGGAGCTGCACGTGCTGGACAGCAACGGCGTGCGGGTGGCGGGTCCGGTGCGGGCGCCGGTGCGGGCCGGGCGTTTCGAGCTGTCGGCGAAGCTGCCGCCGGTGCTGGTGCCGGGGAACTACCGGCTGCTGCTGACGGCCTGGAATCGGGGCGAAGGGCGCGTGGCATCCGTGGACGTGCCGTTCGAGGTGCTCCAGCCACAGGTCGAACTCGAGTGGACGATGACGCCGGGGCCGGAGACGGCAATCGCGGCGGGGCAAAACGTGGCGATGCGCCTGCGGGCGCGCAACGCGAGCGAGGGCTTCATGGAGGACCTGGTGCTGCGGCTGCGCGATGCGGCACAGGGGCAGACCCTGCGCGAGTCGCAGGTGTCGCTGTCGCCAGGCGAGGAACGCGTCGTGCAGTTCGCGTTCCCGGCGCCACCGGGCATCAACCGGCTCGAGGCCGAAGTCACGTACCGCGAGCACCCGTCGGGGCACGAGCCGCTGGCGCGTGCGCACGTCGAGTTCATCGCGGCGGACGCGTCGCTGCCGTATGTGGCGATCTCGCCGCATCTGGCGCGCGTCGAGCGCACGGCATCGCCCGAGCAGACGAGCTTCACGATCCCGATCTTCGGGGTACGGGGCAGCGAGCTTCAGGAGGTCGAGGCGACGCTGTTCCTGCTCGACAATCCCGAGGGGACGCCGGTGGGCACGGTGGTGACGAACCTGGGAATTGCAGCGGGTGGCCATGCGGAGGCGCGCTTCACGGCGGCTTCGCTCTTCCCGGAGCAGACGATGCCGTTCCGTCTCGTGGTGCGCGGGTTCGCGCCGGAGACGGGCGAGCGCTTCGAGCAGCGCCTGGAGACAACCATCGCGATCCCGGGCGGCAACGACGTGATCGTGGTGCCGGGCTCGACGCGCACCGAACGCGAAAGCTATGTTCGCGGGCATACGGTGTACGTGCGGGCAACGGTGCGGAACGTTGGCCGCGAGCCGGTGCACAACCTGCGCACGACGCTCTATGTCGATTTCCCGTGGGACCCGAACAGCCAGGCGACGGCGAACGTGGACGAAAGCAGTGTGGTGTTCGACCGTCCGCTGATGCCGGGCGAAGCGCGCGACGTGCGCCTGCGCTGGGATCCGGATGTCCGCTCGAACATGAGCGCGCGGCTCTACGTCGTGGCGAACTCGGATCGCCGCACGCCCGAGGCAACCTATCTGAACAACGTCGGCGACGTGCCGGTGTCGCTGCTGCGCCTGCCGAATCTTTCGCTGGACGCCGCGCTGCTAACGGCCCGGCCCCGTAATGTGCGCCCGGGCGAGGTGGTCGCCCTGACCGTGCCGTACTACAATCGCTCGCCGTTCGACTTCGCCCACCCGTTCGTCCTGCACGTCGAGGCGCGCGGACCGGGCGTCGATCCGGAACTGGTCTATCGCGGATCGTTCGAGCGCCTGGCCGCGGGCGAGGAGGGGCTGGTGCAACTGGCCTGGCGCGCCGATGGCGTGCGCGACCACATCCACATCTCGCTCAACGACGACCGCGACTACGGCGAACAGGAGATCGACGACAACATCGCGGTCGTACGCTTGCAGCACGTCGTGAACGAGCGATTCCTGCGGCGCACCGACGGGGCATGGGACTTGGCCTCGACGTTCGGCTGGGGACGGATCAGCTCGCTGGCAGTGATGCCCGACGGCGCACTGGCACTGCGCGAGTTTCCGCAGGAGGAAGTCGTGCTGAAGTTCCACAATGCCCATGTGGTCGGCGAACCGCTGCCCGAGGGTTTCCTGCACCATGAGGCGGACAACCTGATGGCGATTCACGAGGGGGGCCTGCACTGGACCGTGCAGGAAACGCCCCAGGAGGCGCGGTTCCGCCTGCCGTTGCCGAAGGACGACGGAACGACGCTGTACGACATCTACTTCAACCAGATCTCGCCCTCGGCCGCGCTCACGGCGGCCCCGGTCAACCGGTTCAACTACATGATCGAGGACGACGAGAACTGGCAACCGATGGAACGCCACACGGTCCCGCGTGCGTACGTGGGGCGCTACGACAGCCGGGACAACTATCTGGACATTGCGTTCGCCCCACGGTCGATTCCGTCGAACAACTCGATCTTTTCGATCGCGGCGATTCCGATCGCCGGAACGTTCGAGTCGCCGCTCTACGAGGTGGACGGGCTGCGCGCGGGCCGGTTCCTGGCGGAGTTCGACGCGCCGGGCAGCTCGCGCGTCGAGTTCGCCCTGCGCCTCGGCGGCGGCACGGCCGACGAGCCCGACTTCAGCCAGTGGTATCCGATTCGGCCGGGCGACCGCTTTGCGGCCGACATGGAGACGCGGTTCATGCAGGTGCGGGCGCGGCTGCTGGGCGACGGCACGGGATTGCCGGTGCTGCGCAATGTGCGGTTCGTATTCGGGAGCGATACCGAGTCGGCCGAGGCGCGCCAATGACTCCGGGTGCCGGGCTGCTGGGCCCCGCGGCGCTGGACCTGCGGCGCGTGGCGCCGGTGTGGCTGCTGATGGCATTGGCGGCGCTCGGGTCGATCGTGGCGATTCGCCACACGGGGCCGAGGTTCCTCGAAGCCGGCGTGGTCGAGCGGGCAGACGCCTGCACGCTGGCGGAGATGCGCTTCCACGCGGCCGAACGACTGTGGCGGGAGCTGGCCGCCGAACGCGTCGAGGGTGCGGCTGCCGAGCGCCTGCCGCGCACGCTCGGCATCTTTGCGGGCGACGAACGTCTGGCGCGCGCGCGGGCACTGCTCGACGAGGCCGCCACGTTGTGTCCGACACTCAACGGAGTCCATGAACTGCTGGCGGATCTGGCGTGGTGGTCGGGCGATCAGGCGCTGACGCACTACCATCTGGGACTGGAGCATCGCAGCCGCGGCGAGCGCGAGTACGCGGCCGTCGAGTTGCGGGCGGCGCGCCGGCTGGCGCCGGACGATGCGCGGGCGGTGGCGGCCCTGCTCGAGCTCGAGTTGGGGCGTGGAAACCGCTGGCTTGCCCGCGAGTTGCTGAACGAGGCTCCGGCCGAAGTGCTCGAGAGCGCGGTCGGCAAGTGGGCCGAGTCCCGGCTGGCAGTGCTGGAGGGTAACCCGGCGGCGGCGCTTGAGCCCCTGCGGGCGGCGCTGGAAGGCGAGCCGGGACGCGCGGACTGGATCGGGGAGATGGTGCCGCTGCTGCGCGAGCGCGGCGAGTTCGAGTCCGGGGGCGACTGGATCGTGGCCAACATCGCTGCGGCGCCGGCCATCGATGCCCGGGCCCTGCATCACGCCGCGTACTTGTACTTCGAGGGCGGGCACTACCGAAAAGCGCTCGGGGCGCTGGATCGCGCGATTGCGCTCCAGCCCAACAGTGTTCTTCTGTTGGTCGAGAAGGGGTTGTGCCACGTGCGGCTGAACGAGATGCAGGCGGCGCGGGCCGCAATGGAGGCCGCCTTCGCCAAGAATCCGGCGGTGTGCGCGCGGGTGCTCGAGGACGAACGCTTTGCGGAACTTCGGGACCTGCGTCCCTGACTGAGGAGCAACGACTGTGCGCGTACTGGTGACTGGCATCGGGGGTTTCGTGGGGCCGCACTTGGCGGTCGAACTGGCGGCACACGGCCACGAGGTGTGGGGCGCCGGGGTCAACGTACCGCGGGACAACGTCGTGCCGGCCGAGCGCGTGATCCTGGGCGACTTGGCGCGTGCCGGGCAGTGGGACCGGGTGCTGGGCGAGAGCGAGCCGCAGGTGGTCGTGCATCTGGCCTCGCAGAGCCACCCGGGGGTGAGCTGGGAGATTCCGCGCGAGACCTTCGAGGCGAACGTGCTGCTGACGATCGGACTCGTGCAGGCGGCCGGTCGCGTGGCTCCGCTGCCCCGCATCCTGTATATCAGCTCGTCGGACGTGTACGGGATTCCGGAGGATCACGCGCCATTGACGGAGGACTCGCCGGCGCAACCGGCGAATCCGTACGCGGTGAGCAAGCTGGCAGCCGAGCATTGCCTGCGGCTGTACGCGGGTCGCTTGGGGATGTCGGTGGCGGTGGCGCGTCCGTTCAGCCATACGGGTCCGGGCCAGACCGCACGCTTCGTGGTGCCGGCGTTCGCGCGACAGGTGGCGCTGGTGGAGGCGGGACGCGCGGAGACGCTCGAGCATGGCGATCTGGGCGCTCATCGGGACTTCTCCGACGTGCGCGACGTCGTGCGGGCTTACCGGTTGCTGGTCGAGCACACGGGAGCATCCGGAGTCTACAATATCGCTTCGGGGCGGTGCGTGACGATCGGCGCGGTGCTCGAGTCGCTGTGCCGCCTGAGCCGGCGCCCGGTGACGACGCACTTCGATCCGCGGCGCAGCCGGGGCGAACGGCCGTCGGCGGTGCAGGGCGACGCGTCGCGCCTGGCGCGCGAGACCGGCTGGCAGCCGCAGATTCCGCTCGAGGAAACGCTGCGGGCGGTGCTCGACGAACAGCGCGAATTGGTGGCGCGCGATCCGTCGCTGGCGTCCGAACGCTGACGCCGCACATTCCCTCCGGGCGGACCTGTCCCGATGGCCTCATCCTTCCTGCGCGTGTGGACCGACCGGCCCCGCTGGGCCCTCGCGCCCTTCTGGCTGCTGACGGCGCTCGTGCTGCTGCTGCCGCTCTTCGTCTGGTTTCCGGCGCAGGATTCGTTCGTGCTGCCCAAGAGGGTGCTGCTCGGGGCCGGCACGTTGCTGCTGGTGGCGGGGGTGCTGGCCCTGTCGGCATTCGGCCTTGTGGGGCGGTTGCCGCTGCATCCCGTGAATGGCTTCCTGATTGGTATCCTGGCGTGGCAGGCGCTGTCGGTGTCGTGGAGCCAGGCGCCGGCGCTGGCGTGGGATCAGGTACGCGAGACCGGGACGCTGGTGCTGTTCGCACTCGCGGCTCAGTCGTTGTTGATGCACGACCGGCGGCGCTTGCTGGCGCTTGTCTGGGTCTTCTGCGGGGCGTGTGCGGCGGTGGCGTTGTGGGCCGTGGTGCTGGACTTCGCGGCGGCGTTCGCGCCGGACGCGTTGCCGGTGCGGCGGGTGTTGTTCGACTGGCGCGACGCGGTCTCGACGGCAAGCCTGGGCAACTCGGGGCACGTGGCGGACCTGGTGACGATGGGCTTTCTGGCGACGCTTGCGGTGGCGCTGACGACGCGCTCGCGGGCGGCATTCGGCGTGGCGGCGGCGGTGCTGTGGCTGGAATCGGCGGCGCTGATCGTGGCGTGGTCGGTGCATTCGAACTTGTCGCTGGTGATCGGCTGCGCGGTGCTGGTGGCGCTGGGACGCGACTGGCGCGAGCGGCGTGCCTGGCGACGCCGACTGCGGCAGCGTCTGGCGGTGCTGGCAGTGGGCTGGGCGCTGGTGGTCGGATTCTACACGATCGACCATCCGGCGAATCCGCACGGTTCGCGGGTGTGGGCGGGCGACTCCGGGGCGACGGGCGGAATCTTCGCGCAGGCCTTCCAGTCGGAGCGCTGGAAGGCGGGCGGGCCGACGCGGTTGGCGATCTGGTACACGACTCTGGAGGTGGTGCGCGCGCAGCCATGGCTCGGCGCCGGAGCCGGGAATTTTACATTTGTTTATCCGGCGACAAGGTCGGCGCTGGTCGAGAACGACGAGCGCCTGGCGCCCTACGCCGGTTCGTGGACGAACGCGGCGCACAACGACCTGCTGCAAGTCTGGAGCGAGACCGGCATCGTCGGAGCGTTCCTGCTGATCGGCCTGGTCGGGGTCGCGTTCTTCGAGATGAACCGGATGCGTCAGGAGGAGCGCTCGCCGGGCAACCGGTTGGTGCTCGCCAGCGCGATGGCGCTGCTCGCCGCCTTCTGCGTGCAGGCCCAGATGAACTTCCCGCTCGAGCTGCCGATGTCGTCGGCGCTGTTTGTGGTGCTCGTCGGGGTGCCGGTGGTGCTGCCGCGGCGCTCGGGCGTGCGCGATCTGCTGATGCCGGTGTGGCGGGACTTCGGGCCCCTGCGCATCGGGATCATGCTGAAGAACATGCAGTGGCCGACCGAGTTTCACGTTGGCTTTCAGGCGGGCCGGGCGCTGACGGTGCTGTTCGTGGCCGTCGTGCTCGGGCTCGGCGGTTGGGGCGCGTGGGGGGCCACGGCGCCGCTGCGCAGCAGTGTCGTCTATCGCGGGGTGTACGAGGGCATGCGGCGACCGGAGGGTCTCGCATCGCCGGCGCAGGTGGAGATTCTGGTGCGGCAGGCGCGGCGGGCGCTGGCGATCGATCCGCGCAATATCGATTGTCGCTCCGGGCTGACGGATCTGCTGGTGCGCACCGGTCGGTTCCCCGAGGCATTGGCAGAGTTGCCCGAGGTGCGGCGACGGCTGAACGCGTTCGAGGTGTTCCTGCGCGAGGCGGTGGCGCTGGATGCCACGGGGCGCAGCGAGGAGGCGCTCGTCGCCTGGCGCGAGTTGTTCATGCGCCGGCCCCAGTTGATCGAGCAGTTCCCGGACCGCTTCCAGGCGATCCGCTTGCGCGACCCGGATTTCACGCCTTGAACGTTCTGCCCGGGATTGCGGCGAGGCAAGGGGCCGTGGCGTGAAGGCTGGTCCGTCGCCCACGCTGGAGGTGGCGTCGGCGTTGGCGTGAAGGCTGGCCCGTCGCTCACGCTCCGGGTTCTGATTGGGGTCAGTCGAGGCGCTGGGCCGAGAGAAAGAGGAAGCGTCCGTCGAGCAGGCCACCGGTCTTGAATTCGACGACGGCGATGCCGGCGGCGCTGGTGCGCAGGCGCTCGGCAGAGAAGACGTCGAGATCGTCCGCTGTGCGAAGCTCGTACTGGAACCCCTCCAGTTCGACCCGCCCATCGTCGGTGATAGCAAGGACGAATTCAAAGCGCTCGATGCCCTCCGGTCCCTGAATGGGCAGGGCAATCGGGTGGCCGACAAAAGCGGAAAATTGGCCGCTACCATAATCCCTTACATACCCACTCTCCACAAACAGCGAGAGGTGCGGTGAAGACCAAACGGGCGGGTTCGCACGCAAGGCGCGGAGCAGATCCGATTCAAGCGGGCGGCCTTTGAAAATGGGCTCGAAGACCGAGAGAGTGACGGAGACTTGCACGGGCTCGCCAGCCTGCCGGGGCGAAGCGACCACGTCGCTGTCCGCAGGCCAGCCGAGAACGTCGCGGGCCGAGCGCTCGCCCTGCAGGACGGCGCGAAGGGCGTCGTCATAGGGTTGGTGCCGGGAGGCGGGGCGCTGGCAGGCCAGCATCAGCAGGGGCAGGGTGAGCAGGCCGACGAGGCAGAGGCGTGCGGGGCGCATGCGGGGGCATCCTTCAGGCGCGTCCAGCCGGGGACGCGCGCGTGTTGTCGAGGGCAACGAGTCGCGGGGTGGGGAGAGGACGGTCAAAGGGAAAGGGTGCGCGGGCGGGCCCTTTTCCTTGCCCTGAGCCGTCGATGCGAAACAATGGCGCAAGCTTCCGGGAGAGAACCGCTCCGCATGAACCCCGCCCTGCGTCGTTGGCTTCGAATCGTGCCGGTGCTGGCGCTGCTGCTGGCCGGCGCGGCCTGCTCGTCGCCGCAGGAAGAGGTGATTCAGCAGAGGCCGCTCCCCGCGGCCGAGGCGGCCTCGGACGCGCCCGCGGACTTCCCGCCGGCCTTCGCCACCGACATGCCCTCGCAGCGCGCCCAACCCGCGGCGTTCGACCCCGACAGCACCGCCATCGTGCTGACCGATCGCGTCATGCAGGACCTTGATCCAGACCGGCGCTTCTCGCTGGGAATCGACCGCCTGAAGCGCGCCGAGTTCGGGCCGCTCGACCACAAGAACGTCCTGGTGGTCAGCAACCGGCTGGCGCTCGACAGCGAGGGGCGGCACCTGCTCGAGCTGCTGCTGCCGCTGCGCAAGCCCATCGTCCGCCGCGTGGTGCTGTTCAACGACGAGTTGTCCCCGCCCGCCCGCGGCCCCGCGATCGACCGCGTCCTGGCGGGCTACCCGAACGTGCGCGTCTTCGAGCGCACGCCCGAGAGCTTCCGGCTGACGCCGGCGATGCTCGAGGGCGTGGACGTGATTCTGGTGGACCTGCCGCTGCGGGCGGGCAGCTTCCGCCCCGAGGCAGGATTCCTCGGCGGGGTCGTCGAGGACGCCGGGGTCAACGGCATCCCGATGCTGATCCTGGACCGTCCGCACCCGATCAGCGGGGTGGTCTTCGAGGGGCCGCCGTTCGATCCGGGAAATCACGGCAGGGCGCACGCGTTTCTGCCGGGCATTCTGCTGCCGGGCCTGACGGTGGCCGAGTACGCCACGTTCCTGAACAACCGCTTCGGGCTGGGGGCGCGCATCGAAGTCATCGAGCTGACAAGCTGGAATCGGCGCGAGGGGTCGGTGCCGCTCAAGGCGATCTACGACCGTGCGGGCCTCAAGCCCTGGGAGGCGCTGTCGGAATGGTGGCACTACTACCCCAGCGATCCCGTGGCGGGACAGTGGCGACTGATTGCGGACCTGCTGCCCGCGGCCAAGGTGGTCGATGCGGTGCATCCGGGCGATGGCTCGGCGCCGCGGCTGATTCTGCGGTCGGCACCCTTCACGCCGGCGGAGTTGCGCGACCGGCTGATGCGCGCGGGACTGGACCCGATCGTGGTCGAGGTCGATTCGGAACGCGACGGCACGGTACGGCTGACGACGCCGCGATTGCTCGATGCGCCGGTGACGGCAAGCATCGCGATCTGGGGCGTGTACGCCTCGCGCGAACCGGCGTTGTTGCCGCCGGCGGGCGAATCGGGCTTGTATGGCACGCGGATTGTGTTCGAATTGCTGCGCGAGGGGCGCGAGGGTCGCGCCATCGCCCGGGCATGGCAGAATCTGGACGCCTACAAGGAACTGGAGGCGTGGCGAACACGCTCCCAGCGTTATCGGTGACATGAACCGCACTTCGCTGTGGATCGCCCTGCTGGCCGCCGTGACCCTGCTGACGTTGCAGGGGTGCGGTCGCGACGAGGCCGCCCCGGAGACGATCCGCGAGGTGGTGCGCTACGCGGCCCCGCCGCGCGCCAGCGTCACGGGCAGCGTCGCCGTGCCGGGCACCACCGAACTGGCCGGCATCCTGGTCTTCGCCGAAGGCACCTCCCACATGGCGGTGACCGATCGCTTCGGCACGTTCGAGCTGTCGGACCTGCCCGAGGGCCTCTTTCTGCTGCGCGCGTTCCGTGCGGACCTGCGCCCGCAGGAACTCGGCGAACTGCTCATCACGGCAGCGGACATCGAGGCGCCGCAGCCGTTCCTGGCGCTGGGCATGTTCGAGCTGGAACTCGACAGCCGCGCCGTGGCCGCACGGGAGGGCGCTGCCGGGCTCGCCGGCCTCGGCTCGCTCACCGGCCGCGTGGTGGGCTACTCCCCCACCGACGGCGTGAGCGTCATCGTGGAGTTGACCGGGACGCCGTTTCGGACGGTGACCGACACGAACGGCGTGTTCGACCTCATCAACGTGCCGGCCGGGACGTATCAGGCGCGGTTCCGCAAGAGCGGCCAGCAGACCGCCGAGCAGGCGGTGACTATCGAGGCGGGGCGGACGTTCGAGATGGCCGACGTGGTGCTGACGCCATTGGATCCGGCGACGGTGCTCGGGCGGACGATTCTGGGTTCGGTGACGATGCTCGACGCGGCGGGCGACTTGGTGAACGACTACGCCGCGGTGGTGGTGACGCTGGACGGCACGTCGTACTCGGCCCGACCGGATGCGTCCGGCGTGTTCGCGTTCGCGGATCTTCCCGGTGAGCCCTATCTGGTGACGGCCCGGGCGGAGGGTTTCCGCCTGGAGCGTCCGATGCGCGTGGACCTGTCGGCGGTCGAGATTGCCGAGGTGAGCCTGCGGCTGCGGGCAACGCGGGGCCCGGAGGAGGAGTTCGGCACGCTGATCGGCCAGGTGGCGCTCGAGGACATCGGCACGCAGGGCCTTTCGGGAATTACGGTGTCGCTGGCGGGCACGAGCCATCTGGCCGTCACGGACGGCGAGGGCATCTACACGATCGAACGCATTCCGCCGGGCGTCTATGACCTGACGGCGACGCTGACGGGTTACGAGCCGGGACTGGTGCGCGGGGTGGCCATCGAGGCGGGAGACCCAACGCTGGGGCCGCCGATGCGGCTGAAGCGGGCAGTTGAGGCCCCGCGGGTTCTGGCGGTGCGCCCGCCCTCGGGCACGACCGACGTGGGCATCGACGACCCGACGATCGTGCAGATCACGTTCAGCACGCGGATGAACCGGGCGTCGCTGGCCGAGGCGCTGAGCATCACGCCGCGGGTGGACTACCAGATCGGCGCGGGCGAGGAGGACCGGCTGGAGATCCGGCTGGCGGGCTACTCGCGCGAGGGCTCGCCGCTGCGCTACGGCACGCGCTACACGATCCGCCTGAGCACGCGCGCCCAGAGCATCGAGGGCGTGGCGCTGCGCGAGCCGTTCTCGAGCCACTTCACGACCGGGCGTCCCAAGATCATCCGGACGTGGCCGGCCGACGGCCAGGAGGGGGTCTTCGTCCACACGACGCAGCCGATCCGCCTGTACTTCAACGCGCCGGTCGATCCCGAGGGGCTGAAGCCCGACGACGTGACCATCCGGCCGCCGCTGGCGCTGAACCCCAACGTCTACATCACGCAGGACGCGCGGACGGGCTGGGGAATGATGGCGATCGGGGGGGTGTTCGAGTCCGACGTCCAGTACACGATCAGCATCCGGGGGAACCTGCGGACGATCACCGGGGACCGCATCTCGAACCTGCCCTATCGATTCCAGTTCCGCACGGGCCCGCGTTGGGAGGGCCTGAATCGCTATGGCGAGCAGGATCGTCGGGATCGCCTGCGGGAGGAAGAGCGCCGGCGGTAGCATCCCCCCGCGCGGCGAGCTGGGGCCCGAAGCGTGCGCGTGAGGGCGTCGCGGAAGCACTTGCAGGATGGCGCCCAAAGTTCCCTGTGTTCAATCGTCGAGCACTGCGAGCCCACGCCCGGGGCCGGCTCCGACACGACTTGAAGTCGGCCGAAAAAACGCTGGCTTCCCCCCGGCGAACATGGTCTAGTGTGGGACAGGCATTGCGTGGGTCGGCCCGCGCGTAAGGTGGGCTGCACCCTGTGCGGCCCGAGACGGATGGCCGACAGGCGTTCTGACATTCCCGAACGGGCGGTTTCCGGGCGCATGGCCTCTGGCGACAAGGACCCGATCAAGTCCATCAACGAGCGACTCGACGCGCGCACTCTGATCGAGGCGATCGGCTTCCGCACGGACAAGATGGTCGTGCTGGGCGGCACGCTCAAGACGCCGTGCATGATCCACAAGGACGACCGGTTCTCGACGCTGCTGGTGCAGCCGAAGAAGAACACCTGCAAGTGCATGATCGCGACCTGCGAGGCGAACCGCGAGGTGACGCTGGTCGAGTTGGTCGGGCTGTACACGGGCAAGACCGGCTTGGATGCGGCGTTCGAAGCGGCACGGTTGTGCGGCATCGAACTGGACGAGGGCCTGCGCGGGCGGGCCGTGGGCGAGCACATCGAGTCGGCGAAGGTGGCGCTGGGCAAGGGCAAGCTGGACGTGGCGCGGGAGGCACTCGCGCAGGCCGGCGCGCTCGACCCACAGAACGCCGAGGTCCCGGCGCTGCAAGGGCACGTGGAGGAGAAGGCCGGTCGGAAGCCGGACGCGGCGCATTACTTCGCCATCGCGGCGCGGATGCTGCGCGAGCGGGGCGAGCGCGGCGAGGCCGGACGCCTGCTGCGCGAGGATGCCCTGCGCATCGATGCCGACAGCGCCGAGGCGCTGTGCGAATTGGCGGAGACGACCGACGACGCCGCCGAGGCGCAGGCGAGCCTGCTGCGCGCGTGCGAGGTGCACGAGCGGCAGGGGCGGGCTGCGGAGGCGGTGCGCCTGTTCGAGCGGCTGGGCGCTGCGCTGGACGGCGACCCGTCGCTGCGGGTGCGCTTCGCGCGTGCGCTCGAGTCGATCGGCGATGCGAATCGAGCAGTCGAGCAGTACGATCTGGCCATCGGTCGCGCGGCGGACGATCCGGCACGTGCGCTCGAATTGACCGAAGCGGCCGTGCGTCTTCGTCCGGATGACACGGCACGGCGCGAAAAACTGGCCGAATTGTATCTGTCCGCCGGTCGCGCGGTGGATGCAGGCAGCGTGCTGGCGGTGCTCGGGCAGGAGGCGCTCGGTCGCGGCGAAGTCGAGCAGGCCACGGGCATCTTCCGGCGCATTCTGGAGTTCGACGCGGGCAGCGTCTCGGCCCACGAGGGGCTGGCAAGCGTGTTCGCACACACGGGCGATGCCGCACAGGAGGCGCTCGAGCGCGTGGCGCTGGCGCGCGCCTTCGCGGATGCGGGCCTCGAGGATCAGGCACAGGAGGAGGCGACGCGCGCGCGGGACCTCCAGCCCCAGGACGCAACGGTCCGCCTGCTTCTGGCGGAACTGGCAGTGGCCTCGGGCAGTCTGGCCGCTGCGTCGGTCGAGTTCATCGAGGCGGCGCGGTGCCATGGAGCGGCCGGCCAGCAGGACGAGGCCAACGGGGTTCTGGCGCGGCTGGTCGCCTTGGCGCCGGACGATGCGGAAATTCGGCGTGCCATCGCGGCGTATCATCTGGAGTCGGGCCGCGTCGACGCGGCGCTGGAGGTTTGGACCGAAGCAGCGAGCCACTGGCTCGACAAGGGCGACGCCACGCAGGCACTGGACTTCTGCGATCGCGGCCTGCGTGCGGAACCGGCGCACCCGGGGCTGCGGACGACGCGCCTCCGCGCGTTGCTGGTCCTCGGGCGCAGCGACGAAGCACTGGCCGAGATCTCCGGACTGGGCGACGCCCCCGCGCAGAATGTGGGCACCGGGCTGACCTCCACAGACCTGAAGGCGTTGGTGGATCGGTGCCCGGACGATGCGCTGGCCTGGCTGCTGCTCGCCGACGTGCTGCATCAGGAGAGCAAGGCGGCCGACGCGCTGGCGGCGTACCGACGCAGCCTCGAGACGGCAAGTGAGACGCAGGTGGGCACGCGCCGACGCGCGCTGGCCCGGATCGTGGAACTCGACGCCAAGGACAACGCCGCGCGCATCCAGTATGCGGAGTTTCTGGAGCAGCACGGCGAAGGCGCAGAGGCAGCAGAACTCTACGAGAAGGCCGCGGAGGGCACCAAGGATACCGAGGAAGCCGAACGCTGCCTGCGCCGGGCGATCGAGTTGCTGCCCGACCGCGAGGAATCGCGCCAGCTTCTCATTCAGGTGCTGGGACGCGGCAAGGACACCGAGCGGCTGCGGGCCGAAGTGTTCGCGTTCGCCGACTGGTGCAAGGCGCAAGGGCGCGATCAGGCGGCGCTTTCTGCGATGCAGAAGCTGCTGAAGGCGATGCCGGCGGACAGCGCGGCGGTCGAGCGCCTGGCCGAGTTGCATCTCGAACAGGGCAACGAAGGCGCTGCGATCGACGTGCTGGCGAAGTTTGTGCGCCGCATGGAAGAGGCCAAGACGCCACGGCCGGCGACCGAGGCGCTGCAGAAAGCGCTGGCAATCGCACCCGGGCGGATCGACCTGCGGGAGAAGCGCGCCGCGCTGCTCGAGGAAGCGGGACTCCTGCCCAACGCACTCGACGAGTGGATCGTGTGCATCGAGCGACTGCTGGAAGAGAACCAAGCGAAGCGCGCGATCGAATTGGTGGAGCGTTGCGAGCGGCTGGCCGACGAGGAGTTTCTGCGGCGCCTGTACCGGTTGCTGGCCGAGCGCGGCCATGCGGCGCGCGCCGTCGAGGGCCTGCGCACCTTCATGGAGATGCGGGTGCCCGAGAACGAGGCCGCCGTGCAGGCGGGGCTCTGCGAGTTCGGGCTGGAGTTGGCACCGCAGGACACCGAATTCCGGACGCGCCTGGTCGATCTGTACGAGTCGCAGTCGCAACCCGAGGAAGCGTTGCGGCACGGCCTCGAGTTGGCGCGCATGCGCATGGCCGAGGAGGCGTTCGCGGCGAGCGAGCGGCTGCTGAACCGGTTGGCAAAGCTGGCGCCGCAGGACCGCACGCCGCGTCTGATGCTGGTGGACCTGCACGAGCGGCGCGGCGAGCCGGCGCGTGCGGCCGAAGTACTGGTCGCCATGGCGGAGGAGTCGCGCTCGGAGTCGGACTTCGAGTCGGCGCTCGGGCTGCTGGCCCGCGCCGCGACGTTGTGCCCGGAGGACAGCGCCATCGGGCTTTCGCATGCCGAGTGCCTCGAGTTGGTGGACCGGCGTGCCGACGCGATCACCGAGTTCGCCCGCGTGGCCCGCTTGTTGGCCAAAGGGAACGACCCGCTGCAGGCCAAGCCGATCTACGACCGGTTGCTGACAATCGCGGGCGACGACCTGTCCGTGGGCCGGGAATACCTGGACTTCCTGCTGGCAATCGGCGCGCGCGAGTCGGCCAGCCAGCACGCCGTGGGACTGGCGCGCCGTGCCTTCGAGCGGGGCGAGACCGAGACAGCTACCGACCTGTGCCGCCATGCGGCCAGCCTGGTGCCCGGGTCAGCGGAGAATCAGTTGCAGATCGTCGAGCTGCTGGCCGAACGGCAACGCCGCGACGGCGCACTGGCGGTCCTGCTGGATGCGATCGAAACGCAACTGGGCAGCAAGGACCCGGACGAGGCGATCATGCTGATCGACCGGGGCCTGGAGCGGTTCGGCGAGCGGACGGACCTGTTGCGCACCCGCGCGCGGGCATTGGCGGCATCGCGCCGCAAGGGCGAGGCGATCGAGACGCTGGCGCGCGTGGCCGAGCTGCACGTCGAGCAGGACGAACCCAACCTTGCCGAGGCGGCATGGAAGGACCTGATCGAACTCGATGCAGACAACCGGGTCGCGCGCCGCGGGCTGGCGACGCTGTATCGTCGCGACGCCGCACGCCATGCCGACGCGATGCGATGCCTGCGCGAGGTGATCGTGCTGGCGGACCCGGAGAAGGACACGCGCGAACTGCTCGAAGTGTATGAGGAGTTGCTGGCGCTGGATCCTTCGCAGGACGAGATGCGGGCGCGCTTTGCACGGGCGCTGCTGGAGGCGGGGGACCGGACGGGAGCGCGCGACGAATTCGGCAGGCTGGGCCGCTCGCATGCCGACCGCGGCGACCGCAAGACGGCGATCGATTACTACGAGAAGGCGCTGGAGCTGGATCCGGAGAACCCGGTGCTGCTGCGGGCACAGATCGCGCTCGCGCGCGAGGAGAAGCGACACGAGCTGGTGACGGCGTGCTCACTGCGACTGGCGTCGGTGTTCGAGAAGGCAGGCGCCTTCGCGGACGCGATCGCCGTGTGCGAGGGCATCACGGAGAGCGACCCGGAAAACATCGATGCGCGGTTGCTGCTGGCGTCGTACTTTGTGCGCGACGGCAACAAGGCGCGTGCGCTGAACGTGTACATCGACGCGGCCGAGAGTGTGTCGGTGACGGGGGATTCGGGCAAGGCGCGCGAGGTGCTCGCGCGGCTGGAGAAGCTTCAACCGCTGGGACCGAAGGCGCACGAGGCTGCCGGCAAGGTGTATCTGGCCCTGGGCAACGAAACCGAGGGGCTGACGCACCTGACGCAGGCAGCGGCGATGTATCGCGCGGACAAGGAAGCGGCGCGCGCGCTGGAGGTGACGGACCTGATCCTTGCGAACACGGCGGCAGATGCCGAGACGCTCGAGTTGCGCGCGCAACTGTTCGAGGACCTGGGCCAGTCGGCCCGTGCAGCCGATGAATACGAGAAGCTGGCGCGCCGGCGCGAGAATCAGCCCGAGGCGCTGGTGCGCGTGCTCGAACCGCTCGTGCGTCTGGCACCGGACCGACTCGACCTGCTTGAGCAACTGGCCGCAACCTGCGAGACCCTCGGGCAGAAGCCCGAGGCCTCGAAGCACTATCTCAATCTGGCGACGACGCTGGCGAAGACGAAGGCGGCCAAGGCGCTCGAGCATGCCCGCAAGGCCGAAGCGTTGGATCCGGACGGCACGGCGCCGCACGATATGCTGGTGCGCCTGTACGAGGCGGCGGGCGACAAGAAGGCGGCCGTCGAGGAGTGCCTGTGGCTGGGCGATCACTACGCGAACGCGAAGGAATTGAAGCGGGCGCGGGCGATCCTGGCCAAGGCGGCCGAGTTGGATCCCGAGAATCCCGACGTGCCGGCGCGTCAGGGACGTGCGCTGGAAGTCGGCGGCGACGAGTTCGGTGCGGTGCAGGCCTACGCAGCCGCCGCGCACCTGTACCGCAAGGCGGGCAACAAGGCCGACGCGAGCAGCATGATGCGCCTGGCCACGTCGTTGCAGCCCGACAACGTGGCACTGCGCGAACAGGTCGCCCAGGAGTTGCTCGACTCGGGTCGCCACGACGAGGCGCTCGACGAGTTCCTGGGAATCGTCCGCACCCAGTTGGGCAAGGGGATGATCGAGGAGTCGCGCGCGCTGCTGGACCGCCTGTACGAGGCGGAGGGCGGCAACACGCGCCTGCGGGCCCAGGCGGCGCAGGTGTTCGCCGACAACGATATTCCGGAGTTGGCGGCACGCGAGTATACGGCGGTGGCGCGGCTGGAGGTGACGGCGGGCAACTTCGAGGCGGCGCGCGGTTGGGCGCGTAAGGCACTTGAGCTGCGTCCGCGCGATCTCGAGGCGCGCGAGGCGCTGGCACTGGCGCACAAGGGCATGGGCGAAATCGCCGAGGCGTGCCGGACACTGCGCGAGTTGGGCGAGGCCTTGCGCGAGACCAGTTCGTACGAGAAGGCCGCCGAGGTCTACGAAGCCGTGACGGCCATGGAGCCCGAGGCGGTCGATGTTGCGGCGGCGTTGATCGAGATTTACCGCCGACTCGACAAGCAGCGCGAGGCGGCCGACGAGATGTCGCGGCTGGGGCAACTGTACCGCCGGCGCGGGGAGCCGCGACGTGCGGTGGATGTGCTGGTGCGACTGGTCGAGATGGCGCCGACGGACGCGGCCGCGCGGGCGCTGTTCGACGACGCACTGCGCGAGGCTGGCGTGCCGGGTCGCGAGCGCATCCCGAACCTGCTGCAACTGGCGCGCCTGTACATTCAGAAGGGCGCCCATGAAGAGGCCTTCGGGCGATTCCGCGCGGCAATCGAGGCCGAACCCGCCGAGCCGAAGATTCGGACGGACTACATCGAGGCCTTGCTGGCCGCGGGCAAGAATCCGGAGGCGCTGCGCCAGAGCCAGGAGGCGGTGCGGCTGCTCGTGGACCTCGGCGCGTTCCGCGAGGCGGGCACGCTGCTCTCGCGCATCGAGCGCATCGGGGAGGGCAACGCCGACTTCCATCTCGCACAGGCCCAGGTTCACAAGGCCCGCAATGCGCGCGGCATGGCGCTGCTGGCCCTGGAGAAGGCGTTGCGCCTGTACCGCGAGGCGACGAATCCCGACAAGCAAATCGAAGTGCTGCGGATGGGCGTCGAGCTTGACGCGCAGAACCTCGAGATGCGGCGCGACCTGATCACGCTGCTGGCGCGGACGCGGCGCGCGGCCGAGGCCGTCGAGCAGCAACTCGTGCTCGCCGGGGCGCTGCGCGAACGCGGCCTCGTCGATCTGGCCGAGAAGGAGTATCGCGCCGTCACGCGGCTGGACCCGACCTGTCGCCAAGCCTGGCAGGCGCTGTTCGAGGCGCGCTTGAGCTACGGCGAGGAGAAGGACCTGCAGGCCGACTACCTCGAGTATGCCGGGGTGCTGCTGCACCAGAACGACATCAACGAGGCATTGCACTTCATCAGCAAGACGATCCGCCTGAACCCGTGGAGTATCGAGGCGCGCGAGAAGTATATCGAAGCCTACGTGCGCATCGGCCCCGAGGTGGACCTGTGCGAGGACTACCTCGTGCTGGCGGACCTGTACGTGGCGGCCGAGCGCATCGACGACGGCGTGCGGCTCTACAGCAAGGTGATGTCGCTCGACCCGGAGAACAAGACGGCGCGCGAGCGCCTCTCGGAGACGCAGGCGCGTCGCAAGGGGCAGAAGGTGCCCTCGCGCCCGGTGGACAATCCGCCGACGGAGCGGCCGCACGAGACGAAGTTCCCCAAGGGCCCCAAGCCGGCCGGCGCGGGCGACACGCGCAGCGGCACGCGCAAGCGCGACGGCACGGGAACGGGCACCGGATCCGGCACGGGCAAGCGTGGCGGCGCGGCGGCCAGCTTCCTCGCCGACGAGATGGAGAGCCTTGACGAGGAGGAGGAGCGCCAGGCGCTGGAGCAGGTGGTCCAGAACTACCGCGACATCCTGGGCGCCAACCCGCAGAACGCCAACGTGCGCGTGAAGCTGGCCGATCTGTACGAGCAGACCGGCCGCATGGACGAGGCGATCGAGGAACTGATCGCCGCCAGCGAGACGCACTTCCAGAAGGGCGAGCTCAATCCCTGCGTGGCCCTGTGCGAGCGCATCCTGAAGGTGCGCCCGACCGAGCAGCGTGTGCGACTGCGCATGAAGCAGGCGCTGACCAAGCGGGACGCCATGAAGGCGCTGGAATCGGCCATCTGGTTTGAGGACGACGACGAGCCCGGCCCGCCCAAGCGCCCGGGCAAGTAACCGACATCCGCGCCCGAGATCCGCGCATGACGGAGACGAGTACCCGCATCCTGCTCGACAAGTCGGCGATCCGGCTCGACGGCCGGCCCTTCTTCGCCGCGGGCCCGCGCCTGTTCCTCACGCCCGCGCATCGTGTCGGCGCCGCTCTGGACGACATCGCCGCGGCCGGCTTCACCGCCGTCATGACGCCGCCGGCCAGCCTCGGCACCATCAGCCTGATCCAGACGGTGTTCGACGAAGCCGAACGTCGCGGCCTGCTGGTGATCGTCGCCACCGAACCCTACGACCCCGAGCCCAGCGCCTTCCTCGGTCGCGCCTTCCGCCATCGCCCCGGTCTGCACTCCTACTGCATCCTGACACCGGGCAGCACGCCCGAGGCGCTGCTGTGGTTCTGCCGCGAGCGCGATCGACTGCGCACACAGGATCTCTTCCACCCGATCTGGACACCCTTCAAGAGCGGCTATCCGCTGGACATGTGGCTCGAGGCGGGCGACCTATACAGCGTCGAGCAGCGCCTGGGTGGGCCGTTCCCGCGTACTACGGATGACGACGGCGCCGGAACCCTTGCGGGCTTCCATGCGCAGGTCCGCGCGCGTCAGGCGCCCGACCGCCCGTTCTTCTGTCATCGCCTGCAAGCCAGCGTTTCGGACCAGGCCCGCCGCGCCGGGCTCTTCGACTCCGATCCCGTCGTGCGCCACTTGCCCGCCGAGGCTGAACGCTGGTTCCCGTACCTTGCAGGACTTGGCGAAATGCAACGGGCCGACTTCCTGCCGCCCGACGCGGACCTGCTGCGCGTGCGTGCCTACGAAATGCTCGCCGCCCGCACGCGGGGACTGATCGCGGACTACTACGAATTCCAACTCGGCAAGCCGCCCTACACGGGACGTGACCGATTCTGCGAGTTGGCGCTGCTGGCGCTCGAGGTGCGCCTGTGCCCGCACCTGCACGGCGAGGGAAGGTTCGTCGAGGCCGAGATCGAGACAGGCCATCCGCGCCTGCGCGCCGAGGTGCTCGGTCACGAGGGCGACCTGCTCGTGCTCGTGTGGCGCTCGGCGCAGGGCGACGAGTTCTGGGTGGATCCCTCGCGCATGCACCGCGTGGAGGTGAGCCTCGGTGTCGAGGAGGGCGAGCCGCTGCACGCATGGCGCGTGGATTTCCCGGCGGTACGTCCGGTGCCGATCGAACGCGACACACGCGGGTCGATTCGCCTGCGCCTCGAGTCGATCGAACTGAGCGCGCGCGTGCTGCTCTCGTCCTCGACACAGCGGGCTGAGGCGATCGCGGAGCGGATGGCGAGCCTGCTGCCGACAGCGACCGCGCGGCTGATCGAGGGCATCGAGCATCGCCTCGAGAAGATCAGCCTGATCGAGCACGAGCTGGCGCGGTTGGGCGCCGGCCGGCGGCAGGAACCGCTGCTGGTTACCTGCCGACGTCAGGCCGCCGACGCGCGCGGCCTGCACGAAGCCCAGGACCACGCGAACGCCTGGGACATCGCCACCGAGTGCCGGCATTCGATGCGCGCACTGGTCAACAACCAGATGGTGGCGGCGCTGACGAATTCCGCGCGGCCGGACAGCCGTCCGCGCGTCGCGTTGCTGCGGCACAGCTACTACACGCTGCCGCAGTTCTACCGCGAGTCCAGCCGCGAGGACGCCGAGGCGCTGGTGGACTACACCTGAGCCGTTTCCGGATTGCAGTTTGTCCAATCCGAATCAGTGATTGTCCGGTCGGGCGGCGCGGGAGGGATCGGGGAAGGGATCGCGTCCGGGCGGATAGTCGACGCGCTCGAGTGTGAGGCCGGCGGCCTCGGCGGGCGCGACGCGCGGAGGCAGCGTCCCGTCGGCCAGATGCCGCGCAAGGTCGGCGACGTCCAGCTCGCCCGAACCGACCCGGCAGATGCCGCCCACCAGATAGCGCACCATGCGATGCAGGAAAGAGCGGCAGGCGAACTCGAGTTCGAAGCACTGGTCGTCCATGCCGTGGCAGGCGGCGCCGCTCCAGGGTTCGATGACGATGCGCTCGATGGTGAGCAGCGTGCGGTTGGCCTGGCATTGGGTGGAGCGCCAGGCGCGAAAGTCGTGTTGGCCGATGAGGACATTGGCGGCGGCGCGCATGGACTCCAGATCCAGGTGCGCGCGCACGCGGCCCATGCGGCCGCGCATCAGCGGCGGAAAGGCCTGGCCGCCGCAGAGCAGATAGCGATAGGTGCGACGGATGGCGTCGCGTCGCGGGTCGAAGTCGTCGGCCACGGGTTCGACGCGGCGCACGCGCACGCTCTCGGGCAGGTGCCAGTTGACGGCGCTGACGAGGTTCTTGCCGCGGATCGACTCGGGCAGCGAAAAGGCGACGACCTGGCCGCGCGCATGCACGCCGGCGTCGGTGCGGCCGGCGGCGCGAAAGCCACACTCGCGCACGCCGAAGGCGCGTGCCATGCTCTCGAAGCAGGCCTGGATGCTTGGCTCTGCAGTCTGGCGCTGGAGCCCGGCGAAGCCGGTGCCGTCGTACTCCACGATGGCGGCGACACGCAGGAGCGCCGGGCGCGGCAGCTCGATGACCTGTGCGCCGGGATCGCCGTCGGTCATGCCATTGCCTTCCCGAGCGCCTCGCGCACCGTACGGTCGAGCGCCATGCAGACCCGCAGCAGGGCGTCGAGTTCGTCGAGCGGCACCATGTTGGGTCCGTCGCTTAGCGCTTGGTCCGGCGTGTCGTGCACTTCGAGGAAGAGCGCGTTGATGCCGACGGCGCAGGCCGCGCGCGCCAGCAGCGGCACGTGCTCGCGCTTGCCGCCCGAGGCGGTGCCCAGGCCGCCCGGCTGCTGGACGCTGTGCGTGGCGTCGAAGCAGATGGGCAGGCCGGTCAGTGCCTGCATGATCGCCAGCGACCGAAAGTCGGAAACCAGCGTGCGATAGCCGAACGACGTGCCGCGCTCGGTCAGCAGGATGTCCTGACAGCCGACCTCGCGCAGCTTCTCGACGATGTTGGGCACATCCTCGGGCGCAAGGAACTGGCCCTTCTTGAGGGCGACGGGCTTGCCGGCGCGACCGCACGCCTGCACGAAGTCGGTCTGGCGGCACAGGAAGGCGGGAATCTGGATGATGTCGCAGACGGCGGCGGCGGTGGCCGCCTGCTCGTCGGTGTGCACGTCTGTCAGGATGGGGACGCCGAAGGAGGAACGCACCTCGCCGAGGATTGCAAGGCCGCGCTCGATTCCCGGACCGCGATAGGAACTCGACGAGCTGCGATTGGCCTTGTCGTAGGAGGCCTTGAAGATCACGGGCAGGCCAAGGCGGGCGGCCACGCGCGTGATGTGCTCGGCCATCCGCAGCGTGTGCTCGCGGCTCTCGATGACGCACGGGCCGGCAATGAGGACGAGCGGGCTGGCGCCGCCGAGGCGGACGCCGCCAACATCGAAGCTGTGGCACTTCAGAAGATCCTCGGGCAGCGAGAAGGCGCTCACGGCGTTCTCCGGGTCGGGGGTCGGACGGCGGGGGCTATGCAACGGTCCCGGCTTGCGCGTCGGCAAGGGCCTTTCGCACCTGCGCGATGGCGGCGTCGAGCTGGCGGTCCCACGGCCGGGCGTCGAAGCGCACGCCGTAGTAGTCTTCCGTCAGGCCGCGGAAGGCCGCCAGCCGCCCCTGCGAGCGATCGGCCAGTTGGCGCGCGTAGGCCAGCGGGGTCTGCCCGGGTGCGCGCGGGTAGTACGCCTCGACTTCGCTCAGCAGGTCGAGATAGGCACGCACGCGGTCCGGCGGCGCGCGCCGCGCCAGCGGGCCCGTCGTGCCGAGCACGCCCAACGTGCCCAAGTGCATGCGCAGATAGAGGCCCAGTCCCGTGGCCAGCAGCAGCCCAACCGCCAACAGCCCGGCGCCGGCCAACTGACGACCGGTCAGTTGCAGTGGGGTCTGCTGGTGCCACATCAGGCGCGCGTTGTTGCCGCCGGCGGCGAGGGCGGCATGGCTGTGCCGAATGAAACGGATCACGGCAAACAGGCCGGCGCGCTGGTCCTCGAGGCTGAAGTCCACGTACTTCTCGTACCAGAAGACCTTGAGGTTGTCGAACCAGCCGCTCAGGAAACGATAGAGCGTGTTCGGGATGCGATTGGAGCCCAGGCCTGAGGTGGGCGTTGGGTCGAAGGTGTGCCAGCGGTTCGAGTCGTCGAGCCGTGCCTCGACCCAGGTGTGCGCGTGCTCCTGGCGCACGAGATAGCGTCGGGCGGTGGGGCTCCATTCGTCCGTGAGGTAGCCGTTGACGACGCGGGTGGGGATGCCCACGGCGCGCAGCATCAGGGCCATCGTCGTGGCGAAATACTCGCAGTGGCCGGCGCGGGCTTCGGTAAGGAAGTAGGCGAGATGGTCATCGCGCTGGCTGAAGGCGACGTCGAGCGAGTATTCGTAGTCGCTCCGCAGGCGTTCCTCGATGCGCTGGGCGCGGTCGTAGTTGTCGTTGAGCCCTTCGGTCCACTGCTGGGCGAGTTCGGCGAGCACGCGCATGTCGGCGATGCGGGGCACTTGCAGGTAGTTGGGTTCGCTGGCGATGGTGCGCTGGGCGCGTTCGGAGGCTCCGGCCATCCATCGGGCGACCTCGCGGAGTTCGGCGACGCGGCGCAGGCTCTCGCGCAGGATGACGGGCGCGTCGTCGCGACCGGTGCGCGCGGCGAGTTGTGCGCGCAGGGGATTGCTGGAGGCATTCGCGGCGCGGGCCTCGGGCAAGTAGCCGGAGGCCGTGTAGCTGATCGCCTGGCTGCGCGGCATGACGGCCTTGGCGGCCAGCCCCTCGTTGTCGACATCGAGCAGCATGGACTCGCCGAGTTCGAGGGAGAGCGGCTGGTCGATCGAGAAGAGGTAGCCGGAGGCTTCGGGCTCGAGCGTCAGGCGCGCGGCGAACAGGGGCCCGCCGCGGTTTGCCGTCGCGTAATGGACGCTGCTGTCGCGTTGCGACGTCATGCGGCCGGTGACGCGGGGCGAGCGACTCCATTCGCGTCCGGAGAAGTAGTCGAGCGCCGTGCCGCGAATGCGCAGGAACTCCGGCCGCGCCTCAAGGTGTTCGCCCAGCGGCGCCGCGCGCATCACGATGGTTGGATCGGTCTGGATCTCGTTCAGGCCGACGAAGTCGATCGAGTCGGAGAAGGCGCTCTTGGCGACGTTGCGGTTTCGGCCTGCCAGGCCGGCCAGGAAGTTCGGGCTCGTCGTGCGCGGCACGATCCAGAAGACCGTCGAGCCGACGATCATCACGAACACCGTGAAGGCCGACAGCCACGCGAGCAGGCGCCGGTCCAGATAGGGCGCGGTGGCAATGCGCTCGAGCGCGACGGGCTGGGCCGGCAGCGGCACCGGGCGACCGGGCGCAGACCCGTCCTCCACCGGCCGGCGACGCGCGACGCCGACCAGCGCCTCCTCGGCGTCGCGCTTGATCGTCAGCGTCATCATCGCCGCCACGACAAGGAACACGTACACCGCCAGCATCGGCGCGAAGACGACCGATTCCGTCGAGACCGCCGCCGCCAGCACCTGGAAGAAGGTCAGCGCGAACAATTGCAGGTAGTCGCGACTCTTGCGCGCCGTCGCCAGCTTGTTGATCTCCAGATACAGGAAGAAGTAGGTGACGGCGTAGAGCTGCTCGCCCAGGCCGAACCAGCCCCAGGTGGCGATGCCGAAAGCCAGCAGGGAGACCGTGATCCACACCCATCCCGGCAGGCGCAGGCCGCGGCGCTGCGCGACGAGCACGCCGGCGAACGCGAGCAGGAAGAGCAGCACGGCCGGCAGATGAATCTGCCCGGTGGCGACCAGCGTGGCGAAGGCCCATAGGGCGGTGGCGTTGGTCAGCGCGCGGAAGGACCGCAGGAAGCTCATGCGCGCGCCTCCCGGTCGTAGACCCGCGCGGGCAGGTCCTCGAAGACAGTGACGGCGGGCGCGTCGGGCGTCCCGGGAGGCTGCAGGGCGCGGGCGAGCAGGCTGGCGCAGTCCTCGACACGCAGCGCAATCAGGCTCTCCCCCGCCGGAGCCGGCTGGCCGCCGAACAGGACGGCGAAGCGCACGCTCTCGTCGCTTTGGGCCAGACGCCACGGCGAGGCCGCCGTCTCGGGCTCCGGCAGCAGCAGCGCCAGCGCCCGGTGGCAGCGCGTCGCCTGCGGAGGCCCGGCGCTGAACGGCACCCGCCCCGAGGCCGTCACCAGTTCGACTTCATGGCCCTGCCGCACAAGGTACTCGACCAGCGAGGCCGCCAGCACGACGGCTTCCTCCAGGCGTTCGCGCGCCGCGCGCGAGGCATCCGCCGGCAACCGGTTATCCAATACCACCGTCGAGCGCCGCCGCTCGTCGCTTTCGAACTCGCGCACCAGCAGCGAGCCCGAGCGCGCCGACAGCTTCCAATGAATCTCGCGCGCCGGGTCCGCCGGCGTGTAGTGCCGAATGCCGTACAGCCCGGCGCCCTGACCCTTCAGGCGCGACTCGCGCTGGCCCAGCTCCGCCCGCGCCCGACGCACCAGATCGCCGACCGGCACCACCGGCGGCAGCACCAGCACCTCGTCGGCCACCTCGCGCCGCATGCGCCGCTCGATCAGCCCGAACGGAAACCGCGTCGCCACCTGCATCTGCGCCAGCCGCTGGATGCCCCGCCGGGGGAAGACGCACCGATAGGGCGCCGGGGCGCTCTGCCGCGGACGCACCCACGCCACAAAACCACGCCCCACCTCGTGCCCGGCGCCGTCGAAGTCCGACACCCGCAGCGAAAAGCTCGGCCAGAGCCGCTTGCGATTCTCCACGACGGCGGCGATCTCGACCGGTTTGCCGGCCGTCACCATCCGCGGCGCCCGGCGCGACAGCTCCAGCCGAGCCATGCTCGACGTCGCCATCACATCCGACAGCACCCAGAAGGCGCACAACATGCCAAAAACGAGATATAGAAGCTGGGCCCCCGTATTCAGGGCGGCCAGACCGATCAGCAGGGTCACGACGATGAAGAAGAGCCCCTCGCCGGGCAGGCGATAACTCCACCGCGAGCGCAACCGCCGGCGCACCCAGCGCCACGCCGCCCGCATCCCGCGCCTAAACAACCGCACCGCCATCGCCCCGCATACCCGCTTTCCGAAGCTGACCGCCCGCCCGCATCCTCCCGATCAGTCTGGACCGGAGCACGCCGAATGCCAACCGGGAACGCACCGGTGATGGGAGAGCGGGCATCCTTCCCCCCTGAGGGCATTGACCCCACCCACCCGGTGACGCAGCGTCGCGGGCCATGAACTCGCCCGTCCCGACGGCAACTGTGCCGGAAGCCGAACCGTTGCCACCCTGGCCGATGTGGTTTCGGATCGGGCTGCCCATGGCATTGGCCTTGGTGTGCTATGGGCATACGCTGCTGCTGCCGCTGTCGCTGATTGATGACGGTCTGTTCTACGAACGCACCCAGCAGATGTTCGCCGCGCTGTCTGCGGGCGAGCTGGAGGGCTTCTGGGGACTTTTCTGGACACCACAGGACAATCGCTTCGGGCCGGGACTGTTTGTCCAGTTGCTGCTGTATCACGGACTGGGGGGCACGGACCCAGCGTTCTTGCACGTGATCAAGGTATGCTTCTTCGCGCTCGTGATCGGGGCGATTGTCGAGATGGTGCGCCTGAGCGGGCGGGGCCTCTGGGGTGCCGTATCCGCCTCCCTGGTCTTCGCGTTTCTGGGCCGCCCGACTCTATTCCCCGACATTCAGACGCACTTCGCCAACTGGCAGCGCCTGCACACGACGGATTCCCATTTCGTCTGGTTGGTGGTATGGATGGCGGTGGCGTTGCTGCACTTTGTGGCATCACGCGGCCGGGCGCAATGGGTCTGGGGGACTCTGGCCGTGGTGTGCATCGGGTGGGCGGCGCTGGCAAAGGTCAGCGCCATCGCGCACTTGGGAGGCGCGGTGGTCGCGCTTGGGTGCGTGACATGGCGCGGGCGCGATGCAGGGCGCCTGCCCAAGGGGCCGCTCGTCCTGACGGGCGTGCTCGTGTTCGTGGCCCTGCCCGGTCTCGCGTACTTTCGCCCATGGGCGACTTCGGAGATCATGCACTACGAGGGAATGCTCTCGTCCGACTGGGATCACCTGCGGCAATCCCTGAAGTTTGCCTCGCTGATGTTCCTCGAGTCCTGGGGACCGCTCGTCTTCCTTGCGATTCCATGGGCGGTCTGGCGCTTCGCGATGGCGATGCTGGGGCGGACCGCGCCCCGCGACTTCCACTTCGTCGCGATCGTGCTGGGCATTGGCAGCGCTGCATTCTGCCTCCAGATGCTCTGGGGGATTCATGTGCCTCGCTATCATGTGATCTACACGCCCTTTCTGGCAGTCCTGTGCGGAGTGTTTCTGGAGGATTCCTGGCGCGGAATCGCTCCAAGGCTGGCGGTTGCCTGGCAGCGTCCGCATCGCGCGCTGCTGATCGCGTCGGTTTCCGGGTGCCTACTTATCGCGCTGGCATGCGTACCGGTGGTGGTCTGGCAGCGCGTGACCTTGCTGCGCCATGTGCCCATGCTGGCGCTGCTGGGAACGGGCGCGATGGCGCTGGTGTTCTGGTGGTTGAAACGCGAGGACAGGTCGCCGCGAAGTGTCGTGGCTTTGACGGCGGTGGCGGGATTGTTCTTCGGAGCGATCCTGCTCCATGCCGTGTGCCTCGTCGCCTATGCGCACCAAAGTACCCAGAATTACATCGCGAACGAGCAGTCCACGACGGAGCTTCTGGAAGCGGCGCGTCGACTGCATCAGCAAACGGATCCGGAGCGCTCGCCGGGACGCGCCGCGTTGCATGCCAACCACTACACCGAGCCCTGGCTGCAGGCGGCCGCGTTCATCCGCGCAGGCAGAATGGATGAGCGTATCGTCCTGAATCCCCATCAAGTCCGCCCTGACATGGTGGCGCGCGACGTCTTCTTCATCTTCTCACACGAGAACCATTTCGATGCGCGCGTGGTTCCGCCGGTGGTCGGCGGATGGGAGAGTCTGCCGATCGGCGATGAGGAGGAGCGCGAGGCAACGGTGGTGCTGCACCGGGGGGATGTCTGGGCGCGAACGATCAGAGTCGAACCGGGCACAACGATCACTGGCATCGAGTTCCGGGCCGACACGCGGTCGTGGCCGGCGCGCTCCGAGATGGAGATCTCTTTTCTTGATCGCTCGGGGCCTCGCGCGGTGATCCACGCGCGGGGCGATGTGCTACCAAGGATGGGCACGAACACAACGTTCCATTCCGTCGAGGTGCCCTTCACCGTCGACGGCGGGGAAGTCCGCATCGAGGCACGATTGCAACCGGGCTCGGCGGGGCCCACGCGGCTGGCGCGCTACCTCCTGCCCCGCAGCCGCGTGGTGGCTCCGGCCGTCCTGGATGAGGAAGGCTCGGCGGTCATGATGGCGCGCCTGTACGGCACGGCGGACCCTGCGCCCCGCTACCAACTCGAATCGGCCCGCATCTTCGAACGTTCGTCGTATGTGGTACTGCCGCCCGGGGCGCTTCTGGAGCAGATGCTCTTTGGCGGCGTCGGCCCGCGGTCGCCTCACAATCAGGCGTTCCGCCCGGTGACGTTTCGCTATCGGACGGAAACGTGGCGGCTGCCGACTCAGCCCTGACGCATGGTGGGCAGTGACAGCAGTCCCCTTTCCCAGCGAAAGGCCGCCACGAGCCTTGACGCTCCGGTTGCCCGTGCGTCAGACAGATTCTGGCCGGATGAAGAAAAACTCCTGCGTTTCCCCCAACCGGCCGGCGGGGTGCGGGGTCTGCTATCCGCTCAACGCCGTCAGGGTCGGCCGCATCCGGCCCCAAGCCGGAGGGAGAACCGGAAGAAGCCCCGACGGCGCAGAGACCGAGGTCGCCCGACAGGACAGGGAGGTCGCCCATGCGCACACCGTCTGCTCGACCGGACCGCACCGCGCTGTTCTGTCAGCGCCACCCCACCCCTTTGCCGCCAAGGCCCCGCTCGCCAGACACCACACCGGAGATTATCCCGGGCATCCTCCCGACAGTCTTGAGGGAAGCACCTCGGATGCCGCCCAAGATCGGGAGTGAGATTCGGGACAACTCTGCTCTTGACAGGTGCCACACTATTTCGTGAGTGTACTCCAGCAATATTTACCCACGGAATAACGTGGTCAGGAGCACGAGCCGATGAGGATCATTATCGTACTCATGGCACTCGTCACAGTGTCGTGGACGGCAGTACTGGCGGAGGTACCTCCCCCCGTGGCGATCCGGTGCGTTCAAGTTCATGCCATGAGACTGGATGCCCCGAACCCCGTCGAAATGGAGCGACGGGGGAGCCTGAAGGCGCGGCTGACAGAATTGGGATACGATCCCGTCTGGGAACGAGAGGTGGACGAGGGACGCCTCGGGAACTGGTCCTATCTCCTGGTTGGCAAGCTGGAATGCCTTCCCGAGGCAACGCTGCTCAAGCATCGCTTGCGCGCCGACGGCTGTGAAGGCGCATATGAGCGGATGTTTCGCAATGTCGAGCGCACAGAGTTCCAAACCGCCATCAGAACCCCTCACGGCAAGCAGTATGTTCCCACAGCAGGCGAGGCGCTTGTGTCGAATAGCGCCGAGGCATTCACACTGGAGCCGGAGAGCCAGCGACTCATCGAAAAGTTGAAGAGCTTCGCCAAGGACGAACTTGACACGGCCGAACGCCACTTGGCCGAGTTGCCTCCTTCGGCCGCCCGATCAAGACTCGAGTTGCACGTGTGCCAGAATCGCATGCATATCCTTCGCGCGCACACCGGCCTGCCCTTTGCAGCACTGGAGGACAAGGAATACGTCGCGAAGGTCGAGCGCGAGATTCTGACCCCGCTCGGACGAATCGCACGCGGCGAGGTTGCGACGTCTCGCGAGGATGCCATCGAAGCATCGTTCACGATAGGGCTGATCTACCAGGAATACCTGGCAAACAGACTGCGCGCGTTCGATTGCTACACGCAGATTCTGGAGGCATACGGGGATGACATGGACGTGCGTGCCCGTGCAATGGTGCTCAGGGCCGCCAGTCTGCTCGAACTCGCCCGCAGCGAGTCGGCCTACTACAACGAGGTTCGACGCGCCTGCGCCCAGATTCTCCACACGATTCCCAAGGAATACGAGCGAGCCCACGCAGTCGCGGATCTGATTTATTGGGAGTCACACCGCTTCGAGGGAAACTGGGAACTCGCGGCTGAGCACCTCCTCACCTTCCGGGACCGGTACCCCAATCGCATCCGCGAGATCACGGCGGCCCACGTCTGCGCCGCAAATGCCCTGCGATTTCAGGGCAAGCTTGACGAGGCGATGGAGGCCCTTTCCCGCAACCTCGATTACGAGGTGGACGCCGACGAACTATTCTACTGGGCCGGCAACCCGGTCAGCATGCAGTACTCGAGCCTGAAGGAACTCCTGTTCCTGGCATCCGACCTGGACCTCCCGGAAGAAGAAAAGGCCGCCATCCGAGGGGCCAAGACCGACATGCGGGTTCCATTCGCGCCCAAACCGTTCGCTTCCCGGCGCTTCAGTATCAGGACGCAGGAGGCGACAGAACAATGACGACCCCCACCGGAATGCTCCTCTCACGGGCCATCCTGACCATACTCTGCGGACTTCTCGCCCGAGGCGCGTATGCCGCAGACTCCTGTTTCGACTGCTTTGACAGCCATCTGCCGGGCGCGGCCCCGGTGATTACAGTCACGCCCGCAACTGCGTCCGCTCCGCGATGCTGCGAGACGGACACGACCGACGCGGCCGTCTGGGCCAGCAGAATCGGCGCCCAGGTCCACATCGTCGACAAGGACTACCTTCGGAAGCAGGTCCGACGGCCGCATCCGACCCAGCCCGGATGCCAAGTCTACTCGGTCGAGTACTATAACGACATTTCAGATCCGCACTGGACGACGACATGGTCGTGGCAGGGGGCGGCGATCAACCTAGACTTGCCGGGCACCTACGTGCTCAAAGCGATGCTGGTCAACAACCCGGACCCCAAGACGATCGTTGGGTGCGTGGACGACTTCGAATCCCTGCCGAATCTCCGTGCAACAACCCCGGACCCCACCCAGACACGAACCATCACGATTCAGGTTCTCGACGCGACGCCCGAGCTCAAGAGCGTGAGCTTCTCGGGCGGTGTGCAGGTCAGGCCCGACCCGGGTGACCCGAACACACCCGGATATCCAGACTATCTCGATCCGCACTGGAGCCGCGACAACATCAGCCTTGGTTATCACCCCAGTCCGATCGCCTACGTCCGAAACAACAAGATCACAGCTCAGGTGACGGTCTACATCGCAGGCAAGTTCTGCGACCCCCTGAAGATCAAGGGAACCGCAACCAACCCAAACCTGAATTTCCCGGCCACAACTGCGCAGGTGGTGGCCAGCGACGATCAGGGCTCCACGATTACGGCAACCATCCAGAGTGCCGGCAATCTGCCGGGAACGATCCTGTACAAGCAGGACTTCCAGATCGAATGGGAAGTTCTCTACGGCACGGGGGAATGCCCCACCTCCGCCGGCACCTCCTCCAACGAGCTCTATGTGCTCCTGGCCACTCCCCTGCTGCCCGCGTCCAGACTGTACCACACGGTCATCCACATCGGGTGCGAGAAGGGCTCGGGGCGCAGCACTGCCGACAAAGCCCTCGCCGACGCGATCTTCACCGAGTTCGCAGACCTTACCGTCGAAGACCGAAACGGCGACGCGCTGTTCTATTACAAGGAACGGAGCCAAACACCACCGTACTTCTCGACTGAGGAGTTGCTGGCGCACAATGATGCCCGATGCGGGGCATGGGCTAGGTTCTTTCGCGATATTCTCCTTGCACAAGGAATTCATTCAGGACTGAAGATGATCGTGGTTGATCACTCTGCACCCGATCAATGCGGGTTTGGCGTTAAGAACTGGCAAACAGTTCTTCCGTTTCAAGAATTGCCAGGCGTACCTGGCCAAGGACCTACTCCTGACCCTTGGGCCGCGTTTGAGGATCACGCGGTGGTTGAGTTTGCTGGTCACATTTACGATCCCTCGTACGGGTCAACTTTCTCCAGCTTGAACGATTGGGAAGACAGTTCTATCGACCTCTTCTTCTACCCGGGCTCCCCCCCTGTCCCAAACGACCCAAACGTGCTTCAAGTAGTTATGTACAACCAGTAACCGTCGTAGCTAGGAAACGGAGTAGCTCCTATGTTTAGTTACGCTTCAGACTCACTGCAGGTACAAGCCCTCAGAGTATTTCTCTTGGCAGTTCTCTCCCTTTGCGGCGCCGCAGCGTTCGGACAGACGCCGATCGCGAGATACGAGAGCGGGCACCGGGATCGGGACTTGGCGTTGCGGTTGGAGGTTGTGCACCATCCTGAAGCCCCGGATTGGTTCCCGCCACCGGAGCGATTGGGACCCGGCCCCTATCTTTCCCTCAACTATGAAGTGCAGACCCGCGCCTCGGACGGCGAAACGACACGTACACTCTGGCATACGCAAGTTCCGTATAGTGTCGTTCCAAGTATTCCTATACCAACCGATCAGTTCTACCACGTGGAACTAATTCACGATGTGTCAATTCTTGGTGAACGGCTTGTCGTGCTCTCGCAGTATAGAAGCCGCTTGTGCGCTTTTATCGTCGCGCCCGGCTCTGGCCACCTCATGCCACTGAATCTCATGGACCTGAAGAATGAGCGGCCGACTGAACTGGGCTGTGTGAGATTCCTTTCTGGAGCGTTTGGCGACATCCTCCAGGATGCTCATATCGAGGTTCTTGATGCAAAGACCTTCATCACGAATCCTCCTCTCGTGCAGAACACGGAAGCCATAACTCTTGGTCCGCTAGTCTTCATTGCAGTGGAGAAGGGCCTGTATGGGAACCGGCCCAACTACGAAGATCGGGAAATGGTCGGGTTCTTCATGTTCGACTTCGCCAATCCGAACTACGTGGACGCGATCAATTGGCAACACGCAACCCATACGTATCCTCGTTCGCTCGGGATCGCGCCACAGGAGGCGCCGACGAGCCTGCGGCACAAGATCGGCCAAGGCCGGGCGTTTCCCGACATGCCCCCGTATGAGGAGATTCTGGAGGACGCCTTGGCGAAAGTGAAGGCGATCGAACAGAGCCAGAAGGAGTAGCCCAATGCCGATTCCAGCGAGCCCTCATCTCCGCCGACGCCTGCTGACAGGATCGATACTGGCCGTCGGCCTGCTGGTGTCGGCTATGATGCACGCCGCGGCCTTCGGGCAGACGCCGATCGCGAGATACGAGAGCATGCACCGGGATCGGGACCTGGCGTTGCGGTTGGAGGTTGTGCACCAGCCGGAAGCCCCGGATTGGTTCCCGCCAACGGAAGGCTTGGGACCCGGCCCCTATCTTTCCTTCCACTATGAAGTGCAGACTTGCGCCTCCGACGGCGAAACGACGCGCACACTCTGGCAGACGCAAATCCCCTATAGTATTTTTCCGGTATATCCTGATGAAGACGATCTGTACTACAACGTGGCACAGATTCATGACGTGTCGGTCCTTGGTGGACAGCTGGTCGTGCTCTTCCTAGACAGAAGCATGTTGTTTGCTACCACCGTCGCACCTGGCGGTCGATTGAAGCCCCTGAACCCCATGGACGAAATGTGTATCTGGCCAGTTGAGCAGATTTCGGTTCAATTCCTTGTATCTATGTTTCGCGAAACCCTCCATGAAGCCCATATCGAGGTTCTTGAGGCAAAGACCTTCACCATGGGCCCTCCCTGCCAGCAGAACACGGATGTCATAACCCTTGGTCCGCGTGTATTCATCGCGGCGGAGAAGCGCCTGTACGGGAACCGGCCGAACGACGATACTCAGGAGCTGGTCCGGTTCTTCATGATCGACCACGCCAATCCGTTCCATATGGGCGTGGACAACTGGCGACATGCAACCCATGCATCATACCCTCGTGCGCTTGGGATCGCGCCACAGGAGGCGCCGACGAGCCTACGGCACAAGATCGGCCAAGGCCGGGCGTTTCCCGACATGCCCCCGTATGAAGAGATTCTGGAGGACGCCTTGGCGAAAGTGAAAGCGATGGAGGCGGCCGAGGGGGCCGTGAAGCCGTAGGGCGTCCGGGTGCGGGTCGGCCCGGGCCGGGGGGGAAGCCACCCCGGGAGCGGCCGCGCCGGCGGGGGGATTTTTGTATCGACACCCCCCGGTCTGTTTTTCAGCGTGGTGCCGGGAATGCCGGGTGTCCGGGACAGGGCGCCGGGCAGTGCGATGCGTTGCACTTTCCGGGTGCAATCCGGCAACGGCTGCCCTAGACTGTACGGGACACCTGCTGGAGGAGAGCGGCCGGGGCGCGCCGAGGCGTCCCGCTGCATCGCTGGCCGAACTCCGGCCGTAACTTTGGAGACTCGAATGATCCGGATGGGAAGTAGTGCGTGGTTGCAGGGCCGGCGTCCCGTGCGTCGGGCCGCCCTGTGGGCACTTTGCGCGGTGATGGCACTGGCCGGCGCGCGCGCCGGGGCCGAGTCGTTCACGTTCACCTATGCCGGGCCGCCGGTGGCGATCCCCGACGCGACCGACACCGGCGTGACGATCCCGCTGGACGTGACCGGCATCGTCGGCTTCGTGCGCGACATCGACGTCAGCTTCGACGGCTCGGGGCCGTGCACGACGGGCTCGAACCCGCCGGCGGGCAACGTGGGACTCGTCCACCCGTGGGTCGGCGACCTGGTGATTGCGCTCACCGGCCCCAACGGCCAGCGCGTGCTGCTGACCAGTCGGCCGAACAACGGCCGCGGCGGCGCCAACCTGTGCCAGACGATCTTCGACGACAATGCCGCGGTGGCCTTCCAAACCGCCGGCGAGGCGAGCGCGCCGTTCTCCGGCCCCTTCCGCCCGATGGAGTCGCTGTCGGTCTTCAACGGCATCGATCCCAACGGCGTCTGGCTGCTGACGATTTCGGACCGCGCGGCGCAGGACACCGGCACGCTGCATCGCTTCAGCCTCTACATCCAGACCGATCAGGCGGCGCCCGCCAACACGGCACCGGTGGTGACGATCACGACGCCGGACCGCAATGCACAGGCAAACGTGACGCCGTACCGCCTTGAAGGCACGGCGCTGGACTTCGACGGCACGATCGACCGCGTGGAGTTCCGCGTGCGCCCGGCCGTGGCGTGGTCGCTGGCAACGAACGACTCCGGGAACTGGACGAACTGGAGCATCAACGCGGTGCTCAACGCGGGCGCCAACACAGTGGAAGTCCGGGCCGTGGACAATGGCGGCCGCCGCAGCGCCATCGCCAGCCGCGTGATCGATCTGGATACGACCTTCAACCCGCCGCCGACGGTGGTGGTGATCGAGCCGGTGCGCGACCTGAGCGTCAACTCCTCGACGACCGAGTTCACCTGGCGCGGCACGGCAACGGACCCGAACAACGCGATCGTGCGCGTGCAGTTCCGGTCGCTGGGCTTCACGGATCCGAACCGCCTGTTCGACGTCACGCGCATGACGCCGCTGACCGAGGACGGGCGCAGCGTCGAGTGGGAGTTCCACATGACGCAGGCTTCGTCGCCGGCGATTGCGGACGACAACCGACTGGTCTTCAGCGCGGTGGACGAGGAGGGCGCCGTGAGCGCGGAGGTCGCGCGCACGGTGCTGCGACGCTCGGGCGAGAACATCCCGCCGACCGTCGACATTCTGGACCCGAACAGCAATCGAATCGTGTCGAACACGGTGCGCTCGTATCGCTTCAGCGGCACGGCGGTGGACCCCGACGGGTTGCTGCAGCGCATCGAGTATCGCTTCACGACGGAGACGACGTACAATCCCCCGCCGCCGCCCCCGCCGGGCGAAGGTGCCGAGAAGAAGGAAGACGCGACGAAGACCTACGTGAGCCCGTGGATTCCGATCACGCCGTTCTCGCCTGGCCAGAGCGCCGAGTGGGAGTTCGAGGTTGATCTGGAGGATGACGCCGGGGGCTTCAACCTGATCGAGGTGCGCGCGTGGGATCCGCTGACGGCCGGTCCGGCCGCCCAGCGCATCATCGTCGTGTCGGCGTTCGACTTCGATCCGCCCACGGCCACGATCACGAGCCCATCCGAGGACATTCTGGTTTCGCCGACGCAGACGTTGGTGACCATTCAGGGGACGGCCAACGCGGGCGGCGACCTGGTGCAGGCGGTGCTGTTCCGCGTCAACGGCGGCTCGTTCGGCCCGGCCAACATCACGTCGGGCTTCCTGACGCCGGATGCGACATGGCAGTTCACGGCGAACCTGTTCCCGGGCGCGAACCTGTATGAGGTCAAGGTGGTGGATCACACCGGGCAGGAAGGCCCGATCGTCAGCCGCACGGTGACGCGCGGCGAGACAATCATCCCGCCCGTGGTGACGATTCTGGACCCGCCCAATGACATCACGCTGGAGAACGATGAGGCGGTCTACGTGCTGCAGGGCACGGCGACGGATTCGGACTCGGCGATCGCAATCGTGGAGTATCGCACGGGCCCGAACCTGAGCCTGCTGGGGCCGTGGCTGACGGCGGTGAACGGCACGGGCGACTGGGCGCAGTGGAGCGTGCCGGTGAACCTGAACGTCGGGGCGAACGTGATCGAGGTGCGCGCGCGGGACGTGGACGGCTTCAACAGCGTCGTGCGTCGGCGGGTGCTGACGCGTCTGACGGCGCGGCCGCAGGTGGCGATCACCGTGCCGGCCCCGGGCTTCGTGGCGCTGCACAGCCAGAACACGGTGAACGTGCGCGGCACGGCCACCGACCCGGACGGCACGATCAGCCTGGTGCGCTTCCGCGTCGGGCTGGAGACGACCTTCGGGGCGCCGTGGCAGAGCGCCAGCCAGGTCGGCGGCACGTTCGCCAACTGGCAGTTCGATGCGCCGCTGCAAGTGGGCAACAACCTGATCGAGGTGCAGGCATTCGACAACAACAGCCTGGAGAGCGCGATCGTCTCGCGCAGTATCTCCCGGCGCAAGGCGGGCACCTCGCGCGACCTGATGGTGCTGACCCAATTCACCGACGTGTGGGGCACGCGGAACCTGGCGGGCGTCTTCCAGCCGCCGTTCCGCTACGACTACATCGGCTTCCACCACGAACCGGCCCGCGGTTGGCGCACCTTCACGGCGGACTTCAACGGCGACGGCATCAGTGACGTGGCCACGTTGACGGAGTTCGGCGACATCTGGGTGGCGATGAACAACGGCAACCGGACGCTGGCTCCGCCGACGCGCCAGGCCTTCGGCTTCCGCGAGGACGAGGCGAACGGGCGCACGGTGCTGATCGCCGACTTCAGCGGCAACGGCCGCGCCGACGTCGCGCAGATCGACGGCAACGCGCTGGGGTTGGCGCTGAACACGAACGGCGGCATCGGGGGTCCGGTGCCGATCGGCACGACGGCGCTGCGGCACAACCCGGCGCAGGGCCGCCACCTGTTCGCCGGCGACATGAACGGAGACGGTCGCGCGGACCTGATCGACGTGAACAACGCGACGGGCGAGGTGCTCGTGGCGCTCTCGACGGGAACGGGCTTCGGCGCCGCAACCATCTGGGGCATGCCCGGCCTGCGCCACGATCCGCCGGCGCGCTTCGGCGTGCATGTGGGCGACTTCAACGGCGACGGCCGCGCGGACCTCGTGCAGATCAACGACGGTGCCACGCGGATGGCGCTGGCGCATCCGTCGGCCAACCAGTTGCTCGACGCGGCCTCCTGGGGCTTCCTCGGCTTCCACGACGACCCGACCCGCGGCAAGGGCTGGTGGGTGTTCGCGATGGACATCAACGGCGACGGCGCCTCGGACCTGCTGCAGCTCAACGAGTTCGGCGAGGTCTGGGAGTCGATCTCCAATGGCGTGGACGCCTTCGGCGGCCCGGTGAAGAACGCCACCATCGGGTTCGAGCACAAGCCGCAGGGCCCGTGGCAGGTCTACCCGTCGGTCATCGAGTAACCCGGCCCATCACCCGCACGACCCCCAACGGGGCAGCCGCCAGCCGGCTGCCCCGTTTTCGTTGGGACCCGCCCCGCGGCGACGCACCGGCGTTGCCCGCCATTTGGGTTGACATGCCCTTCGGCCCCTCTACTCTGTGCAGCCTCTGAGGACCGACAGCCTTGGAGGGCACCCAGACAGAATACTGGCATCATTGGACTTACAAACAACCCCCGAGGGGGTTCGCGTGCCGGTTCGGGTGCAACCCCATGCACGGCGCACGGGTGTGGTCGGGGTGCATGACGGGGCATTGAAGATTGCCCTGCAGGCCCCGGCGGTGGACGGCAAGGCGAACGCCGCGCTGGTGGGCTTTCTGGCCGACCTGGCGGGCGTCCCGAAGGGCGCCGTCCGAATCCTGCGCGGGGAGACCAGCCGCGCCAAGATGGTGCTGATCGAGGGCACCGATGCAGCCGCCCTCGGCCGCCGATTGCAAGACGCGGGACTCGATCCCGCCGACCTCGCCGAAAAGGCCCAACCATGACGCTCCACGACCAGATTCAGGAAGCCGCCACCTTCATCCGCAGCAAGTTCCCGCAGGCGCCGACCGTCGGCGTGATCTGCGGCACCGGCATGGGACAGTTGGGCGACAAGCCCGAAGGTCTCGTCAAGATTCCCTACGGCGAGATTCCGCACTTCCCGGTCTCGACGGTGGAGAGCCATCACGGGTTCCTGTGCTGCGGGCGCCTGGCGGGCAAGACAGCCCTGGTGATGCAGGGCCGGTTCCACCGCTACGAGGGCTACTCGATGCAGCAGGTGACCTTCCCGGTGCGCGTGATGAAGGCGCTGGGGGTCTCGACGCTCGTGATCATGAACGCGGTGGGCAGCGTGAATCCGCACATCCGCAAGGGGTCGCTGGTGCTGATCGCGGACCACATCAACCTGATGGGGGACAATCCGCTGATCGGACCGAACGACGAGCGCCTGGGGCCGCGGTTCCCGGACATGAGCGAGCCGTACAGCGAGGCGCTGATGGCGACGGCGGAGAAGGTGGCGCTGGAGCGCGGCGTGAAGCTGCACCGCGGCGTCGTGGCGGCCGTGACGGGCCCGAACCTGGAGACACGCGCCGAGTACCGGGCGCTGCAACGCATCGGCGCGGACCTCGTGTCGATGTCCACCGTGCCGGAGAACATCGTGGCCGTGCACTCGGGCATGAAGGTGATGGGGCTCTCGACGGTGACGGACGAGTGCTACCCCGAGGCGCTGAAGGCGGTTTCCGTGGAAGAGATTATCGAGGTGGCCAACTCGCTCGAGCCCGCCCGGCAGGCAATCGTCCTGGGCATGATCGAGCGGTTGTAGCCACCCCAAGGCGCACTCCCCCGCCACCGAGAACTCTCTCCCCACGACTCCACGAGGCAAACCCATGGCTGGCACGGATACCGGCACGGACTACAAGGGCACCGTCCTGACGCCGAAGACAGACTTTCCGCAACGCGGCAACCTGCCGCAGCGCGAGCCCGAGCTGCTGACACGCTGGCGCGAGAGCGGCCTGAACGAGAAGTTCGAGACGCGGCGCGCCGACGCGAAACCCTTCATCCTGCACGACGGCCCGCCGTACGCCAACGGGCACATCCACATCGGGCACGCGCTCAACAAGGTGCTCAAGGACATCGTCGTGCGCTACAAGGCGCTGGCCGGTTTCCAGACGGCGTACGTGCCGGGCTGGGACTGCCACGGCCTGCCGATCGAGCAGAAGGTGGTCGAGGAACTGCGCAAGGCGAAGGCGGGCAGGAAGGAACCGCTCGAGGTGCGGCGGTTGTGCGCCGAGTACGCCGCAAAGTGGTCCGCGACGCAGAGCGAGGAGTTCCAGCGGCTGGGCATCGTGGGCGAGTGGGACCGGCCGTACATGACGATGGCGCCGCAGTACGAGGAGGCCATCGTGCGCGGGCTGGGCGACCTGGTCGCGCGCGGGCTGGTGTTCAAGGGCTTCAAGCCGGTGCACTGGGACCCGGTGTTCGAGACGGCGCTGGCCGAGGCCGAGATCGAATACAACGACAATCACGTTTCGCACTCGATCTACGTGCGCTTCCCGTTGGCGATCGCGAGCCTGCCCGAGCCGCTGGCGGGCTTCGTGCGCCCCACCGTGGTGATCTGGACGACGACGCCGTGGACGCTGCCGGCGAATCTGGGCGTGTCGGTGCACCCGGACTTCGACTACGTCGGCTACAAGATCGGCGACGAGACGCTGCTGATCGCCGAGGGGTTGCTGCTGCACTTCAAGACGACGACGGGCCTCGAGGGCGAGGTGGTCGGGCGCTTCAAGGGTTCGGTGCTGGACCGGCTCGAGTGCGCGCATCCGGTCTTCCCGGACAAGCGGTCGCTTGTGATGCTGGGCGACCATGTGACGCTGGAGCAGGGCACGGGCTGCGTGCACACGGCGCCGGCGCATGGCGTGGAGGACTTCGCAATCGGCCAGCAGTACGGGCTGGGCGTCTTCAATCCGGTGGACGAGGCGGGCCGCTTCAGTGAGCTGTACCCCGAGATGCAGGGCGTCTCGGTGTTCGAGGCGAACGAGCGCCTGGTGGCGAAGTTCCGCGACGCGGGCACGCTGATCCATGCGGGCAAGGTGACGCACAGCTACCCGTACTCGTGGCGCAGCCACAAGCCGGTGATCATGCGCGCGACCGAGCAGTGGTTCATGGACCTGGAGAAGGACGGGCTGCGCGAGGCGGCGCTGGCCGAAATCGACAAAGTGCAATGGATTCCGAAGTGGGGCCGCGAGCGCATCTACAACATGGTGGCGGGGCGGCCGGACTGGTGCCTGTCGCGCCAGCGCTCGTGGGGCGTGCCGATCCCGTCGGTGCGTGACCGCCAGACGGGCAAGTCGGTGCTGACGCGCGAAATCGTGGACCGCTTCGCGGACCTGGTCGCCACCGAGGGAACGGACTGCTGGTACGCGCGCCCGGTCGAGGACTTCCTGCCCGAGACGATGCGCGCCGAGGCGGGCCGCTACGAGAAGGAATACAACATCCTCGACGTCTGGTTCGACTCGGGCGCCAGCCACCTGGGCGTGCTGGAGCCGCGCGAGAACCTGCACTGGCCGGCGGACCTGTACCTCGAGGGGTCGGACCAGCACCGCGGTTGGTTCCAGTCGAGCCTGTGGGTGGCGATGGGCACGCGTGGCAGCGCGCCGTATCGCGCGGTGCTGACGCACGGCTTCGTGCTCGACGGCAAGGGCCAGCCGATGAGCAAGAGCCGCGGCAACGTGGTCTCGCCGCTGGAAGTCATCAAGGACATGGGCGCCGACGTGCTGCGCCTGTGGGTGGCCTCTGAGGAATACCGCACCGACGTGTCGGTGTCGCCCGACATCCTGAAGCAGGTCAGCGGCGTCTACCGGCGCCTGCGCAACACGATCCGCTTCCTGCTGGGGAACCTGTCGGACTTCAACCCGGACACGGACGCGGTGGCGATCGATTCGCTGGTCGAGGACGACCGCTGGGCGCTGGCGCGGCTCGCCGACGTGCAGGCCCGCGTGCGGCGCGCCTACGACGAGTACGAGTTCCACCGCGTCTACCACGCGCTCAACAGCTTCTGCGTCAACGACCTCGGCGCCGTGGTGCTCGATTGCGCCAAGGACCGCCTGTACTGTTCGGCGCCGGGCGATCTGGCGCGCCGCTCCTGCCAGACGGCCCTGCACCACATCGCGGTTTCGCTGCTGCGGATGCTGGCCCCGATCCTGCCCTTCACGACGGACGAGGCGTGGGGTCACCTGCCGGCATGGAGCGGCAAGCCCGAGAGCGTGCACCTGACGGACTTCCCCGCCGACGTGCCCGCATGGGAGGACGCCGGCCTGCTGGAGAAGTGGGACAGGCTGCTGGCGCTGCGCTCGGAGGTGCAGAAGGCGATCGAGCCGCTGCGCCAGGCGGAGGAAAAGACCATTGGCAATTCTCTCGAGGCGGCCGTGGTGCTGCGCAGCGGCGACGCGGCGACCCTCGAGTTCCTGCGGGCCAATCAGGCCCTGTTGCCGCGCCTGTTCATCGTCTCGCAGGTGCGGATCGAGGAAGGCGCCGATGTCGCGCCGCTCGACGGTCTGGAGGCCAGCCGCCTGCGGCTTGCCCTGACGATCGTCCGGGCGGACGGCGCGCGCTGCGAACGATGCTGGACGTACTCGACAGAGAACGGAACCGATCCCGCCCACCCGGCGCTCTGCCCCCGGTGCACGGATGCGATGAGGAGAATCGCCCCATGACCCCTCGCAAGAAAGCCACGCCCGCCGCACCCAAGGCCGCCGCGAAGAAGCCGACCCCCAAGCCGGTCGCCGCCAAGAAGGCTGCTCCGAAGAAGCCCGCCGCCAAGGCAGCGCCCGCTGCAAAGCCCGCACCGGCAAAGGTCGCTGCTGCAAAGGCCAGTCCTGCGAAGGCCAGCGCGCGTGCCGACAAGAAGCCCGCGAAGGCCCCGGTGAAGAAGGCCGCTGCCGCGCCGGCGCCGCCCGCACGCAAGGCCCCCGCGAAGCCCAAGGCCGCGCCCGCGAAGAAGCCCGTCGCGAAGCCGGCGGCAAAGGCACCCGTCGCGAAGAAGGCCCCTGCCAAGAGTGGACGCTCCAAGGCAGATGCGGCGGCCGACGCAAAGCTCGCTCCGCCAAAGCCGTCGGCCATCGCCGCCGTGCGCAAGGCCGCCGCCCTGCGCGGCAAGACCGTCGCACCGGCAACCGGCAAGGCCAGCGCGGCGAAGGCCAAGCCAGCCGCCGAGAAGAAGCGCCCCTCCCGGGGCGACATTCTCAAGCGCCTGCTTGCCATGCGCGCGCAGGACACCCGGCAGGACGCCCGCCGCGCGGCCGAGGAAGCCGAGCGCAAGTCCGCGCTCGAGGCCAAGCGCATGCCGCAATCGGTCGCCAAGGCCAAGGAACTCGCCGAGGCGCGCCGCGGCACCGCGGCCCCGAAGGAGACCGCTCCCCCGCCCGCCGAGTCCAAGTCGGCCGCCGCCGCCAAGCGTCGCCGCCGCAAGGCCCCTTACTCGCGCACCGAACTGCGCGAACTCCGCGACATCCTCATGCACGAGCGCGACCGCCTCGTGCGCGATCTCGCCATGATCAACGACCTCGCCCTGTCGAGCGAGGAGAGCATGAGCCGCAGCTTCTCGAATCACCAGGCCGACGCCGCCACCGACAGCGCCGCCCTGGAGACGACGTTCATGACGCGGCGCTACGAAGAGGAACGGCTCAGTCAGGTCCTCAACGCGATCGAGCGGCTCGAGGAGGGCACGTATGGGCTGTGCGAGATGTGCGCCGACGAGAACCTGAAGCTCTGCGAGACCTGCCCGTTCATTCCGATCGGGCGGTTGCGCGCCAAGCCCTTTGCGCGGCTGTGCATTCCCTGCCGCGAGAAGCTCGAAAAGGGCCGCATGAACTGACGCGCGCCACACGGGAACCCTCGACGCCGGCCGGTGCTCGCATCGGCCGGCGTCGCTGTTTTCGGCGCAGGCCTATTCTTTCAGGCCCAGCTTCGCCTCGGCGCGCTCGAGACGCTGCTCGATGGCCAGGAAGCGGTCGCGCACAGGGTCGGGCAGGTGAATGTGATCGAGCGCCTTGGCGTGCGTGACCTTCTCGCCGCCGGCTCGCACGATCCGCCCCGGGATGCCGACGACCGTGCAAGTGGGAGGCACGTCGGTCAGCACGACGCTGTTGGCGCCGACGTAGCAGCCCTGCCCGAGCGTGATGTTGCCGAGCACCTTGGCACCCGCGCCGACGACGACGTTGTCCTCCAGCGTCGGGTGGCGCTTGCCGGTCTGTTTGCCGGTGCCGCCGAGCGTCACCTGATGGAAGAGCGTGCAGTTGCGGCCGATGATCGCTGTCTCGCCGATGACGACGCCCATGCCATGGTCGATGAACAGGCCGGCGCCGATGCGGGCTGCGGGATGAATCTCGATCCCGGTCAGCCATCGCGTCAGGTGGGCCATCAGGCGCGGCAGGATCGGAATCCCGAGGCGGTAGACCGTGTGGTTGATGCGATGGAGGAAGATCGCGTGGAAGCCGGGATACGTGAGGACGACCTCGATGGCCGCGAGCGGTCCGCGTGCGGCGGGATCGTTCTCGATGGCGGCGCGCAGGTCGCGCCGGACAAGGCTGAGGAACGACTGGCGATGGGCCATTGCGGTGCGTTGCCCGATTCGGTTCTCCGGGCGGTTCGCGCCCGGGCGGTCAGACCCTTGGCACGCCCCGCCGGCGCGTGTCGAAGCCTTTTCCCGACCAGAAACCGCTCCACCCCACTCTGGGCAAGTCCGCGTTCGTCCGTGTCGGCCTTCAGCCCACCAGGCTCTTGAACGAATCGGCCACGCGCGTGCCGACCTTGACGACGCGCCGGCCCGACAGCGCCTCGTAGCGCGACTGCAACGTCTGCACCTCGCCGCGCAACTGCTCGTTCTGCACGCGCAACTGGTGCATCTCGCGTTCCATCTCGGTCATCTCGTCGAAGCGCTTGAGCACCGACCACAGGATTTCGGGATCCTCGCGCAGGTGTTCGTCGCGGGTCATGGCGACGAGTTGTTCCTCGGTCGCCAGACGCAACTGGGCCATCAGGTACAGGGCGTTCCAGAATCGATAGAGCTTCTCGTCGGCGGCGCGCAGTTTGTTCTCCGTCGCCGCGCGCACCGAGATCGTCGTGCCCGGGAACCACGCCAGCTTGCCCATGTGCAGGTTGAAGCGCCCCGGAATGTTCGCCAGCAGCGTCAACGTCTGCATCCGGTCCTCGTCGGTCTCGTACGGGTTGTTCGTGATGATGTCGTAGTTCGCCAGGATGTCGTGCTTGGCGATCAACTCCATCGCGGCCAGCACGCGCTTGCGCTCGGTCCGCCGCTCGAACACCTCGTAGTTGATCCGGTCGCTGCCCGACTGCACGCCCATCGTGATGTAGGCGATGCCCATGTCCTTCAGGATCGCCAGATTCTCGTCGTTCACGAAGGCAGGATAGGTGTAGCACCAGAACGGCAGGCCGACCCTCTCGCGATAGAGCGGCGCGAACTCCTCCAGCCAGCCCTTTTGCACGGTGAAGATGTCGTCCTCGAACTCGATCATCATGATCTGGGGGTTCAACTTGCGGACGGCCACCAGTTCCTCGATGGCGTTCAGCGGCGTGCGCCGCCGCAGCTTCTTCGTCTCCGGCATGTCGCGCTTGATCGTCGACCAGACACAGAACGAGCAGAAGTACGGACACCCCCGTCCCGTCACGGTCTTGTACGTCCAGTGCAACTGGCTGAAGACCAACGGCTCGTTGTGGTAGAGCCGGTCGTCCTCGATCAGGTACTCGTTGAGCGGATCGTATTGCGGGAAGGGCAGCTCGTCGAGCTCCTTCGGCGGCATGCGCGTCGGATGCACGACCGGTTCCTGCCCCGGCCGGCGCACCCAGAGGCCATCGACCGGGCGCTCGATCGGATTGCCGCCGGCCTCAAGCAGCTCGATCAGTTCGAGGAACAGCTCCTCGCCCTCGCCCACCGCCACGTAATCGGCACTCGTGATGCAGTCGGCCGCGGCGACGGTGGCGTGCACGCCACCCCAGATCACCGGCAGGCCGAACCGCTGGCGGATCTCCTCGGTGTACTTGTGCGCGACGTGCGCATGGTAGGACGGGACGCTGAAGCCGACGAAATCGAAGTCGCCCTTGGCCAGGATGTCGAACAGCAGCGCCTCCTCGTTGGGCGTGATGTCCGACGAGTAGTCCAGGTACACCTCGCCCCGGGGGCAGACCTGCGTCAGGTAGCCGTCCTCGATGTCCTTGGGCGCCGAGTCGCGCTCCATCTTGTTGTAGCGCTTCAGGTTGATGATCGTCGCCGGGTGCCCATGACGCGACATGTAGGACGCCACGTAGCGCATCCCGATGCAGAACTCGTCATAGACCGAAATGAGGGCGATCTTGGCCATAGGGATCGGGGGCCCGGAAAGGGGAGGATTTCACGCACAAAGGCCGAACGGGTTTCGGGAAGCCAGCCCCGTGCCCGGCATCCAGCAGTCGAATCCTGCCCGTCCTGCCGGATTCGAATCAACCCCTTTGAAGCGGGGCCCTCACGCCCGCAGCGAGGCCCCGCAGCCCTTCTCCAGCCCCTGGACAATCCTGCCCAGGACCTGGGTCACCTGCTCGTCCGTCAGCGTCTTGTCGGGGTCCGGGTCCCGGAACGTCAGCGAGAAGGCCAGCGACCGGTGCCCCGGGGCGACCTTGTCCCCCTCGTAGACATCGAACAGGCGCAGACCGGTCAGAAGGTTGCCGCCGGCGGACTTGATGAGCCGCTCGGCCTCCAGCGCCGTGACGCCGGCCGGGACGACCAGGGCCAGGTCGCGCTTGACCGCCGGCGTGCGGGGCAGTTCGCGGAACTTCGGCGCTTCGGCCTTGCCGCGCACCGGCCCGTCCAGCGGGCACTCCAGCACGAAGACCCGCCGCCGCAGGTCCAGCTCGCGCGCCAGCGAGGGGTGCAGCTCGCCGAACCAGCAGACCCGCTCGCCCCCCTTCAGGAACGCCGCCGCGCGGCCCGGGTGCAGATAGCCAATGTCGCGCACCGGTTCGACCACGACGCGGCCGAGCCCGAGGCGCTCGAGCAACGCCTCGGCGATGCCCTTGAGATCGAAGAAGTCCATCTCGCGTCCCGGCGAGCGCCAATCGCCCGGGCGCTGGCCGCACAGCGCCACGGCCAGCCAGGGGTGCTCGTCGGCCGCCGGCTCGAGGCTGCGCACGTCCTCCTCGGCGACCGGTTCGGCCGTCCGCCAGGCATACGTCCGGCCGATCTCGAACAGGCGGATCGACTCGACACTCTGGTTCAGGTTCCGCACGACGTTGTCCAGCAGGGACGGGACGAGCGAGCGGCGCATGACCGCCTGGTCCTGCGTGAGCGGATTCCGCAGCCGGATGTGGAGCGGATCGTCGGCCGGCACGCCGACGCGCGCGTTGGCCGACTCGCCGACGAACGAGAAGTTGATCGCCTGCGTCAGCCCGATCGCGACGAGCGCATCGGCGACGCGACGCTCGAGGTCCAGCCCGGCGTCGGGCAGCGTGGCATTGCACGGCACCGACGGCATCGAGGCCGGAATGCGGTCGTAGCCATGAATGCGGGCGACCTCCTCGATGAGGTCGGCCTCGCCGGTAATGTCGGGACGGAAGGACGGGACGGCGACGAAGAGTTCCTTCTCGTCGGCGCGCTGGACCTCGAAGCCCAGCGATCCGAGAATCACGGTGATCTCGCGACCGGTGAGCGACAGACCCGAGAGCCGGCGCAGGCGCTCGAGGCGCAGCGTGATCGGTTCGCGCTCGGGCAGCCGCGCGATGGCGTCCAGATGCCCCTTCAGGACTTTGCCGCCGGAAAGTTCGGCAATGAGCTGCGCCGCGCGATGCAGCGCGTTCACGAGGCGCTTGGGATCCGTGCCGCGCTCGAAGCGATACGACGCATCGGTCGACTTGCCCAGACGCTTGGCCGTGCGACGGATCGTCGCCGGGCGGAAGCAGGCCGCCTCGAGCAGCACGTCGGACGTCGTGTCGGAGATCTCCGAGTTCGCCCCACCCATGATGCCGGCCAGCGCGACGGCCTTCTCCGCGTCGCAGATCAGCAGGTCGGTGGGCAGCAGTTCGGCGGTCGACTCGTCGAGCAGCGTGATCGTCTCGCCGGGACGCGCGTTGCGCACCACGATGGTGCGCTGCGCCAGACGGGCCAGGTCGAACGCGTGCAGCGGATGGCCCATCTCGAGCATCACGTAGTTCGTCACATCGACGACGTTGTTGATCGGGCGCAGGCCGGCGGCCTCCAGACGGCGGCGCATCCACAAGGGGCTCGGCCCGACGCGCACGCCCTTGATGACGCGCGCGGCGTAGCGCGGGCAATCCTCGCGCGACTCGAGCACGATGCGCGCAACCGACTCGGCGCGCTCGTCGGCCTCGGTGAACTTCACCTCGGGCGTGCGCAGCTTGCCGCCGGTCTTGGCCGCCAGGTCGCGCGCCACGCCGATCAGCGACAGGGCATCCGGCCGGTTCGGCGTCACCTTCACATCGACCAGCGCGTCGAACGGCTCGCCGATCGGCGAGTCCTCCGGCAGAATCCAGATGCCGTCATGGTCGTCGCTGATGCCGATCTCCGACGGCGAGCACATCATGCCCTGACTGTCGACGCCGCGAATCTTGGTGGCCTTCAGCTTGATGCCGCCGGGCAACGTGGCGCCGACCAGTGCCAGCGGCACGCGCTGGCCGGGCGCAATGTTCGTCGCCCCGCAGACGATCTCCAGCGGCTTCTCGCCCCCCGCGTTCACCTTGCAGAAGGAAAGCTTGTCGGCGTTCGGATGGGGGTTCACCTCGAGGATCTCGGCGAAGACGATCTTGCCGCTGCCCAGGCCGAGATCGAGCGCCTGCTCGACCTCCAGACCGGCCATCGTAATCGCGGCCAGCAGGTCGTCGTACTTCAGGGGAGTTTCGAGATACTCGAGCAGCCAACGCAGGTTGAAACGCATGGTGGGGCGGCAATCCTCGACAAGGGTGGGGAAGGGCTACGAGGGCGGCCGGGGGTAGGTCTACCGGAAAAGGGGCGGGCGCCCCCCCCTGGGAACGCGAGGGCCTGTCCGTCCGAAGCCCAGCGAAGGCGGATCCGTACTCGCGCGGCCGGGGGGCGGCACGGGAACGCGGACAAACACGGACCGACACGGACCTTCACGGAAGCATGCGGGAATCGGCGCTCGGCAGGCTGGGCCAAGGAGCTCGTCCATCGGGTCCATCCGGTCCATAAAGTCCATTGGAAGTGCCGAGCTGGCCTGTCCGCCGGCCTGTCCGTCGAAGCCTTGGCGAAGACGGAAGCCGCAGGCGAAGGGGGAGGCTCGGCGCTCCCGGCCCGTCCATCCGGTCCATCGGGCGGTCTGCGCGGAGGCGGCCCGGCGGGAGGGCGATGGGCGCATCGTCCCACCCGCCAGTTCCAGCGTCTCTTCGTCCATCCCGACTGCCGCAGGGTCGGGCGGCGCCGGAGGCCGCCGCATGCGAGTATCAACACCCCGATTCGGCGCACCCGCGTCGTCCGTGGGCGGCACGGCTCTGGCCGGATCGGGCGGGGTGTTGGGGGAGCATGACCCGGAACCCCAGGTTGTTGTTCCGGTTGTCCGGCGTGTTCCTGTTGCGGTTCGCGGACCGCAGGTTCTGCGGGGTGTTGTTCCACGACCCGCCACACCCGGCCTCCACAGCGATTCACACTCGGCCCCCACAGCCGTCCGAAGCCAGCCCCGGCACCAAGCTCCAGTAACCAGTCCGGCGCCGGCCCTCAGCATGCTTCAGCATGCTCTTCCTTGCCCCCGGGTTCACCCGGCGGGATAGGAATTGCACATTCTACTCTTTAAGCATGCTTCAGCATGCTTTTCGTCGTGCCGAATTGAGAGACTCCCTGCAATCTGAAACCACGGAAAAGAGAAGGGTGAAAGGAAGCACGCTGAAGCGCGCTCCAATGAGCTATTGTTGGCAGCCCGATCCCACCTGCTGAAGCAGGGGGCAAGGAAGAGCGTGCTGAAGCACGCTAAACGACGGCCGCCACCCGGGAGCGCCCTCAGAAGAGATGCCTTGCTGCCGCTCGCTCCGGCATCGTCAGGTGTCGGCTTCGGGGCGGCTCCGCACGCCCCTTCGCTCGACCCCCATCCCGCCTCCGCTCACCTGACTGGGCCCACATTACTGGACTGCGAGGACCCGGAACCCGTTGATGTTGGTCCGGAGCGTCGGGCCGTAGCTGCTGCGACTGGCCGACCGGCAGCGCCCGGCGGTGAGGTACCAACTGCCGCCGCGGACCACGCGGCCCGAGCCCGACGACGGCCCAGTGGGATCTGTCACGCTCCCGCCGGGATAGGCACCGAACCAGTCCAGACACCACTCCCACACGTTGCCGTGCATGTCGTACAGCCCCCAAGCGTTGGGCTGCTTGCCCCGCACGGGACGCGTCTGGCTGCCCGAGTTCGACGTGAACCACGCGTAGTTGCCCAGCGACGAGTCGCTGTCGCCGAACGAAAACCGCGTCGTCGTGCCGGCCCGGCAGGCG